>CACYMQ010000026.1 GCA_902775555.1 uncultured Lachnospiraceae bacterium | reverse complement strand
AAGACTAAAAATCTGACCTGATTGTGACACCTTCCCCCAAAAAGGTCAAAAGAATATGGAAGATGGACAGCCACTTTCGTGACTGCCCATCGCAGGAGTGGTATTTTATTACTTAAGGGACAACGCTCCCGGGAGTTTCGTCCTGTGCCTTCTTTTTCCGTCCTTTTTTCGAAAAGTGTGTCAGGATTTAACTCTAACACTACCCTCTAAATCAGTTTCCGACATACTGTCGGTTTGGTGCCATGGACTGATCAGACGCTTACTCAGATTTCCCATCGCCTCGTACTTTCCAGTGCCCATATCTCTTTCCACCAACTCGCTCTATGCGACCGGTTTCCCTAAGAGTATTCATATATCTCACCAATGATCTTCTGGCAATTCCGGCCTCTGCTGACAATTGATCAAGTGTGATATCAGGCTTGACGCTAATTATTTCTATGATCCTAAGTGCCAAAGTGTCATCCAAAGTGCCATCTGTTTTGGCACTTTGGTTCTTTGGTGCTTTGGGCGGATCTATAAGCGCACTTTCGAGTGCTTTAAAATGCACCCTAAGTCCTCGTCCGATCAGCTCATATCTTGGCAGTTCTGCACCAAGCTCCTTGCACGCATCGCATATTTTCTGAATGCCTCTTCCCCAATGCTCGATATACCCGGCGCGATAAAAAACATTTGCAATGTCCGGATTATATGGTTTGGAATCATGAGGTTCCATAAATGTATCTACGGTCCATCCCTCCGGTAGAATGCAACTGTTACTGATGATCATAGCCTCATCCTCGATCCGGATCTGAATCGGTGCTCCGTACATATAGCAGTTGTGAATAATCGCATTATAAACGGCCTCACGGACCGCATTTCTCGCGAACGGAAAGGTTTCCAGCCTCCTGTCATGTTCGAATGTGATCTTAGCCTTCAGGTATTTCAGAAAGATGAGATCGACCACTTTATCCGCAGTTGAGATCAAAGATCCTTCCAGCATATCCTGATACAGAATGTCAGCACCCTCTCCAAATCTTCCTATCTGAACATGGCTTCCGTTCTGAACGACCGCCGGATCATGATAAAATAACAAAACGGCTGACCGTTTCAATTTTCCATCCTTCATCAGGTGCAGCTTTTCCAGCAGTTCCTCATTTGGAATATTCAGCTCATCTTCCGTCATTCTCTTTCGACGAAGTGCTTCTCTCCGGAAAATCTTAAAACTCTCATCATCCAGATCATCGACCGTAATATTATCAACCGTCACATCTTCCCAGCGGAAGCCGGTCTTTTGCATGATGAACTCTGACAGGGCAACACCTGTCAGCTGCTGCTTGGTGGCTCCGCTCCGATAGTGGAATTCACCATGATAACTGATGGGAAATGAACTCGGTTTCACCTTGATCTCCAAATAGTCTTTCCCATCCTTCGTATGCTTATTCACATCAGCAACAATGCCCAGGCCTGCCTGGATCTTATTCGGGATGTCTTCCATCAGCTTCTGGACATTCTGTACACCCACAACATTTCCGGCATCATCTATCCCGACATAGAGAGTTCCACCCTGAGCATTGGCAAAGCCACATATCCACTTCAGGTATTCATCCCGCCAGGATTCTTTATATTCGATATTTTGATTCTCTGCCATGAATGATTCCTCCAATAATAATATCTGGAATACCGAGATTATATTGATTTTAATCCATTCAGCCTGATATCGTCCAGTTCCTGCGCATCCAGACAACCGCATTGATATAGCCGTAGATACTCTTTGGATACATCTGAATCAAAAATCAACACATCATCGGAATTGATAGTAACATCAACACCGCTGCGGTATAGACGGGCAATGGGATGCGTCTTTAAGTCCTCGACCCGTCCCAGAAGGTAATTGCTGGAAGGCGTGATATTCAGCCGGATGTGATTATCCACCAGAAAACGGATCACTGAAGGATCTTCTGCCGCTGCTATCCCATGCTGTACTTCATCCAGTTCCAGACACTCTACCGCACGGCGTACATCATAGGCTGTCCCCCATTCACCGACATGCGCTTTTAATCTAAACCCTTCCGCCTTCGCCCTTCGATAAATCGATCTGAAATTCTCTATCGGCTGTGCCAGTTCATCCCCATAAAGATCGATAGAATAGAAGGCCTTACATCCCCAAAAATGAGAAAGACAATCCTCCAAATAAGCGATATCACAATGTCGGGACATCCCAATCTGAAGCCGGAGTTCAATCTCCGGAGCAATCTCGAGGTGAGCTGTTTCAAATGCATCTACAAGTTCTTCTATATTTCCATGAAAAAACTCTCCCAGTCCCCAAACATCTTCTCCTATTTCAAGAATCGTAACACCATCTTCCTTCGCCTGCACAAACGCAGCCCGGATCAACATCCTGCGGCCTTCGGCCGATTCAAACGTATCACCCATATTCTGATGATTCCAGGCATGCATTTCATCCATGGAATGAAGCGGCTTTTTTATCGGTTGAATATCCTTACCCGTATGTTGCAGAAGATACTGCCGACTACCACCCAGCACAAAATGGTTGTGCAGATCAGACTTGGGGCATCTGCGAACAGCCTCAAGATCATTCTGTTTGAGTGCATCTATAAAATCCATCGGAACTCCTTTACTATTTGGGGGTATAATCTAAACTCATTCTAACATAATCCTTAACGAAAACAATAGGCGTATGTTGGTCAAAACCATGTCAAACCATTTTTCAGGGAAATTTAAAACGGAAAGAAACTAAGAACTCACCCCCCCCACGCGAAAGAAACAAGAAAAATAACACAAAAGGCAGGGGATTTCTCCTCTGCCACTTGTTCTTAGACATCTGCGTAGGCGTCCAAAATATTCTCATAAACCTTGTTACCTTCTTCCAGCATTTTATTAATCAGCTGTTTTTCAAGTTCCTCATCCGATATGGATAAAACTGTCTGTTCTTTTTTGTTTACGATTCCATATCCGTATTCGGTATTTACCAGAACAAACTCATCCTTTTTTGTCCATAAATAGGTGTATTCATTAATACTCATAATATCTTCTTTCCTTTCGAAGTAAATTTTATAGTACGAAAAAGTTCTAGCAACCTCCTTTATTATCTGTTTGTCATACTTTTCTACTGCGATATTTTTTATAAACTATAACCCTAACTAAATCAAAAATGTCCTTGACAAGGGGAGCACTTTAGCAAACACTCCCGTTTGCCGGCATTATCGCACAAAAACCCTGATGGAAGTCATATCCTACAACCCTCAGATATTATAGTTTAGGGCAGACCACAAATTCACTTGCAGTCTGCCCTGTCATTGGCGTCGTTTATTCTTCCGGAAACCTCAAATCAAGAATTCCTCCTTCACTGCCGGCTTCAGTGTCCAAAGTCTGGGGAAGAGATCCCCTTCCATCCGGAAATGATGCTCCGTCTCCTGCGGGAACACTCTGGAGGTAAATACTGCATCTCCGTCATTTACAAAGATCTCAACGGAGCTCCGGTCTATGAAGATCCGTAAATGCTGGAGCCCGTTCTCCAGCGGACGGGTACGCTCCGTGCCCTCCTGAAGATTAAACTGGGTCTTCAGCCCGCTGCGATCCACAGTGATCTCACGCTTCACATCATTGTAACGGATCTCCAGTCCGCCTTCACCCCGTTCATCCGTGAAAAGATAAACCCGAACATGACCGGCCCTGCAGTCCAGCTCCAGCTCCGCAGCCTCAGGCAATTTGAAGGCACCAAACTCGTTCGACCTGAGTTCCACCTTCTCCTCTCTTAATTTTTTCAGTTCCGGGAGTGGCTGCTGGATCAGTCTTCTTCCCCGGACCGTAAGCTCTCTCGGCAGGGTCAGACATCCGGCCCAATCCTCTTCATCCGTCGGATAAGACACATCCGGTACTCCCATCCATGCGATGAGAACCGCCTTGTCCGCATCCTCAATATTGTTGGCACAGGCTGCCGCATAAGAATCAAAGCCGAAATCCAACACGTGGAACTGACCGTCCGGTGTGAAGGTCAGCTTCTCCCAATCCATGGTTCCCATGATATAACCATTGTGGTTCTGGCTTCCTCCCCGTCCGGGGATGGACAGATGCTGTGGACAGAAGATCAGAACATCCTTCCCGCCGATCCGTTCGATGGACGGGCATTCCCACATATTGCCGAAGGCTTCAAATCCCGGTACCGAGAGTTCCCCCTCAAAATGCCATCCGTGCTGCAGATCCTCGGATTTATATACAAGAACACAGCCATGCTTCTCCTTCGTCTCAGCGCCGATGAGCATGTAATAGGTTCCTTCCTCCACACCGCAGATGATCTTCGGATCTCTCTGATTCTCCGTGTAGTCGGGATGGGCGCCAAAGAGAGGCAGCGGGTACTTCTCCGGCCAGCCGTCATTTCCAAGACGTGCCAGACAGGTGTATGCGTGTCGGATCCAGTCCGGATCCCGATGATTCCCGGTATAATACAGATAAATCTTATCCCCGATGGGCATGGCGGAACCGGAGTATACTCCCTTATTATCATAGCCCTCTTCCTGGTCCGGAAGCAGGCAGACTCCCAGGTTCTTCCAGGTCACCAGATCCTTGGACACGATATGATACCAATGCTTCAGGCCGTGAACCGCGCCCCAGGGACACCACTGATAGAACAGATGCCAGCGGTTGTCAAACCACACGAAGCCGTTGGGGTCGTTCATGAGTCCGGTCACTGCCTGATTATGAAATGTCTGGCGGTAACGGGAGCCTCGGATCCGGTCATACAATCCCACCAGCTCCTGGGGATCCTTCAGGTATCTGTATTTTTCTTCTCTTGTCCATTCTTTCAAACTCCATGCCCCCCCTTCTCCGATATATCCATTACATCCCGATATGGGACCCTTCACGTCCAAGACTTGAAGGATCCCAACATTTAAGCCCTCAACTACAAATGATCATTGTCCAAGTGCATCCAAGCCGAGCTTCACGGCACCCAGGATTCCCTGATCATCATTACATCCCGCAGGAACGATATAGTTGTCCATATCCGCAAGTTCCTTCGTCTCCAGATATCCGTTCAGTTTCTCTGCCGCCTTGGTCCGGATCAGCGGGAAAAGATGCATCTGATGCATTACGCCGCCACCCAGAATGATCTTCTGCGGACTCATGGTGAGGATCAGCATCACACATGCCTGAGCCAGATAATCACTTTCATACTCCCATACCTCTGGGATATCCACCAGTTCATGAGCGGTTTTTCCCCAGCGGTCCTTCAATGCCGGCCCCGCCGCCATGCCTTCCAGGCAGTTTCCGTGGAACGGACAACGTCCCGCAAAGGTATCCCCCGGAGCAGGGATCACCTTCACGTGTCCCATTTCCGGATGAAGCATACCATGAACCACCTTACCGCCGGACAGAATACCGCCACCCACGCCGGTACCGATGGTGATATACGCCACGTCCGTAAGGCCCTGAGCTGCGCCCCAGGTCACCTCTCCCAGCAGAGAGCCGTTCACGTCGGTATCAAAGCCGATGGGAACATTCAGTGCATCCTTCATGGTTCCCACGATGTTATAGTTGGCCCATGCCAGCTTCGGAGTCTTCACGATATAGCCGTAGGTGGGAGAATCCTGATGCACATCCACCGGACCAAAGCTGGCGATACCCAGTGCCTCGATCTCCTTGTCCTTAAAATACTCTATGATCTTCGGCATGGTCTCTTCCGGTGTGGTTGTCGGAACAGAAATCTGCTCGTAGATCTTCCCGTTCTCATCACCGATGGCGCACACCATTTTCGTGCCGCCTGCTTCCAATGCTCCTATTCTCATGTGATTTCCTCCATGTCATTCAATCACTGTTAAGGAATGTCCAACTATGGATCCATTCCTTTCCCGAATCAATCTTCTTAGAAACGGGCGGCTCCGGGTGTCCTGTCCGAACGCTCCCTGAACCGCCCTGATTCTTGTGACTTTATTCCCTTCGTTTCTGACATCCGATATCAGTCATACCGGGGACATGTGACAGATCTGCTCAGTCATTCCACTATTGTCCCTTCTGTTCACGGATATCATTCTCAGCAATGGGAAATTACAGATTTTCCTTCAGGAACGCTTCGATTGCTGCAGCAGCAGCCTCTTCGTCATCGCCTTCCACCTGAACGGTAACCTCGTCACCCTTCTTAATTCCCATACCCATCAGCTTCATCAGAGCCGTAGCCTTCGCAGACTTGTCATCCTTGCTGATGATAATGGTGCTGGTGAACTCCTTTGCCTTCTTTACCAGAAGACCTGCCGGACGTGCGTGGATACCTACTTCATCTGTGATCACATACTTAAATTCCTTCATGTTTCCTTCTCCTCCTGAATTCTCTTAGTATTATATTATTTCCTTGCACCTTCATAGCATACGTTCCGGAATACCGAAATCATCCAAATGTAACATCCTCATAGTCATCGCTGTTGGTCAGCAGGACAACTACCGTATCCGGATGACCAGCCGCCTTGATCTTAGAGATATCAAACTCCATCAGCTTCTGACCCTTCTTCACCTGATCACCTTCCGCAACCAGAGTATTGAATCCGTCGCCGTTCATTTCCACGGTATCGACACCTACATGGATCAGAAGTTCCTGATCATTCTCGCCTGTGATACCGATCGCGTGCTTACTTTCTGCCACGGAAGATATCTCACCATCGTATGGTGCGTATACTACACCTTCCGTGGGTTCTACCCCGACGCCTTCACCCAGTGTTCCTGCCGCAAATGTAGGATCCGGGATCTCCGTGTACGGAATGACCTTACCCGGTGTAGGCTGAAGGATCTCACCGCCGGAACTCTTGATAACTACCTTCTGCTCAAATCCTGCATCCTGAGCGAAAGCTCCGCCTGAAGCAGATCCGCCGCCCGATGCATCACTCACAGTTTTTCCTGCTGCCTCCTTGATGGAAGCACCTCCTTCAGGAGCCTCCTCCTTCCAGAAGAACATGGTAAGGCCAAATGCCACACCTCCGGAGATCAGAAGCAGGATCGTATACAGACCCGGACTGTCAATGGTCAGATATCCCGGGATACCGGTTACGCCGTAGGCGGTTGCGCCGATCTTCGTCAGCGCACCGAACAGTGCTCCGGCCGCGCCACCTGCCATACCACATAAGAACGGTTTCATGAAACGGAAGTTTACACCGAAGATTGCCGGCTCCGTGATTCCAAGTGCTGCTGACATGGAGGACGGGATCGCTACGGTCTTCAGTTTTGCGTTGCGGCACTTAATACCGACCGCCAGGCAGGCACCAAACTGTGCAAAGTTCGCCGCAGATGCTATTGGCATCCACGTATTTAGCCCGGCGGACGATAGCATGCCTGCTTCTATTACATTGTACATATGGTGTAGGCCCATGACGACGGTCAGTGGGTATAGGGCACCCATGATCATCGCACCCGGTCCGAACTGAACCAGCCATTTTGCTCCCTGAAGTACATAGTTCTCAAGTCCTGCAAAGATCGGTCCTATAACTACAAATGTAAAGAGTGCCGTTACGAATACGGTGGTGATCGGTACAACGAAGAGGTCGATCATTTCCGGCACGTGCTTATGCAGCCATTTCTCCAGCTTCGACATAACCCATATGGCTATGATTACCGGTATGACATGGCCTTGATAGCCATGCCGGGCGATAGATCCCAACGTATAGCTTCCTATCTGAATATCACCGAATAGATTCCAGGTCGGAATCTTGCCTGTTGAGATTCCGAAGAAGCTGTTGATGGCTTCCTCACTACCTACGTTCCAGCCGTTCAGCAGGCCGGTGTGTACCATCATAAGACCGATAACGGCCGCCAGATATACATTTCCTCCGAAGACTCTTGCTGCACTCACTGCCACGATAACCGGCAGGAATGCAAATGCGGTATTGGCAACCATATCCAGGAAGCCATACCAGTCGGTTTCCGCAAATGACGGCCAAACCTTACCGAGAGCTTCGACAACACCCATCAAAAGACCGGATGCTACGATGGCCGGAAGGATCGGAACGAAAACATCACCAATCGACTTCAGTGCCCTCTTCCATGCAGGCTGCTGTGCGGCTGCCGCAGCCTTTACATCATCCTTGGTTGCTGCGGACATTCCCGTAACTGCAAGAAACTCGTCGTACACTTTGTTAACGGTTCCGGTTCCGATGATGAGCTGAAGCTGTCCGTTATTCTCGAACATACCCTTCACACCATCTACGTTCTCCAGGTTCGCCTTGTTGATCTTGCCGTTATCCTTGATCACAAGTCGAAGTCTGGTCGCACAGTGCGCCGCCTGAGCTACGTTTTCACGACCGCCTATATTGGCAACGATCTCCTCAGCGCACTTTCTGTAATCCAGTGCCATGTGGTGTCCTCCTCTTTTTTGAAATTATATTGTAATCGTTTTCACTTACGTTTCATTATAATCACTTTTTCAGAAATCCGCAAGTGTTATTTTACGAACTATACAAATCTTTTTCAGTCCAGTCCCAGATCTGCAAATGCCTTCGCGAGTCCGTCTTCCTCCACCCGGGGACAGATCACATCGGATACTGCCTTCAGGGCTTCTGCGCCATTCTCCATACAGACGCTGGTTCCCACGGTCTCGATCATCTCCAGATCATTCATACTGTCTCCGAAGCCGTAGGTGTCCGAAATGGGCACGCCGTAATGCTCTGCTATGAGCCGTACCCCCAGACCCTTGTCAAACTTCCGGTTCACCAGTTCTCCGTTCAGACAGCTGTAGGCCTTCACCTCCTGAACTACGAATTTGAAGTCCTGCTCCAGTTCTGCCTTGCAGGCATCCAGCTGCTCCATGGCTGTACACATGACCACCACCTTGTAAATAGGACGGTTGTCATACTCTCCCATGGGACGGATCCCAAGATTTCCTGCCAGCGCCTTCCGCCAGCGTTCGATCTCACTGTTACCCTCACCCTGTCCGGACAGGAAGTCTCCCAGATTCTCATCGCCCCAGGATCCGTCCTTTGCTTCTACCGTACAGAAAACTCCGCTGTCGTGCAGAGTCCGAAGGGCCACTTCACGCTGTGCATCCGTCATGGGGCAGTCAAAGAGCACCTCATCCTCTGCCACCACATATCCCCCGCCGCAGCCTACATACCCGTCAAAGTTGTATACAAGCAGCGGACTCAGCATGTCCGGATTCCGGCCTGTGCAGAGGAACACCTTGTTCCCCTTGGCCTGGGCAGCCCGGATGGCTGTGAGGGCACTGTCCGGCGGCACATTTTCACCGGGTACGGTCAATGTACCGTCAATGTCAATAAAGATCAGTTTCATGAATCAGATCGACCCCCTTTCTACAATATTATAACCCAGCTTGATCCGATCGATGGCATGGGTCACATCCGGCTCGTCGATCAGTCGAAGCAGCAGGGTTCCGGCTACATTTCCACACTCCTCATAGAAGAGTTCCACGGTGGTGAGTGCCGGATTCGTGATCTGGTCTGCCCAGCTGTCTCCCACACCGGTGATTCCGATGTCCTTCGGGATCTTCTTCCCGGCATCCTTCAGTGCCCGTGCCACACCATGAGCGATATGATCTGTTGCACAGATGACCCCATCTGCCTTCGGATATTTCTTCATAAGCTCCTGTCCTGCGTGATAACCGCCCTCTGCTGCAAAATCGGAAATGATATAAGGCATATCCTCCGGTTCAATGCCCGCCTCGCGAAAGGCCTTCTGAACTCCCTTCTTCCTTGCCTTGCCTGTTGCAGGATCTGACTCGTCCACACCGATAAATACCACGTTTTTCCGTTTCGCCAGCACCCTCTTTGCCATATCATACATGGCAGTTTCATCATCATGATAAACACAGGGCACATTTTTGAAATTCTGCCCGGTAACTACCAATGGAACGGTACAGTCCGCAATGGTCTCCTTCAGCATCGGTGTCATATGGGTGCCCATGAGGACGATGCCATCCAGTCCGCCCCTTTGCATGTCATTGATGAACCGGACCTCCTTCTCCCGCTTGCCGAATGTACATCCGAGAATGATATTGTACCCGCGCTCATCCAGTTTACCCATCAGTCCGGACAACACCCGGGACATGGAATGGGACTGGATCCGCGGAATGATCACGCCGATCTGTCCGCTCCGGCCGGTGCGCATGGTCTGGGCCAGTGCATTCGGCATATAGGAGTTCTTCTCAACTACCTTCTTGATCTTTTTTCTCTTCTCCTCGCTCAGGGAACCACCATTGAAGTACCTGCTTACTGCAGCCGTGGAAACCCCCGCAAGCTCCGCTACCTCTTTGATCGTCATATCTTCCAACCTCCTTATAACTCTTCATCTTGGGGCTTATTTCATATTAAGTACAAGCACGCGTCTGCATCATTTTATGATATGCGTCTATCGTTACAGTTTTGTCAGCAGCCACACAAAGTCCTGGGCCGGTACACCCACAGCCTTCGCTTCACGGGATTCACCGGTCATGAGATCCCTGTAATCTCCCTCTTCGTTGATCCAGGCCGTTTCATCCTGATCACTGAAGTTAAAGAGTGCGAGCAGCTTCTCGCCCCGGTAATACCGTCCGATTCCCAGGATATGATCATTCCAGGTCTCCAGGATCCAGGTGTCTGCTGCATTTTCGAAGACTCTGTGCTTCGCACGGAGCTTGGTCATTTCCCTGATCCCCGTGAAGATCCGATTCTCCCGGGTTCCCTTCTTCTTCCGGTTCTCCACCGAATTCCAGTCCAGAGAGCCGCGGTGCAGATACCGGCTGTCCTCGGCCTTCTCCGGATCCTCATGATAGCTGTAATCGTTCCGCTGACCGATCTCGTCACCGCTGTACAGAACGGGAATGCCGCTCTGAGTCAGAAGAAATGCATGTAGCATCAGATCCAGGCGGATGGCCCGGTCCAGCTTATCCTCACGCTGTTCATATTCTGCAGCCTCAATGCCGGACAGAGAAGCTGTGGTTCCGCAGAGCCGGGCATCTCCCAGTCTCGGATCATCATTGTAAAGCTCCCCACGGGCATCGCTGCCGTACCAGGCTCCCTTCAGATAATCGTTCAGATATTTCTTATGTGCCACCTCTTCGGTACCGAACTGTTTCAGATAATCATAGTCCAGTCCCCAGCCGATGTCGTCATGGCACCGGAGATAGTTCAGGAATACATATTCCTTCGGCAGTGCAAATACCGTTTCCAGCTGGTGCCTGATCAGGCGCACATCCCGGGTTGCCACGGTATGCCAGGTACTGGCCATGGTGGTTACGTTGTACAGCATGTGGCATTCCGGCTTCTCCACGGTTCCGAAGTAAGGCACCACCTTGGAGGGTTCCATGACTACTTCTCCCAGCAGCAGGGTTCCGGGACAAACCACCTCCGCCGCGATCCGCATGATCCGCACCAGAGAATGTACCTCCGGCAGATTCCGACAGTTGGTTCCCAATGTCTTCCAGATATAGGGAACCGCATCCAGGCGGATGATGTCCACCCCCTGATTGCAGAGGAACAGCATATTTTCCGTCATGTCGTTAAATACAGTAGGATTCCGATAGTTCAGATCCCACTGATAGGGATAGAAGGAGGTCATGACCACCTTTCCCGCCTCGTCGCACCAGGTGAAGTTTCCGGGAGCGGTGGTGGGAAACACCTGAGGTACTGTCTTCTCGTATTCATTGGGAATGTCCCAGTTATCAAAGAAGAAGTAACGATCCTGGAATTCCTTCTCTCCCGCCCGGGCACGTTTTGCCCACTCATGGTCCTCACTGGTATGATTCATGACAAAATCAAGACATACGGAGATTCCCCGTGCATGACACCCCTCGGCCAGCGCCGAAAGATCCTTCATGGTTCCCAGGGCCGGCTCCACCGTCCGGAAATCCGACACCGCATATCCGCCGTCCGAACGTCCCTTGGGGCTGGAAAGCAGCGGCATCAAATGCAGATAGTTCACTCCGCATTCCTCGATATAATCCAAATGGGACTGCACACCCTTCAGGGTTCCGGCAAAGGCATTGGTATACATGAGCATTCCCAGCATCTCATTTCCGGAGAACCACTCCGGCATGGCCTCCCGGCCCAGGTCCCATTTTTTCAGTTCAGCGCTTCGGTCCTTAAAGCTCTTATAAAGCATTTCACAGAAATACTGAAATGCCTGCATGTCATTGTTATATAGCTCTGCATACAGCCATTTCAGTTCGTCATACTTCGGATCCAGCCGATCCCGGAAGGTCTTCTCCCAGCGTTTCTTCTTCATCCAGTCTGTTGTATTCAAGGTTTCCTTCACGTCTGCCATCTGACAATCCTTTCCGTGCTGTCGGCCATATCCGAATTCTCGGACACGGCCGACGCATCTATTCTTCTGATCCTATATGCGACCTTTGACTCTGTATTCCGAGCCTATTACCCTCGTATATATTACTTCCCGGCCTTGTAAGCCGACACATCCGTCTCCCGCACGATCTTCCGGATGGGAAGAATCCGTCCCGGTGATACGGACAGCTCATCAAATCCCATGGCCAGGAATTCCTTGGTCAGGGTCAGGTCTGCACCAAGCTCACCGCAGATGCCGGCCCATTTGCCGTACTTATGTGCCGCATCCACCACCATCTTCAGCATCTTCAGGATGGCAGGATGATGGGAATCATAGAACTTATCCAGTGACTGATTCTGACGGTCGATGGCCAGGGTGTACTGGGTCAGATCATTGGTTCCGATACTGAAGAAGTCCACTTCCTTCGCCAGCTCCTCTGCCATGATGACAGAAGCCGGAGTCTCGATCATGATACCGGTCTCAATGTTCTTATCATAGGCGATACCCTCGCCGTCAAGCTCTGCCTTCACTTCGGCCAGGATACCCTGGATCTCCTTCACCTCATCCACAGAGATGATCATGGGGAACATGATGGAGACCTTACCGAAGGCAGATGCCCGCAGGATCGCACGCAGCTGGGTCTTAAATACCTCCGGACGGGTGAGGCAGATACGGATGGCACGAAGTCCCATGGCCGGATTCTCCTCGGCGGGAAGCTGGAAATAATCAGCCTGCTTGTCCGCACCGATATCCAGGGTACGAATGATCACCTTCTTGCCCGCCAGAGTTTCCGCCACCTGTTTATAGATGGCAAACTGCTCATCCTCAGTGGGATAATCGGAGGAACCAAGATAGATGAATTCCGAACGGAAGAGGCCGATACCGCCGGCATCGTTCTTCAGTACCAGTCCCAGATCCTTGGTATTTCCGATATTGGCATAGAGATTGATCTTCTGGCCGTCCAGCGTTACATTTTCCTTGCCCTTCAGTTCCTCCAGGAGAGCCTTCTTCTCCAGTTCTGTCTGAAGCAGCTTCTGCTTCTCAGCCAAAACCTCCGGCGTAGGCTCCACATAGATCTTGCCTTCAAATCCGTCCACTACCGCTTCCTTGCCGTCCACCTCCTCGGTGAGCGGGATGGGACAGGTAATGACTGCAGGGATATTCATGGTCTTCGCCAGGATGGAGGTATGGGAATTGGCGGAGCCGTGTACCGTAACGAAGGACAGGATCTTATCCTTATCCATCTGTACCGTCTCGGACGGAGCCAGATCATCAGCCACCACGATCACCGGTTCATCGGAAGCGATGCCCTCTCCGCCGTTGCCCTGAAGGATCCTGACGATCCGCTCGGAGATATCCTTGATGTCCGCAGCTCTTCCCCGGAAATACTCGTCTTCCATCTCTTCGAACATTTTCTTGAAGTTGTCCCCGGTCTCGGCAACAGCATACTCAGCGTTGACTCCCTGGGTACGGATGATGCCCTCGACAGATTCGACAAAATCGTCATCATCCACCACCATCTGATGGACCTCGAAGATCTCTGCCGAAGCCTCACCGACCTCCTTCACGGCCTTCTCATACAGTGCCTGAAGCTGTTCAACTGCTTCCTCCCGGGCGGAGGCATACCTTGCCACCTCGGCTTCCACATCTTCTACCTTCTCACGCTTTACCGTCTCTTCATTCTTCTTATAGACAGACAACTTACCAATGGCTATTCCCTCAAATACAGCTTTTCCCTCATAAACTATCATGTACGCTCCTCCTTATGATCCTTGATCCGTCTGTGTCCTGCCTTAGATTACTGATTAACCCCATTTTGCAATTTATTGTAAACTTGATGAAAACGTTTACATGCCCATTATAAAAAAAGTGCCTGCATTTTGCAAGCACTTCTTTCTTCTATATAAACTGTATAAGGAAGATGGACAGCCACTTTCGTGACTGCCCATCTTGGAGAAGGTATTTTGTTACTTATGGGGTGTAGCAAAAAACTATAATGTATTGGGGGTTACAAGTGTTATTATACGCAAAACCGTTTCGAAGTGTGCCCAAAGATAAAATTTTTTTCAATATTTTTTTAGTAAATGTGCCAAGGCGTTTTGGGCACAATGTCGGGTTTTGGGCATTTTGACAGAGTGAAGCGTCGGGTTTTATACATATTTAACAACGGGCCATCAGTTTATGTAAACCGATAGCCCGTTTTCATTGGTAATTTATTTGCAAATGTTGCAAATGTTTCAATTATTCCTGCGTAGAAAAGAGGGATGTAAACTCCTCACCGGTGATCTTCTCCTTCTCCAGGAGCAATTCCGCTGTTTTATGCAGCACATCCATATGCTCTTCTATGATCTGCTTTGCTTTTGCATAGCACTCATCGATGATCCTTTTTACTTCGGAATCGATCAGCGCCTTTACCGATTCACTGTAATGTGCTTCATGGCCGATATCCCTGCCTACGAAGACCTGATCGTCCTCTGCCGTCTCATAGTTGATCATACCGACCCTCTCGGAAAAACCATAGCGGACCACCATATCCCTTGCTGTCTTCGAAGCCTGGCGGATATCCTGGGATGCACCTGTCGTCACATCCTCGAAGATCAGCTCCTCCGCGATACGGCCACCGAAATCCACCTGGATCTCCTGCAGCATCTTCTCCTTTGTATTGAATACATTATCATTTTCGGGAAGAGGCATGGTATACCCCGCTGCTCCTACCCCTGTGGGAATGATGGAAACCGTATATACCGGTCCCATGTCCGGCAGCACGTGAAAAAGGATGGCATGTCCGGCCTCATGGTAGGCTGTGATCCGTCTCTCCTTCTCAGGCACAAGGCGGGATTTCTTCTCGGTTCCGATGCCCACCTTCACGAATGCCTTATCTACATCTTCCTTCTTTATAAACTTCCGGTCCTGACGGGTTGCCTGGATGGCAGCCTCATTCATCAGATTCTCAAGGTCCGCACCTGAGAAACCTGCGGTCGTCCGGGCGATGGCATGAAGATCCACATCCTCTGCCAGCGGTTTCTTTCTTGTATGCACCTGCAGGATCTCTTCACGGCCCTTTACATCCGGGCGTCCTACGGCACATTTCCGATCGAAACGGCCGGGGCGGAGGATCGCAGGATCCAGGATATCTACACGGTTTGTTGCTGCCATGACGATGATCCCTTCATTTTCCCCAAAACCATCCATCTCTACCAGCAGCTGGTTCAGCGTCTGCTCTCGTTCATCATGGCCGCCACCCAGTCCGGCACCACGCCGGCGGGCTACCGCATCGATCTCATCGATAAAGACCAGGCAGGGAGCATTCAACTTTGCATCCGCAAAAAGGTCACGGACACGGGATGCGCCGACACCGACGAACATTTCCACGAAATCCGAACCTGAGATGGAGAAGAACGGCACATCCGCCTCTCCGGAGATTGCCTTTGCCAGCAGAGTCTTACCGGTACCCGGAGGGCCTACCAGCAGGATTCCCTTGGGGATCCGGGCTCCCATCTTCGTATATTTCTCGGGGTCTTTCAGAAAATCAACGATTTCCGAAAGCTCCTCCTTCTCTTCAACCAGACCGGCCACATCCTTAAATGTGATCCCTGTCTTGATATCCTTCTTTGCACGGCTCTTGCCGAAATTCATGAGCTTGTTGTTGACGCCGCCACCGCCGCCACCGGCCGCTGCCTGCTGTGTCATGACGAAGAATACCACGATCAGTGCCAGAACCACGGCGAACATATATGGCATGAGTTTCGTCCATACGGACGGACGTGCCACATCGCTCACGGTAAAGGGAACCGGCTTCTTGGCATCCTTCAGGACCTTGATGGTGTCACTCACATCGGGTGTAAAGTACACCAGATCGCCCTTCGGCCGGACGACTGTGATCGTACCGGTAGGCACCTCCGCATTCTGTTCGACCTCCACGCGAAGGATCTCCTCCCTCTGCAGTTCATGCATCAGGTCATCATTTGTGTATTCGGTGTGCACATTTCCCTTGCGGTTCAGCAGCACATTTGCAATTCCCAGCATTAACAGCAGGATCAGGATATAGATGAATATCCCTCCTGCTCTTGGTTTCTTTTCCATTTCTGTCCCTCGTTTCGATTAATCCACTTCCCCGATAAAGGGGAGATTCCGGTAGTTCTGGGCGTAATCCAGCCCAAAGCCCACCACAAATCTGTCCGGGATCGTAAATCCCGTCATCCACGGCTCGATCTTCACCAACCGGCGGGAAGGCTTATCCAGCAGGGTGATCACCTTCAGGCTGGCGGGATTTCTCTCCTGCATCACATCCACAAGATAGGAAAGCGTCCGCCCCGTGTCCATGATATCCTCCACTAGGATCACGTCCTGTCCCTCGATGGGATCATCCAGATCCTTATTAAAATGTATCACTCCGCCGGAGGTATCCCCGTTTCCATAGCTGGACACCGAAAGAAAATCCAAAGTGACGGCGGTCTTCATATGCTTGGTCAGTTCGCAGAGGAAATACACACTCCCCTTCAGGATCCCGATCATTTTCAGTTCTTTTCCTGCATAGATCCGGTCCAGTTCTTCTGCCATTTCCCTGATCCTTTTCTCCAGAGACTCCTGATCGATCAAAGTATTGATCTGAACTTCCATATCTCTTACCCCTTTCTGCCAGCGGTTCCAATCGCTGGAGATCTATGAATTGAACACTTCTATCTCATATACCTCAGTGGTATGTTCGCTGATCCTGCAATGCTCGCTGAGCCGAAGCCCCACCACCCACAGGATCCCTGCCTCATCGGCTACCACCGGGTAATCCTCTCTTAGTTCCGCCGGGATCTTCCGGTCCGTAAAAAATCTCGTAAGCGCCTTTCTTCCTCCGCCTGCCAGGACTGTAATGGTATCGCCCTTCATCGGAGTCCGAAGACAGGGTTCTCCACGAACGGCCTTGGCATCCATCAGGACCCTTTCCCTGCCGTCGGGAATCTCCTCTCCCTTTCGGTACGGCCGCCTTGTGATCCGCAGCCTGAGTCCCGGCCGCCCCGCAGCCCACAGTTTTTCTCCCGGCCGCTCTGCAGCCCGCAGGTCTTCTCCCGGCCGCTCCGCAGCCCTTCCCTTCCGGAGTTCCACTCCCTGATAGGTTCGTACGGCCGTGATCCCGTAAGGAAGATCCAGCATTTTCCCGGTCTCCCGCCCAAACAGTTCTTCCACAGCGGAAATGTGCCGCCGTGTGAGATCCTTTCTCTTTCCCGACAAACTCTCCATTTCCCGAAGGATCAGTTCTCCCAGCACTGCTGTACCGGACTCCTTCACCTCGGAAGGGAGCAGCACTGCCGTTACGGATCCCGGGGCTTCCTGCGGATCATCGAACCGTCTCCACACTCCGTGCCCGTCACGCCCGGAACAGCGTAAATGAAGCTTTTCCGCGGCAGCCTCCTGTATATCATACAATTCTTCCGCTTCCTGCGCAAGAGAAAGTAAATGCTCTCCCACACCGGCATTGATCTCCCGCAGTACGGGAAGGATCCGGTTTCTAAGCTTATTCCTGCTGTATTCCGATTCTAGATTCGTGGAATCGGTACAGTATTCGATTCCCTGCTCCTTAAGCCATTCCTCGATCCCTGCCCGTTCCGTCTGAAGCAAGGGCCGGATCCGGTCTCCCTGCACCGGCCGGATCCCCCGCAATCCTCTGAGGCCGGTCCCCCGCAGGATATGGAACAGGATCGTCTCTTCCTGATCCTCCTTCTGATGGGCAAGGGCGATCCAGTCTGCCCCGATCTCTTCCTTATATTCATTAAGACACCCGTAGCGGATGATCCTTCCTGCTTCTTCAAGGGATATTCCATGCTCTGCAGCATAGGCCGGAACATCCTTCTCATAGATCCGGCATGACAGCCCCAGCTTCTCAGCCTCCATCCGTACGTGCTCCGCATCCCGCTTTGCTTCTTCGCCCCGGATCCCGTGCATCACATGGCAGACCGCAAAACCCGTGTCCAGCTCTCCGGCCAGATGACTCAGGACATGAAGAAGGCAGACGGAATCCGCACCTCCGG
Organism: uncultured Lachnospiraceae bacterium; assembly: GCA_902775555.1. Classification (GTDB taxonomy): domain Bacteria; phylum Bacillota; class Clostridia; order Lachnospirales; family Lachnospiraceae; genus Eubacterium_Q. Next base: position 11,959 of record CACYMQ010000026.1, on the reverse strand, counting down.
ATACCGCAACGATCCCCAGGGTCCCCGGGGCGATCATTTTCTCCCGGCGGATGAAGGTGAGCACCTTATCCTCCAGGCTCCCTTGTCTTCTTTCTTCCATACATCTCCTCCAGGGACGACAACTTCACGAAAGTCTTCGGATGCTCCTCCGGGAGCGACCCGCGATCCCTCCAAATGTGATCCGGCTGGGCGCAGCGAAGAATCTTTCCGAACAAGATCCTTCGTCGCTTCGCTCCTCAGGATGACAATCCCCCTGTCATTCAGGATGACAATCCCCCTGTCATTCATCCCGGCCGGCGTCGTGGTGCAAAAAGAGCAGTGCCGGCCGGCACTGCCCATTTAACCTTAGTTTCCTTTACTGGGTCGGATCACGATCTCATCCGGATATACAAGACCCAGTTTGTTCTTGGCCTCGTCTTCGATATACTTCTTCGTCTGCATGTACTTCTCGCGGTTCTCCAGTTCGACAGCCTTTGCTTTCGCCTCTTCGATCTGGGTCTCCAGCTGACGTTCCGTCATGGCGAGCTCTTCACTCTTCTCATGAAGACTCATGGCACGCATGCTGCTGGCGGCGATCACCACCAGAACCACGATCAGAACCAGTATCAGGCCGGTCTTCGATTTTCTTCTCGATCTTCGAACCATACAGACTCCTTTAAAACCCTTTTTTACGTAAACAAGAATACATTTTATTTTTGCACATTTCCCACAAATATGCAAGATTTTTTTAGAGGATTTTGAACATTTCCCCCGCTTCTTCCTTACGGATCGCTTCGGTCACCTTCGTAACCTCCGCTTTCACGGTCTTATTTCCGAAAGCAATCTCTATTACATCTCCGACCTTTACATCATAGGATGCCCGTGCCGCCTTGCCGTTCACGGAAACCCGTCCTGCATCGCAGGCTTCATTTGCCACGGTCCGGCGTTTGATGAGTCTTGAAACCTTCAGATATTTATCCAATCTCATTAACTGTTCACTTCTTCCTTCAATCCGCGTCCTGCTTTGAACTTCGGCGCCTTGGAAGCCGGAATGGTCATGGTCTTTCCCGTTCTGGGATTCCGTCCCTCTCTGGCTTCTCTCTCAAGTACTTCAAATGTACCGAAACCAACCAGTGACACCTTCTCACCCTTACGCAGTGTCTCGGCTACTACCTCCGTGAATCCTCTTACAGCCTTCTCTGCCTCTGTCTTCTTCATACCTGTCTTCTCTGCTAATGCAGCGACAAATTCCGCCTTATTCATGATCTTGTATACCCTCCTGATCAACTTATCTTTCATCTTTTCGCCCGCGCCGGCAGAAAAGACGCACGCTAATATTTATATCTATTTAGCCCGTCTTTGTCAAGACAAATGTACATATTTCACATGAAGAATGCTGTTTCCCCTCTGTATTTTCACATTCTTCCCATTGAATTTTTAATATCAGGCTTGTATAATGAGCAAATAGGAGGTTGGTTTACCATAATGAAGAATTTTTTACGAGTGCTTGTATTGATTGCGCTGGTTGTTGTTGGTTATATCATCATTGATTCGGTAATCACCAAAAGTGACAAAGCCCTGGAAATGCCCGAACTCATTTCGGCATCTACGGAATACGGTGCCTTAAAAGAAGTGGATCTGAATGAAAAGCAGTATGACATACATAAGCAGACCCTTTCCTCCATCGAAGCCATAGATACAGAAGTCAACGGACAGATTGAAGCAGAGATCAAAGCTTTGACCGATGAAGCAACCGCCGGGAAGGTCCCCGGTGAGGATGAGAAAGCCGCATATATCAATGCGATCGATACCTATAAAGTAAATGACCGGATTGTAGGCGTACGGGTTACGTCCATGTCCAAGAAGGCCTTCGAGAGTACATTTACAAAGAATATCACAGTGTATAACTATGACATTTCCACCGGAAAGAAGGTTTCCCTGGATGAGATCTTCGGAGCAGATGCCAAGTCTTCCATCCCGAATTACAGTGATAAGTATCTGCTGAACCACACCATGGTTGAGTTCTACACAAACGATAAAACGGTTACCTGCGATTATAACTCCATAAAGAACTATCTGAAGAGCGATCTTCTTACGAAAGACAATCTGCAGGTTTCCCAGACCGAGTATAGTGCTCTTCTGAGCGGCAAGAGCGCTGAAGCAAATACACCCGAAAAGAAGACAGAATCCACGGAGAAGCCCCAGAAGACGGATGCAGCATCTACGGAGACGACGGAGACGACTGCGACTACGGAACAGAATTCCTCTACGGAAACAGCATCTGCGAAGGCAACCGAAAAAGGCTCCGAGAAAGCAACGGATAAAACAACCGAGAAGCAGACTCCGGCTGCCACAGGCGGCAAAATGATCGCCTTCACCTTCGATGACGGACCCAGCAAGTCCAACACGGACAGGATCCTGGATATCCTGAAGAAGTATGGCGTACACGCAACCTTCTTCATGCAGGGACAGAATGCAAGCTACTATCCCGAGGTGGTAAAGAGGATCTATAATGAAGGTCACGAGCTCGGTAATCATACCTGGGATCATAAGAATCTTAAGAACCTCTCGGAAGCAGAGATTGCAGAAGAGGTCAACAGCGCAGCTGACACGATCCAATCCATTACGGGTGCGCGTCCTCCTGTAGTCCGTCCTCCCTATGGCGGTTACAATGACACCGTGAAGGCTGTGGTGAAGGAACCTTTGATCCGTTGGAGCGTGGACTCCGAGGACTGGAGTTCCCGTGATGCAAATGTGATCGTTCCTCTCGTTCTCAGCGAGGTGGAAGACGGTGACATCATCCTCTTCCATGACATCCATGAAACCACTACTCCCGCTATCGAGCAGCTGGTTCCGGAACTGATCAGTCAGGGATATCAGATCGTATCCGTCAGCGAACTGTTCGCAGGTAAGGGGATCGATATCAATTCCAAAGATCTGTGGTTTGACGCCAAGTAAGATCCTTCGGGCTTATGCCCTCAGGATGACATGATAAACGCAGGTTCCCTTGGGTTTATGCCCTCAGGATGACATGATAAACGAAGCCCGCCCGGGTCGTACGGCCCGGGCGGGCTTCGTTATTTTATATGAAATCCCGGTCGCAATGCATGATCGTTATACCGTATATCCCTTTGCCTTGATCACATCTACAACAGAATCTACATATTCCCGGCAGATTTCTTCCGTAGCCGCCTCAACCATGACACGGACTACCGGTTCCGTACCGGATTCTCTTACCAGGATCCTTCCGGAATCCCCAAGTTTCTCTTCCACTTCCTTCACCTTTGCCTGAACGTCTGCGTCATCCTGCGCTTCCTTTTTGTCACGGACACGCACATTTTCCAGAACCTGGGGATAGATCTTCAGAGGAGCTACCAGCTCGGACAGCTTCTGCTTCTTTGCCATCATGACCTCCATGATCTTCAGGGACGTCAGGATACCGTCACCGGTGGTTGCGTATTTGGAATAAATGATATGACCGGACTGCTCTCCTCCGATCCGGCAGCCGTACTGCTGCATGTATTCATAGACATATTTGTCACCGACGGCGGTCTTCGCATACTGGATCCCGAGCTCATCGAAGGCCTTGTACAGACCGAAATTGGACATCACGGTAGTCACTACCGTATTGTTCATAAGATCTCCGCGTTCCTTCAGATATACACCGCAGAGATAAAGGATATGATCTCCGGTGATCACCTCACCCTTATCATCCACTGCCAGACACCGGTCCGCATCGCCGTCATAGGCAAATCCCGCATCCAGCCCGTTGTCCAGGACATATTTCTGCAATCCCTCGATATGCGTGGAACCTGCGTCGCGGTTGATATTGGTTCCGTTCGGCTCCGCATTCAGCAGATATGTCTTGGCGCCCAGTGCATCAAATACCGACTTTGCGATATTCCACGCCGCTCCGTTGGCACAGTCCAGCGCGATCCTCTTATCCTTGAAGGAATACTGTCCAAGGGAGATCAGATAACCGATATAACGATTTCTGCCCGCCACATAGTCTACGGTGCAGCCGATCTTCTCTCTCTTCGCCAGCGGAAGCTCCGTCCACTCCTCATCGAAGAGCTGAACCTTCCCGTCCAGAAAGTCCTCGATCAGTGCGATGGTGCTCTCCTCCATCTTCTCACCTGAGCCATTCAGCAGCTTGATCCCGTTATCGTAATACGGATTGTGGCTGGCAGAGATCATGATACCGCAGTCAAATCCGTCCATTCTGGTAACATATGCAACCGATGGAGTTGTGGTCACATGAAGCAGATAGGCATCCGCACCGGATGCAACCAGGCCGCCTACCAAAGCATACTCAAACATGTAGCTGGAACGACGGGTATCCTTTCCGATCACAACCTTCGGCATCTCATCCCGTCCGTTTCTTCTTTTCAGTTCTCCGTAATACCAGCCAAGAAAACGGCCGATCTTGTATGCATGATCCGAAGTCAGATCACAGTTTGCCTCTCCGCGAAAGCCATCTGTTCCGAAATATCTACCCATGCTTTTCTTCCTTTCCGATCCCCAAGGGATACTCTCACATTCTGTAACTCCCGCAAATGATACGCCGGGAGCACTCACATTTTCTTATTATACACATTTCCACAGGGTATGGCAAAGACTTTTCACTATCTTAATTATTCCATGAATAATGCCAAATTTCTTTCTTTTCTAACCTTATTCCTGTTTTTAATATCGAAACAAAGAAATCCATCCTCTCCCTTGTTATCTTGATTCAAACTGTGTAAGATTATACTGTTCGCAACAGATACAGAAAAGAGACGCATAGCGAACAAAGAAAGGAGATTCCATGAAGGAATATTTTAACTTAAAAGGCCAGGTTGCCGTTGTGACAGGCGCTTCTACGGGACTCGGCGTACAGATGGCAAAAGCGCTGGCGAATCAGGGGGCAAATATCGTCTGCATCGCACGTCGTCAGAATCTGATCGAGGAGGTAGCCGCAGAGATCAGCAGGGAGTATGGTGTTGAGGCCATCGGCATCCCCTGTGACATCACCGATACGGAGGTAGTAAATGCCACGGTTGATACCATCCTGGAGAAGTTTGGACGGATCGATATCCTGATCAACAATGCCGGAACCGGTGCCGTAGCACCCGCTGAGGATATCACCGATGAGCAGTTCTATAATGAGCTGAACATCGACCTCTTCGGTTCCTTCCGTGTAGCCCGGGCAGTGGCAAAGAAGGCTATGATCCCGGCTAAGTACGGACGTGTGATCAACATCGCATCCATGTATGGTATGGTGGGCAACAAGGTCGCTCCCTGCTCTCCCTATCACGCAGCGAAGGGCGGTGTCGTAAACCTCACCAGAGGTCTTGCGGCTGAATGGGGCAAGTACAATATCACCGTAAATTCCATCTGCCCCGGCTACTTCTACTCTCCTCTCACAAAGGAAACACTGGACAGTGATTTCTTCCAGGAAAATGCACGGACCATGATCCCGCTGTCCCGCTATGGAAATGAAGGTGAGCTCGATACGGCTGCTCTCTTCCTCGCATCCCCGGCTTCCACCTACGTTACAGGCGTCATCCTTCCCGTCGACGGAGGGTATACTTCGATGTGATGTATGTCATCCTGAGCGGGCGCACGCGTGCCGGTGGCACGCAGTTCGTGCGCCGAGTATCGACCAAGCGGCAGCGCGACGCGAAGGATCTTTACCGATAAGATTCTTCGTCGCTACGCTCCTCAGAATGACAAACCCATGGAATGACACCGTATGACATCCATTAAATAACAAACGCATGTCTCCCAATCGGGTGACATGCGTTTTCATTTCTTTCTTTAAATCTCTCTTCGATTCTTTCTTCGATTCTCTCTTCGATTCTTTCTTCGATTCTCTCTTCGATTCTTTCTTCGATTCTCTCTTCGATTCTTTCTTCGATTCTCTCTTCGATTCTTTCTCCGATTCTTTCTCCAATTTTCTCCGATTCTTTCTACGATTTTCACCTTATGATCCGGCCCGGCAGGGTCCGAAGCTCCGTACCGCTCCACCGGTCAGTCCGCCGGGCGCTGGTAGAATCTTCCATGCACCCGCTCGGTCTTTAGCACATTTACAAAGGCTTCCGGATCCACCTTCTTTACGATATTCGTGACCCTGCTGGATTCCGCGGAGGATACCACGGAGTAAACCACATAACGTTCGCAGTGCTCATAGGCCCCCTCGCCCTCCAGCAGCGTGGCTCCGTGGTTACTGATATTATAGATGGCCTCACAGACCTCTTTCGGTTTATTCGTAACGATAAACAGCGTCGCCTTCTGGTATTTCCTGTACAGAATCCGGATGGCGATGGTAGAGGCATACTGGAAGAGAATGGAATACAGCGCCTTGTTCCAGTCGAAAAGGAGTCCCGCTGCCGCCAGGATACATGCATTGATGATCAGCGTGATATTGAAGGAATCCACGCCCCTTCGCTCGGACAGGAAAATGGAGATGAAATCCGTTCCCCCGCTGGTGGAATCCATCAGCAGACAGAGACTGATGGCAAAGCCGTTGATCAGTCCTCCGAAAATGCTGATCAGAAGCGGATCCCTGGTTACCACATAAGGCGGCAGGATATCCGTCAGAATACTGGTCAGCAGGATGACCCAGCAGGAAAGAAGGGTGAATTTCTTCCCGATAAACCGGAAGCCGATATAGACCGGCACCGCATTGATCAGTAAGTTGATCACGGTATAGGGCAGCTGGATACTGAAGTACTTCTTGAAGATCTCCTGGATCAGAAGGGTCAGTCCGCTGGCGCCGCCGGGGATCAGCCCGCCCGTATGCACGAAGGTACGGATATTCATGGCGATGGCAAGAGACGCAAAGGATATCACGATCAGACGCACGAAAAGATAACTCCATCCGCTCTTCCTCTTAGCTTCCTTTTGACTGCCAATTGCCATATGCCACCTTCTCTCTATCCGATCAATTGGTTTTTCTGATATTCGAATCCAGTAAGCGGTTAAAGCCAAGCCAGTTTCCGCTTCCGTCGCCGGCATCCAGCGCTTCTTTAAAGGTCTCCAGCTTCGCATCCAGATTGTCAGCAAAGGAAAGAGCCAGTGCCTCTATGATCGCGGGTTTCTTCGGTGATCCGTATTCATACTCTCCGTGATGGGCCAGTATGCAGTGCAGAAGCTCATCCCTCAGGGTCTTCGGGAAGCCCTCGATGGCATCGCACTTTTCTCCGATCCACATGGCACCGATCACGATATGTCCCAGCAGCTGTCCCTCGTCCGTATAATCATTTTCCGGAAAATCCGAAATCTCCTTCAGCTTTCCGATGTCATGCAGGATGGCCGCCGTCACCAGAAGATCCCGGTTCAGGATGGGGTACTGCTTTGCCAGATATTCACAGGTCTTCGCCACAAAGAGACTGTGGTGCAGAAGCCCGCCGATGAAACCGTGATGAACGGATTTCGCAGCGCTGTGGGTCTTAAACTGCTTTATGAAAGCATCATCCTCCAGGAAGAAACCGGACAGCAGCTGATGCAGATACACATTCTCCGTATCCGTGATCATGCGGAGCAGGGAATCATACATCTGCTCCGTATTATACGGCGAGCATGGCATATACTCCGATACGTCATATTCCCCCTCCCGTGCCCTGCGGATCCGGGACACATTTAACTGCAGCTGGTTGTTGAAGCTTGTAACCTGGGCATCGACATAGATGTAGTCCATGGCCTCAAAGTGGTCGATCCCACCCGAGAGATTCCATACCTTGGCATCAATGGTCCCACTCTTGTCCTGCAGCGTCAGACTGTAGTAGGTCTTGTCATTTTTACTCTTGGCAACGATCTTGCTCTTACAGAAATAGATCTCGGAGACATTTTCTCCTTCATATAATTCGCGCAGATACTTCAATTCATGCCTCTCTTTCTACATGTTGTGGGATGCACTGGCCTTGCTGAGAGTGAAGGCGAACTCGGTTCCCTCATCCACCTTACTGTTGACCGTGATCACCTCATTATGGGCCTTGATGATCTCCTTCGTAATGGCGAGTCCCAGTCCGGTTCCGGTCTTATCCTTGCCTCTTGAGGAATCCCCCTTGTAAAACCGGATGAAGACCTTCTTCTGCATCTCCTCATCCATACCCATACCTTCATCGCGGATGGAGATATGAAGCTTGTCATCCTTCTCCTTATCCGTAACCGTCACGTAAATGTGCTTGCCCTCCGGCGTAAACTTCAGCGCATTGTCGATCAGGTTATAAATGACCTGCTGGATCTTCGTCTTATCCGCCATGACCACCGTATCCTCCGCGTGATTGTTGAGATAGATGGCTACACCCTTCTCGATACATTTGATCTCAAAGGTGTTCAGGGTGGAATTGATCACTTCGATGATATCGAATTCCTTCAGCTTCAGATACGGGCCGTAATTCTCCAGATTGTTCAGATCCAGAAGACCCTGGGTCAGCTTCGTCAGACGCTGGGTCTCATTTAACACGATATCCAGATAACGTTCCTGCTTCTCCGGTGGGATGGTCCCATCCTTCATCGCTTCGATGTACCCCTTAATGGAGGTGAGCGGTGACCGGAAATCGTGGGAAATGTTGGACACGAAATCCCGCCTGTATTGCTCCAGCTTTGCGAGCTCCGCTGCCATATACTCCATGGATTCCGCCAGCTGACCGATCTCGTCGCTGGAGTGGATCTCCGTACGGACATCCAGATTGCCCTTGGAATACTCATTTGCCACAACCGACAGCTTCTTAACCGGCGTCAGGACCTTCCGGGAAACCACCGCCAGGAATACGAAGGCGATAACGATAATGACCAGACAGGGGATCAGCACGATACTGTAAATGTTCCGCAGCAGCTCATTGATCTGGGAAACCGTGGCATGCAGGATCAGGGCACCCCGGTGCTCGGTATTCAGAACCTTTCCGTCCGAATTCATCTCGTCCAGATGCACCGGTACATTTACGGAGATCATATCATTTTTATATAGTCCGTAGAAATCCCCGGTCTGTGAATGCTGCTGGTCGATCCTGTAATCCGGATCCAGCTGGTAGATATTGGTCGGGATCTGTCCCACCTGCTCGGGGGTCTCTTTGACAGACTCACCTGCCCGTGCGGTAGCAACGACCCGGCCATATTCATCGATGTACCATACATCCGCCTCAAGAGCGGTGGCATAGTACCGGAACAGATACTCCAGACCCGGCTTATCATACCGTCCCGAGATATAACCAACCACCGTCTGGGAGGCGATAAGGGCTGCCTCATTTGCCAGAGTATCCGTCTTCTCGGACACCAGAGAGCGCCGGGTCATGAAGGACGTAAAGACGATCAGCACGCCGAAGGACACGATCAGAATCGCCAGGAACGCTATATAGATTCGGTCCAGTATGGAATGCTGCATAGATTATTTCACCTCGAATTTATATCCGACACGCCATACCGTGACGATGGACCAGGGGAAGTCTCCCTCCAGCTTCTCGCGAAGGCGCTTGATATGTACGTCAACCGTCCGGGTATCTCCCATAAAGTCATAGCCCCAAAGCTGGTTCAGCAGCTGCTCGCGGGTAAATACCTGATTGGGCTGGCTTGCCAGGAAGTACAGAAGCTCCAGTTCCTTCGGAGGCATATCCAGCTTCTTCCCGCAGAAGGTCACCGTATAATTGGAGATATTGACGATCAGCTTCTCATACTCCACATAGTCGCCCTTACGCTCGGCGCTCTCCGTCTGTACCGGCTCATCCGCCTTCTTCGTCCGGCGGAGTACCGCACGGACCCGGGCCACCATTTCATTGGAATCAAAGGGTTTGATGATATAATCATCCGCCCCCATCTTCAGCCCCAGCACCTTGTCAAATACCTCGCCCTTAGCAGAAAGCATGATGATCGGGGTCTCTCTGGTCCGGCGGATCTGCTGGCAGACCTCATAACCGTCCATACCCGGAAGCATAAGGTCCAGAAGGATCAGATCCGGATTGTAGGCCTCCACCTCACGCAGTGCCGTCTCCCCGTCCCCTGCGATCTGCGTATCAAAACACTCCTTATTCAGATAAAGCGAAATCAGCTCCGCGATATTCTCATCATCATCAACGATCAGAATTCTGGGTCTTTCCATACTTGCTCCTTTCCTTTCCCCTCGTATCCGAGCCGGAAAACACTTATCAGTTTATCACAAAACCGGCTGTATTTACAGTATTTTCTCTCCACTCGACATTGTCCAATCGAGTAGGAGGGGAAATTAAATAATTTCCCCGACCTCTCACACCACCGTGCGTACCGTTCGGTACACGGCGGTTCCTTAGTTTTCACATACTTGCAGATAATAGTCAGTCATGGTCATATAGCCAAGATTGGCTATTTCCTTGTTTGTAAGTGCTTGATTTAACACTAATGCTGACCGCCATATCCCTTTACGACAGTTTGCTATCTCACACACTACCCATTCGGGCAAGTTCAAACATCGCAGTTTCCTTATCTTCGTTCGCACTTTCTTCCATTGTATCCAATAGATTGCCCTTATTCTATGGCGTAACCATTCATCTGTGTCTCGTAACAGTTGTTTCATATCTGCCAACTTAAAGTAATTAACCCATCCTCTTATAAACTGTTGTAGTTTCAGAATACGGTGTTCATTACTCCAAGCATTATACCTATCCGTCAACTCCCTCAGTTTCTTCTTCATCTTTTCCACCGATTTTGGATGTACTCGGAATCGAAGACCCTTATAGTTGTAAAACGTATAACCCAGATACTTGACCTTGCTGAAATGAGCCACACAGGTTTTCTCCCGGTTTACCTTGAGGAATAATTTATCCTCGATGTACGGAAGAATGTTTTGTAATGTACGTTCGGCACTCTTTCGGCTTTTACAGAAAATCATACAATCATCCGCGTATCTCACGAAACGGTGTCCTCTGCGTTCCAGTTCCTTGTCTAACTCGTTCAGCATTATGTTACTTAATAACGGACTTAATGGTCCACCTTGTGGCACACCGATTTCTGTCTTTTCAAACAAGCCATTTGCTACTACTCCGGCATTCATATATTTATGAACAAGCGAAATCACTCTGCCGTCTTTTATGGTTCTTGATAAAACCTCAATCAGTTTACTCTGACATACATTGTCAAAGAACTTCTCCAAGTCCATATCCACCACATAGACATAGCCGTCATTAGCGTTCTTCTGACATTGCTTCAAGGCGTCGTGTGCCCCTCTGTTCGGGCGAAAGCCGAAACTGTTTTCCGAAAACTGTCTCTCGAAAAGTGGTGATAACACCTGTGCGATTGCCTGTTGATACACACGGTCAACCACAGTCGGTATCCCCAACTTTCTAAACTTCCCCTTTTCTTCCTTGGGTATCTCTACCCGTCTGACTGGATTAGGTTTGTACTTTCCGTTTAATATCTGCTGGTTTAATTCTCTGCCGTATTTCCGCAAGTACGATAGAAGTTCTTCCACGTCCATTCCGTCCACACCGCCAGCGCCTTTGTTGGACTTTACTTTCTTATATGCCTTATTAAGGTTTCCGCTTTGTAAAATCTTTTCCAACAGTCCAGTCGTCTGCAAGTCTGTGATGATGTCGGTGTTTTCAGCAATCCTTGAACAAGCGGACGCCTCTGCATACTCTCTCTGTTCCGCAGATACCATTTGCAGATGACCCTCGTTATGAAGTTGTCTGTCCTTAGATTTGTCCTCGGTCACATTCATTTCCTAACATCTCCTAAAGTTCAGCCCTTCCCGTAACGCTTGCAATCATCACGGTACTATGGCTTCTGCTGACTTCTCGCCATTCGTTGTTACTACGGCTTCTTACTCTGTTTCCACCGCTGACGAGACCTCCCTGGGTACCACACATTTCTTTCCCTCCACATATCTGCCACATTTACTATGTACAGTTCCGTACAGTTATCGGGCTTTAGTCTGTCTTGCGACCTTACCCCAGCACATAGCCTATATGTGATTTCTGTTCGTCAGACCAGAGGTTTGCCTACAGCTTCCTTCAGATTCCACCTCACG
>CACYMQ010000025.1 GCA_902775555.1 uncultured Lachnospiraceae bacterium | reverse complement strand
GCTGCCCAGATTCTCCCGTGATACCACAGACCGTAACCGTACATCGCCCTTCGCATTTACGGGCAATAAATTCGAGTTCCGTTCCCTGGGTTCCTCCAACAGTATTGCCTGCGCAAATATCATGCTGAATGCCGCAGTGGCAGAGAGTCTCAGCCAGTATGCGGACGAGCTGGAGAAGGTTGCAGGAACGAAGGACTTCGAGGATGCGCTCCATAACCTCATCAAGAAGGTGATCACCGAGCATCAGCGGATCCTCTTCGACGGCAACGGCTATGGAGAGGATTGGGTGAAGGAAGCGACAGAGGTGCGCGGCCTTTCGAACCTCAAGACCACGGCAGATGCGATGCCGAAGCTGCTTGATCCGAAGAACAAGGAAATGCTGATCCGCCACAAGGTATTTAACGAGGCTGAGATCCAGTCCCGTTGCGAGATCATGCTGGAGAACTATGTGAAGACCGTAAATATCGAGGGTCTTACCATGGTGGATATGGTACGGAAGGATTACCTGCCGGCCATTGAGGAGTATCTGTACACCCTGGCACGCGCCGTTGATTCCATGAAGGCAGTCAGCGAGAAGGTGAAGTGCAGGTATGAGATCTCCACTATTGAGAAGCTGACCGACCTTACCGACAATATCCTTGCTTCCGTGGAGGTACTGGAGGCAGTTCTGGAGAAACTGAAGAGCCTCGATGATATCTTCGATAGCTCCGCAGCGGTTCGTGACGAGCTGCTCCCGGCTATGAACACACTTCGCGGTTATGTGGATGCAGCGGAAATGCTGACCTCCGCAAAGTACTGGCCGTATCCGAGCTACGGCAAGCTGCTGTTCTCGGTACAGTAAGAGAATCAAGGTCCGGAGAAATGAGGTCCGGAGAAACGAGAGCCGGAGAAACGAGAGAAAATAGCAGCCCCCGGTTGAGCCCGATTTAGCCCCGGAAAAAGCGGAAATTCCCGAAAATGTACGTTAATGTGATTTACCTTGTATCGGCGCTTGTGATACAATGAAGTCATGGATGTGCATTTTCGTGATCAGGGATCTAAGCTGAGGGTAGATGCCTCTGTCCCGGGAAGGGACGGAGGCAGAACCGCAGCTGGAAGGGGGGCTGTAATGACAGGAAAAAGATACAGAAGAAAGAACACACTGAAGCAGAGGATATTATGTCTTCTGCTTATTGTTGTGCTTACAGCAGGACTTGTCCCGGGACATGCCTTTGCTGCAGGGGAGGAAAATACGGGAGACAGGATTCAGATCAGGGAGCTTCCGGATCCGGACATCAACTTCAAGTTTGCGTTTGATTTTGACTGGTTTGATAAGTCTTCATACACCTATGACCAGCATATTGCAACCTTGTCCGTCCTGCAGTCACAGCTATGCCATTCCATAAACTCGGCGGGGAATATGATGGCCATCCTGGGCTTTCAGAATATAACGACTAACGGGTACTATACTCTGTCGGAGGATCGGCCGGATTCCATCGCAGTCATGTTGGGACAGAATAATTTTGTGATGGAAAGGGGTTATACGCTGATCGACATGTCTGTTCGGGGGCTGAACTATGACCTGGAGTGGGACGGTAACATGACCGTCGGAGATAAGGGCTTCCATGAGGGCTTCAAAACGGCAAGGGATGAAGCTCTGCGTTTCCTGAAAAAGTATATTGAGGACAAGCATATCACCGGCCGGGTGAAGCTGTGGGTGACCGGACACAGCCGCGCTTCTGCAGTGGCGAATCTGGTGGCGGCCTATCTGGCAACGGACGGGGGTGCTTACCTCTCCCAGGTGAATATCGATCCGGAGGATATCTTCGCGTATGGCTTTGCTACACCGGGAACCGTAGCGGAAGGAGTGGCGACCAAGGGGGAAATGCTGTCGGTAACGGCGGCCCGGACAGAGGAGCTTTACAAGCAGGATACCCCGGGTAAGGCATTCAACTATACGGGTTCTGACAGCGGTACCATCCTGGATCCTGCCGATAAGATCTATAGCGGGATCCATAATGTGACTCCGGAGGAGGATCTGGTCCCTTACTTTCCGCCGAAGAGCTGGGGCTATACCGTATTCGGGTCCCGGGAGAAGATAGAGTACATTCCGGATCAGGAGACCATGCTGCATTATTTAAGTCGGCTGCCCGGAGTGGAACGATATAAGTCCTACGGCGGTCCTGAAAATTACAAATGGATGACCTTCGATCTGCAAAGCCTGACCATGGTAGAGGATAAAGAGTGTACGGATCCCATTTCCCAAAAGGATTTCTTCCGAAAGAAGCTGGACGACATGGGCAGCCTCATCGGAGGAACAAAGGAATATGTGGACGGCGGTTATCAGACGGTATTTTCCGCTGTGGGGGCACTGTTTGTTTCCCTGGAGGGAAAGCTGATACAGTCGCTGACTGCGGATCAGACATCCCTGATCAAAACCGGTGTGCTTACCTATATCGCTTATGTGAAGCAGTGGTATCAGGAGAAGAAGGGTGTAACGCTTTCCGACGGTGAAGCGGCGGAGATCGTATTGGCAGCCGTTATGAAAATGGTAACCGGGGAGGACATCAAGCCGGATACATTTACCATTGACGATATGCTTTACTACCTGTTCGTATATGAAGCGGAAAATATCGTGTGTCAGTATGATCCGGAGAAACCGACGGAGGTGATCGGCTTTACGTATAAGACGAAACTGGCAGATACGATCCACACTACTCTGGCCCAGGCGCTTGCCAAATCTACCGGAGCCGGAGAGGCTGACCTTCCCGTGATAAAGAAGACTGTTTATGAGATGGTAACCGCAGGAGCGTATGGGCCGCAGGGTTCTTCGGAGACTACAACGGGGAAAGAGGATGGACGGGAATCACGTCAGGCGGTTTATTCCATGATAGGGATGGGTGTGGGAGAAACGTATCCGGATATCGTGACAGCTATCGGTTCGGATGGCTCCAACCGGGTATCCGTACTGATGGATGCGGCACTTCCGATCCTGAAGACCATGGACCTGGGCGAAGGCAGGACGGAGACCTACAAGACCGCGGAAGAAGCAGCGGATGCCATGATAGGGTTCGTGATGAATAATGGCCTGAACCGGTTGTTTGAAGCCGGTACCATTCCTTCCACAGGGGTCAGAGCCGACTGCTTCCGTAAGTATGTGAAGACCATCTCGGAGCATCCGGCGGAACTGAGGAAGTTCGTGACGGGAGTCCTGCTGGCCACCGACGGAGATACATTTGATATTCCGGGACAGATCCGGAATGCTGTAACATTTGTAGGACAGGCAAATGCCCTCCTGTGTACGCATGAAAATGCCACCTATACCGCCTGGATGATGTCCATGGATGATTGCTATCCCCTTGTTGATATTTCCGAAAAGGGGGGAAAATATGAGGAATCATTGGAAGTGGGAATGCATACCGACGAGAATGTGGAGATCTACTATACGCTGGACGGCTCCGTGCCCACGGTGAAGAGTACGAAATACACAGGCCCCATCACCCTGAAGCAGACCGATGTGAGACAGGAGATCACACTAAAGGCCGTCGCTGTACGGAACAACAAAGTTGGCCGGGTATGGGAGAATAAATACGTGATCGAACCGACGGCCTATTATCAGGTGGTTGAGGGCGGAGGTGCCGTGTGGAAGCAGGGTTCAAAGAGCGGACTCACCTTCCGCGTGAAACGGAGCAGGGACGACTGGAATACCTTCAGTATGTTTGAAGGACTGTCCGTGGGCGGGAAGAAGCTGGATAGAACGTCCTATACCGCGGAGAAGGGCAGTGTGATCCTGACCCTGTCACCGAACTATCTGGATACGCTGGATGCAGGCATATATACACTGACGGTATCCTTCAAGGATGCAAGGCCGGCAGAGACCACCTTCGCGATCCTTCCGGAGGAAAGGAGGAAATCAGATGGCGGGCAGGGAACGGCAGAAGAAGCCGGTATCGCTCCGGGGAGTGGTTCCGGCAGCGCGGAACCGATGGATGGTTCCGGAAGTACGGGCCCGATGGATGGTTCCGGCAGTACGGGTCCGAAGGGTGATTCCGGCAACACGGGCCACGACGTTAAGACCGGAGATGAAACGCCCATCACCCTGCTGCTGATCCTCATGGGTGGATCGCTTCTGGCCATTGCCGGGATCGTGGTATATAAAAAAAGGAAGAACTAAATCCGGGATGGAATACGGATGTGGAGTGAGATGAAAGCGGAGTGAGATGGAACAGAAGAACATTTTGATCACAAATGATGACGGGATCGATTCGTCCGGGCTTCGGCAGCTTGCCGAGGCAGCCGGACGTTTCGGCCGTGTATGGGTCGTAGCACCGGACGGGGAGAGAAGTGCCATGTCCCACTGCTACACCTGGAAGAAGAGTGTGCGGGTGTGGGAGAGAGACTTCCCCGTTGAGGGGGTCACGGCATGGGCCACGGACGGAACGCCGGCGGATTGTGTCAGACTGGGTGTGCTGAAGCTGCTGCCCGTGAAACCGGACTACGTACTGGCGGGGATCAACAGCGGCTACAATATCAGTCATGATATCCAGTATTCCGCGACGGTGGGGGCTGCGCTGGAAGCTTCCATGTGGGGCGTCCATGCCATCGCCTTCTCCAGGGGAGAAAGGTCAGGGCAGGATATGGTGGACCGGTATCTGTCGGAACTTATGGAAGAATATATGAAGAGCCCTCTGGAGCAGGGTCAGGTATGGAATATCAATTTCCCGAACTGCGGACTCGCGGACTGTAAGGGCATCCGGAGAAACTGCAGAGTGTCCCGGGATCCCTTCTACGTGGATCACTACGAAGCCGAGGGAATCGCACCGGCGGGAGGTGCTGAGGCTGCGGATGCATCAGGGATTTCGACGGCGGGTAGCGATGAGAATCCGGCGGGAGGTGCTGAGGCTGCGGATGCATCGGGGATTTCGACGGCGGGTAGCGATGAGGATCCGGCGGGAGGTGCTGAAACTGCGGATGCATCGGGGATTTCGACGGCGGGTAGCGATGAGGATCCGGTGGGAGGCACAGCGTACCGGCTGGTGATCGGACGGAACTGGAAAGGATCCGAGGGAACGGACCTTGCAGCAGTGATCGATCATTATATTTCCGTCGGGACGGTGACAAATGTCGGCTGACCCGCGGGTATGGAAGAAAACGGAGATTCTTCGGGCTGTGGAAAAGATTCTTCGCACTGCGGAAAAAAGATTCTTCGTCGCTACGCTCCTCAGAATGACACCCGGTATGTCATCCTGAGGGCGTCAGCCCGAAGGATCTTGAGCGAAGCGAAGGATCTTAATCCCGAAGGATCTTGGGTGGTACCCCTTCCGGACGAAAGAAACGTAAGTAGAATGCTCAAACATTTCACAAAATTAAGCCAAAACCCACTTGACTTTCAAAAAGAAAGTGCTATACTACATACATGTTATGAATTTCATTCATGCACCGGTCGGTGCGTATGAATTCGCCTACAATCCGATATAGATTACGAAGCAAGGGTGTTTCGGGAATAGTTCCCGGGACACCCTTGCTTATTTTTTGAATCGTTTTTGAATCGTTACGATTCGATTCCGGAAAGCAGGGGAAAGGAGCTTGTCACATGAACAAAGAGGCAATGAGCCGGAAGGACAAACTGAGACAGGAAGGTCTGTACGATGCAGCATTTGAACATGATAACTGCGGGATCGGAGCCATCATCCATATCAAGGGCGAGAAGAGTCATCAGCTGGTGGATGATGCCCTGAAGATCGTGGAGCGTCTGGAGCATCGTGCAGGAAAGGATGCAGAGGGAAAGACGGGTGACGGTGTCGGGATCCTGACGCAGATCCCTCATGCATTTTTCGTGAAGGAGCTTGCCGCACAGGGTGTGACGCTGCCGGAGGAGAGAAAGTACGGAGTCGGTATGTTTTTCCTGCCGGATAAGGATCTGGCTGTCCGTCAGGCTAAGAAAATGTTCGAGACCATCGCGGCAAAGGAAGGGTTCTCCGTGCTGGCATGGCGCGAGGTTCCGGTATGTCCGGAAGTCCTCGGCAAGAAGGCGCGGGACTGCATGCCGGTCATCGCCCAGGTCTTTCTGTCGGGCGGAGAGAAGTTCGAGACACCGCTGGATTTTGACCGCAGGCTCTTTGTGATCCGCAGAGAGTTTGAGCAGAGCCATGTGGATACCTATGTGCCCTCCCTTTCCTGCAGGACCATTGTTTATAAAGGTATGTTCCTAGTGGGACAGCTCCGGACCTTCTTCCGTGACCTTACGGATCCGGATTATACCTCGGCCATCGCCATGGTACATTCCCGTTTCTCCACAAATACCAATCCCAGCTGGAACCGGGCGCATCCGAACCGTTTCATCGTACATAACGGCGAGATCAATACCATCCGTGGAAATGCAGACAAGATGCTGGCCCGGGAAGAGACCATGTCTACAAATAAGCTGTCGGCAGAGGATATGACGAGGGTACTGCCTGTTATTTCCTCCAGCGGATCCGATTCCGCCATGCTGGACAATACACTGGAATTCCTGACCATGAGCGGGATGCCCCTGCCCCTGGCAGCCATGCTCTGCATCCCGGAGCCCTGGGCGCACAATGATACCCTGTCCCGGGAGGAGCGGGACTTCTATCAGTACTACGCGACCATGATGGAACCCTGGGACGGACCGGCTTCCATCCTGTTCTCCGACGGAGACCAGATGGGCGCGATCCTGGACCGGAACGGACTTCGTCCCTCCCGTTATTATGTCATGGATGACGGCAGACTCATCCTGTCTTCCGAGGTAGGTGTCCTGCCCCTGGAGGAGAAGCACATTTTAAAGAAGGAACGTCTGCATCCCGGGAAAATGCTGCTGGTGGATACAAATGAAGGGCGGATCTATTCAGATGAGGAGCTGAAGGAGATCTATGCAGGGAAGGCACCTTATGGAGAATGGCTGGATGAGCATTTGACGGAGCTTCATGACCTGAAGATCCCGAATGTCAAGGTTCCGGAATACACCCGCGAGGAGCGGACGCGTCTGCAGAAGGCCTTCGGTTATACCTATGAGGATTATCACGACGGGATCCGCAGTATGGCGGAGCGCGGGGTGGAGCAGATCGGTGCCATGGGCGTGGATACTCCCATCGCGGCACTGTCCTCCGTGGAGCAGCCTCTCTTTTACTATTTCAAGCAGCTTTTTGCCCAGGTAACGAATCCTCCCATTGACGCAGAGCGGGAGAAGATCGTAACGAGTCGCAGCGTATATCTGGGGAAGAACGGAAATCTGCTTTCGGAGCAGCCCGAGAACTGCCATGTGCTGAAGATCCACAATCCGATCCTGACGGATCTGGACCTCCTGAAGATCGAGCATCTGAAGAAGGACGGCTTCTCGGTTGCAAAGGTTTCGATCCTTTATTACAAGAGTACTCCGATGGAGCGGGTCATCGAGCAGATCTTCATGAAGGTGGACAAGGCATATCGTGAGGGCGCAAATATCCTGATCCTTTCCGACCGGGGCGTCGACGAGAACCATGTGGCGCTGCCGTCTCTTCTGGCGGTTGCAGCGGTCCATCATCATCTGGTACGCACAAGAAAATGTACCGCCATGTCGCTCATCCTGGAATCCGGTGAACCCCGGGAAGTGCATCATTTTGCGACCCTTCTCGGATATGGTGCATCCGCAGTGAATCCGTATCTGGCACATGCCACGATCCGCGAGCTGGTGGATGACGGACTGCTGGAGAAGGATTACTATGCGGCGGTTGAGGACTATGACCATGCGGTGCTTGCGGGCATCGTGAAGATCGCATCCAAGATGGGGATTTCCACGATCCAGTCCTATCAGGGCAGTAAAATGTTCGAGGCCATCGGCATTTCCAAGGATGTGATCGACAAGTATTTTACGGGAACCGTCAGCCGCGTGGGCGGGATCACGCTGTCCGATATCGCGGATGCGAACGACCGTCAGCACAGCCGGGCATTTGATCCCCTGGGGCTTACCACGGATCTCTCCCTTACTGCACTGGGCAGACATAAGTCCAGGAGCCAGGGCGAGAATCACCGGTATGATCCGGCGACGATCCATATGCTCCAGCTGGCAGCACGCACGGGAGATTATGAGAAGTTTAAGGCATATACCGCCATGGTGGATGAGGAGAAGACAGGGTATCTCCGGAGTCTTCTGGACTTTGATTTCCCGAAGGAGGGGATCCCGCTGGAGGAGGTGGAGAGCGAGGACGAGATCGTCCGACGTTTCAAGACGGGAGCCATGTCCTACGGCTCGATCTCCGAGGAGGCACATACCTGTCTCGCCATCGCCATGAATCATCTGCACGGAAAGTCCAACAGCGGTGAGGGCGGCGAGAGCGATGCAAGGCTTGCCACATCCGGAACCGCGGAGGATAAGAGCTCAGCCATCAAGCAGGTGGCCAGCGGACGTTTCGGCGTGACCAGCAAATACCTGGTCAGCGCAAGAGAGATACAGATCAAGATGGCACAGGGGGCAAAGCCCGGAGAAGGAGGACATTTGCCGGGAAAGAAGGTCTATCCCTGGATCGCGAAGACCCGTCATTCCACGCCCGGTGTGTCGCTGATCTCTCCGCCACCCCATCATGATATCTATTCCATCGAGGACCTGGCAGAGCTGATCTATGATCTGAAGAATGCAAATAAGGATGCCAGGATCTCCGTGAAGCTGGTATCGGAAGCCGGCGTGGGAACGGTAGCGGCCGGTGTGGCGAAGGCAGGCGCACAGGTGGTCCTGATCTCCGGATATGACGGAGGAACGGGAGCAGCGCCGCTGTCCTCCATCCACAATGCAGGCCTTCCCTGGGAGCTGGGACTTGCGGAGACGCATCAGACATTGCTTCTGAACGGGCTCAGAAATCAGGTAGTGATCGAGACGGACGGTAAGCTGATGAGTGGACGGGACGTGGCTATCGCAGCGCTTCTCGGAGCGGAGGAATTCGGTTTCGCCACGGCACCCCTGGTAACCCTCGGCTGTGTCATGATGCGTGTATGTCATCAGGATACCTGCCCCATGGGTGTGGCTACCCAGAACCCGGAGCTTCGGAAGAGGTTCACGGGAAAGCCGGAATATGTAGAGAATTTCATGCGGTTCATTGCAAGGGAACTCAGGGAATATATGGCACGGCTGGGTGTTCGGAGCATCAGTGAGATGGTAGGCCGGACAGATCTGCTGAAGAGGAAGGATTCTTCCCCGGTATGTCATCCTGAGCGAAGCGAAGGATCTTCCCCGGCCTGTCATCCTGAGCGAAGCGAAGGATCTTCCGGATCTTCCGTACCTTCCAGACCTTCCCATGCCAACGAGTTACTGCTGGACCGGATCCTGGTGGATCTCTCAGGCTTCGAGCGCGGTCTCCAGACCTTCGATCCGAAGAAGGCATATGACTTCCGGCTGGAATCCACAAGAGATGCAGAGAAGCTGCTTTCGTCCGGGTCTGTGCAGCAGTCGATACAGAAGGGAAAGAAGAGTCATATCTCACTTACCGTATCCAATACGGACCGGGCCTTCGGTACCCTGCTTGGTGCGGAGGTGACACGCCACAATCCGGAGGGACTTCCGGAGGATACCATCCGTGTGGATGCGGAGGGAGCCGGCGGACAGAGTTTCGGCGCATTTCTCCCGAAGGGCATCACCATCGATCTCACAGGAGACAGCAACGATTACTTCGGCAAGGGACTGTCCGGCGGCAAGCTGATCGTACATGCACCGAAGGGCGCATCCTACCGGCCGGAAGAGAATATCATTATAGGAAATGTGGCACTGTACGGCGCCACCTCCGGAGAGGCTTACATCGCCGGTATGGCGGGTGAACGCTTCTGTATCCGGAATTCCGGTGTGACGGCAGTGGTTGAGGGCGTCGGTGAGCATGGCTGTGAGTATATGACCGGAGGAAAGGCCGTGATCCTGGGCCCCACAGGCAAGAACTTTGCAGCCGGTATGAGCGGCGGGATCGCCTATGTGCTGGACGAAGGGAATACCCTTTATAAGAATCTGAACAAGGAACTGGTCCTGACCCTTCATGTGGAGGACCAGAGCGAGAAGGAAGAGCTGCGGAAGATCATCGGGCGACACGTCACATTTACGGGCTCCGAAAAGGGAAAGAGGATCCTGGAGAACTTCGATTCGTATATCGGAAGCTTCAAGAAGATCATTCCCGCAGATTACAAGACGATGCTGCACCTGATCGCCGAAAATGAAGAGAAGGGCATGCCGAAGGAAGAGGCGGAGATCCGCGCTTTCACAGAGCTGGTAGGCTAAAGGAGGAGTTAGAATGGGCAAGCCGACAGGATTTTTGGAATATGAACGTAAGAACGGCCCGGTGGTGCCGGAGGAGGATCGGATCAAAGGCTTCCGGGAGTTCCACGGGATGCTGCCGGAAGAGGAGCGTAGGAAGCAGGCGGCCCGGTGTATGGACTGCGGCGTTCCCTTCTGCCAGTCCGGAAGGATGATCGCGGGAATGATGTCCGGATGTCCCCTGCACAACCTGGTACCGGAAATGAATGATCTGGTATACAGGGGAAATTATGAGCAGGCCTATATCCGTCTGTCCCGGACCCACAGCTTCCCGGAATTCACCTCCCGTGTATGCCCGGCACTCTGCGAGGCTGCCTGTACCTGCGGCCTTCACACGGAAGCGGTTGCAACAAAGGAAAATGAGAGAGCCGTGATCGAGTATGCATTTGAGCACGGTCTGGTGCTGGAACCGGTACCGTCGGCGCGGACCGGGAAATCGGTTGCCATCGTGGGAAGCGGACCTGCAGGTCTTGCAGCGGCTCAGCTCCTGAACCGCCGGGGACACAGCGTGACAGTATATGAACGAAGTGATCGTGCGGGCGGCCTGCTCCGCTACGGGATCCCGAATATGAAGCTGGAGAAATCCGTGATCGACCGGCGGATCCGTCTCATGGAGGATGCAGGGGTTGTCTTTCGGACAGGTGTAAATGTAGGCGTGGACATTTCCGCAAAGGAACTGAAGTCCTCCTATGACTCTGTGATCCTTGCATGCGGGGCTTCCAATCCCAGAGATATCAAGGCACCCGGAAGAGATGCGAAGGGGATCCGCTTTGCGGTGGATTTCCTGACGGAAGTGACGAAGACCCTTCTGGACAGTAATTTTCAGGATGTCCCGACGCAGCTGGCGAAGGGAAAGGATGTGATCGTTATCGGCGGCGGAGACACCGGAAATGACTGCGTGGGAACCTCCATCCGCCTGGGCGCAAAATCCGTGATCCAGCTGGAAATGATGCCGGAACCGCCCTGCAAGAGGCTGGATTCCAATCCCTGGCCGGAGTGGCCGAGGGTGGGGAAGACGGACTACGGACAGGAGGAAGCGATCCGGATGTTCGGTCACGATCCCAGGATCTATCAGACCACGGTAAAGGAATTTCATAAGAACAAGAACGGGGAACTGAACGGCATTACGATCATTTCCCTGGAGGCAAAGAGGGACCCGGAGACCGGACGGATGCAGATGGTTCCGGTGGAAGGAACGGAGAAGAAGCTTCCGGCACAGCTGGTACTCATCGCTGCGGGATTCCTGGGAAGCCAGGACTATGTAACGAAGGACTTCGGCGTGGAAGTGGACGGCCGGACGAATGTAAAGACAGGCCAGGGAGATCACGCCACGACGGTACCCGGGATCTATGCCGCAGGCGACATGCATATCGGCCAGTCCCTGGTGGTACGCGCCATCGCGGAAGGCCGTGCAGTGGCAAAGCAGGTGGACGAGGCCCTGATGGGCTACACCAACCTTTAGCATGTCGTCCGACACCCATGTCATCCTGAGCAAAGCGAAGGATCTTATTGGACAAGATTCTTCGTCGCTACGCTCCTCAGAATGACACCACGATGTCATCCTGAGCGGGCGCACGCGTGCCGGTGGCACGCATTACGTGCGCCGAGTATCGACCAAGCGGCAGCGCGAAGCGAAGGATCTTGCGCGAAGCGCACCCATGTCATCCTGAGCGAAGCGAAGGATCTTATTGGACAAGATTCTTCGGGCTGCGCCCTCAGAATGACACGAAGGCATCGATTATAAACAGTAGGGAGGAACTATGAAGAAGTACATTTTCGTAACCGGAGGAGTCGTATCAGGTCTGGGTAAAGGCATCACCGCAGCTTCCCTCGGACGTCTGCTGAAGGCGAGAGGGCTGAAGGTGGCTGCACAGAAGCTGGATCCATACATCAATGTAGACCCCGGAACCATGAGCCCCTATCAGCACGGGGAGGTTTTTGTGACGGAGGACGGAGCGGAGACGGACCTGGATCTGGGGCATTACGAGCGCTTCATCGACGAGAATCTGAACCGGTTCTCCAACCTGACCTCCGGTAAGGTATATTGGAATGTACTGAATAAGGAACGCCGCGGTGAGTATCTCGGTTCCACCGTTCAGGTGATCCCGCATATCACAAATGAGATCAAGGAATTCGTCTACCGCGTGGGTCATGAGACCGACGCGGACGTGGTGATCACGGAGATCGGAGGAACCATCGGCGACATCGAGTCCCAGCCCTTTCTGGAGGCGGTCCGCCAGATCTCACTGGAGGTGGGACGGGAGAACAGTCTCTTCATCCATGTGACGCTGGTTCCCTATCTTCATGGTTCGGACGAGCATAAATCCAAGCCCACCCAGCACTCCGTAAAGGAACTGCAGGGAATGGGGATCAATCCGAACATCATCGTCCTTCGCTGCGATGAACCGCTGGAGCCGGAGATCTTCCGGAAGATCTCCATGTTCTGCAATGTGAAGGAGGACTGTGTCATCGAGAACCGTACCCTTCCGAATCTCTACGAGGCTCCGCTGATGCTGGAGGAGGGCGGCCTTGCCCGCGTGGTATGCCGGGAACTGGAGATCGAAGCGCCGGCGCCGGATCTGTCCGACTGGGAGCGCGTAGTGGGAAATATCGCAAGCCGCAACCGGGAGGTAAGGATCGGCCTGGTTGGCAAATATGTCCAGCTGCACGATGCATATCTCTCCGTGGTGGAAGCCCTGAATCATTCCGGCTTCTCCCTGAATGCCCACGTGACCATCGAGTGGATCGATTCGGAAGAGCTGGCGAAGGAAAATGTAACGGAGCGACTCACAGGACTGAACGGGATCCTGATCCCCGGCGGGTTCGGAAGTCGTGGCATCGACGGGATGATCCTTGCCGCGCGATACGCCCGGGAAACGAAGACCCCTTACCTGGGGATCTGCCTCGGCATGCAGATCGCGGTGATGGAATTTGCACGGCATCAGGCAGGCATACCGGATGCGGATTCCGGCGAGTTCAATGAACTCTGTAAAAATAAGGTCATCGATTTCATGCCCGGACAGTCCGAGGATATCGATAAGGGCGGAACTCTCCGTCTCGGAAAATATCCGTGCAGAGTCACGCCGGGTACCCTGATGGAGAAATGCTACCGCGAATCCGGCATTCCGGAATATGAGGAAATGGAAGAGCTGGTCATCTCCGAACGGCACCGGCACAGATATGAA
The DNA here is from genome assembly GCA_902775555.1 of uncultured Lachnospiraceae bacterium. Lineage (GTDB taxonomy): Bacteria > Bacillota > Clostridia > Lachnospirales > Lachnospiraceae > Eubacterium_Q. The sequence continues at coordinate 17,680 of CACYMQ010000025.1, read as the reverse complement.
TTTAATAATGATTACCGCAAGGTCCTTACAGATGCGGGCCTTGTGATCTCAGGACTGTCCCCGGACGGGGAACTGGTGGAGACGGTGGAACTGCCGGATCACCCCTTCTTCCTGGGTGTGCAGTATCACCCGGAGTTTAAGTCCCGTCCCAACCGGCCGCACCCTGTCTTCCGCCACTTCGTGGAGGCGGCATTGTCGTCCGGCACATTGTCATCCTGAGCGAAGCAAAGGATCTTATATTTGGAGGAAACAGCATGACTGATCAGCTTCATGAGGAATGTGGTATCTTCGGTGTCTATGCCCCGAAGGCCTATGACATCGCCCGGGATGTATACTACGGTCTCTACGCCCTGCAGCACCGCGGGCAGGAGAGCTGCGGGATCGTGGTAAATGAGGACGGGATCTTTCACTCCCACAAGGACCCGGGACAGGTGAGCCAGGTCTTCACCACAGAGGAACTGAACCGCTTTCCCAAGGGAACCATGGCAGTGGGGCATGTGCGCTACGGAACCACCGGCGGGAACAACAGAAATAACTGCCAGCCCATGGAGGTGAACCATCAGAAGGGGAAAATGGCGCTGGCCCATAACGGAAATATCAGCAATGCCTATGAACTCCGCCAGACACTGGAGCTGTCGGGGGCCATTTTTCATTCTACTTCGGACACGGAGATCATTGCCTACATCCTGACACGTGAGCGCCTGAAGGCACCCTCCATCGAGGAAGCGCTTCTTTCCGCCATGCCGTATCTGGAAGGGGCATATTCGCTCGTGCTGATGTCGGCAGCAAAGCTGATCATTGCCCGGGATCCGCATGGTTTCCGTCCCCTCTGCTTCGGAAAGAAAGCAGACGGGACGTATATCGCAGCATCCGAGACCTGCGCGCTGGAGGCAGTGGGAGCGGAATATATCCGGGATGTGGAACCCGGAGAAGTCGTGATCTTCTCGGAGGAAGGCGTCCGGAGCGTAACGTTGCACTGCGGTACGAAGGAGCACAGGATCTGTATCTTTGAATACATTTACTTCGCGAGACCGGATTCCGTCATCGAAGGAGTCTCGGTTCACAGCGCAAGGCTGAAGGCCGGCGAGATCCTGGCAAGGACCTACCCGGTCATCGCGGATGTGGTGATCGGCGTCCCGGATTCGGGACTGGATGCGGCACTGGGGTATTCGAGATTCTCCGGGATCCCCTATGGCATCGGTTTTATCAAGAACAAATACATCGGCAGAACATTTATCGCACCCTCCCAGGATGAAAGGGACAGCGGTGTCCGGATCAAGCTGAACCCGGTCCGCGAGACCGTGGAGGGAAAAAGGGTGGTGCTCGTGGATGATTCCATCGTCCGGGGCACGACCAGCGGGCGGATCGTCCGGCTGCTCCGGGATGCCGGGGCAAAGGAGATCCATGTACGGATCTCGTCGCCGCCCTTTATCAGTCCCTGCTATTACGGGACGGATATCGATGCGAAGGACAAGCTTGTCGCATGCCAGCACACCATGTCCGAGATCCGGCAGATGATCGGCGCGGATTCCCTCGGGTATCTCCCCTTAAAATATCTGCATGAGCTGGTGGGCCATGACGGCTACTGCCGTGCCTGCTTCAGCGGGGAGTATGCGACGCCGGTACCGGAGATCACCAGCAAGGAACGTTTTGAAAAAAGACTGTCAGAGAAGGAAAATGCCACTTTTTAAGAGACGCTGTTTCTGTTAGAATATGTCTGTACAGGCAGAAAGATTCTTCGCCCCGTGGCTCAGAATGACACCTGCCTGTCATCCTGAGGCGGAGCCGAAGGATCTTACGACATGAAGATTTGGAAGAAAGAAATATGCAGGAGGAAAAGCATATGAACTATACACCGGAAGAGGTAATGCAATACATAGAGGAAGAGGATGTCAGCTTTATCCGGCTGGCTTTTCGGGATGCCTTCGGTGTGCAGAAGAACATTTCCGTGATGCCCGGTGAGATAGAGAAGGCCTTCCATGAGGGGATCAGCATCAGCACCGGTGGGATCGAGGGCTTTCAGGACGCAGACAGCGGAAGGCTGTATCTGAAGCCGGACCCGTCCACCCTGGCAGTGCTTCCATGGCGTCCGGACAGCGGGAGGGTCGTCCGGATGTTTTGTGATGTGGTAAATACAGACGGCGAGGCTTACGACACCGATACGCGCATGGTCCTGAAGAAGGCCGTGGAACGCGCAAAGGAGGATCAGGTGGAATTCCGGTTCGGTTCCGCCTCCGAGTTCTACCTCTTCAAGAAGGACGAGCATGGCAACCCTACGTCCGTTCCCTATGATCAGGCGGGCTATCTGGATATCGCACCTCTGGACAGAGGCGAAAATATCCGGCGTGAGATCTGCCTTACCATCGAGAAAATGGGTCTCAAGCCGGAGCGTTCCCACCATGAAAGAGGACCCGGACAGAACGAGATCGACTTCCATTACGGGAAGCCTTTGAAAGCGGCGGACCAGATGACCACATTTAAAATGGTGGTACAGACCGTTGCGGACAGAAACGGGCTCACGGCGGATTTCTCGCCCGTTCCTTTAAAAGGCGCGCCCGGAAATGGCTATCATATCAACATTTACGCCGAGGACAGGGAAGGAAATGATCTGTGCCGGTACGCGGCAGCGGGGATCATTGAGAAGATCCGCGATATGACGCTGTTCCTGAATCCTTCGGACAATTCGTATTCGCGTTTCGGAAAATGTACCGCGCCCGATCGGGTAAACTGGTCCAGCACGGACGGCTCGGAAATGGTGCATATCTCCGACCATCACGGACGGACCCGCGTGGAACTGAGATCTCCGGATGCCCTCAGCAATCCGTATCTTGTATATGCACTGTTGATCCATGCCGGTCTGTACGGGATCGAGAATAAGCTGGAGCTTCCGGCGGAAATGGATGCGGAGGGTGTACTGCTCCCGCAGTCCAGAGTGGAAGCGGTCCGGGCGGTAGAGGAGAGTGCTTTCATCAGAGAGATCCTTCCGGAGGAGATCATCCGGTGCTATACGGAGGATAAACACAGACCCCAATCCTAGGGCTGGTGATGGAAAGATCAAGATCAAGATCTTTCGCGCTGCCGCTTGGTCGATACTCGGCGCACGAACTGCGTGCCACCGGCACGCGTGCGCCCGCGCTGCTCAGGATGACAGGTACATGTCATTCTGAGGAGCGTAGTGACATGTCATTCTGAGGGCGAAGCCCGAAGAATCTTGTCTGTAAAGATCCTTCGCGTTGCTCAGGATGACAAGCGTTGCTCAGGATGACAAGCGTTGCTCAGGATGACAGACACACGAAACCTGTGGATGGTATGAAACGGTAGAAATCTATGGGAAAATCATCAGATCATCAGTATTCGATGCTTATCGTATCGAAGTCAGAACAACTGAATAGTTTTGTGAAACGGGTGATCTCGGGGATGAATTTCACCTCGGTCGAGGTGCGCCACAGTGCAGCACAGGCGGCCCAGGAACTGGCAAACCGGACCTTCGACCTGATCCTTGTGAATACGCCGCTGTCCGACGAGTTCGGTGGTGATTTCATCATGGATGTCTGTACCCGTTATAACTCCGGTATTCTGGTGATCACACCCGGTGAGGTGGTGGACGACATCGCAGAGCGGGTGATCGACTTCGGGGCCGTGGTCCTGGCAAAGCCGGTATCCAACCGGGCACTGGCAAGGAACGTGCGGCATCTGGTGGCGATCCGCAACCGGATCCGGGAGACGGAGAAGAAGGTCGTTTCGCTGGAGGAGAAGATCCAGGAGCTTCGGATCATCAACCGGGCCAAATGCCTTCTGATCGAGCAGAAGCATATGTCGGAAGATGAGGCTCACCGCCATCTGACGAAGAAAGCCATGGATCGATGCATTTCCATGAAGAAGCTGGCTGAGGAGATCATCGACGACCTTGAGTGAAACCTCCGAAGCCACGGAGCAAACTGCCGAAGCCACGGAGCAAACTGCCGTAGCCACGGAGCAAACTGCCGAAGCCACGGAGCAAACTGCCGAAGCCACGGAGTAAACTGCCGAAGCCACGGAGCAGCTCACCGAAGCCACGGAGCAGCCCCGCTACGAAAGAGAATCCTTCGCATTGGATGAAACCTGCGGAGGATCTTTTTTTATGCATCCGTAGAGGACAGGCTTTTCCACGCTTCCCGCAGATCAGTTTCGGCCATTTCGGAAAATGTTGTAGATTTGTTGTAGTGCTCCGGTCATACTCTCTATCGGTTGAAAAAGGTCATTTTTTGCTGCAGAGTTTATTCTTGACGGGCTTTTCATGGATGTATAAAATTAGAATTAGCAGCCCGTTGAAAGAACAGAGGGAGGTGTTATGAGAAAGAAGGTTTACTTGTCACTCGTTGTTTCGATCATCATGGTTTTCTTCATCATTGTGCAGAGTATCACTCCGGTTCAGGCCGCAGAAGCGGGAGATGAAAAGGCTTCTTATGAAGCAGCGGCAGTTGCGATCGATCTGAACGAACTTCCCGGTGTATATACCGTGAAGGCAAAGGTCGGAGACGGCATGGGAGAAGCTCCCGCAACCATGGGGATCCCGTCGGTTGCAAAGCAGACCCTTGCGAACGCACCCACCACGGAGTCCCCTGCGATCATTATGGGGGCGGCGGTGAATTACGAAGAGAAGGTGGGCCCCACAGAGTTCAAGCCTTTCAAGGAAGGCACCGATCGTGTAGCTCCCTACAGTTATTTCCGTCATGCCGTTATCGACGAGCAGATCCAGGATGTGGACGGAAATGTTACCACCCACAAGAAGATGAGCGGATTCGACGGATCCTACTACATCATCCGTGTGGATGTCAGCGACATCGTTGCAAATGCAGGTGAAGGCAAATACCTCCACGTAAAGCAGGAAAGCAACAAGGCGCTGATGGCAGCCTATGGTATGGAAGGCAGCACCTTCTCGGATGCCCTGGGCAATAAGACCGGTTCCTACTCTCTGGATGAGAGTGCAAAGGCCATGAAGGACAACGGAAAACCGGAAGAGATCCCCTATTTCGATGTGATCATCCTGTCCTCCGGCAAGCTTTCCGCCGGCGCAGATGCAGGTTCGGCAAATGCTCCGAGTGCGGACATCAAGCTTTCCTTCTACGTAGATGACGTGAAGGATTACAAGCCGAATCTTCCCTTCTATGAGACGGCAAATATGCCGACCTTCCCCGCGACCATCGACGGTGTGGAGTATAAGGCGGAGACGGATTATATCGCAGCACTTCTGACGAAGTTCTTTGATGACAGCAAAGCGACTGCAGCAAATAAGGCGACCAAGTATCTGATCAAGGGTTCTGACCTTGAGATCGATGTCATGGTGGATGAGAAGGAGAATCCGGATAAGATAAAGGAATTCTGGTCCCTGACCAAGGCCATCGCCTATCAGAAATATGATTCCCATGTAGTGAAGCTGATCTGTGAGGTGCCTGTACTGGAAGGCCTCTCCATAGAGGGATCGGCAGATAATAAACGTTCCGTGATCCTGGATGTGAACAGCTTCGATATCCAGATCGCAAATAATACAGAGCAGAATCAGGCTGGACTCTCCATCGGCGGCTATTCGGAGCTGCGTCTTATGGACGGTTCGAATACGGCAGGAGCGGAGCTTGCCATCGGAAATAACGCCACCATGGTGGTAAAGCAGAACGGTGTCCTCATCATCGATGAGACCTGTACAAATGAAGTGGAGTTCGATGCCGCGTCCATCACGGATCCGACACAGAAGCCAACGACGGAGCAGGTCAATGGTGAGATCACGATCCAGAATGGCGGCAAGGTGATCAACTACGGTGTGATCAATGTCGAAGGAACCGAGGCAAAACCGCAGCCCCAGGATCCGGCACAGGCAGCCCAGGAGCAGGTGATCCGTGACATCCGTTCCGCATTCCTTCTGGTGCAGGACGGAGGAACTCTTGAGAATCATGGTGCCATTTCCCTGAAGGGTGATCTCTATGTGATGGGAACTCTCACAAATGACGGAAAGTACAAGGATACCATTAACGCAAATGATCCCGACAAGGGCACGATCGCTTATCATAAGGGCATCCAGGTTACCTGGAAGGATGATGTCCGGAATAAGGATGTCCGTCCGGGTACACTGAATATCGGTATCGATTCCGATAAGAAGATCGTACGTACGGCAAAGCTTGTAAATACGGGAGATATCGTTGTGACTCCCGGAGAGATCAATGTATACGGAACTCTCGAGAACAGCGGAAATATCTACCTTGCGGATGTTACGGAGGCGATCGTTCCGATCCAGCCTACGGCGGAGCAGCCTCTGGTAGTGGAGATCCGCGTGGCGGTAGATCCCATGCGTCCGGGTCTCATCAAGGTGGACAAGGGTGCAACCCTGAAGGTGGCAGACGGTTCCGTGAAGGCCGGCGCCGTGAAGTTGATCAGTAACGGTGTCCTCGGAGACCTCACCGTCGGCGGAGAAGCCAAGGGCGTGGACAGCATGATCAAGGCGGATGATTTCGTGATCTCCGCAACAGACGGGACCAAGAATCTGGTTCAGAATAAAGATTATACACTGAAGGACGGCGGTGTAACATTTAGCGAAGCGTATCTTGCTTCTTTTGGCGGAGAAAGAACCGTGAAGCTGAATATCGGATACCGTATCCATAGCTTTAAGGCAACCGGCACCATGAAGGGTGTCTGGAAGAAGGTTTCCGGACAGTGGAAATATCAGTATGTGGACAAGACCTTTGCGAAGAGTACATGGGAAGAGATCGGCGGTAAGTGGTATTACTTCGATAAGAACGGGATCATGGAATCCAACGCATACCGCGGCGGCTATTACATCACAAAGAGCGGAGCCTGGGATGGAAAGGCAGTCGTATCCGGCTGGACGAAGGACAGCGATGGCTGGTGGTTCCGGCTGACCGGCGGCTCCTACCTGAAGAACACATGGAAGAAGATCAACGGAAAATGGTACTACTTCAACAAGTCCGGCTACATGGCTTCCAATGAGTTCGTAAAGGGCTACTGGGTACGCTCGGACGGTGCCCAGACAGATCCGGTCATCTACAAGTGGCATAAGGACAGCAAGGGATGGTGGTATGGAAAATCCGGCGGATGGTATGCGAAGAGCAAGTCCTACCGGATCGACGGAAAGACCTACTCCTTCAACAAGGCAGGGTATTGTACCAATCCCTGACCCATGTCATCCTGAGCGAATACATGTCATCCTGAGCAAATACATGTCATCCTGAGCGAATACATGTCATCCTGAGCGAAGCGAAGGATCTTTACCGAAAAGATTCTTCGGGCTACGCCCTCAGAATGACACGAAGGGGCGTACGCCCTCAGAATGACACAAAGAGCCGTTGTCGGTCAGACAGCGGCTCTTTTCCATGCATTTTTTTTATGGTAGAAAGCCTCTGCCTGTGGTAAAATATCAGTATATTTGAGCCTATGATGGATTCACAGGGAGAGAGGGTTGTGACATGTTTATCATGATCATGAAAATGTCTGCCGTCACAGCGCTGTACGTGGTGTTGACGGTTCTTATATGGAAGTTCACCAAGGGGAGGAAAATCGGGGTCCTTGCAAAGATCGTTATCGGTCTGCTCTATGGGACCGCTGCGATCCTTTCCACACATTTTGGTGTCAATTATGACAAAATGATGCTGAATGTCCGTGATATGGGACCGCTTTCCGCAGGGCTTTTCTTCGATCCGATATCCGGTATCATCGCCGGACTGGTCGGGGGGATCGAACGTTATATCGCCGGTACTTACTGGGGCGTGGGAAGCTACACCCGCATCGCCTGCAGTGTGTCCACGTGCCTTGCCGGCTTTGTGGCTGCGGGAATGCGGATCTTCCTGTTCAAGAAGAAGAAACCCTCTGCAACCTACGCCTTCTTCATGGGCGCAGTGATGGAAGTCTTCCACATGTATGTGGTATTCATCACCCACCGTGGAGATATGAATATGGCATTCTATGTGGTGAAGACCTGTGCACCTCCGATGATCACCTTCACCGGTCTGGGCATGGCGGCATCCTCCGTCGCTCTGAAGATCTTCTCGGGAGAGTGGAAAAATCCCTTCCGCAGGAAGAAGGAAGAGGAGATATCGGTTTCCCAGAAATTCCGGTTCTGGCTCTTTGCGGTAACCTTAACGATCCTTGTACTGAATCTTGTTTTCTCTCTGAGTATACAGACACAGACTGCGATCCAGGCCGCCCGAGAGACCCTGACGGTGGTTTCCGGGGATATCTCCCAGACCTATGACCAACTGCAGGAGATCCAGGAAGACACCAATGCCCTTGCTGAAGAAAATACCACCAGGGAAGCAAAGCTCATTGCGGAGATGGTCAAAATCGCAGGCGGGGTGAACAAAGCGGATGAGGAATTCCTTGATTCCATGCGGAGTATCTTCTCCCTGAATTCCGTGACAACCATTGATCTAAATGGAAATGTGATCCGGAATGTCGGGGATGAGGCGGCGTATGATGAGCATTTGGCGGAGATCCTGCAGAGTGACGTCGAGTCTCTGTCCTTTGTGCCGAATTCTTCACAGGTGATAGCGGGAGCCCGCTGCGGGGACGGTATGATACAGGTGGTGGGAGACCAGCATACACTTGCTTCGGCACTGAATCTCTCGGGATTCAGCAAAGCCATCACCAATTTCCATGTAGGAAGTAAAGGAACCTTCGACATGATCCCGTATGACGGCCCTATTGCCATCGGTACCCATAAAGGGATGACGGTTCCGGTAGAGGATGCGAAGGCCATGGAAGAGAACAAGGAAGGAGTCTGCTATCAGGCAAAATGCTTCGGGGTCGATTCCATTTGCAGATACCAGCATATCAGTAAGAAAGTGACCCTGCTCGTGACCCTTCCCATGACGGAGGTTTATGCAAACCGGGATGCGCAGACCTATGAGTCTGTCTTTGCGGCGATCATTCTGTTCGCCGTGATCTATGTCCTGATTTCCATGCTGGTACAGCGGATCGTCGTAAACAATCTGGAACTGGTCAATGCGTCCCTCGGACGTATCACCGGCGGAAATCTGGACGAGGTGGTCAGTGTCCGGAATTCTTCGGAATTCGCGTCACTGTCCGACGATATCAACCAGACCGTGGAGGTCCTGAAGGGCTACATCGATGCAGCGGAGAAAAGGATCGAGCAGGAGCTGGAATTCGCACGTACCATTCAGGCATCCGCGCTTCCGACAAATTTCAAATTCCCGCGGGATGATTTTGAGATCTATGCATCCATGGATCCGGCAAAAGAGGTGGGCGGAGATTTCTATGACTTCTTCTTCATCGATCAGAACAAGCTGGCCCTGGTGATCGCGGATGTATCCGGAAAGGGTATCCCGGCAGCACTGTTCATGATGCGTGCCAAGACTGCGATCCGCGGCCTTGCGGAATCCGGCAAGTCTCCTTCGGCAATCCTGGACCGCGCCAACAATACGCTTTGCGAAGGAAATGATGCGGAGATGTTCGTAACCGTATGGATCGGTATCATCGATCTTACCACCGGAAAGATGCAGTGTGCAAATGCCGGTCATGAATATCCGGTAGTGATGCGTGACGGCGAAGATTATGAATACGCAAGGACGAAACACGGTCTTGCCCTTGCGGCCATGGAAGACATGCATTATAAGGAATATGAGCTGCAGATGAATCCCGGTGACAGACTGTTCGTATATACGGACGGAATCCCTGAAGCCATTGATGCAAATGTGGAACAGTATGGTCCGGATCGCCTGAAGGAGGTACTGAATACCGTGAAGGATGTTCCCATGGAAACCGTACTTCCTACGGTGAGAAAGCATATCGCGGATTTCGTCGGAGAAGCGGATCAGTTCGATGATATCACCATGCTCGGCTTCGTATACCGCGGAACCGGGAGGGAATAAGATCACCTGGCCGGGCACCTTGTACCGCGGAACCGGGAAGGGTTGACACAGCATGTCATTCTGAGGAGCGTAGCAAAACGTTGTCATTCTGAGGAGCGAAGCGACGAAGAATCCTGTTAGTAAAGATCCTTCGCGTTGCTCAGGATGACAATGAGGTGTCATTCTGAGGAGCAAAGCGACGAAGAATCCTGTCGGTAAAGATCCTTCGCGTTGCTCAGGATGACAATGAGGTGTCATTCTGAGGAGCGAAGCAAAACGTTGTCATTCTGAGGAGCGAAGCGACGAAGAATCTTACTGTACACGATCCTCCACTTCGCACCGTGACGACAGTGGAAGCAGAAAGGAAGGGACTGCGGGGGTTAGGGGTTACATATGGAACGGAATGATCGTCTGATCAGAAAAAAAATCTACAAATACATGCTCACGGGGGTCATGACGACGGTAGCACTGCAGCTCGGAAATGTAGTAGACGCCATGATCGTGGGTAATCTTATCGGAAGCATCGGCAACTCCGCAGTGACTGCCGGTATTCCATTTGTCTATATCCTGCAGGCAGCGGCGATCCTCATGGGAACCGGAGGTGCCGTTACCATTGCAGTTCTTCTCGGAAAGCGGGAGGTCCAGAAGGCCGGAAAGGTCATGGGCTTTTCCGTCATTTTCTGTATTGCCTATCCTATGATATTTATGATAGCCACACCATTTTCGGTGCCGGCTTTTATTTCGCTGACAGGGGCCGAGGGTCAGTTGGCGGACATGATCCGCAGCATCACCACGGTTTATTCGCTGGGTATGCCGGCGGTCTCCTTCGTTTTATGCATGGCGTACCTGATCACCGTCGACAATCACCCCGGCCTTGCGGCGAAGATGAACATTGTTGCAAATGTGGTGAATCTCGGCCTGGACTATATCCTTGTGAAGTATACATCCCTCGGGATCACGGGCGCGGCGCTGTCCACGGTACTTGGTTATGTGGCGGCGGGACTGATCTTCATCCCTGGGTATTTCCGGAGCAGGGAACGGATGGTAAAGCCCGTTTTCAGAGGCTCCGTCAGAGAAGGGAAGCTGATACGGCTCACCATGAAGAACGGTCTTCCCAACATCGTATCCCTGGTGATGACGGTAGTGAGCATGTTCATCATCAACAGCGCGGTGCTGCGGGCTTTGGGAGCGGGACATTTCTCTGCATATGCGGTGGCAAATAACACCCAGAATATCGTATCCATGTTCCTCGGAGGCATGGCTTCCGTGATCGCCTCCGTGGCCGGCGTGCTGTACGGAGAGAAGGATTACTTTGGCATGCGCGCGGTGTACCGGCGGGTGCTGAAGTCGGCGATGATCGCCGGGGGGATCGTCATGGCGATCTTCCTTCTGGTACCGGGCTTCCTGGCAAAGCTCTATGGCTTCGACCAGCCGGATATCCTGCCGGATCTGGAGACGGGGATCCGGATCTTCGCCTTCAGCTTCGTATTCTATATCCTGAATGCGATCCTGCAGTCCTACTACAGAACCATCGGACAGACATTTCTGTCTACAACGAATATCGCTCTTCAGATGATCCTGTTCCGGATCCCGTTCATGCTTCTCGGGATGCATTTCTTCGGGTTCGAGGGAATCTTCGGGGCAGTCATCCTGAGTGAACTGACAGCCTACCTCGTAACGAACCTGCTCCGGATCATCATGCAGAAGATGGGGAAGACGCCGCAGAAGGGGATGCTCGCCATACCGGATACGAACGGAAATGTGATCCTGGATCTAACGGTAAAAGGAAATGACAGGGAAGCCGTAAATGTGGCGCGTCAGATCAAGGAGGCCTGCGAGAAGGAACCTATCACACCCGAACGGGCCAACCGCCTGGGAGTGGCTGCGGAAGAGGTGGTATCGAATATCGGGAAATACGGATATAAGGACGGAGAAGAGAAGGATGTGGATGTATGCCTGTCCCACGTGGAGGACCGGTATATCCTCCGGTTCCGGGATGACGGGATCCCGTTCAATCCCATGGAATACGATTTCGGAGAGCAGGGAGAGTACGACGTCCACGGGCTGGAGCTGCTGAAGAAGATGGCTGAGAAGATCCAGTACATGAGGGTCATCAGCCTGAACAATACAGTGGTTGAGATAAACGCGAATGAGGTAAGCGCGGATGAGGGAAGCCAGGTGTCATCCTGAGCAACGCCAGATGTCATCCTGAGCGGAGCGAAGGATCTTTGAGGGCAGGATTCTTCGTCGCTACGCTCCTCAGAATGACACTAGAGGAGACACGGTAATATGGGGACCCGCTAACGGCACAGGGTCATGCGGTAACATGTTTCTATACAAGGGGGACACAATATGTATGAGTATGTGGAAGCTTTACTGAAGACAGCAGAAGTTCATGCGGAGAAACCGGCTGTCGTCGATCGGGGAGGAAGCAGGACTACGGATTACAGAACCTTCGGAGATCTGATGCAGCGTGCTGCAGCCTGGGTCCACGGGAAGCAGCTGGGACAGCGGTCCTTCCTACCGGTGCGGATGGATGCGTCGGTGGAGTATGCGGCTGCGGTCTGCGGGATCTGGATGGCCGGACATGCTGCCGTACCCATGGGAACCTCCTTCCCGGAGGAACGTGTGAGATATATCAGTATGAGCTGCGAAGCCCCCTTCATCATTGATGATGCCGCCATGGATGAGATCCGGAATACGGAGATCCTGGATCCCTCCGTTTATCCCGAAGCGCGGGAGACGGACGAGTCATTCCTGCTGTATACCTCCGGCTCCACCGGTATGCCGAAGGGAATCCTGCATACCTTCGAGGGACTGAACGCAAACCGGAATATGGGAAAGGCGGAGAACTACGGCGTGGGACGGATCTGGGCCGTGGGTGCTCCGATGTACTTCGTTGCTTCCGTGCTGGTCTACAAGCTTCTGTCCTTCGGCGGAACGGTACATTTGCTGGATCCCGGGATCATGCGGGATGTACGGAAGCTGGAGGATTACTACGCCGAGCATAAGATCATGATGGCATTCATCAGTCCGTCGGTGCTGTCGAACTTCCACAGCAAATGTGATGCGCTGAAGGTGGTCATGACGGGAAGTGAGCGGCTGACCGGCCAGTGCAACCGGGACGGATACAAGCTCTGGAACAACTACGGCATGAGCGAGACCATGGGAACGGTCTGCTCCTTCGAGGTGACACAGCCTTACGAAACCACGCCGGTGGGAATCCCTCCGGAAGGAACGGTCTGGGCACTTCTGGATGATGACATGAATCCCGTTGCGGACGGCGAGGAAGGAGAATTCTGCGTCAAGGGTCCGTATACGGTGGGATATTTCAAGGATCCCGAGGCGACGGAGAAGCTGTTCCGCGGCGGATGGCTGCATTCCGGTGACATTTTGAAGAAGCTGCCGGACGGCAACTTGGTTTACATAAATCGAAAAGACTGGATGCTGAAGATCAACGGCCAGCGCGTGGAGCCGGGAGAGATCGAAAATGTGCTTCGTACCATTCCCGGCGTGGATATGGCAGTGGTAAAGGGCGTGAAAGGCTTCGGGGATCAGGTGGTCCTCTGCGCATACTACACCGGCGAGAAGCTGGAGGATTCCTCCCTGTCGGAGAAACTCGGGGAGAAGCTTGCGTCCTATATGATCCCGGCCTTCTACATGCATATGGAGGAGATGCCCATCAATGCAAATGGGAAGATCGACCGGAAGAATCTGCCGGAGCCGGATCTTTTTGCAAAGAGAGCAGAGTATGCACCTCCGGAAAATGAGACGCAGGCCATGCTGTGCCGCGCCTTTGAGGCTGCACTGGGGATCGAGCAGATTGGGATCGATGATGATTTCTTCGATCTCGGAGGTGACAGTATCCGCGTGATGAAGCTTGCGGCGGCCTGTCCGGAGCTTGCCATCACCAGTAAGCTGATCTATGCGGCGAAGACTCCCAGGGCAATCGCGGAAGAATGCGAGAAGACAGGACTTACGAAGCATCGTGAGAAGAAGAAGGAATATCCGCTGTCCTCATCCCAGATGGGAATCTATATTGAATCCATGAACCGGGACGGAGAGGCGGCCTACAACAATCCGATCCTGCTGAAGCTGGGACAGAAGATCGATATGGAGAAGCTCCGGGAAGCCTGCAACGCGGTTGTGGCAGCGCATCCCTTTATCAAGATGCGCCTTTCCACCGATGCGGAAGGAAACCCGGTGCAGATACGAAATGATGAGGAAGGCTATGCTCAGACCGTCGAGAAGATAAGTGAAGCGGAGCTCCGCAGTCTGATCCCCGATTTGATGCAGCCCTTCCGCCTGCTGGAGGACCGGCTGTTCCGCATCCGTCTTTTTGAGACGGAGGAGGGCAAGTATATCTTCCTGGATCTTCATCATATCATTTTCGACGGATCCTCCATGCTGGTACTCTTTAAGGATCTGGAACGCGCATACCTTGGCAACGTTCCCGAGACGGAGACCTACAGCGGCTTTGAGGTTGCCGAGGACGATGCGGAGGGCCGCGGGGATGCCGGCATTTACGAAGAAGCAAGGAAATGGTACCTGGACACCTTCGGCGGACTGGAGGTAGAGAGCCTTCCCGTTCCGGACCGGAAGCTGGGAAAGAGATCCTACGGCGTGGTGGAGAAGGACCTGGCGCTGGAGGCTTCCGAGGTGGAGGCACTCTGCAGGGGCTGCGGAGTTACGGAGAATATCTATGCAACTGCATCCTTCGGTCTGCTGCTGGGGCTGTATGCGGGTATGAAGGAATCCCTTTTCACTACCATTTACAACGGCCGTGATTCCCTTCGCACCGCACATACGGTAGCCATGCTGGTAAAGACACTTCCGGTCTATGCCCGGTTTGAGAAGGATCAGACCATACGTGAGTACCTGACACAGGCGAAGGAGCAGATGCTGGGATGTATGAATCATGATATCTTCCCCTTCTCCGAACTGGTGCAGGAAACCGGCATGACCAGTGAACTGCTCTTTGTATATCAGGGTGATGTGCTGCAGGTGGGCGGTTTCGCGGGAGATGCCGTAGAGCGGATCCCAGTGATGGAGAATGCCACCGGAGAGCAGCTGGCAGTGCAGATGTATAAGCAGAACGGCATGTACAATGTCCGTGCCGAGTACCGGAGCGATCTTTATTCCGAGAAATTTATCGGGACGCTGCTCCGAAGCTTTGAGACCGTTCTCCGGAAGATGCTCAGTGCGGAGTTTGTAGGGGACGTATCCCCCACCTCCTATATCGACCTGGAACAGCTGGGTAAATGGAATGAGACGGAGACGGATTATGACCGGAGCGCTACCGTGGTATCCCTCTTTGAGGCAGCGGTGGAACGGCATCCGGATAATGTGGCAGTGATCTATGAGGATATATCCCTCACCTACCGCGAGGCGGATGCGTCATCCGACCGGATCGCGGCCTATATCCGAAGACTCGGGCTGGGAAGAGGCAATGTGGTATCCATCCTGATCCCGAGGGGGATCTATCAGGTGGTGGCTTCTCTCGGTGCGCTGAAGGCCGGCTGTGCTTATCAGCCTCTGGATGCGACCTACCCGGAGGAACGTCTGAACTTTATGATACAGGATGCTTCCGCAGGACTTCTCATTACCACGGAGGAACTGGGCGGGAAGATCACGGAATACAGCGGGCCCAGACTTACGCTGGAAGAGATCGAGGCCATGGGTGATGCGGCGGATGCAGCAGACGGATCCAAGGCGGCGGACGGAGAAGAGTGCCGGCCCGAAGATACATTTATCTTACTCTACACCTCCGGAAGTACCGGCGTGCCCAAGGGCGTGAAGCTGACCCACGGCAATCTGGCCTGCTTCATCAGCTGGTACAGGGATTTCTATGAACTGAATGAGCATGACAGGGTGGGACAGTATGCGTCCTATGGTTTTGATGCCTGCATGATGGATATGTATCCTGCGCTCTCCAGCGGTGCGGCAGTGGTGATCGTTCCGGAGGAGAAGCGTCTGGATCTGGCGGCCATGAATGAGTATTTTATCTCGAACCGGGTGTCCCTGGCATTTATCACCACGCAGGTGGGACGCCAGTATGCGGCAGAGATGAAGAATCCGTATCTCCGTGCCCTGTCCGTGGGCGGGGAGAAGCTGGTATCCATGGAACCGCCGAAGCAGTTCAATTTCTATAATGTTTACGGACCGACGGAGTGTACGATCCTGTCGACGATCTATCAGGTGACCAGGAAAGAGGACAATCTCCCCATCGGCCGGGCACTTTCGGATGTGAAGCTGTATGTGGCGGATCCCTTCGGACATCAGCTGCCTCCGGGAGCACTGGGCGAGCTGATCATAGCCGGCCCTCATGTAGGTGCGGGCTATCTGAACCGGCCTGAGAAGACGGCAGAGGTATTTATCGAGAATCCGTATGATGACGGAGAGTATCGTGCGGCTTACCGGACCGGTGATATCGTTCGGTTCCGTACGGACGGTGAGATCGAGTTCATCGGACGCCGGGACGGACAGGTGAAGATCCATGGCTTCCGGATCGAGCTGTCCGAGGTGGAAGCGGTGATCCGGGAGTATCCGGGGATTCGGGATGCAGCGGTTGTGGCCCGGGATCTGGGCGCAGACGGAAAGGCAGTGGCGGCTTACTATGTGAGCGATGAGACCATCGATCCGAAGAAGATCATGGAGTTCATCCGTGAGAGGAAACCGCCCTATATGGTTCCGGCTTCTCTGATGCAGATCGAGAAGATCCCCGTGAACCAGAACGGAAAGGTAAATAAGAAAGCACTTCCCGAGCCGGTGATCGAGGTGGCGGAGGAAGAGACTTCCCATGTGGATAATGTGCTGGAGACCGCTCTGAAGCAGGTGATCGGTGAGGCTCTGAATATGGAGAATCCGCCACTCTATACACCGCTCGAGTACCTGGGCTTTACCAGCCTCAGTATGATCCGGCTCTCTACCAGACTGATGAAGCAGTTTGGCGTGAACCTGCCGGTACGTGAAATGAAGGACGTCTCCATAGCGGGGATCGAGGACAAGATCCTGGAATCCTGGATGGATCAGGGCGGACGGTCGGCGGAACCGGAGCCGAGAGTCCCGGATGAGAAGGCAGTTCCCCTGAGTGCGGCGCAGGCCGGCGTCTATGTGGAGTGCATGAAGTCGCCCGAGAGTACCATGTACAATGTTCCCATGGTCCTCGATTTTGACGCGGATACAGATCCGAAGAAGATCGTCAGTGCGGTTCAGAAGGTCCTGAAAGCACATCCTTCGGCCTTCGTGCATTTTGATATCGTTGATGACCAGGTAATGTCCATCCGGGACAAGGTGAAGGTTCCGGCGATCCCGGTGATCGAATGTACGGAAGAGGAATTTGAGGAGAAGAAGCCGATCTACTTCATTCCGTTCCATTTGAACAAGGGACCGCTTTTCCGATTTGCGGTGGCGAAGACTCCGGAGGCAGTCCATCTTCTTCTGGTATTCCACCATCTGATCTTCGACGGATTCTCGACGGATCTCTTCCTGAAAGACCTGGGACAGGCACTTTCCGGAAAGAAGGTGGAGAAGGAAGGGGCACATTATTTTGCATATGTCATGAATCAGAAGCGGATCCTTTCGGGCGAATCGAAGGACGAGTACGATTCCTACTTCGAAGAGCTGCTGGCTGATTTTGAATCGGCTACGGAGCTCCCTGCGGACAGAAGCGCAGCCGGAGAAGCGGGGATCAAGAGCTTCGCGTATCATCCGGTTTCGGAAGCACCGGTAGCGGAAGCCTGCCACCGCGTGGGCGTGGAGGAACCGGCCTTCTTCCTGGCAGCACTGGATTATACCCTGGCCCGCCTTACGGCATCGGATCAGGT
>CACYMQ010000024.1 GCA_902775555.1 uncultured Lachnospiraceae bacterium | reverse complement strand
TTGATAGGCACAGAGTGGAAGTGTGGCGACACATGGAGCGGATGTGTACTAATAGGTCGAGGGCTTTTCCTAAAAGCACGAATGATCAGGTTTGATTCGCAGACTGCTGTTTTGTGAACTGTTTGTATGAGGTTTTGAAAGAATAATGCAAAAAGGATCACGTATTTTCGCGTGATCCTTTTTTTATGCCCGGATGTATGGTCCATCGGGGTTTTAGCTCTGTTTCTTCAGGGTTTTGCTCTGTTTCTTCAGGTAGGTGATATGGTGGTCCTCGGCATCCTCGCCGTTGGCCCAGGACTGTTCTGAGATATGAGGTGCATGGTGTTCATTTCGTTTTGGGGGCGGATCCAGCAGATAGGGCTTTTCGTAGCCGGCATCCCGCAGGGCAAGGGATATACGGGAACGGACAGCTCCTTCGTCAATCAACTCCTGGGCACCGAAGGCCCTCAGCTCTGCATTTACCGCACTTACATGACCTGCAAGGTAGAAGCGTATCTCCTTCTCCTTATAGAGGTGATATATCCTGAGAAGGCGCAGAGAGGCGGTCACATCGACACTTCCGATACCTGCGGCGTCAACAACGATGACCTTCGTCTCCGGTGTAACGGCATCGGCCAGGCCTTTTTCAAAATCCGTGATATTTGCAAAGAACAGTGCGCCCGAGAAACGATAGAGGAGAACTCCGTGGATGGGCGCATAGTTCCCCTTCCGCTTCAGACTGTGATAGCCTTCCTCCTCCGGATCTACTCCCAGGATCTCGATCTTTGGTCGGGACTGGCGGACGATAAAGGTAATGGAGGAGAGCAGAACTCCCACGATAACACCGTAGATCGTTCCCATAAGGAGAACGGCGATCAGGGCGGCATAGAAGATGCGATGTTCGGCGCGGTCAACCTTGCGGAGCTTTCCGGCAAGACTGAATTCAAAGGTTCCGATCAGAGCCGAGATGACGATCCCGGTCAGGATCGGGACAGGCAGGTAGGAGAAAAGCGGCGTTCCGAAGAGGAGGATCAGCATCATGGAGAGACCCGCGGCCAAGGACATCCACTGGGATCTCACACCGAACTGATCTGCGATCCCGGAACGGGATATGCTTCCGTTGACGGGACAGCAGCCGGAAATGGCGGCAGCCGCATTTCCGAGGGAATATGCGAGAACCTCCCGCCGAAGATTCAGTTTATCATCATGCTTCAGGGCGAGATTGCTGGTGGCAAGCAGAGTTTCGGAGAGAATGACCACCGCGATGGTGAAGGTGGAAAGAAGGATGGTCCTGGGTTCAATCTCCAACATGTGGAAATCAGGAACCATCATGGCCGGAAGTCCCGAAGAAACGGAGGGCAGCATCGCAACTCCGTGTTCCTTCAGAGGAAGGACCGCAGAGAGGACAGCACCCGCTACCATGACGATGGCGGACATGGGGATCTTCGGCGCAAAATGCCGGAACAAAAGGATCAGAAGGATGGTTCCGAGCCCGAGAAGGAAGGACAGTACATGAAAGCCATCTCCGGCGGAACTGATGATATGGGTGATCAACTCCGGAGCTTCACCGGAACCGGCTGTGCCGCCAAAAAGCTTCGGAACCTGCATCAGAATGATCGTAAGACCGATCCCCGTGATGAAACCACCCATAACGGGCTGGGATATAAAACGGAGAAGACGGTTGGCGGAAAGAAGGAAGAAGAGAAGCAGCCAGATCGCAACCAGGATCGTGATCATGGGAGCGATACGAACGGCCGCATCGGAACCGGCTTCAATACCCAAAGAAGCAAGAAGTGCGCCCATCAGCGCGGCCGGTGCCGCATCTACGCCGAATACGAAGCGCGGTGAACTGGTCAGAAATCCGTAGATAAGAATGGGAAGAAAGGAACCATACAGTCCGTAGATCGCCGGGAGACCCGCAACCATCGCATATCCCATGGAAATGGGAATGGAGATCGCAGCGATCAGTACACCGATCAGAAGGTCTTTTCCGATTTGATTCGTTGAAAAGGTTTTTGCCATTCTGTATCCTCCGGGTATTATTACGGATTCTGTGTATTTTGGCCTGCCCTTCCGGCAGAATGTCGTTCCCATTTGTAATAATTATATGGGGAAGAGGGAGAAAAAGCAAGGCTTTGCGGGGAGGACTGGCGCGGGAAAGGTGACGTCAGGCGTTTCCTGCCTGCAGGCATGTTGCGTCAGGCGTTTTCCTGCTTGCAGGCAGGTAGCGGATATTGTATCATGAGGAAAGATACAACGCAGGACCGGGGAGGAAAAACCATGCACTACAGCGTGTTGATCGTGGATGATGAAGCGGAGTTGTCGGAGTATACCGCCCGCTATTTCAATATGTCGGGAGTGAGCGCGAGTTATGTTCTGGATCAGGCGTCCGCACTTGCTTTTTTTGAGGAAAATACCTGCTCGATCATACTTCTCGATATTAATCTGGGAGAGGATTCGGGCTTCGAACTCTGTCAGAAGCTGCGAAAGACGAGGGATATCCCGATCTTCTTCATCAGTGCAAGATCCTCGGAGGATGATATGCTCTTGGCGTTGTCCATCGGCGGCGACGACTATATCTGCAAACCCTATTCTCTGTCCGTTCTGCTGGCAAAGGTGAAGGCTGCGCTGAAGCGGTATGAGGCGGCAAAAGGGAACGGAGCAGCATCGGGATCCGGTGAAGAGAAAGCAGATTCAAGGGGAGAGGATGACGGATTGGTCACCCTGGGACAGGTAGGGATCGACCTGAAGAAGGCAGTGGTCCTGAAGGACGGAAAGGAAATACCGCTGAAGGCCATGGAGTTCCGTATCCTGGTGTACATGCTGAAGAACCGTAACAGGATCATCCGGAAGGATGAGTTCTTTGAGAAGGTCTGGGAGACAGAGTTTGTGGGAGATGTTACGCTGAATGTCCATATCCGTCATTTGAGAGAGAAGATAGAAGAGGATCCGGGGAATCCGGTCTATATCAAGACGGTCTGGGGAACGGGATTTATACTGGAGGATAAGACGTGAAGGTCCGGAATCTAATCATATATTTGATCGTGTTCCTGGCGATGGGCGTATTCATGTGCGTCTATATCGCAACCGGAAGTAAAAATGATGCGCCTGCGTATCCGACGGAGATCAACCGGCTGCTGATCCGACTTGGCCGGGAATGGGATGATGTGAAGGACCGGAAGGAACAGAAGATCACCTCGGAGGAGCCTTTTGAGTTCGCAGTGCTGGATATGGAGGGAAATCTCCTTCAGTATACGAAGGAGGGGATCGCCACTTCCGTGTCTGCGGCGACGGCAGGGTTCGATGTGATCCGGGATATTGAGAAGGATGGGATCATTGTCGGAAGACTCCTGGTCCATAATCCGTATCTGGAGCTTCAGAGCAGGAGGGACATCCGGCAGTCAATGATGATCGGAGTGCTCTTCCTTTGCATGCTGCTTATTTCGGTGGGATACTTCCTGTATCTGAGAAGCAGGGTGGTAAAGCCCTTTGACCGGCTGAAGGGCTTCGCGGCCAGGGTGGCAGGAGGAGATCTGGAGACACCGTTGGAGATGGACCGCGGACATGTATTCGGCGCATTTACAGAGAGCTTCGATATCATGAGGGAGGAACTGAAGGCTTCCAGGGAGCGCGAGGCGGAAGCAGTCCGCAGCAGGAAGGAGCTGGTGGCAGAACTTTCCCATGACATCAAGACCCCGGTGGCATCCATCAAGGCCATGGCGGACGTTATGAGTCTGACTGCGAAGGATGACATGGAGCGTGATACCATTGCCGCCATTAACGGGAAGGCGGATCAGATCGACCGCCTGATCTCGAACCTTTTCCATGCAACCCTGGAGGAGCTGGAACAACTGGAGGTAAAGCCCGGGGAACTCAGCTCCACCGAGATCCTTCAGATGCTCCGGGAAGCGGACTATCAAAGGAAGATCGTCCATGCAGAGCTGAAGGATGCAGTCGTCCTTGCGGACAGGCTGCGTCTGAATCAGGTCCTCAGCAATATCATTACGAATTCCTATAAATATGCCAACACGGAGATCACCGTCAACAGTTCCTATGAGGAAAACGGAAGAAAATACCTGGTGATCGAGATCGGCGACAAGGGCGGCGGTGTTCCGGAGGAGGAACTTGAGCTGGTTACGGAGAAGTTTAAGCGCGGCTCCAATTCGGGAGAGAAGGAGGGCTCCGGCCTCGGGCTCTATATCTCGAAGTATTTCATGGAGAAGATGGAAGGCTCCCTGGAGTGCTTTAACCGGGACGGTGGATTTGCCGTTCGACTGAAGCTGCCGGAAGCCTGAAACATGCCTCCGGGGGGGGACACGAAAATAAGGCAATGCGATAAGTACCGCCTTGAAATTGAGATTTAAAAATAATTTAAAGATTTGACAAAGATTTTAAAAAGGGAAACAGCTATACTGAGACCATGCAGAACAACCTGCGTGGTCTTTTATATTACGAGAATATTTAATACGCGTTTCAAGGAGGTAAGATCCCATGAGTGCAAGAGAGGTTATCATAAAGACAGACAAGCTTTCGAAGAGCTTCTCCATCGGAGGAAAGCAGCAGCATATCATCAAGAATCTGGACATGGAGATCTACAAGGGGGATTTCACCGTGATCATGGGTTCCTCCGGGGCCGGCAAGTCCACCCTTCTGTATGCCCTTTCCGGCATGGATCAGCCGAGCCTCGGAAGTATTGAATACGCCGGCAAGGATATCACGAAAATGAACGACGATCAGCTGGCGGTGTTCCGCAGGAAGCACTGCGGCTTCGTCTTCCAGCAGATCCACCTGGTGGACAGCATGAGTATCATGGACAATGCGATCTCAACAGGGATGCTCACCGGACAGAAGCAGAAGGACCTGAAGAAGAAGGCAGGAAAGCTCTTCGAACGGGTGGGGATCAGCGACGACATGACGAAGAAATTCCCGTCCCAGCTCTCCGGCGGAGAAGCACAGCGGGCGGCCATGGTGAGAGCCGTGATCAACGACCCGGATGTGGTCTTTGCCGACGAGCCCACCGGAGCTTTGAACTCGGCCGGTGTAAAGGCAGTTCTGGATGTACTGACCGAGATCAACCGCAGCGGACAGTCAGTGGTCATGGTCACCCATGACATCAAGTCGGCGAGAAGAGCCAATCGGATCATTTATCTGCAGGACGGTGGTATCGTCGGAGAGTGCGAGCCCGGGGAATATGTGAGCGGAGACCGGGAGAGGCACGAAAAGATCAGGAAATTCCTTGAGAAAATGGGATGGTGAATAGAATTACTCAGGAGGTTAAAAATGTTTAAACTGGTCAGATCCAATATCAGAAAAGACAAAGCCGTGCTGGCAGTATTTCTTCTTATCATCACCCTTTCGGCCATGCTTCTTCAGACAGGACTCTTTGTAAATCATTACGACGCACTCTATGACGAGAAGAAGGAAGAGTACGGCATCGGCGATATCGTGATATTTGCATACGGAGATCCGGACACTGTCAGGACCACCATGGACAGCCTTTCGGATGTGGCATGGTACACCTTGAGCGACATTCTTCGTCCGGATGATATTCAGGTCTCCTGCGAAGCAAAGGGGTTTGATGAGGTCCGGGATGATGCGATCCTTCATCCTGTCAGCGGGGCCCACGGAGAATCCTGTTCATTTGTCAGCCGGGATGATTCGGTGACAGGGCCGAAGCTCTATCTTACAGCCCATTATGCGTACGGGAATCAACTTGAGATCGGCGATAAGATCCGTCTTTCCACGGAAGTCACAGGTACGAAGGAGTACACTGTTGCAGGGATCGTGGAGGATCTGCAGCAGGGCAACCAGTATGCATGGCATGGTTTCCTTTTTGATGATGAAGCATTTCAGGAGCTTTGGGAGCAGGCAGGCACCCCGGAGGCAACGTCCTCCTTCCGGCGCTCCACGGAGATCGTCTGTACCTATCGGGACGGGATAGCCACAGATGACGGACAGAGAGAGACCACAAATGCATTAACCGCAGCGGGGATCGCGAGCTACAGCTATTCCATGGAGCTGGCAAAGGCCGGATACGTCGGCGTGACAAATATCCTGGCAGCATTTATAACCGTATTCTCCCTGATCGCCATGATGGTATGTCTGGTGATGATCATTTTCACGATCAATAATAATATCGACAGGGATGTAAAGAACATCGGGGCCCTCCGGGCAGTGGGGCACACGACGGCGCAGGTGCGGACCGCATTCCTGCTGGAGTATCTCCTGATCGGTCTCATCGGAACCTCCGTAGGTATCGCTCTTTCCTACTGCGTGATGCCGGTGATCGATAAGAATCTGTTCCGCAGCGTATCCGGCATAACATGGGAGAACAGAGTATATCCCTGCATGCTGAGTCTGATCCTCGGCGGATTCCTGCTGGCACTGGTCGTGGTGGTGATCCTGTCCACGCAGAAGCTGAAGCACCTGCACCCGGCAACAGCCCTCCGGTTCGGTCTGCAGGCAAACACATTTACAAAGAACCATCTGCCCCTCGCAACCACCAGGGGGAAGCTGAGTCCCCTTCTTGCAGCCAAGAGCATGCTGCAGAGTAAAGGACAGAACCTGATCGTCCTCGGGATCGTGATGGTGGTGGGCTTCATGACCATATTTTCCTGTATCCTGTTCTATAACACGAGGGTAGACATTACCCGTTTCCAGCGTCTCGTAAATGGGGATGTTCCGGATGGGATCCTGGATATCAATGTGCAGACAGAGGAAGAATATAATGAACTGCGGGATCGTGTGGCAGCACTCCCGGAGGTTTCACAGGCTTATGGTATGGGTTGGCATAATATCACCGTACAGGGACGCGAGACCTATGTATTTACTACTGACAGACCGGACTGTCTGGACTGCGGAGTGTACGAGGGAACCATGTTCCGGGAGGCAAATGAAGCCGTGATCGGCCGCCTTCTGGCAGAGAAGCTGGGGGTTACGATCGGTGACGAGATCCAGGTGGAATTCGGAGAAAAGAAGGCACGGTATATCGTGACCGGTTTCCAGCAGTCCGTGATCAACATGGGCGAACGCGTATTCATGAGCTGGGAAGGTGCAAGAAGGATCGGGATCGAAGCCGGTTACACATCCATCCGTTTCCGTATGTCCGATGCGGACGGCGATGCAGTGGATGAGATACTTGCAGAGGCGAAGCAGGTGCTGGGAGACAGGTGCACCGGAACTCACAATGAGTACCGGTACCAGAGAAGCAGCGACAATCTGACCATGTTTGTAACCCTGATGCTGATCCTGCTCCTCATCCTCGTAAATGTAACGATCATTTATCTGGTGATCAAGCTTCTCCTGAAAACGATCTTTATCAGGAAGGAGAAGGAGTTCGGGATCAAGAAGGCCGTGGGCTTCACCAGCCGGCAGCTCCGTCTGCAGCTGGCACTGTCCCTCTTCCCGGTGAGTCTCATCGCTTCGGTTGCGGGTGCGGTGCTGGGCTTCTTCCTTGTGAATCCTCTTGTTTCCGCGGTCCTGGGCGGCTTCGGTATTGCCAGTGCGGACTTTCTTGTAAGTCCGGGGATGATCGGGATCACCACTGCAGTACTTGCGGTGCTGGTATTCGGTATGACCTATCTGATGTCCGGAAGGATGAAACGGGTATCCGCATACGAGCTGATCCGGGAATAAAGCATAAAAAAAGAACTGCGGGCGATCGCAGTTCTTTTTTGTGAAGAGCAGGGGATGAGAGAATCGAACTCCCACCAAAGGTTTTGGAGACCCCTATCATACCATTTGACCAATCCCCTGTGCCAAATCACAAAGCATAGTGTACCTTAATTTCGGGCTCTTGTCAACAGGAAAATCGCAATCTCTGTTCTGTAGCAATACTTACAAAATATTGAATTTTTCATGGTAAAGTTGCACAGAATGTGTTATAATTCTGGTATCTATCGAACTGCATATTCGGCAGTTTTACGAAGATGGCGCAAAGCTTCGTATATGAAGGAGAAGAATTATGATTCTTATTGATACACAAAAGGAAGAATTCAGTAAACTGAAACACATCCGTATCCTGAACAAGGCGGAGGAGGAGAATCAGTTTTATGGAGATTTTCTTCTGATCGGTTTAGGGGGGATCGGTCGCCAATGTGTAACTGCATACAAGAAAATGATGCAGGGTAAGACAAAACAGGAGGATAATGTTCATTATCTCCTGATCGACTCGGATATTCCCGAGATGGAACAGACGATACAGGATGCAAGAGAGGGCGTGGGACTGAATGCCATGGAGGTCATCAGTATCTACCGGCCCAATCTGGAGAATATTCTGGAAAACGGAACTGCTGAGGGACCGGTGCAAAGTACCATTGCCAAATGGATGCGTCCGGATTTTCCGGTGATCTCCATCGGAAGGGATGGCGCAAAGGGCAACCGTCAGATCGGTCGTCTGATGTTCTCCAATGCATATGAGGATATGCGGATCCTTCTTTTTGAGAAGCTTGATGAGGTATATAACCGTTCAACGTCCGGAAAGCTGGATATTATGGTCATAAGCGGTATCTCCGGAGGAACGGGAAGCGGGATCCTTGCGGATCTGACCTATAATATCCGTGCATACGGCCGGTCCAAGAAGTGGCAGAATTTCCGTGTGGGAGGCTGCCTTCTGACACCGGATGTTCTTTTCGCGAATTCTTCCATCGATTGGGAGAAACGAAGCGTTCTGGAGGCAAATGCCTATGCAACGCTGAAGGAGATGGAGAGTCTTATGACTCTTACGGAGAGAGATGAGGCTTTCGTTTTTGAAAGCGGTACACATCGTCTGTCCATCAAGGAGAATATCTTTGATTCCTGTATGCTCGTATCCGGGAAAGAGGATGATCAGGGCTATCTTCCCGAGCATGTGATCTACAGTGATATCGCATATTTCCTGTATAAGCTGACCTGTGTAAAGTATGTGGGCAGCCGAAGGGAAGAAGGAACGGAGATGCTGCTCCGGGATGCTTTCTTCGACAAAGCAGGGTCGCGTCTCTTCAAGGTGCTGAATGAGTCCGATTACCGGCTTCCCATCCGTGAGATCGAGAATATATGCGAGTTCCAGGTATTTAAAGAAGCATATAAGCGTATCCATCAGCCGGTATCCGATTCGGAGAAGATGGAAAATGACATGAGGGAATCCTTCGGCGAGATCAGGGAGTTCCTGGAAGGTCAGTCCGGTGATGAGATCCGTTTGCAGGCAAACGGACTGCTCAGGGTCGGTCAGTATACCCGGCCGGTATATAAGCAGATCAAGAAGGGCGAGGACGAATTCCGTACAGCGGTTCCCCGTCAGCTGGACAGCTTTATGCGTGAAGTCCCGGTGATCGTTAAATATATCAAGAACAGCATGATGTCTTCGCTGGAGAAGCATATCCAGTCCTATTTAAGAGAGTACGGACCGTTCCTGACGGTTCGGATCATAGGTTCCGCCGGGTTTGAAGGCATTGAGGCGGACACGGGTATGGTTGCGGAGGCAAAGAAGCTGGAGGAGCTGTGCCGGACTCCTATGGAAACCGGTGAATACCAGCGTATCATAGATTCCATCCTGCAGATCGTTCAGAAGAGATTCTTCGCGTTCCCCTCTGCCAAGAGAGAGACGGAACGTGGTTATTATGATGCCAGTGTGAAGCAGATCTATGAAACGGAGAGAAAAGCGATCCGTGAAGGACTGAATGATCAGGATGTCTTTGGTGACCTGATCCGTATGCTTCGTCAGCGTGCGGAGCAGATCTCGGATACATATTCCAGATTTGATCAGGATCTCTGGAATTCTGTCGAAGACCTGGCAGTCAGCGGCAAGAATGTCATCGGATATATGATGAAGAATGCGGTACGTCATGAGTACCTGCCTTCCGATTATGTTACCGAGGACAAGATCGAAGATCTTCGCAGAGGCGTGATCAATCTCATGGTAAACCATGAGGCGGATATCGATAACGGTCGTGTGGTTCCGATCCGGCAGGAGATGGAGAAGGTCTATCGGAATCTTCTGGCAGGTATCGGTGCTTATGGACCGGAGAAGCTGATCGCATCGGCATTTTCCAAGGATCCCATTACCCTTCAGGAGACAAATATGATGTTTGTTTCGCCTGCAAATGAGCAGCGTGAGGATATCATGAAGCGTGCGGCACGTTCCTTCGTAGAGGGGGCGACCGAGAAGATCCAGAAGAAACAGCTCTGTCAGCTGAAGAAGGAGGGTATCAGTTTCCTTGAGATGCAGAGGATCATTTCCCTGCCTCAGAATATGCCGTATTTCTCCGAGGCTGTACGCCAGATCCTTATAAGTGATCCGTACAACGAGCTGGATGAGACCATCACACTGAACGCAGGTGAGGCCGAGATATCCATGGAAGATATGTATGTAAATGTTCCGAAGGAGCAGTTATCCTGTATTGATGAACTGAAGCAGTCCTATGACTCCATCGATCGTGGAACCTTCTTCGGTCTTCATGTAGACGAAAGCAAAATGTAACAATAACACAAGCCACGGGGAGATTCCGTGGCTTGC
Source organism: uncultured Lachnospiraceae bacterium (assembly GCA_902775555.1). Classification (GTDB taxonomy): domain Bacteria; phylum Bacillota; class Clostridia; order Lachnospirales; family Lachnospiraceae; genus Eubacterium_Q. Next base: position 21,508 of record CACYMQ010000024.1, on the reverse strand, counting down.
TGTTTTCCATGAAAAAATCGTGACACATTTTTGTTAAACTTTTTCTGTGAAAACAGTTTACATTTGAACTATTTTATCGCATAATGTAACGGTTCATTTAGTTGTATCAGAATAGGAGTGAGATCATGGGTGGATTTTTTGCGGCGGCGTTAAAGGAAGATTGCGTGTTTGATCTGTTCTATGGAACCGACTATCATTCCCATCTGGGAACCAGACGCGCAGGGTTGGCAGTATACGGAAAGAACGGATTTAACCGGGCCATCCATAATATAGAGAATGCTCCCTTTCGGAGCAAGTTCACCGGCGATCTGAAGGAGATGGAAGGAAATGTGGGGATCGGTTGTATATCCGATTATGACCCGCAGCCGCTTCTGGTACGGTCCCATCATGGAACCTACGCCATTACAACGGTAGGAAAGATCAATAATACGGATGAACTCGTGAAGCTGATTTTCCAGAAGGACCACACACATTTCCTTGAGATGAGCGGCGGTGACATCAATAAGACAGAGCTTGTGGCCACACTCATCAATACGAAGGACAATCTGGTAGACGGGATCCGGTATGCCCAGGAGGTGATCGAGGGCTCCATGACCATCCTTCTCCTGACGCAGAAGGGGATCTACTGTGCCAGAGACCGTTACGGAAGAACTCCGGTAGTGATAGGAAAGAAAAACAGCGGATACTGCGCGACATTTGAGTCCTTTGCCTATCTGAATCTGGGATATAAGCCGGTGCGTGAGCTGGGACCGGGAGAGATCGCGGTCATTACGCCGGAGGCGGTAACAACGCTTTCCAAGCCCGGTGAGGAGATGAAGATCTGTACCTTCCTCTGGATCTACTATGGATATCCGTCCTCGGCATACGAAGGGATCTCGGTTGAGACCATGCGAAATGCCTGCGGTGCCAAGCTTGCGAAAAGGGACGGCTTCACCAAGGACGATATCGACAGCGTGGCAGGTGTACCGGACTCCGGTACGGCACATGCCATCGGATATGCAAATGAATCGGGAGTTCCTTTCTCAAGACCGTTTGTAAAGTACACTCCGACCTGGCCGCGTTCCTTTATGCCGACACATCAGGATAAGAGAAACCTGATCGCACATATGAAACTGATCCCCGTACATGAACTGATCGATGGGAAGAAGCTTCTTCTGATCGACGATTCCATCGTACGCGGAACCCAGCTGAGAGAGACTACGGAGTTCCTGTATGACAGCGGGGCAAAGGAAGTACATATCCGCCCGGCCTGCCCGCCGCTCCTGTTCGGCTGCAAGTACATCAATTTCTCCAGATCTACCTCTGAGATGGAACTGATCACCCGTCAGGTGATCCAGGAGGAAGAGGGACAGGAAGTGACACGTACCATATTGGAGGATTATGCAAATCCGGATTCCGACCGCTATCACAGAATGCTGGACCGGATCCGCCAGAAGCTGAATTTCACATCCCTCGCCTATAACCGCCTGGATGATATGATCGAAGCCACAGGCCTCCCCAAAGAAAAACTCTGCACTTACTGCTGGGACGGTAGGGAATAAGATTCACAGTCGAAAAACAACATGAGAGCCGGTATGTGCTTGCACAATACCGGCTCTCATGTTGTTTTTCGTAACTGCGAAGCAGTCAGGCCCGCGGTGCGCCACCCAACCTTCTATTTGTCCAGCAGGTGGTACATCTTCTTCAGGTTGTACAGGCACTCGCTGATCCCGTCCAGGGCAACATCCAGCTGAAGAGTCTCGAACGCCTTATGCAGCTTTCCGTCCGGATAGAAGATCTTGAACAGTGCAGACATCTTCGCAACGGAATCCGCACTTTCCGTTTCCAGAAGATTCGCCATCTCGGAGCCGAATTCCACCAGGGCTTCGTAGATCTCGGGAACCTCGGAAAGAGCTCTTTCCTTCATGATGATAAAGTAATAGTATTTGATACCGCTGATGTATCCCCTTTTTACGGAGGGAAGTTCGGAAACAGGCTTGATCGGTCTGTCGGGCATATAGGGATTGACTGCTAGATTCTGATCATTCATTATGAAACCTCCTCGTATTGTTACTGATAAAAATATTGTAGTTTTTTTCCGATGTACTGTCAAGAGCGGGGTATATTCGGAAAATGTCCGGTGCTGCCGAAATGTTATTTATGATAGGGCTCATTTCTTCGGATCCGGAAGGTCCGGTAGATCTGTTCCAGAAGGATCACCCGCATTAGCTGGTGAGGAAAGGTCATCTTGGAGAAACTGAGGAGAAGATCCGCCCGCTTCAGTACCGTGTCCGAGAGACCGAGAGAACCGCCGATCACAAACTGCAGATGGCTGACACCCCGGACGCTGAGCTTCTCCAGCTCCTCTGCAAGCGCTTCGCTGCTGAACCCTTTTCCTTCAATGGCCAGAGCTATGACATACGCATCGTCCTTCAGCTTGGACAGGATCCGAAGTCCTTCCTTCTCCTTGATCTGACGGGTCTCGTCTTCACTTGCATTTTCCGGTGTCTTCTCGTCCGTAACCTCCAGTTCGTTCAGCCGGCAGTAGCGGCCGAGACGTTTCTTATATTCCTCCAGGGCACTTCGGAAGAAAGCTTCCTTTATCTTTCCGACACATACGATATCGATCTGCATACAGTACTCCCTCCAATTTCACATGATCCGTACTTCGGAAAGTATACCATAAAACCGCTCAGAATAGAGAGAATAATATGGATATCTTCAGCGGTTCGGTGTTATAATAACGGCATCGACTGCTTATGGACCGGAACGGCGTTCCTTTCGCCGCGGTTTCATTACAGGATGTACAGATATCGTGAAATGAGGAGCAATACATGAAAAAGGTTTTTCTTTTCTCCGGAACTGAAGAAGGAAAGAGGCTTGCTCGCAGACTGGGAGCGGCAGGTATAGAAACAACGGTGGCGGTGTCGGAAGAGTATGGCACCGTGATGCCGGAGGAACCCGGCAAGGAGGTTCCGGTAGAGCTGATCCACAGGGATATGGATGAGGCGGAAATGGTCTCTTTCATTCGAAGTGTGGATCCCGGGATCGTGGTGGATGCCACACATCCATACGCTCTGGAGGCCTCCCGGCGGGTTCGTAATGCCGCTGAGCAGGCGGGGATCCCCTATATCCGTATGAAACGTCGGAGTAAGGATGCTCCGGACCGAAAGGTATTCCTTTTTTCGGACAGCAAGGATGTGGCCACGGCGCTGGAGAAGACCTCAGGAAATGTGCTGATCACCACAGGCGCAGACAGTCTGAAGGAATATGCAGAGCGGGAAGGCCTGAAGGACCGGCTGTATGTCAGGATCCCGCCCGAAGACCGGAGTATAGAGATCTGTGACTCTCTGGGGATCCCCAGGGAGCGGATCATCGCCATGAAGGGCCCTTTTTCGAAGGAAATCAACCGCGCCACATTTTTAAACTATGAGATCCGTCATCTGGTGACAAAGCAGAGTGACCGGAGCGGAAATTTTGTTGAGAAGGTTTTTGCCGCCCAGGAGACGGAGACAGCGGTCTATGTCCTGGGGATGCCTCAGGAGGACGGGATCCCCTACGGCGAGGTCCTGGACCGGCTGGGAGAACTCTTTTCCATAGAACTAAGGGATACCGTGACCATCAATGTGTCTTTGGTGGGAGTGGGCCCCGGAAACACAGACTGCATGACCGCCGAAGCGGAGCGGGCGATCCGGGAGGCAGATGTACTCTTCGGGACGTCGGAGCTGCCGGAGACCTTCCGATCGGGTAAGCAGGTCTATCCATATGTACGGGGAGAGGAGATCCTTCCCCGGTTGGAGCAGCTGCTCTGGGAAGCCAGACAGGGAGATCCCCATGTGCGTGCGGCGGTGCTCCTGCCCGGAGATACCGGGTTTCACAGCGGATCCATGGGGCTGATCTTCTATCTGACGAACTGGAGAAGGAGGATGCTCCTTTCCGATACGGGGCGGATCGATATGAGGATCCGTACCTATCCCGGAATCTCCCCGGTTCAGCTGATGGCTGCAAGGCTTCAGGATCATTGGGATCACGCCTTTGTGGGAGATCTGTCGGGAGAAGAGACCACCCTGCAGGAGGTTTTCGAAAGACTGCCATATGAGAAGCGGACCTACCTTCTTGCCACCGGCGTGGAGGATGTGGAGCAGCTTCGGAAATGGGTCCTCGAAAAGGATCCGGAGAGAGAACGCTATTCCCTGTATGCCGGATATCAGCTGTCCATGAGAGAAGAAAGGATCTTTGCCGACGAAGGGCAAAGGCCCGGCATCGGGGCAGAGGATGCATTATGTGATCCCTTCCCGGATATCCTGCCGGAGGGTGCATATACCATAATGATCCGGAACTGTGCGCCGGCCAGTGGGGACGGTGGGGAGGAAGTGCAGGTGCTCACCGGCCTTTCCAATGACGAGTTTCTACGGGAGAAAGAGATCCCTCTGATCCTGGAAGAAGTGAGGACCATAGCACTTTCCAAGCTCAGGATCACGGAACCGGCGGTGGTCTGTGATATCGGCAGCAACAGCGGAAGTATCTCCGTGGAGCTGGGAAGGCTGCTGAAGAATTCGAAGATCTACGCCATCGAAAAGGAGAAGGAGAGAGCCGATCTTGTCAGGAGGAATATAAAGCATCTGTCCGCACATTCCGTAACGGTGGTGGAGGGGGAAGCACCTGATATTCTGGAGGAGCTTCCGGCACCAACCCATTTATTGGTGGAAGGTGCTGAGGGCGGACTGTTCCGTATCCTTCAGACCGTGTTCAACCGGTCTCCGGGAGCCAGGGCAGTGGTCCTTGCGGATACATTGGAACTGAAGTCGGAACTGGCTCAGCTTCTGTCCGGAAGCATCCCCACCGAATATACGATATTGGAACCGGAGTATATCGAGTTAAATGTTTCACATAACCGGAAGCTTGGCAGACACCATGCAATGAAGGCAGACAATCCGGTGGCAATTCTCGCCTTCCGGTTCGGAAGACGGCCGGGGGCATGACGGAAATGCTTGAATTATTCGGGAATGAAGCTATAATGGAAATGATATGCTATACAGACCCCCGCGATCTGCCGGGGGTGTGATCCCATAATGATAAGGACATAAGGCGATATGAACATATTGATTGCAGGCTGCGGGCAGGTCGGAAAATCTCTTGCAAAGCAGTTGAATGAAGAAGGTCATGAAGTGACCGTGATGGACACAAACTATCAGGTAGTTGAGTCCGCTACGGCCGCCAGTGATGTCATCGGATTCCAGGGAGACTGCACCAGCTTCACGGCACAGCTCGAAGCAGGTGTAAAGGATATGGACCTTCTGATCGCAGCAACGGATCAGGATGAAAAGAATATGCTGGCATGTCTCATCGCACGAAAGGCCGGACACTGTCAGACCATAGCCAGGGTCAGGGATCCCCAGTATCTGGATGAGATGTATTTCCTGAAGGAGGAGCTGGGACTATCGATGTCCATCAACCCGGAACAGGTGGCAGCCTCGGATCTGGTGAGACTGATCCAGATACCGTCGGCTCTGGAAGTCGATACTTTTGCAAAAGGGAAGGTCAGTCTGATCCGGCTCGTGATCCCTCAGGGGTCTGTCCTGGACGGACTGATGCTGAAGGATTTTTCTTCCAAGGTCGGAAAGGATGCGCTGATCTGCGTGGTTGAGCGGGGAAATGAAGTTGTGATCCCGGGCGGCGATTTCCGTCTGGAGGCAGGGGACTTCATCTCTGTCACTCTTTCATTGGGGGATCTCGGCGAACTTCTGCTGAAGCTCGGGATCAAGGCAAAGAAGATAAAGAATGTGCTGATCGCCGGAGGAGGCATGATCAGTTATTATCTGGCAAAGCGTCTTCTGGAGCTGAGGATCTCCGTGAAGATCATAGAGAAGGACGAGAAACGCTGCGACGAGCTCGCGGAAGCATTGCCAAAGGCCATGGTGATACACGGAGATGCGACAGACAGGACGCTTCTGGTGGAGGAATCCATCGAAGATATGGATGCAGTCTGCGCACTGATGGGACAGGATGAAGCGAACATCCTTCTATCCCTTTATGTGGATAAGATCAGTGACGCAAAGCGAATGATCAAGATCCATCGCAATTCTTATGAGGATATGGTTTCGGAGCTTCCCGTGGGGACCATCATTTCCACGAAGAAGATCACCGCTGAATATATCACACGATTTGTACGTTCCATGCAGAACAGTTACGGCAGTAATGTGGAGGCTCTCTACCGCCTGATGGATGGACGCGTGGAGGCCATGGAGTTTAATGTGGGACAGGATGCAAAGGTGACCTGGGGAACCCTGAAGGATCTGGAGATCCGGAAGAATACCCTGATCTGCTGCATCAACCGCCAGGGAAAGATCATCCGTCCCGGCGGAAATGACCGGATCGAACCCGGTGACAGTGTTGTCGTGGTTACGACAGAAAGAGGACTGAATTCGATTGATGATATCCTGATCCGATAGCAGAGACCGATCCCGGATTGCTTCATCTCTCCGGGAACCTTTATCAGGATAGGAAAAGAGTAGACCCATGAATTACGGAAAGATCATACATACGCTGGGGGTGCTCCTGCAGGTGGAGGGACTTCTTATGTCCATACCCATGCTGGTTGGGATCCTGTACAGGGAGTCCTGCTGGATCTGGCTGGGTTCGGTAATGGTGGGAGCAATCCTCCTCGGAACGCTGCTGCGTCAGAAGAAGAGCACAAGGGAGCGGATCCATGCGAAGGAAGGCTTTGTGATCACGGCACTGAGTTGGATCCTGCTCAGCATTGTAGGAGCGTGTCCCTTCTGGATCAGCGGAGAGATTCCGAGTTTCATCGACGCGGTTTTCGAATCGGCATCCGGCTTTACGACTACGGGAGCAAGTATCCTTACCAATATCGAAGGCATGTCCCATGGGCTTCTGTTTTGGAGGAGTCTGACTCACTGGATCGGCGGTATGGGAGTTTTGGTCTTTATACTGGCAGTACTCCCTTCCGATGCGGACGATATGTATCTTATGAAAGCGGAGAGCCCGGGACCATCCGTGCAGAAGATGCTTCCGAAGGTACGTCAGACCGCGATGATCCTGTATGGTATCTATCTTGCACTGACCATTCTGAATATCCTGCTGCTTCTGATCTTCGGTATGCCGGCATTTGATGCCTTCTGCCTCTCCTTCGGAGCTGCGGGAACCGGAGGCTTTGGTGTGAAAAATGACAGTATAGCCGGGTATTCCACCTCCTGTCAGGTCATCATCACCATATTCATGCTGCTCTTCGGTATCAATTTTAAATTATATTTTCTGATCCTGTTCCGGAAGTTTAAGGACATCCTGAAATGTGAAGAGATCCTGTGGTATACCATCATTTACTGCGGTGCGGTAATGTTTGTGGTGATCGGGATCCTGAAGGATGTGGGAAGCTTCGGAACCGCATTGAAAGATGGTGCGTTCCAGGTGGCATCCATCATGACAACGACCGGTTATGCCACGGCGGATTTCAATCTGTGGGGCTCCATGCCGAAAGCGATCCTGGTCATGGTGATGTTCATCGGAGCCTGTGCGGGAAGTACCGGCGGAGGGATCAAGGTGTCCAGGTGTATCCTGTACTTCAAACAGGTAAAAAGCGAACTGTCACATTTCATCCATCCCCGGAGCGTTAAGAAGATCCGGCTGGAGGGGAAGGCCGTGGAGAAGGAGACCCTGCGGACCTCCAATGTGTTCCTTATGGCATACATCCTTATCTTTGTGGTGTCACTTCTGATCATCAGCTTCGACGGCTTTGATCTGGAATCCACATTTACGGCGGTGGCCGCGACGCAGAATAATATCGGCCCCGGACTTGGAGTGGTAGGACCTACGGGAGGTTACTTTGCTTTCAGCGGACTGTCCAAAACGGTTATGATCTTTGATATGATCGCCGGACGGCTGGAGCTTTTCCCTATGCTGATCCTGTTCGCGCCTTCCACATGGAGAAGGAAATAAGAAAAGAATAAAAAATAAGAGGTCTGCTTCAGTCGAATGAGGCAGACCTCTTTACTATCTGTCGGTTGCTTCCCGTACCGGCGGCTGTTCTTACAGTTTCTTAAGACCGCTGGTGGAAATGATACCATCCAGCTTTATGCCGTTTTTGCAGAAGGGGCAGGAGTTGGATGCGAAGGAATCATAGCCCTCGATATCATTTTTATGGAAGATGGAATGGATCGGATATCCGTCGATCTCATCGGTAGCCGTGAAGATCGCGGATACACCGGCGATGGAACCGCCGTAGTAACGGATACATTCGATGGCCTTCTCTACCGTATGACCCGTGGAGGCCGTGGAGAGAAGAAGCAGTACATGACGGTTCTGGACCATGGGGATCACATTGTCCGGGAAGGTCAGCTGGCCGATGGCATTCTGTTCCGGCGTGATGACATAGATGGAACCATGGGCATTCATACACATGATACCGGAGTTGGTCAGCTCGTCTGCCAGATATGCACCGATGACATCGGTACCGTCCATGCAGATGATGACGTCTACGACCGTAGTTGCCATATACTCGGAGCACATGGATTTTGCAACGGCCTTCGCCTCACTGCTCCGGGCCTTTAATGTGGTAAGATCGATGTAGGCATTGATATGGGACGAAGATGTGGCAAAATGTCCCGGTGTCACCTTCAGGTTGATCAGATTGTTGTATGGTGAATTGATCTTATAGCTTTCTGTCATGCTGAATCCCCCCTGTGTATTCATAGAAAATGGTTTTTTTTTACTGATCATTATTTTATAATATTTGGAAGGAGAGTACAAGCAGATTGTTTGATCAAAGGAGACAGGGAATGGGTGCAGAGGTTGAGATCCTTCTGGGACCTGCAGGGTCCGGAAAAACATCGGCTACATACAGGGAAATGGTGGATGCTGCCTACCGGGAACCGGGTAGACAGTTCTATCTGATCGTCCCGGAACAGGCGGGAAGCAGCACGGAGCAGAGAGTTCTTTCGGTGAACAGGGAGCGGACCGGCCGTCCGGGATTCTTCAATGTGGATATCCTCGGTTTTTCGCGTCTTGCCCATAAGATATTTGAGATGAAGGGGAGAGACAGCGGGGAAGTTCTGGGGGAGTACGGAAAGATCATACTCCTTCGCGCAGTGATCGCCGAGGTCAGCTCCCGGCTGGAATTATACAGGGGAAGTGTGGACCGGAGAGGTTTCGTGGATGAGATGAAATCGCTGATCTCGGAATTTCTTCTCTTTGATATCCTGCCGGAAGATCTGGAGGAAGCGGGAAAGATGCTGGAGGGATCGGATCTCCAGCTGCAGAGAAAATTACAGGATGTGATCACGATCTATCGTGCGTTCAGGGAGAATCCCGTATTTGACGGGACCTATACCATGGCGGAGGAGATGCAGGGCTGTCTTGCAGCACTTCTGGAAGAGGAGGAACCTCTTCCGGGGATTGACGGGGCTGTCTTTTATTTTGACGGCTTCACCGGTTTCACTGCAGGTCAGAGAAAGGTGATCCGGGCGCTCATCCTGCGTGCGTCGCATCTGCATTTTTCCATAACCATGGATCCGGATGATACGGAGAACGGGATGTTCATCCAGAGCAGGGAGATGCTGGAGCAATTGGAGAAAATGTGCCCCCAACGGAAGATCCGTACGCTGGAAAGAAGAAAGAAGGACCATGTGCTTGCCCATCTGGAGCAGTATGCATTTCGCTTCCCGATCCGTGAGTATAAGGCGCCGGGAGCAGAGGTGGAGAAGAACCTTGCCGTATGGAGCACGGAGAATCCTCTGGAGGAGCTGAGGGTGATCCTCGAGGACATCCACCGGATGGTCCGGACACGCGGGCAGAGATACCGGGATTTCGCCATACTGACACCGGATCTTAAGGGACTCGGAAGTTATCTGGATATGACCATGCGTGAGTATGAACTGCCATATTTCTGCGATATCACAAGAAGCTTTACCAATAACCCGATCATTGACGCCCAGCTGCTCTCGTTGGAGATCGTGGATACGGACTTCGGATATGAATCCGTGTTCTCCTTCCTGAAGACCGGTGTGCTGGATGCGGCGCTGGATCAGCTGGGGATCGGAAGGGAGAGCATAGAATTAATGGAGAACCATGTGATCGCCCACGGGATCCGTGGAAAGCGCTTATGGAAGAAGCATGCTGCAGCATTTTTGGGAAAGCGGGAACCCGGAGAGGAAGAGAAGGAAGCGCTGAAGAAGGTGGATGCGGCAAGAGAGCTGTTCCTGGACGTTCTTTCACCGGTCCTTCCCTTCGCGGGGAAAAAGGAAGTTCCCGTAGAGAAAATGATCGCAGGCATGCTGCAGTTGGGAAGGGATGAACGGCTGGATCTCGGACAGAGGGTTGAGGCTGCAGAGAAGGATCTGAGGAGCTTCGGTTACCTGGCGGAGGCCAGGGCCTACCGCGGACTGGATGAGAGATTTGCGGATGTGCTGGAGAAGACCGCAGCCATACTGAAGGATACACCGATGACGGTGCATGAGCTTCGGGAGACGCTTCTGGCGGGAACCCGGGAACTGCATCTGGGTGTGATCCCTCCGACGCTGGACAGGATACTGGTGGGTGATCTGGACCGGACCAGGATCGATGGCGTGAAATATCTGTATATCATGAATATGAATGACGGTAAGTTCCCGAGACCGCGGTCAGAGGGCGGGATCCTCAGTGACAGGGACCGGTTGAAGCTGGACAGGGGACTTCGTGACAAGGAACTGGCACCGGATGAGGGAAGAAAGAGATTTCAGGAACAGTTCTCCCTGTATCTTGCCATGAGTAAGGCCGTGGAACGTCTGGTGCTTACCTACAGCCTGACTGACAGGAGCGGGAGCGACACGGAACCGTCTTTCCTGCTCGGAAGGATCCTTCGGATCTTTCCGTATCTTTCCGTAACGCATAAACTGCGAAGCGGGATCTCGGGAGCGGGACAGCCGGATCGCCTGAATCTGGTCCGGTTAATGAAGAAAGAGGAATCAGGCCCGCTTACGGAGAAGGAAGCCCTGGAGAAGTCGGCTCTTGTACAGGCGCTTCCGGAATGCCCGGGGAGAGAAGCAAATGAAGAGCAGGGACATGAGAAGCTGTCGCCGGAGCTGATGGGGAATATCGACCTGAAGATCTCCATTTCCGGTATGGAGAAATATGCGGAATGCCCGTACTCCTTCTTTCTCAGCATAATTCTGGGACTCCGCCCCCGAAGAGAACATACCATCAATAAGACGGATATAGGGACGGTAATGCATGCGGTTCTGGAGGGACTGTTCCGCGAGGTAAGGGACCGGCACGGGAATGACTGGGCGGGGATCGACGAGGAAAAGCTCCGGGATGCGGCGGTGCGTCTTGCCAGAGAGTCGGCCGTTGCGTATGAGATCATACCGCCGGATTACAATGAAACGGATGAGGAGCAGGAAGGGAAAAACGCACTGATTCTCTCGGAACTGGAGGAATATGCGGCTCTCAGCGCTGAGATCCTGAGACTGCAGATCTCGGAGAGCAGGATGCGGCCGGAGGTTCTGGAAGGAAGATTTGATGCCGAATTCACTGTGGAACGCCCGGACGGAACTCCGGAGAAGGTCGATCTCACAGGAGTTGTGGACCGGCTGGATACCTACAGGGATGAGGACGGACAGATCTATATCCGGATCCTGGATTATAAGACTTCGGACAAAAGCCTTGATCCGGTGGATCTGAGAGACGGAAGAAATCTGCAGCTTGCACTGTATTCCAGAGTCCTTACGGAGATCTTCCGAAAGCAGGAAGGGGCAGTGATCCCCGCGGGGATGTATTATTATCATATTTCCCGGCCGAAGGTCGATACATTTTCGAAGAAAGCCCTTGAGAAGACAGGAAGTGAGGAGGCAGCGGCACAGCAGGCGAGCCTTCAAAAACTCAGACTGCGCGGACCGATCAATATCAGCCCCGGAGAAGAAGAGGAAGAGGAAAGCGGAAAACCGCTTCATTACGTGCTGGAGATCCAGGAGAAAGGTGCGGTCGGGGAAAACAGGGAACTTCAGAGTGCGAAGACCCTGATGCTTACGACCTATGCAGGTAACGGCAGGATAAACGGAAACCCGATGCTCCTGGATACGGAGGAAATGCTGGGACTGGGAGAATACAGTCTGTACAAGATGAAGAATATGGCGAAAGAGGTCCTGAAGGGAGAGATACCCCGTGATCCCACAACAAAGGAGGGGAGGATATGGGTATCCTGCAAGTACTGTGACGCAAAAGAGGTGTGCCGTCTTCGGGCCGAGGAGGTTCCGGGAAGATATGTCAAGGCATCGAAGGATAAGATCGCGTTGCTGAAGGAACTTGCAGAGACCGGAAATGTGAATCCCGTACCTCTCCGAAATGCCCGATTGAAGAAACAGGCAGAGCGCGAGGATATCCTGTTCGCAGGAGAAACGGAGTCTTTAGGGGATGAGGAAGAATAAATGGGTGAAGTGAAATGGAATAAGGGGCAGAGGGAGGTCCTGGACAGCATCAAAGAGGATTCGAATCTTCTGGTTTCGGCAGCGGCAGGTTCCGGAAAGACTGCGGTTCTTGTGGAACGGATCATACGAAGTGTGGAGGCCGGTCTTTGTGAGATGGATCAGATCCTGGTCATGACCTTTACAAGGGCAGCGGCTGCACAGATGAAGGGAAAGATCATCGAGAAACTGGAGGAACGGGCCTATGAAAGTGGGAATCCCTTGCTTCTGGCACAGTTGACGAAGGCCGCAAATGCGGATATTTCCACGATCGACAGCTTCTGTAACCGTGTGGTGAAGGAGAATTTTCAGATCGCCGGGATCGATCCCGGATATGCTACGATGGACAGCGGAGAATCCGATCTGTTAAAGGAAGAGATCCTGGACCGCATTCTGGATCAGCTCTATCGGGATCCGGATTTCCGAAGGATCGCTTCCTTCTATACAACAAATGTTTATGATGACAGTCATCTCAGGGAACTGATCAAGTCCGTAGATCAAAAAGCGGAGAGCTTTGCGGATCCGGAAGGGTGGCTTGCTTCGGCTGCTCCGTCTCCGGAGGGAGACCCGTGTAAGATGGAATGGGCAGTGGCTCTCCTGAAGGACAGAAAGCGGCAACTGGCCGATCATCTTCCCGGGTACGAGGCGCTGAAGGAGCCCTTTATGGGAGAACAGGATCCGGATAAGGTTAAGACGGCAGGTGCTGTCATTTTGGTTTTGGATCATGATATCACGAGACTGAAGAATGCACTTCTGGCAGAGGATATCTTCAGCTTCACGGCGGCATTGAAAGAGAAAAAGCAGAGCTTTTTAAAGGGTACTTATATAAAGCATTATCCGGAGGAACTGATCGAACAGGTTAGTAAACTCAGAGCTGCCCTGAACAAGAAAACGGATGCCCTGGCCGTCACCGTCGACCGGGAAGGCCTGGAGGCCGAACTGGAGGATGCATATGCAATGGTCTCGCAGCTGGTACGGGCAGTGCTTCTGTTCCGGCAGGAAATGGCAGTCGAGAAAAAACGACTGAAGAAATATGACTTCGGTGACATAGCCCATGCCGCCTATCATATCCTCTACGATACGGTGAAGAAGGAAGTGACACCGGTTGGTCAGGCATACAGTGAACGATACCGCTATATCTATGTGGATGAATACCAGGACGGTACGGATATGCAGGAGCATATCATGAACAGTGTGGCCAGACACAGGGATGGCCAGCCCTATAACATTTTCATGGTAGGGGATGTAAAACAGAGCATCTATCGGTTCCGTCAGGCGAAACCGGAGCTTTTCCAGGGAAAGGAAAAGGCATACAGGGAGAAGACCCTGCCCGGAAGGGTGATCTATCTGAATCAGAATTATCGTTCCTTTTATGAGATTCTGGAGGCGTGCAATTTCTTCTTCCGCCGGCTGATGTGCGAAGACTTCGGCGGGATCCTGTACAATGAGGAGGTCCAGCTGAATCCGCCGGACGGTACCGTGAAGGAGATCCGGGAGGACAGAAAGGCAGAGCTTCTCCTGGGAGATCTGACCGAACCGGAGGATGCGGGTGAGGAGGAAGAACTGCAGGATCCTGAGAAGGCGGAAGCATCTGCTGATCCGGCAGGAAAGGCAGAGGCGGATGATACGGACGGGGGTGACAGTCCGGACGATCAGAGGCGACGCCCTGAAAGTAAGGATATCCTGGAGGCCAGGATGATCGGTCACAGGATCCGTAGTCTGATCTACGGGGATCCGGAGACCGGAGAAGGGCCGCTCTATATCGCAAATGAGGCATTTGACAGGAACAGGGAGGAGGGACCGGAGAATCCCAAACGCCGTCCTCTGGAATTCCGGGACATTACCATCCTGCAGCGAAGCGTCCGGAACTGCGGAGGTATGATCCGGGAATATGAGAGGATGGGGATCCCGGTTCAGCTGGATGATCCGAAGGCCTACTTCGATGCCGAGGAGGTCGTTACGATCCTTTCCACACTGAATGTGATCGACAATGCAAGACAGGATATCCCGTATGCGGCAGTGCTGCATTCTCCCTTTGGCGGCTTTACGGATGAGGATCTGGTGCGTCTCACCATGCAAAGGGCATATTACAGAGAGAACCTGTATGATACCGCAGAACGGGTGATGAACGGTGAGGACGCGTCTCTTGAGGCGATAAGAGAGAAGCTGATCCGGATCAACGGGATGATCCGTGACTGGAAGAAGGCGGCAGTCTATCTGTCGATCTCACAGCTGATCGACCGGATCCTTACGGATACGGATTACAGGTTCTATGCAGCCGGACTTCCCAGGGGGGAACGGCGGCTCAGCAATCTGATGCAGCTTACGGCCAAGGCGGAGGATTTTGAGCAGGCCGGAAATCACGGGCTTTTCACATTTCTCCGTTATATCGCAAAATGCAGGATCCATGAAGCGGACTTCGCCCGCGGCACTGCGTTCACCGAGATGGGAAACAGTGTAAGAGTCTGTACGATGCACAGCAGTAAGGGACTGGAGTATCCGGTGGTCTTCCTGGCCTGTCTGGGGCGGAATTATTATAGAGCAGACAGCAGTAGTCCGGTAATGCTCAGTGCACGGTACGGGATCGTCCCCTCCCATATCCGACGGGTCGGAAAAAGATATATCCAGTCGACGAAGGGGATCCTTCGGAATACGGTCGAAAAGCTGGAGTGGACAGAAAGTCTTCAGGAGGAACTGCGTCTTCTTTACGTCGGTATGACACGTGCGAAGGAGCGTCTGATCATGACCGGAATGGGCAGGGATCTTCGGGAGATGCTCGAAGAAGCGGCAGCCGGAGAACCGGACCGCACTCCGATCCCGTATACCGAGCTTGGAAACGGGCAGTCGAATCTGGACTATATCCTGAAGGTCATAGGAAAGGATATTCACGAGGCGGAGAAGTATCTGAAGATCCGGGTCATTGATCCCTGTCTGCTTTCGAAGGAAGAGGTTAAGACCGGACTCCCGGCGGAGCAAAAAGAGGTGGCGGATGCAGCTTCCCTTGCAGAAGAACTGAAGGAGGCTTATAATTTCACATATCCGTATCTGACTGCGGTAGAGACAAGAACGAAACTGTCTGTCTCCGAGATCAAGCATGAAGCCATGGAGGCGAGAGGTCTCGGGATCGAAGAACCCGCCCCGGGACAGGCTGCAGAGGCGGAAAGCGCAGGAACGGAAGGCGCAGGAGCGAAGGCGGCAGAGGCGGAAAGCGCTGGAGCGAAAAACGCAGAACCGGTAGGCACGGGAACGAAGGCTGCAGAGGCGGAAGGCGGAGACAGAATACAGGAAGAGAAAAGAACTAAGAAGAAAACGCTTAGTGGTGCGGATTACGGTACGGCTGTTCATAAGCTGATGGAGCTGCTTCCCTTCCGTGAGATCAACAGCAGGAAGGATCTGGTGGACTGGTTAAAGAAAATGCTTCGGAGCGGAGCCTTCACGCCGGAACACCGAAGGGCGATCCGGGCGGAGAAACTTGCAGGATTTTATTCTGCGGATGAACACAGTCTGTTTGCCCGGATGAAGAAGGCCGATGAGCAGGGTATGCTCTATAAGGAACAGCAGTTCCTGATGGAGCTTCCCGCAAAAAGACTGGGGGCAGAGATCCCTCTGGCTGAGGCAGGGGAGGCTTCGGTCGAAGAGGATGGCATGACAGCGTCCGCATCGATAGCCCGAAGCAGTCGTTCCGGAGCCGTGACGGAACCGGTCACGGAGCTTTGCCTTGATACGGATGAACCCGTGGTCCTTCAGGGGATCATCGACGCCTTCTTCCTGGAAACGGATGAAGACGGAAAACGGTATGCGGTTTTGATGGATTATAAAACGGACCGGATGGACAGCGCGGGGGCACTGATCGACAGATACAGGGCACAGTTGTCTCTGTATAAGGAAACGGTTGAGGATATCCTGCAGCTTCCGGTACGTGAGACATGGCTGTATGGATTCAGTGAAGGGCTCGGGGAGATCCGGATCCCGGAATGATCAAGTAAAAGAAAAGGAGTCAATATGTCCAGAACAGATGAGGAAAAAGAAGGGATCACCCTGCTGGGTGCGGCGGGAACAAAGTATTCCATGGATTATGCACCTGAGGTGCTGGAGACATTTCAGAACAAGCATCCGGATAACGATTACTTCGTGAAGTTCAACTGCCCGGAGTTTACCAGCCTTTGTCCGATCACGGGACAGCCGGATTTTGCGACCATTACGATATCCTACGTTCCGGATCAGAAAATGGTAGAGAGCAAATCGCTGAAGCTGTATCTCTTCAGCTTCCGGAATCATGGGGATTTCCATGAGGACTGCGTGAATCTGATCATGAAGGACCTGATCCGGCTCATGGATCCGAAATATATCGAGGTCTGGGGAAAGTTCACACCCAGAGGAGGGATCTCCATCGATCCCTATTGCAATTACGGACGTCCGGGTACGAAATGGGAGGAAGTGGCATGGCAGAGACTGTCCAACCATGATCTCTATCCGGAGAAGGTGGACAATCGATGAACAGCTATCAGGAAACCGTGGATGCCATACTGGGGATCCCGAAGTTCACGAAAGAGAAGCATACCTTTCAGGTGATCCGTGATTATCTGGAGGCTCTCGGTCATCCGGAACAGGGGATCCGGGTGATCCATGTGGCGGGAACCAACGGAAAGGGCTCCGTCTGCAGAATGCTTTCCGACATGCTGCGTCTTTCGGGAAGAAGAGTCGGCGGATTCTTCTCACCCCATCTGGTCAGGATGAATGAACGGATCCGGGTGAACGGAAATGAGATCCCGGATGAGGATCTCACGGAATGCTACCGGCAGGTGAAGGATGCAGAGAGAGAACACCGGCTGCCGGTGCTGACATTCTTTGAGGTGCTTTTCGTGATGGCGTTGCTGCATTTTCATAAGGAACAGGTGGAAGATGCCGTCCTTGAGACCGGGTTGGGAGGCAGGCTGGATGCGACCACAAGCATACCTGCGGAGCTCTTTGTCATTACGGAGATCGGACTGGATCATGAACTGTATCTCGGGAATACCATAGAGAAGGTTGCTGCCGAGAAGGCGGGGATCATAACCGGACCGGCTCCTTTAGTCTACCATTGCTGTGAAACGGCAGCCCGTGTCATCCGAAAAAAAGCCGCGGATATCGGATGTAAAATGATCGTTAACTGCGGGGAAGCAGAACTTATATCGGAAGAAGTAGTGCCTCTTGGCATTGATTTTTCCTTCCGAAACGATTATGATAGATACGATCATGTCTTCCTGCCGACGAAGGCCCTGTATCAGGTGGAAAATGCCATCACTGCGATTTCCGCTGTTCCCATGCTTTTATCCGGATGGGAGAAGCCCCGGATCCGGGAACTGGTAAGAAGCAGTCTCTCGGGATTCCGATGGGAGGGCCGGCTGGAAGAGATCAGGGACGGGCTCTATACGGATGGTGCGCACAATCCATCGGCTGCGGCAAGGCTGTCGGAAAGTCTGCAGGCCCTGCTGAAGGAGAGGAAGGATATCAGAAAGCGTACCCTGATCTTCAGTGCATCTGAGGATAAGAATATCCACGGGGTGCTGAAGGAACTGGGAGGTCTGCCCTGGGATACCGTGATACTGACCAGATATACCGGCAGCCGCTCGGAAGAGCCTGAGGAGCTGAGACGGCTCCTGGCAGACACATTTGACAAGAATACACAGATCATTTCCGCGGAGGACCTGCAGGCGGCGCTGGAAGCTGCCGGGATTGGAACTCTGCCGGATGGAAAAGCAGCCGGACCGGAGGCGGGTCATTTGGTGGTCGTGACCGGATCCTTGTATCTGGTGGGAGAACTGAAGGCCATGTTCAACGGATCGGCGAAATAGACGAGGAGTCGGAACTATGTTGGATTTTGATGAAGAACTGAAGAGATTCAGTCCGAGTTTGGAGGTAAGCCAGGCGGAGGAGGATATCCTGCAGAGTGATCTTAAGGATATCTCCGACATCGTGCTTCAGATGACAGAGGATCTGCGAGGAGTAACGAGATAATGGCCATTCGAGACAAATGCCTTTACTGCGGACAGCCTGTCAGTCAGAACGGGTACTGTACATCCTGTAAGCTGAGCCGGAAATTCCTGCAGAAGGCTTTTAATACATCCGATTATCATTATAATATCGGTCTGGACCGCGCCAGGATCCATGATCTCTCCGGTGCGGTGGATTCCCTGCGGATGTCGCTTCGCTATAATAAGATGAATATCCGGGCGAGAAACCTGCTGGGCCTTGTTCTCTATGAGATGGGAGAGGTGGTCCCGGCCCTCAGCCAATGGGTGATCAGCATGAATTATAAGGCCGAACAGAATCCGGCGGTACATTATCTGAAGGTGATCCGGGATGATCCGAAGGAACTCGAGAGGGCCTCGGACGTAGCAAGAGAGTTTAACCAGGCCCTGGAGCATTCCAATCAGCACTCCTTCGATCTTGCACTGATCGCACTTCGTAAGGCAGTATCCATCAATAAGAATTTCATTAAGGGACATCTGCTGATGGCTCTGATCTATATCGAACAGGATCGAAAGGGTATGGCCAGGAAGAGTCTGTCACGGGTTCTGTCCATTGACCGTACGAATCTTACCGCCCAGAGATATCTTCGGGACATGGGAGAATCGGAGGAGAAGATCGTACGACTTGCGGAGCATGGAGAGGAGGCGGATGAGCTCTTTGATGATTACTACGGAGTGGAGACTCCGGAGGGGCAGCGGCCGGCCAGAAAGATCGAACCCAGGTCCGTAACGGGAAAGCGGACCAGTGTCACGGTCATGAAGAGGTTCAAAGAATCGAATATGGCCCGTTACTCCAATGTATATATGTTTGCCGGTATCGTGATCGGCATGCTGATCCTGTATTTTCTTACGATCCCGGGGATCCGGAAGAGAGCAGAGGCGGATATGGAGATACAGGAATCCTCCTATCTGAAGGAGATGTCGGCAAAGAATTCCGAGATCGCCGCCATGCAGCTGCAGATCAGTGAAAATGAGAAAAGCATCAAACAGGCGGATCAGGAGAAAACGGATCTTCAAAAGAAGATAGAATCGCTTCAGGCACAGATCAATGCCATGAAGAATCAGATCGCTTCCGGCGGGGCAACGCTGCTGCCGGAGAAGTCTTCGGAGGACGGGTCTTCCGAGAAGAAGGAAGAGACCACGACGGAAGCACCCCGGCAGGGAGATGAACCGGCGGACGGAGGGACGGATGGGAACGCGGACGGAGAAGCCGAAGCGGGAAACGGAACCGTACAGCGTGCGGACAGTATGGATACAGGGGAGCAGACGGGAATGACCGCAGGTGAACTGGAAGCCATGATCGCAAATGAGTGACAGATATATGAGATCACATGATCCGGAGCTGATCCGGTCCGGAATCTGTGTGAAGTGAATTGTTTTAGAGGAGGACATAGGTTGATGGGCAGAAATAATCTGTTGGAAGATAAGAGTGGTAAGTCTTCGGGGATGCAGAAAGAAAAAAACATCATGAACTTTGTGAAGTTCGAATCAAAGAGGTATGTGATACCGTTTATCATGTTGATCCTGGGCATCCTGTTCATTCTCCTGCAGGGAAATGTGCTGGATGTGCTGGTAACGGTGCTTGGAGTCATACTGATGATCGGCGCGGTGGTCCTGGGACTGTCACTTCTGAGTACCATGTCTCCGCTGGTGATCTTCGGAGCTTCTACATTATTCATTCTCGGTCTGATCAGTGTTGTAAATCCGGGCTGGGTATCCAACTTCTTCCTGAAGGTGGTAGGACTCTGTATATTCCTGAATTCCCTGGTCCGCATCATTGTAGAGCACAGCCTGAAGGGAAAGTCGGATAAGTATAATATCTATCTGATAACCGATATCGTATCGGCAGTTGTGGGACTCCTGTTATTCCTGTTCCCGAAGACCTGGCTGGAGAGTGTCAGCTTCCTGTTCTATGTATTCGGGATCGTCCTTGTGATCCTGGGGATCTTCAACCTGTATACCGCTTACAAGGTATATAAGGAAGGCCGCTTCGTCAACGACGGCACCGACGTCGTGTGGGAGGAGTGAGCATAGCTACAAGCGTTGCACAGCAAAAAAGAGAATCATCCGCGGAAGCTCGCTTCCAAGCGGATGATTCTCTTTTTTGCTGTATAGCGCGCCAGCGCGAACTCGAGTGCGAAGCACGAGAGTGCAACGCTACTCTTTATTGTGGTTCAGCACCGAATCCGTATCCACTGTCGTCGATGCGCTGTCACCCACATTTCCGTTCAGCACGGAATCAGGTGCGACCGTGTTTGCATTTGCAGCGCCCGTCGTCCCTCCTGCGGCCTGGTTCGGAACCTGCACATTGTCATACTTCTTACCCAGGTCATGCAGCTCCTGATTTCCGAAGGTGGAAAGCGGCTGTGACAGGATCTGTTCGAGACGTTCGTCCTCTTCCTTCTGTGCCTGTTTCTTCTTCTTCCACCAGCTCATAAGGATGAGAAGCACGATAATGACACCGGCCATCACGATCATCACGATCATTATGGTCTTCACATTCTTCTTTAACAACAGGGAATCGGTCTGCGACTTCATCAGCTGCTTTCCTGCGGTGGAAAGGGCTTTACCGAAGATACGGGCCAGATCACCGTTCATGCTGCTGTCAGTCCAGTAACGGTTGATCTTATTCTGGAAGACCTCGATGGTCTTGTTGTTGACGACGTCACCATTTCCGGTTCCTGCAGCGATATAATAGCTTTCATCATTGCTTATGAAGACGAAGAGCAGATTGCCGGGATTATCACCGAAGAGTTCATCATACACCCGCTCCTCGTAAGTGGCGAAATCTCCCTTGTCGCCGTAGCTGTCCGTGACATAAAGGAACGGCCAGACACCGGTTTCACGATAGAAGCTGTCAAAGCCTTCCTCCAGATACTTTTTGTTGGAGTTGTCGATCCAGGGCTCTCCGGAGGCATGATCCTCCCAAAAACCTTTCGAATCATCTACGGCTCCGGTGTATTTCTCACACCCGTAACCGCTGTCACTGGTGGTGTAGCTGGAAGTGTATGCACCTCTGGATATCAGGAAAGATGCGATGATCCCTATGATCATGACGATCAGGAA
>CACYMQ010000023.1 GCA_902775555.1 uncultured Lachnospiraceae bacterium | reverse complement strand
AATGGTCGCCGGTGGCGGAGTGTGTTACAATGGTTATGAGATGATGGTCGGTATCCATACCGGATCCTGAAAGAGGGAAACTGCAATGAAAGAGAATGAGAAACCATTAGGTGCAAGGCTCGGGGAAGCAGGTTTTTGCATCCTCTATCTGCTTGTACTTATCATCTTTATCTTCATACTGAAAGGGAAATGGAGTGTCGCCGATGCGGATTCCCTCATCAACACGGAACGTTCGCGTTATTTCTTCGGATTTCTGCTGACACTCCTTCTTCTGATGGGGGATTCCTTTCATCTGATTCCGCGTATCATGGTGAATCTGCGCGGAAGTATATCACAGCAGGGGTTCTTCCTGGGGCTTGGGAATCTCATTTCTTCCATTACGAGGTGATTCCATGGAATACCATGCCGGGACAGAGAGTCAGACGGCGGCATATAATCTCTGGGTAGAGCAGGCGATCCTCTGGCTCACTGTGAT
Organism: uncultured Lachnospiraceae bacterium; assembly: GCA_902775555.1. Taxonomy (GTDB): domain Bacteria; phylum Bacillota; class Clostridia; order Lachnospirales; family Lachnospiraceae; genus Eubacterium_Q. The sequence goes on along the minus strand of CACYMQ010000023.1, from coordinate 33,179 downwards.
CCGGATCATCCTGCTTCTCTTCCCGCAGAACCGGTGGTTTTCTTCGGAGGGCAGCGTAAAGTGGGCGTGGATCCGGAATCTGCCTTTTGTACTCATTGGGATCCTTACGATCATCGGTTATCTCCGGGTGATCAGCCATGCAATGAATTATGGGACCGGAATCTATATACAGATCATTCTTGCGGTGATCCTTAGTTTTCTTACCTATCTTCCCGTCGCGGTTTATGGGAAGTTGCGTCCGAAGCTTGGTATGCTGATGATACCGAAAACCCTGTGTTATGTGTGGATCCTTGCGGTGATCACATTTGGGTGATGCTCCCCATGTTCTCGTGCGTGTTCTCGCACTCGTGCTCGCACTCGTGCGGAGTTGTTGCGCTTTTGTTGCTCTGCATGATGTAGAATCGGTTTGAATCTTGTGTGGATCAGAAATATCGATAACGGAGGACAAAGTTATGCCTGGTGAAAACAGAGTTGATAAGCGTCGCGATCTGATGAAGGAAGCAGAAGAAAAACTGGGTGCAGGAAATGAAGCCGAGCAGCTGAAGGAACTGTACGATCAGGTCAGCCGGCTGAAAGAAGAAAAGACACTTCTGACTGCGGAAGCTGCAGGCAGCCTGCTGGAATCCTATGAAAAATGCGGGATCGCACTGAAGAAGAAATACGATGAGGCAAAGAGCGGCGAAGATGCAGGGAAAGAGGCAGAACTGTATTTCCGTCTCATCAAAAAGTTCTCCAAGGACGTGATGGCTCTGACCCGGTATAAAAACCGCATAGCAAAGGAAGAGGATCCGCAGCTTCTCACCATCGAGGAATTCTATGACAAATCCAAGACCCGTACCGTGGTCCTGGATGGGAAAGGTCTTTCCGAGATGAAGAAAACCGGAGCCGGAATGAATACCAGGTACCTGATCCCGGTGACCATTGAGGATGAGCCGGCGGAAGGTATCAGAAAGAAAGACCGGGTGGAGATGTATTTTACGGAGAGTTCCACCTATGATAAGGATTCGGATAAGGATCCCTCCCTTCAGGATGAAGAGCGGATCGCCGGAGAGATTCGGGAGAAGTACCCGGTCCTGGAACCATGGCTCATTCCCGGAAAAAACGGCGTAAGCAGGCTGTACCGTCTGGCAGAGGGGCTGGAACGGACCGATCTTTTCGATATGCTCGAGGGCTCGTCGAATCTAATGCTCAGTAATTGTGATAACAATCCGGACAAGCTGCTCAAGAATCTGAAAAAATCATTACATGACAGGGGAATAACCTCCTTTGACAGGTTACTGAAGGATATCGGGACATTGGATAAGGATGAAAGTAAGACACCGGAGGAGCGTAAACGGAATAAGATGCAGGCAATCTTCGGTCTTATGGACTATACCGGTAAGATCCTGAAAGCACGCTTTGTTGAACAGACGCACCGCTCGCTCTATATGGATCACACTTCGGATATCGGCGCGCGGAATGCGCTGATGAGCGATGTGGCAGAACTTCTGGGTTGCGGCGATATCATTGCATTCTCCAGGAAGATGAATGTCTGGGGCGTTGAAGACGGAAAGCTGGTCAGGAAAAAAGGGGTTGCCATGATGCCGGCCGTCGGTGAGGACATCTCGAATATTTCCTTCTTCGGGAATTTCGTAAAGATGGATAACACCAGGATCGAGCAGTCTGCAGGAGCAAATAAGAAGATTGCCTCTTTGCAGGTTCTGGATTATATTTGCGGAAATATCGACCGACATGTGGCGAATGCCTTCTACCAATATGATAAAAAAGGAAATCTTTCCGGCGTGCAGGGAATCGATAATGATCTGGCATTCCTCGCTTATCCGGAAAGAACCGCAGGATTTACCCAGTATGAGAACCTCAGGGTGATCCCGAAGTCCATGGCTGATGCGATCACGGCCCTGTCTCCGGATGCTTTCGCCATGATCATGCAGGGTTATGGTCTGAGTGGCCGGGAGATCCAGGCAGCAGTAAAACGTCTGAATGTGGTGAAGACCGGAATAAAGAAAAGTGAGAAGGTATATGCGACCATGCCTCCCGGAAAACTGGATACGGAGGTACCGAAGGTCGTGCCGGATGAGGAACTTGACCTTTATTCTGCGTACGGGCAGCTTAGTTATAAGAATCCACAGCCCGGCCAGGGCGACATGGGCGCAAATCTTTTCGGCAAGCTCACCAAATCAAATAATCTGAAGAAAAAGCTTCAGACTGCCGTTGGTGATGCATGCAACAAGATTCAGGCCAATGACTACGCTTTCCGCGAAGCCTTCCTGGATCACGGAAAGGGAAGCCTTTATGATTCCGTACAGAAGATGGAAGCGCTTCTGGAGGAGGCCCCGGATGAGCAGGTGTCCATCCCGGAAGGAGACACGATACCGGAGTCGAGAAAGACGGATATGGCGAAGGCCGCAGCAAACAGTGATAAGGATTTCCGTGCTTTGATGAATGAGACGGATAAACTCCTGAAGGATCCCACACTGATCGATCCCAGGATCTCCCTTTCACCGGTCAGGATCCATACAGATCCCCGGCGTCCCGCCGGATTACCGCTGTATGTAGTGAATGAAATGAGCGAGGACCGGGTTCGGACCATAAAGAAGAGTATGCTCAAACGTGAGAAGGATTACCTGAAGGATCCGAAGGGAAAGATAAAGGATAAGGAGTACAGGAAGGATCTGGCCGATGCCATGGATAGGGGTGAGGTGGTTCCCTTTGACCAGAGGGATGTGGTGGAGACCGAAACCTATAAGAAACTGAACGCAGCGCTGGAGAAAGCAAATGAATATCTGGTAGATCAGGCAGATACGGCCGATAAATATCAGACCCTTCAGATGGATATCGCCGAGGCCGAGGGGAAGGAAAAGGAAAATCTGTTAAAGGAGATGGAGACCTTTAAGACCTCAAGGGAATTTAAGAAATATATGGCTGCATTAAAGACCAGGGATTCCCTGTCCGGGCAGCTGGAGCGATATGTGGATATGCAGAGAGAATCCTTCCAGATGTGTCAGGCCAGGGATAAGTATAACAGTATGCGCAGTATGAAGGAGATCGATCCCTTCGACAAAAGTCCCCTGCATTACGCGGCGATCGAAAAGCAGAATAATGGTTTTGTCAATCTTGAGGGAGGTAAAATGCCTGCTAAGTCTTCGGGGAAGACAAACCAGAAGAAACCGGCCAAGTCTCCCCGGAAGTAAGAGGTTTGGCGTATACATCGATACTCTAAATCTTTTGACATTTCCGGATCCGGAATGATAGAATGACTATGTTTCATGTATCGTGGATTTGAGGCAGGTGATCTGATGGACAAGGGAAAGCAGACCTATAAAACAAAGGCAAGAGAACTGATCATTGGCTACCTGAAGGAGCATAAGGATAAGAGATTTACCGCACGGGAGATCTATGCATCCGTCTGTGAGCAGGAGAATGTCAACCGGGCTACGGTCTACAGGAATCTGGACCGGCTGTGTGAGCAGGGCAGCCTGCTCCGCTTTAAGGAACCGAATCAGGATGCATGGTTCTATCAGTACTCGGAGGAGCATGAACACTGTGACGCGCATATGCATGCCCAGTGCAGTGAGTGCGGAAAGGTATTTCATCTCGAGAATCCGTTTATGGATGAATTTGAGGATAAGCTGCATTCCATCTACGGACTGGATATCAACGCATCCAAATCCATCATTATAGGAAAATGTGAAGACTGTCAGAAGAAATAGGACAGGAAAGGCTTTGCCCGCAGGGCAGGGCCTTTTTTATGCAGGCCGGGGTAAAGAAATTCCCTGTCCGAAGAAAAATGCAACAATGTTGCAAAAATGTATTGACAACCGGCAGTTGCCGTTCTATAATATGCGACAGCGTTGCAAATATAGCCGGTGGTGTCAGAGAAGATAAGCACCACCACATGGATTTGGAGGATCGTACAATGAAAAGAAGAAAACTTCTGGCCGGCATACTTACTGCGGTTTTGGCATTTGGGTGCCTTACGGGCTGCGGAAATCTCTCGGACGGCAGAAGCGAGTTTGCTGCCGCAAATGCGACGGAAGGTCAGACAAAGGGTGGGGAGAAGGGTGCCCCGGCGGACACTGCCACGGATAAAGCAGGAGAAGACACTACCGGTAAAACATTAAAGATAGTTACAACGATCTTTCCGGAATATGACTGGGTAAAGAATATTCTCGGGGAGAATGCGGACCATGCGGAACTGACCCTGCTCCTGGATGATGGTGCGGATCTGCACAGCTATCAGCCTACAGTTGAGGATATGGCAAAGATAAAGGAGTGTGATCTTTTTATCTATGTAGGCGGTACTTCGGATGCATGGGTTAAGGATGTTCTCGGATCCGGTGAGGCTCCGGCTTCCCTCAATCTGCTGGAGGTTCTCGGGGATCAGGTTAAGAATGAAGAGATCGTGGAAGGCATGGAGCATGAACATGAAGAGGGCGATCATGATCATGAGGAGGACAAAGACGGCCATGACGGGGATGATCATGACAAAGACAGCCATGACGGGGATGATCATGACCATGAGCATGAAGAAGAGAAAGATGAACATGTATGGCTCTCCCTTAGAAATGCTACGGTCCTCTGCGGGAAGATCGCTGAAAAGCTGGGAGAGATCGATGCCGAACATAAAGATCTTTATATGAAGAATTATCAGAACTATAAAGCCGGACTGGAGAAACTGGACGGAGAGTATAAGGCGGCGGTGGATGCCGGAAAGACGAAGACACTGCTGTTCGGTGACCGCTTCCCGTTCCGTTATCTGGTAGATGATTACGGACTTGGCTATTACGCAGCCTTCACGGGATGCTCTGCAGAATCCGAGGCAAGCTTCGAAACCATCATCTTCCTGGCAGGGAAGGTGGATGAACTGGGGCTGCATGCCATCATGACCCTCGAAGGTACAAATCATAAGCTTGCCGAAACCGTGAGGGACAATACCGCATCCCGGGATCAGAAACTGCTTTCCGTGAATTCCATGCAGTCAACCACGTCTGCGGATATCGCAAACGGCGCGACATATCTGTCCATCATGCAGGGGAATCTGGATGTACTGAAGGAAGCCTTACAGTAAGATCGAAAAAAGAAGAGCGGGAAATACACTCAGAACCGCGGTATATATCGTGTTTTTCAGCAGGAAATACAGCAGTGGTCTGGGAGAAGACCGGCAGTGGGATCTATCCGCCGCCGGCCTTTTTTTGCACATACGATGAAAGTATTTTATTGTGATACGGGACGTATGATGGTATCATATTTACTATGAGACAGGGAAAGAAGGAGTAATATGATCTTTTATTTCACGGGAACCGGAAATTCATACTATGTGGCGAATCAGCTGCGGAAGAAGGGTGAACGGCTGGTAAATATGGCGAAGGCCCGGGATGAGAAGGAGTATCAGTATACGGTAGGAAAGGGAGAGAGTGTGGGATTCGTATTCCCGGTCTACTGCTGGACCGTAAGTGATGTGGTACTTGATCTCATACGGAATCTCAGGCTCGAGGGAGCCCGGTACGTCTATTCCGTTATCACCTGCGGAGGCAGCATCGGATGCGCAGGCGGACTTCTTCGGAAGGAACTGAAAAAAAGGGGGATCACCCTTTTCTGTGTCTATCCCCTGGTCATGCCGGACAATTGCCTTCTGTTTTATAATAACGGCACGGAGGAACATCAAAAGGAGGTTTTCCTGAACTGTCAGGAGAAGATGTCGGAGATCTGCACGGAGATCCGGCTGCACAGGATCCGGAAACCGCTGCTTGCATTCCCGGCAAGGATCTGCCGGCCCGCCTATCATATGCTCATGGGTACGAAGAAATACCATGTTACGGATAAATGCACCGGCTGCGGGCTGTGTGCGAAGAACTGCCCGGACCATGCCATTCAGATGGTGGATGGAAGACCGGTATGGGAGAAGAAAAAATGCGCGAAGTGCACGGCGTGTATCAATCGCTGCCCGGTGGGAGCCATCGAGTACGGAAAAGGGACAGCGGACAGGGCGCGGTATAATAACCCCGCGGCGTTCCGGCAGTCGGAGCAGGATGACGAGGGCATGTCATTCTGAGGAGCGAAGCGTTCCGCATGTCATTCTGAGGAGCGAAGCGTTCCGCATGTCATTCTGAGGAGCAAAGCGACGAAGAATCTTGTCGGTAAAGATCCTTCGCGTTGCTCAGGATGACATGGAGTGGCTGCGCCCTCAGGATGACATGAGAAATAGGATGGAGATATCAGGTTATGAAAGATGAGATCATAAGCGAGAACTATACAGAGCTTGCAAAAAATGTGGATGTGACGAAGAAAGAGAATCAGATCCTGGTGGGAAAGCATCTGTATGATGCCATATGCGATTTTGATAACAGGAAAGAGGCCCGGGAAGAGTACTATCGCATCATGAATACGGAGATCGAGATCCGGGGGAGACGGCAGACAGTCCGGGAACAGATCCTTCGGGTATATGCCATGCTGTTCTGTGATGATCTGGATCTGGAACCGGGGATGGTGGCGGGACCGGATGAGGTCGAGGAGACGGCTGACCGGCTCTATATCGGTACGGCGTGCTTTGATCCGGATCACTGGTACCGGATGAAGTATCATTTTCCGGTGATCGATGATGACAATTATGACCGCTTTGCGGCGCTGGTGATCTCGGATCTCAGGTCCGGCCCGCTGCATGAGGCTGTCAGGGACGGCGGGGAAATGCTTCTGGTGGGAGAAAGGAATCCCCTTCTCCTTTCGGAAGAGGAATGGGAAGCGCAGGAGCTTCGTCCGATCGGTCTGGAATAGGGGGTGGGTGACATGACAATTCTGGTAGTAGAAAAGAACGAGGCCACCCTGAAGGCAGTGGAGGAGATGATCCGTGCGGATCTCCCGGATGCGAAGATCCTCAGCTTCACCGACAGCCCCAAAGCACTTGCCGCAGCCAGAAAGGAAAGGATCGATGTGGCCTATCTGGATGCGAAGCTTCCGAATATCGACGGTCTGCTTCTGGGAAGGTATCTGAAAGAACTGTACCCCATGGTGAATCTGATCATGATGACGAAGGAGAAGGACGTGGCCTTCGAAGCCATGGAGCTTCGGGCAAGCGGGTGTATCCTGCTTCCCCCGGGGGAGGAAGATGTAGCGGGTGAGCTTCGGGAGCTTCGGTATCCTCCGGAGAAGGAGTCAAAACGGGTCTTCGTGCAGACCTTCGGGAATTTTGAACTCTTTGCGGACGGAGTCCCGATCCTCTTCAAGTATTCAAAAACGAAGGAGATCGTGGCGGTTCTGATCAATAACAAGGGGGTACAGACGACAAATGGGGAGATCATTGCCTGCCTTTGGGAGGATGACGGGGACCCGAAGGTGAAAACCTCTTATCTCAGCAATCTTCGCCAGGATCTGCAGAATACGCTTTCGGATCTGGGACTTACGGATATCATCATCAAACAGAGAGGCAGCATGTCCATCGCAAAGGACAAGGTGGAGTGTGACCTTTACGAATGGCTTGAAAAGAAGAAAAGATCTAGATACCAGTATCTCGGGGACTATATGAATCAGTTCAGCTGGGCGGAATTTGTTCATGCCGAGTTGGATGAGATCAGTTATGCGGAGGAGGAATGACAAAACGGATACAGCCGGAACCGGACAGGACTTATACAGCTGACCGGTAGGAAAAGCAGGATCATTGGGGGATATGATCCGTGAAAGAAGGTTAAAATAACGTATGATGGAATTCGTTACAAATAATTTTGCGCCCTTCGTGGGAGTGGTACTTCTGATCACCATTCTTTTTGAAGATGAGCAGCTGGCAAAGGAAAAGAAACGGTCCTTCCTTGTGACGGCATTTCTTTTTGCGCTTGAACTGGTTATACGAAACGCGGAGTATTATGCAGCAGACGGGGATACCTACACCACCTGGCGCGCTGTCTGGAGTGCACTCCTTTATATATCCAGAACCGCCGTACTCTACGTTATCATCGGTACGGAGATGAATCTGAACCAGAAGAAGAGCCGGACGGTATTTGCGGTAGTTGCGATCCCGCTGATCCTGATGGTCTTCATCGCATTTTCCGTATTCTTTACGGATACTGTATATTCCTTTAGTAAAGATAACCATTTTCACACCGGGCCTCTCGGTTTTCTCCGTTATGTACCATTGATCCTGTACTTTGTGTTTACGGTCTTTCTGATCATACGGGATACCAGGCGCCTTCATACGAAGATCATCGTGCTGGGCTATGAATGCCTGTTCCTTGTGGTAACTGCCATGGGATTTGAATTCTTCGGATACCCTGCCTTCATGTGTGAAGCGGCGATGATCCTTGGCATCGTATTTTTCTTCATGTATTTCCAGACAAATGAACTGCTGCGGGAGAATACCACGCTTGCCGCTGCAGCATATATGGACGGACTGACAGACGTGTATAACCGGGCGGGTTATGAGGCTCTTGTGGAGTCGAACCGGACGAAGTGGACGAATGTGGGATTTCTTATCATGGACATCGATCATTTCAAGGATGTCAACGATAACTACGGGCATGATGCGGGAGACCGGATCCTGAAGAGAGTTGCGGAGATCTTGACAAGTACATTCCGAAGTTCGGATCATGTGATCCGTTTCGGCGGCGATGAATTCGTGGTTCTTCTGCCGGGGGTCACCGAGGAAAACGGGGAAGCCATCCGGAAGAAGATCGACAGTGTGAACATCCTGCTGGATAACCTGATCGATGATCTTCCGAAAACCAGTGTCAGTGCGGGAGTTGCCTTCTCCAGGGAGGGCGTGACGAAGGAGCTTTATACAAATGCCGATAAGGCGATGTATGAAATAAAATCCACAACCAGGAGAGGCTGCCGGATCTTCGCAGAGCCGCAGCCGGACAAATAAATTGAAAGACCGGGAGAGAACCCGGCAGCAGATATCATGAAGAAGATAAGTCAGTTTGTAGGAAAATATATGGCGGTCATCGTTCTGGCAGTAGCGGCACTGGCGCTGTTTCTGCCGGAATCCTGTCTCTGGATACAGACCTCATGGGTCAATTACCTGCTTATGGTGGTCATGTTCGGAATGGGACTCACCATAAAACCCGCGGATTTTGCGCTGGTCTTTCGAAGACCGAAGGACATCCTGCTGGGATGTGCAGCGCAGTTCATCATCATGCCGCTTCTGGCATTCGGGTTGGGGAAGAGCTTCGGACTGGAAGAGGGACTTCTGGCAGGAGTGATCCTGGTGGGGACATGCCCGGGAGGAACCTCCAGCAACGTTATTACCTACCTGAGCGGCGGGGATGTGGCGCTTTCTGTGGGAATGACCGGGGTCAATACTTTGCTGGCACCGCTTTTTACGCCGGCGATCACATGGCTCCTTCTCCGTACCACCGTTCAGGTGGATGTTCCGGACATGTTCCTGTCCATCGTCAAGGTCGTGATCGTACCGATCGCACTGGGATTTCTGATCAACAGGCTTTTCGGAAAATATGTATCGAAGGCGGAGCATGCTCTGCCGCTTGTATCAGTGACCGCCATCACGCTGATCGTGGCGGCGGTGGTATCTCATAATTCGGAGAGGATCCTGGAGACGGGACTGATCGTATTTGTGGTTGTGATCCTTCATAACCTGCTGGGCTATGCGGCAGGCTACCTTCTTGGGGTGGTGCTGAAGCTGCCGTTGTCCAGAAAGAAGGCGCTCTCCATTGAGGTGGGGATGCAGAACTCCGGACTGGCGACATCCCTTGCCGGCACGGCATTTCCGGATCTGTCCATGGCAACGGTTCCCGGAGCGATCTTCAGTGTATGGCATAACATTTCCGGAGCGATCCTGGCAAATATCTTTAGAAATCTGAAGGAGAAAAAGTATGCGCAAACAAAGACGGAATCGACGAATACCAGGTAGAAACAGTTTTGCTTTTCTTCTTGCTGCGGCACTGATGCTTGGTGCTGCGGGAAGTGCTGCGCCGATCCCGGCAGAGGCGGCAGAAGCCGGCGGGATCGTGGCCGTGGCTTCCCCTCAGAGGATGACGGAGACAGCCGTATCAGTCGCGGATGGAGAAACCGGTACGGAGGATGCGGCAGAACAGCCTTGTGTCATGGGTGAGGCTCTGGTCTGCTATAAGGCAGAAACCGGTGTGACTTCGGAGGATGCGGCAGCCGCCACCGCAGAACGTGAGCTGGAGAAGGACAGCTCCGTGGATGATGCGGAGGGACTGATGTATGTAGACGATACGGAAGAGGGGATCTCTTCCGGACTCATCACACTGGTCCGTTCCGACCGTCTCACCACGGATGAACTGGTGGAAGAGCTTTCAAAGCGGGACGATGTGCTTTACGCGGAGCCGAATTATATCTATGAGGCAGCGGAAGCGGATCTCCATACCAGTGAACAGTGGGAACACACGACAACCTACGGGATCCATGATGAGGGCTGGAATACCTTTGACGGAGGGACCCCTTCACCGAAGGTTGATACTTCGAAGCAGGTGGTTGCCGTGATCGATACGGGCATTGATTATAACCATGAGGACCTGAAGAACAACATGTGGACAGACGGGGAGAAGTATCCCGCACTTAAGACCATGGGCGGCGGGAAATACGGTCTGAACGCGATCCTTTACCGTGAGAATGGGAATAAGTATGATTCCCGGGACCCCATGGATGACTACGGGCATGGAACCCATTGTGCCGGGATCATAGCGGCGGAATGGAACAAGATCGGGACCAGCGGGATCGCACCCGGCGCAAAGCTCATGGCTGTAAAGATCTGTGACGAGAAGGGACATTTTCATCTGGATGCCATGATCCGCGGCTTCCGTTATGTGATCGCGGCGAAGAAGGCCGGCGTAAATGTGGTTGCGACCAACAATTCCTACGGAGGAAATGCGAAGTCGTTCTCTGAACTGCTTGTGTTAAAGGAAGCGGCCGATGCCGGCATCGTAAATGTATTTGCGGCGGCAAATAACGGTCTGGATATGAATGTTGCCGATTCCTCCAACAGTCTCCGGGGAAGAGTTCCCGGAAGCATCGTGGTGGGCTGCTCCAATGTAAAGGGCAAGGCCTCCGATTTCAGTAACTACGGGACCCGTGAGGTCGATGTATTTGCGCCCGGAGAGGATATCATTTCCACGGTTCCTACGGGGACCGGACCGGCTACGATGAACAGTCCGGTACTGACGATGGACGGAGTTACCTATGATATGGATTTCAGTGACAAAACCGATGTCTCTTCGGATCTTCTGGGTCTGAATCATACCGGTGTCACCAAATCCCTGGTGGAAGCGGAAGGCGGGAAAAAGGTCCTGCAGCTGAAGGATACGGACGGATCTGACGGCAGATTTACCGTTGAAAGCAAGTTATTTAAGGATGCCCGTAAATGTATGGGCGGCGTCATCCGCCTGTATGTCCCCGGGAAGCAGAAGCTTCACATAGTGGTCAATGAGATAACCCGTCTGGAAGAGACGAAGAAACTGACCGCGGTCGAGGGGACCGCAGATAAAGGGTATTATGAGTTCGGCTTTTCCTATCCGGAATCCCAGCTGGATGAGGATAAACAGGATGTCAGATTCCAGCTCGAGGTGGAGGTGACCGATCCGACAACGGGAAAGCCCGTTCCATATCTGGATATCGCCAGGCTGCGCCTGAACAGCGAAGCGGGCAATTACGATGTAAAAAGCGGAACGTCCATGTCTGCTCCGCTGGTGGCCGGAGCGGTGGCTGCTCTTGCGGCAGAGCATCCACAGGATACACCGGAGAAGCTGGCTGCCAGAGTTACGGGCAGCGTCCTTCCCGTGGATTCGCTGAAGGACAAATGTGTATCCGGCGGCATCTTCCGTATGGATAAGGCTCTTGCCGGAGAGACGGTACCGGTGCTTACATCAGCAAAGGCGGGAAGCGGCACATTTACACTGGATGGCTACTTCTTCGGTACAGCCAAAGGTACGGTCACGGTGAACGGCACGGCCTGCACGGTAAAGGAATGGACGGATACGAAGATCACGGCCGAACTTCCGAAGGGCTTTGCAGCGGGAGAAAAGGATGTGGCAGTCACATCCGACGCAGGTACCGGACACAGATTTCTCCGGATGGGATCCCAGGCGGATCTTTATCCCAGACTGCCTCTGCCGGGAAGTACCGTTGCGGTGGACGGACAGTATGAGATACCGGAATCCGCATTAAAGCAGTACGCGGATTTCTATGGCGGGGATCCGAAGGCGCTGGTCGGTCTCAACGGATATGTCTACTGTCTGCTGGGAAGCACGGAGAAGGGAACCATCGTTTACAGATATAAGATCAGTAATAAGACCTGGGAGAAGGTATGTACGTCTGCGGATTATGCGATAACCGGCGGAGCCTGTGCATGGAACGGGAAGATCCTCTTTACGGCTGCGGTCAAGGAAGAGGAGGAGAATGCCATCGGCGTCCTGGATCCCGGAAGCAGGACCATTAAATGGTCTTCGATCGAGATGGAAGGTTATCAGAACGCAGTCAGCATCATCAATAACGGATACGGGATCTACCTTATGGGTGGCGAGCGGGGACTCCGGACGGAGGATAATGACGGGTATTCCTATGTCCGTCAGCTCGACCCGGTGAATATGGAGATAAGTACCCTGGATGGTCCGGGACCGGTGGGCCTGAACAATTCACTCGGATGTGATGATGAGGGGCAGATCCGGGCTCTGAGCTGTTATAAGGCAACGATCCCTGCAAATGTCATTTATTCGACGATCAGCATTTCCGGGGAGACCAGCCGAATGAAGCCAATGGGAGACGGAGATACATATTTCCCGGATATGGTACTGAGAGCCGAGCTTACAGGAACCGGCGTTTATACAAAGAAGGGATTCCTGGTGACCGGTTTCCCGAAGACAGACAGTAATGAAATGGTCACAGAGGACACCTATCTGATCAGCAAGGACGGAACGAAGGCGACGAAGCAGGATAAGATCATGAGCTTCCGGCCCATGTATCTTCTGACATCAACAGGATATCAGGGAAATGCATATTTCCTGGGAGCATCCAATTCCGAGGCACAGAAGCTGGTCTTCGTGGGGATCCCGGCTGAGACCTATGCTCCCATCGGTGAGAAAGCTTACTCCAACGAGTGGGTGAAGGGAATCTGGTACGGAAAGGCCGGGTTCCGCGGTTCAGACCACCCGCGCCGGGCAGGATGGAAGAAGAATTCCAAGGGCTGGTGGTATGAGGATGCCGGCGGATGGTATCCGAAGAAGCAGTGGCAGAAGATCGACGGGAAATGGTACTACTTCAATGAAAAGGGATACATGGAAGCAAAGGCGTATCGGGATGGATATTATCTTTCCGCTGACGGTGCCTGCTCCGACCGGAAGGTGGGAAGCTGGAAGAAGGATTCCAAGGGCTGGTGGTATTCGCTGGCAGGCGGTTCCTATCTGAAGAAGCGCTGGGCCATGATCAACGGAAAGTGGTACTACTTTGATGCCAGGGGATATATGGCTTCTTCCGAATGGGTGAAGGGCTACTGGCTCTCAAAGAGCGGAGCCTGGACCTATCAGTCGAGGGGAAGCTGGAGGAAGAATTCCAAGGGCTGGTGGTATGGAGATACCTCCGGCTGGTACGCAAAGGATCAGACACAGAAGATCAACGGAAAGAAGTATCATTTCGATGCGAAGGGTTACTGCACAAACCCGTGATCATTTAATCTAATATTAATGTTCATTCAAAGATTCATTCATTTTCCTCTGTTAGGATATGCATTGTAAGGAAGACATGAGGACGTAAGGTCCGAAAGACAGTATGCAGACAGGAGGAGATCCGTATACGGTGCGTTGAAGGCGCTGCGCGGGATCAAACCCTGAACAGGAGGTTCACTATGGATGAATTCGAGAAAGCCGAAAGATTAAGACAGTGCGCGGACGTAAGTTATGAAGAGGCAAGAGACGCCCTGAAAGCCTGTGGCGGAGATATTCTGGATGCCATGGTGTACCTGGAGCGGCTGGGACACAGAAGGAATTTCGGAAATGCATCCGGCCCGCGTCCGGAAGGCAGAGCGGATCATAGAGGTGCCGATTCCTACAGAGGAGCCGGCGAATACCGCAGAGGTACCGATCCCTACCGGGGAGCCGGCGAATACCGCAGAGGTACCGATTCCTACCGGGGAGCCGGAGAATACCGCAGAGAAACCGGGTATGAAGGACCTACCTTCCTGCAGTCTCTGGGGAATCTTCTCGGAACCGCGATCCGGAAGAGCATGGAGAACTATCTGGTCGTATCCCATGAGGGAGTCGTAAAGTTCCGGATCTCCATCTTCGCATTTGCGATCCTTCTTATGATATTCAGTGCAGGACTTCTCATCGCCATGGGAGTCTCCCTCTGCTTCGGTGTGACCTACAGCTTCGTCGGAAAGGATGACCTTTCAAGAGTTAATGAGGTGATCGGAAATGCCGGTAACCGCGCAACCGAGTGGTGGAGCCACTATCGTTACAACCCCGAGATCGACGCACTTTGCAGGAAGTACGATGAGCAGGAGAGGAACGACAGGAAATGATAGGAAATGACATACTTTGTTCAGGATGACAGAGTCGTGTCATTCTGAGGAGCGCAGCGACGAAGAATCTTATGATTGAAAGATCCGTCGCGCTGCCGCTTGGTCGATACTCGGCGCACGAGCTGCGTGCCACCGGCACGCGTGCGCCCGCTACGCTCAGGATGACATGCTCAGGGTGACATGCTCAGGATGACATGCTCAGGATGACATCTGAAACCGTCATGGTATCGGCCATGGCGGTTTTTTTGTGTTCTTGACCGGGAGAGTGGGGGAGTATAAAATATGGAAAGTGAAGAACTCCGTACCATAAGGGGATCAAAAATCTGCGGGAGAAGCTGGGCATGAGAAAGAAACTATGTATCTACTGTGATAATATGATCGACGAAGACTGTATCCTCTGTCCGATCTGCGGTGTCCGGCAGTCAATGGATATGCCGGTATACGGCGGCGTGAAGAAGGACGAACAGGGGCAGGTCAGAGATCATCGCGGAGGGGTACTTCGTTCTGATCTGGATTCCATGGCACCGAAGGTATATACCGATCCTACGCTGGATCCGGAGGCCGGGAAGACCCGCGGGTATTCCGAACCGAAAGAGTGGTATCTCCGGAAGGAAGACGAGCAGCAGGAGAAGAAGGGGAAGAAGCGGAAGAACCCGGAGAAAAAAAGGCAGAGAGTCCTGAAGATACTTGTGGCATGCGCAGGTCTTGCGCTCCTGACAAGCATCTATTTTCTGATCCTTATCCTGACGAGAAATGCATTCCTGAAGGGGGACGAGAAGCTTCGGGGAGCGATCCCCGCCTACGATTATACCCTGAACGGGGATTATTTCGGGGATACGCCCATCGTGGAAATGAACTGCCTGAAGAGAGAAGGGCTCTTTCACTTTGAAGCGACCTACGATGTGATCGTGGAGGACGACCGGTTGAAGCACAGCCTGAAGCTGGACATCAAGGGACGGAATACATTTCCCTTCGGGTGGGAAGTGACGGAGGTCAACTGGTTTGGAGAGGATCACGGAGCGTTGCAGCTGAAGATCGACGGCGTCCGTCCGATCGTTCAACAACTGGTGGAGAACGCGATCCCGACCCATCGCACGGAGAACTTTTCCATATGGGTTGATGATCAAAATGAGGCGGCATTTCACGGCAACTGCGTGATCGGAAATGAGCCGGATTCCAATTATACGATCATGGGAGCATACTCCTTTACCGGAGTGCTGTCCCCCACTCCCGGCTTCGGTGGAGATCTGCATGAGTACGAACTGACATTTCACAAGGATGAGGCAAAGAGTCTTCCCCTTAGCTACAGCGGAACATCGGATCTGTCCGTTCCGTATTTCAAAAGCGATCTTCCGAACGGGACGCTCTATATCAGGAACATCGTGCTTAAGGGAGAAGAGATCTCCTGTGATGCGGAAATCCGGTACAAAGACGGTACTCCGACTGTTAAGGAGCATGTGGAAACGCCCCTGAAATGGGATACGGAGAAGGATGTATATACCGGAAATCCGGTCGTATCGGATCGTCTGGGAGGGGAGATAAAGACCTCCGACCCCACCCTTCAGGTGGAGGTTATCATAGGACTTTGGGATCTGGAGGTTTTCTGCAACGACGAATCCATGACGGAGATCCGGGGAGATTACGACGGATGAGAAGCCCGGGGATGACAATTTCCTTGTAACTTATAAGAAAAATGTAGTACAATAGTTCATGACCATGCGCTTTTCGCGCAACAGGGATCAAACAATAAAGGACTGAAGGGTTTAGGAGCCTTTTATGGACGAGAAGCAGATCACACAACTGAACAGAACCGGACTTACATCTGCCGAAGTTGAAAGGATGATAAAGGAAGGGAAGACAAATGCCATTCCGAGTCAGAACAAACAGACTGTGGCATCTATCATCTTTTCCAACGTCGTAACCTACTTTAATATGATCTTTTTCGGTCTGGCTGTGCTGGTGATCCTAGTCGGATCTTACAGGAGTCTCCTGTTTATGCCGGTGGTGATCGCAAATATGATCATCGGTATCGTACAGCAGCTGAAGGCGAAGAAGGTCCTGGACAGTCTGTCCCTTCTGGATACGACAAAGTATACTGTGGTGCGGAACGGACATGCGGAAACGGTGGACAGCGACAAGCTGGTGCTTGGAGATCTGATCCTTCTTTCCGCAGGACAGCAGATCCCGGCAGATGCCACCGTCGTGGACGGAAAGATCTCGGCAAATGAGGCGCTTCTGACCGGAGAGTCGGACGAGATCGAGAAGGAACCCGGAAGTGAACTGATGTCCGGGAGCTTTGTGGTTTCCGGAAACTGTGCGGCGGAGCTGACGAAGGTAGGAGTCGATTCCTACGCAGCGAAGCTGACAGCAAAAGCAAAGGAAGTAAAGTATAAGAAATCGGAGCTGATCCGTGATATTGAGATCATTATCCTGGTGGCAGGTATCGTGATCATCCCCATAGGCGGAGGACTGGTCTACGAGTCGATCGCCATCAGCCACCATACGGTACAGGAAGCTGTGGTTGGTATGGTAGGAGCGGTGATCGGTATGATCCCGGAGGGACTGTACCTCCTGCTTACCATTGCACTGACTCTCAGTGCGGCCAGGCTTGCCAAAAAGAAGGTTCTGCTTCACGATATGAAGAGTATAGAGACCCTGGCCCGGGTGGATGTCCTCTGCGTGGACAAGACCGGAACCATCACAAATGACGTGATGTCCGTAACCGCGGTCATCGCGCCGGAGGGAAGATCGGAAGAACAGCTGAAGGAAGCGGAGTCGGTACTGTCCGGGTATGTACATACGGTACCCGATGCAAATATCACCATGGTAGCTCTTCGGGAGCATTATAAAGGAGATGATCGTCTGACAGCTACGGCAGTCATGCCATTCAGCTCCAAAACGAAGTATTCGGAGGTTCATACGGATCAGATCCTCTACCGTTTCGGCGCACCGGAGTTCCTTCTTTCCGAAGAACAGATGGAGGCGAACCGGAGCAGGATCGAGGAGTACACCGGACGGGGACAGCGAGTCCTTGCTCTGGTTCAGGGAAAAGAAGGGGAGGAGAAGACCGCTCCGATCCTTTTCATCAGTCTTGCAAATGAGATCCGTGAGACCGCACCCGCAACCTTCTCCTATTTCAAGGAGCAAGGCGTGAAGGTGAAGGTCATTTCGGGAGACAATCCCCTTACGGTATCCCGGGTTGCGCTGGAGGCCAAGATCGACGGCGCGGAGAATTATGTGGATGCCGCTACATTGAAGACCGAGAGAGATTACCGGGAGGCTGTTAAGAAATATACAGTTTTCGGCCGCGTGAAGCCGGAACAGAAGAAGCGTCTGGTGGAAGCCATCAAGTCAAATGGTGAGAAGGTCGCCATGACCGGGGACGGTGTCAATGACATCCTGGCCATGAAGGAGGCAGACTGCTCCATCGCCATGGGCGGCGGAAGTGATGCGGCCCGTCAGGCGGCGCAGGTGGTACTGCTGGATTCCGACTTCTCCCATATGGAGCAGATCGTAACAGAGGGACGAAGGATCATCAACAATATCACGAGATCCAGTATCCTCTTCCTTTATAAGAACATTTTCTCGTTGCTGCTGGCGGTATTTTCCCTTGCGACGACACTCCATTACCCGCTGAAGCCCACACAGATCGCTTTGGTTTCGGGACTGAATATCGGTGTGCCCGGTTTCTTCCTGGCGATGGAGAATAATACCAAGAGACAGAGGGGACGTCTGCTGATAAAGACGCTGATCGGTGCCGCACCCGCGGCGATCCTTGCGTCGGCAGCGACTGCGGTCCTCATCGCCTTCGGCCCCAAGGCCGGATTCACGGAGGACGAGATCAGTGTTACCTCGACCTATATCCTGTCGGCGATCGGATTTGCACTTCTATGGAGACAGATCCGTCCGCTCAACAAGTACAGGATCTTCGTTTTTGCCATATGTGTGGTAGGAATGATCTTCTGCCTGTCGTATCTGTGGAATGCCTTCATGGTGGTGAGCGTATCCAACCGAAGCGCGATCTGGGGCATCGTGATCGCCCTTGGCGGGGCTCTTGCAGCCAGCGTACTGATGATGATCTTTGACCGATGGGGAGCAAATCTTGAAGAGGCAGCAGAAGCAGGATAGAACCGGAGTCAATCACCCGGAAAGAACGACAGGGGGACACGGTAATGCGTGACGACCATTCCTTACGTTTATTGGAATACATTTACAACTCAACATCGATCCTGAATTTCGGCGCGCTGTACAGTGACGGAACGGAGAATTTCTGTTCACCCTCGGAGCCTGCGGTGGGGGACGACATCGTCCTGAAGTTCCGGACGGCTTCCGACAATGTGGACGGCGTATACGTGGTGGTAAATGACACACGTTATGAGATGCATGTAGTGGAAACCACAGCGCTCTTTGATTACTATCAGGTGGTGCTCCCGCATGTGACGGAACGGATCCGGTATTACTACGAGATCCATGCGGGCCGCGTGGTGGTGTACTATAACCGCGTATCCAAGCATAAGGACCTGAACCGGACCTACGATTTCGAGATCTGTCCCGGCTTCCATACACCGGACTGGGCGAAGGGAGCCATCTTCTATCAGATCTATGTGGATCGTTTCTGTAACGGAGATCCGTCAAATGATGTGCTTACAAATGAGTACAGTTATATCGGACAGCCGGTCAAGCATGTCCGGGACTGGAACCGGTACCCCGAGAACATGGATGTGGGGAACTTCTACGGAGGAGATCTGCAGGGCGTTATCAACAAGCTGGATTACCTGAAGAATCTGGGCGTGGATGCCATTTATCTGAACCCCATCTTCGTATCCCCCTCCAATCATAAATATGATATACAGGACTATGATTATGTGGATCCGCATTTCGGAAAGATCGTGAAGGATACCGGAGATCTCCTTCCGGCGGATTCCCTGGACAATACCAAGGCGACCAGATATATCACGCGTGTAACGGATAAGGAGAATCTGGAGGCCTCCAATCAGGTATTCATCACCCTTGTGGAGGAAGCCCATAAGCGCGGGATGAAGGTCATCCTGGATGGGGTCTTCAATCACTGCGGCTCCTTCAATAAATGGATGGACAAGGAGAAGATCTATGATAAGAATCCGGACTATCCGAAGGGTGCATATCTGACCGGCGACAGTCCCTACCGGAAATATTTCCGCTTTCAGGACGAGAACGCATGGCCGGACAACGGAAGTTATAACGGCTGGTGGGGACATGATACCCTGCCGAAGCTGAACTATGAGGAGTCAAAGGAACTCTACGATTATATCCTGGAGATCGGCCGGAAATGGGTATCGCCCCCCTTCAATGCGGACGGATGGCGTCTCGACGTGGCGGCAGATCTGGGATACTCGGAGGAATTCAACCACAGATTCTGGCGGGATTTCCGGAAGGCCGTGAAGCAGGCAAATCCGGAGGCGATCATCCTTGCCGAGCATTATGGGGATCCCAAGGCATGGCTGCTGGGCGACCAGTGGGATACGGTGATGAACTACAGCGCCTTCATGGAGCCCATTACCTGGTTCCTGACCGGCGTGGAGAAGCACAGCGATGAGTTCCGCGGGGACTTCCTGGGCAATCCGGACATGTTCATCGGATCCATGCGGCATTACATGTCCACCTTTATGGCAGGCTCTCTGCAGGTGGCCATGAATGAACTGTCAAACCACGATCATTCCAGATTCCTGACGCGTACCAACCGACGGGTCGGCCGGATCCATACCCTCGGACCGGAGGCCGCAAATGAAGATGTGAATAAGGGCATCTTCCGGCAGGCGGTGGTATTCCAGATGACCTGGCCGGGTGCGCCGACCATCTATTACGGAGATGAGGCAGGCGTGGCAGGCTGGACCGATCCGGATTCCAGACGGACCTACCCCTGGGGACACGAGGACCACGATCTGATCAACTTCCATCGGGAGATGATCCGTATCCATAAGCAGTATGACGCTTTGATGAAGGGCTCCCTCGTACAGATCCACAGCGAGTTCAAATGCATCGCCTACGGACGTTTCACCAGAAAGCAGGCGGTCGCCGTGGTGATCAACAGCGATTATAACGATAAGAAGCTGCATCTCCATATCCGTCATATGGGCGTTCCGAATAACCGCACCATGCGCCGGATCATGCTGACCACAGAAGAGGGCTACTCCATTGATTCCCAGACGGTCATCACGCAGAATAACCAGATGTCGGTAGTCGTACCGAAGATGTCCGCTGTGGTTTACGTATGCAACATGGACTAAACTTTTAGTCATCCTGAGGAGCGAAGCGACGAAGGATCTTAAAACTCAGAAAGGATCATTATGTCAGATTCCATCTTCAAACTCGAATCTCCATATGAACCGACAGGCGATCAGCCCCGGGCCATCGAAGAACTGGTCCGGGGCTTTCAAGCCGGCCGGAAAGCACAGACACTCCTCGGAGTCACCGGGTCCGGAAAGACCTTCACCATGGCAAATGTGATCCGTGCCCTGGGCAAGCCCACACTGATCATCAGCCACAATAAGACCCTGGCAGCCCAGCTGTACGGCGAGATGAAGGCCTTCTTCCCCGAAAATGCCGTGGAGTATTTTGTATCCTACTACGATTACTATCAGCCGGAGGCCTATGTGCCCTCCAGCGATACCTATATCGCCAAGGATTCCTCCCAGAATGACGAGATCGATAAGCTCCGTCACAGTGCTACGGCTGCGCTGATCGAGAGGAAGGATGTCATCGTGGTTGCGTCCGTATCCTGCATCTACGGCATCGGAAATCCCGAGGATTATAAGGGAATGATGATCTCCCTTCGCCCCGGCATGCAGATGGACCGGGACGAACTGATCGGCCGTCTGATCGACATGCAGTATACCCGGAATGAGATGGACTTCAAACGAAGTACCTTCCGGGTCAAGGGGGATGTGCTGGATATCATCCCCGCGAATACGAACGAAAATGCGATCCGGATCGAATTCTTCGGAGATGAGATCGACAGGATCTCCGAATTCGACCCGCTTACCGGAGAAGTGAAACGAAAAGTGAATTTCTCCGCCATTTTCCCTGCGTCTTACTATGTGATCGCACCGGAGAAGATGCAGCGTGCCCTGCAGGAGATCGAGGAGGAGCTGGAGGAGCGGGTGGCATATTTCAAAGCCCATGACAAGCTGCTGGAGGCCCAGCGGATCCGGGAAAGGACCGAGTTCGATATCGAAATGCTGCGGGAGACGGGCATCTGTTCGGGGATCGAGAACTATACCCGGATCCTTGCGGGAGGAAAGCCGGGAGATCCGCCGGATACCCTGATGGATTTCTTTGGAGACGATTACCTCCTGATCGTGGACGAGTCCCACATGACACTGCCTCAGGTGCGGGGAATGTTCGGAGGAAATAAGGCACGGAAGCAGACGCTGATCGATTACGGCTTCCGGCTTCCATCTGCCATGGACAACCGTCCCTTGAATTTTGAAGAATTTGAAGAGAGAGTGGATCGGGTCATGTATGTATCCGCGACTCCGGGACCCTACGAAGCGGAGCATGAGGAGTACAGGACCGAGCAGATCATCCGCCCCACAGGACTTCTGGATCCGCCCATCGATGTCCGTCCGGTGGAGGGACAGATCGATGACCTTTATAATGAGATAAGAATTGAGACGGAGAAGGGACATAAGGTCCTTGTGACGACACTTACCAAGAGGATGGCCGAGGAACTGACGGATTATCTTCGGGGGATGGATATCAAGGTCAAGTATCTGCATTCCGATATCGATACCCTGGAACGGACCGAGATCGTCCGGGATCTTCGTATGGGCATTTTTGATGTACTTGTGGGGATCAATCTTCTTCGGGAAGGCTTGGATATCCCCGAGATCACCCTGGTGGCGATCCTGGATGCGGACAAGGAAGGCTTCCTTCGATCCGGCACTTCCCTGGTGCAGACCATCGGGCGTGCTGCCAGAAATGTGGATGGTCATGTCATCATGTATGCGGATACCATTACGGATTCCATGAAATATGCCATCGACGAGACCAACCGGAGACGGGAACTGCAGCAGGCCTACAATGACGAGCACGGCATCACGCCGCAGACCATCCAAAAGGCGGTACGGGAACTGATCACAACCTCCGTGGCGGAAGAGGAAGCTGCCGCAGGACGCAGGAAGCGCTTTGCAAAGGATGATTCGGACCTGATGACGAAGAAGGAACTGAAGAAAGAGATCGACCGCCTGACCCGCCGCATGAATAAGGAGGCAGCGGAGCTGAACTTCGAACTGGCAGCCGAGCTTCGGGATGAGATCAAGGAGCTGAAGGAGACCCTTCGTGATATGGAAGAGTCGTAGACGGGTCAAGATAAGCTATGAAAAGTTATGATAAGGATCCGAATATGACGAATCCTTCAGAAGCCACAGTTGATTGGAAAAATGCACAAACAGCAGGAAGGAAGCTTCCTGCTGTTTTTTGATGAATAGAATAGGAAATTTCTGCTATATTTTGTGCAAGAAGAAATAGGAATCCAATGATATGGTGGAAATCTGAGCCGAGGAAACTGTAAATAGAAAAATCGTGTTTTCGGCATTTTTATGTAAAACGTTGAAAATTATGTGAACTGCCCAAAATTCGTTGCCAGACTTGTTTAGTTTTGCTATATTTAAACTAACCATTGCCATGGGCTATGGGGCTTAGTGCGTTCATTTTTACGCTGTTCCGGCGGTAGGGCGCACTGTCTGTTTTCGTAATGTTCGCTCTGTTCGTGTCAGTCTATACTGTAACACAGCTCGTTATCTGAACAAGAACGGACTGATTTTCATAAATGTAACCAGTAGACCTATCAGCACAGAAGTTTAGCTAGTTTCGCGTGCACCAGAAAGAAAAAAAGGGAGGAACTATGGCTGAAAAGAAGAGAGGGTTAAGAAACACGAGAGTGTGGAAACGCTTCGCCGCGATCTGCATGGCTGTTGTTATGGCAGTAACCATGCTTCCGATCATTCCGGGCGCGAAGGACGTTTACGCTGCACAGGTGGATGGCGATACGATTTCAGTAACGATCAACTTTAAACAGTTTGATCTAGAGAATCCGCATACGCCTAACATTTCCTACGAAGGAAATGATCAGACTGCGCAAAACTACCATGTAGTTGCAACGCTTTACAAAAAGGGGACGAAGGACGTTGCGGGTTATGGTTTTGTCATAGTCAATAATCTGAATCAGGCAACACAGACAGTTGAAATTAAGAATTTCTATACTACGGATGAGGAAGACTATCAAGAGAATCCCTGGAGTCCCGTTAAGAAAAAGACTTCGTGGACGGATCTGGATGGAGGGTATGACCCTGCAAAGTATGATGTGTCTCTTCGTTTACTGTATGGAGATTCACCTGCGTATGTGACCAAGCAGCAGACGTATTGGCCGTATGGTACTGAAGTTGTTGCTTATGGTGCATCTTACAACAACCTTATGGGCCAGACATCTACAATTGATGGCTATCTGTTCTCTGGTTCTTCAGTTACAGGTTATAATGGTGAAATTACTCTGTTCAAGGGTCATAATGCATATGAAGTGGAGTTTGTTTTTGATCCTGAAGCAGGAACAATAACAGATCAGGACAATTTTTACCTACTGGCTACGGGTACACATCAGAGTACAGAGACTTCTTACTACGTAACTAAGATTACTTCCGATGGTACATCCGAAAAACTCGTCTATAAGGTAGAGAATCCGGATTGGACAAATATTAATGGAGTATCGCAGGACGAAAAATACTCAACGTCTTGGACTGTTGATGTACAGATCCGCCAGGCAGAAGAGGGCGAAGCACCAACTCAGTCACAGATTATAAATGGTAATCTGATTGTTAACAAAGATGTTAAGGTGCTGAATGGATATACAGTTACGGTCGATCCTACTCTGCAGAAACAGAGGGATCTCAATACTGAAACTGAATATGTAAAGCAGGTTATTAACCTGTCAAAGGTTAAGACATCCAAGGATTATACGTTGTTTGATATCCTTGGCGATTCGCTTTACTATGGTCTGACCGCGCCGGAAATCACTCAGCGTCATCATAGTGAGACGAACCTGGCTACTAAAGTTTACAGTAATCCGAACAATGCAAACTATATGGAGCCGGATCTTTCCGGTATTGGCGACAAGCAGGTTCCGGGCACATTTTTAATTGGAGAAATTAAAAGCGGAGAAAGCCTTCAGTTTGGTAATGAAACACCGAAGACTCCTGTGGTAATAGTTGGTAATGGCTGTGAATCGCAGGTGACCAGCTCGCAACCCAATGTGGCAGTTGCTGTGGGGGCTGACAAAGCGTCTATCAATGCAAAAGTTGATTCAATGATCAATCATATGCTGACAGTTTCAGCGGATCTTGCAGCTCAGGCACCCACGGATGTCAATATTAATATAGTCGGGGAAGAGCTGCGTATTGATACAACCAGCTTGCCGGATGGCGCAACCATCTATATTGATGGAGATAAGTACGCAAGTTATATTGCTAAGGGAGAGGTTCTTAAGATCAAGAAGAACCCGAAGCAGATAATTGTATTTAACTTTAAGTCCACAAAAGATGTTGTGATTGGTAAAGCTCACGTAGACAACGGCGATGGAATGAAGTCTACGGAAACTGTAAACCAGGAATATAAGAACCCGAAGAATATAAATGCGGATCAGGTTGCTCAGGGGCTTGTCTGGAATGTGACCAATATGGATCCGAATGCGACATTTAAGCAGGATAAAGCGGGCGGAATGTTCCTGCTTCCTAATCCCAAGGTAACAGCTGATATTGGTAATGCATCCTGTGGATGGGTTATCAGCGCGGCGCCTTTTGAAATCTTAAATGGTGAGTTCCACTTTGTATATCGTGGACTCAAACCGGAAGGTGTGTCTTCGGTGCTTTTGCAGGCATTTAAGACTGTAGATGGAGTTGATGCCACAGAGGATCAGAAGTTTGAATTCAGCCTCTACAGATTTGACGGCACTGATTTTGTCCCCGTTGAAATCCAGGTTGTTGATATTGATGGGCAACCGACAGGGACTACTACACCATACAAGGTTGTAAATAATAAAAACCGTATTAATTTTGCCGCTTCGAATATGCAGAAGGGTGATAATGTCTTCCTGATCAAAGAGACGAAGAAGGCAGAGGATACAGATGGTGCATATAAGCTCGATAGTACAAAGGAAATATATGCAACCTTTAATGTGATCGTTAAGGATCTTGATGGGACGCAGGTTAAAGTTCCTGGTGTGGTAAAGTATTATGGAAGCTTTGATCCGGCGACAGGTCAATTCTCTGATGAGCTTGACGCTGATGGTTGTACATTTAAGAATACCACGCTTACAGATACCGCAAAGCTAACCCTCACCAAGTCCTTTGGCGGTGCGGTTGTTGCATCTGATCTGGAAACCCTCAGCTTTGAGGTTCAGAAGAAGGACGGAACAGTTGTTGCAACATTTGCACTGAAGGATACAGATGTATTCGAGAAGCAGAATGACGGCAGCTATAAGATGAAAGAAGCTTATGAGCTGGAAGTTGGCGATTACAATATTGTAGAAACAAATTATGACGCGTCCGGCGCGAAGGTTAGCGTAAGCTACTCGGTTGGCGCAGGAAGCACAGATTATAAGACAGATGGTACGGCAAGCCAGGGCAATTATACGGTTGCTCAGACATTTGCAAAGGATGACGATGTAGTTCTGAACTTCAAGAACCAGTATCCTTCCACAAATGTTAAGCTCAGCAAGCAGAACCTCGGTGGCGAGGAGATTGAGGGTGCAAGCCTGACGCTGACCGGAACGGTTGGAACAGGAACTACTCCGGTTAAGTTTACAACCGATCAGGTAGCGCAGGGTGCGGGTGTAAAGGATCTGGCAGTAAGCGCAGACGGAAAGACGCTGTCCTGGATCTCCGGAACAACACTTACCACAGTTAATAATCTTCCGAATGGAAAGTACACACTGCATGAGGTGTCTGCACCTACGGGATATGCAGTCGCAAACGACTTTAAGTTCGTTGTAAAAGACAACAAGGTATACAAAGAAGACGGAACGACAGAGATAAACGAGAATAAAGTGATCCTGATCGATAACGGTTCCACCGATGTTGTGATCAGCAAGGTGATGGCCGGTACCACGACCGAACTTGCAGGCGCTACCCTGGAACTGACCGGAAGAAAAGCGGATGGATCAGGTGCCATTACATTTGACCTTGATAATGTAAAGTTTGGAACAGGTGCCAAGGATGAGGCACTGAGCGAAAGTGATACAAAGGTATCCTGGGTATCCGGAACCGGAGCTACGACAGTAGAGAAGCTTCCGAACGGTATCTATACTCTGACCGAGATGACTGCACCGCAGGGCTTCAGCAAGAGTGAGAAGATCTCCTTCATTCTTGAAAACGGTAAGGTTTACGAGAATAATGCGGGTGTTAAGGGCGCCGAGATCACAGACAAGAAGATCACCATGGAGGATGCGTTCCTTCCAATCGAGGTTCAGATCGCAGCAAAGAAGACACTTGAGAATGATACCCTGGTAAAGGATCAGTTCTCCTTCAATCTGAAGGGAACATCATCTGCAACCAATAACATTGATGAGACTGTAGGTAACGCTGCTGACGGATCGGTGACATTCACGGAGATTTCTTACAACTCAGTGGGCAAGTATGAGTACAAGCTTACTGAGGTAAAGCCGGCGACGCCTGATCCCGATATCACATATTCCGCTGAGGAATATACGGTAACGGTAGATGTAACTGCAACAGCTACAGGGCTGGCTGCAAAGGTAACTTATACAAATAAGGCAAAAGCCGAAGTAGAAGCAGATAAGGTTGAGTTCGTCAATACCAAGAAGACCGAGGTCTTAACTGATGTAATCTTCAGCAAGGTGATTGCCGGAACTACAACAGAGCTTGCAGGTGCAACACTGACGCTGACAGGAACAAAGCCCGGAAGCACAGATGCGATCACCTTCAAGATTGCGGATGTAGAAACAGGTACAGGTGCAAGCCTGAAGACGACTGCTGACGGAACCTCCATAGAGTGGATTTCCGGAACAGGTGCGACCAAGGTCAAGAACCTTCCGAACGGAACATATACACTGACCGAGACAACTGCACCGCAGGGCTTCGATAAGAGCGAAGCGATCTCCTTCATCATTGAGGACGGCAAGGTATACGAGAACAAGAACGGTACAAAGGGCACCGAGATCACAGACAAGAAGATCACCATGGAGGATGCCTATACACCGGTCAAGGTTCAGCTTACAGCAAAGAAGACTCTGCAGAATGATACACTTACAGCCAATCAGTTCTCCTTCCACCTGAAGGGAAAGACTCCGGATACAAATACTGTAGACGAAACTGTAGGAAATGCAGCAAATGGCGATGTAACATTCACAGAGATTGCTTACAGCGCAGTCGGTACATACACATATGAGCTGACTGAGGTTGAACCTGCAACAAAGGATCCCAATATCACTTATTCTGATAGGGTTTACACCATAACGGTAACTGTTTCGGCAACAGATACGGGTCTTAAGACCACGATCGCCTATGCCGATCAGGATGGCGTGGTAGATGCCATTAAGCCTGAGTTCGTCAATGTAAAGAAGACTGAGAGTAAGACGGATGTCAGGATCAGCAAGAAGGCCGGAACCGCAGCAGGACCTGAACTTGCAGGCGCTACACTGAAGCTGACAGGCGTTAAGAAGGGCTCTACCGATAAGGTTACCTTCAAGGTGAGTGATGTTGTAGAAGGTACCGGTGCAAAGATTGAAACAAAGACCGATGGTGATGAGCTTAAGTGGATCTCCGGTACAACAGAAACCGAGATCAAGAATCTTCCTGACGGAACCTATACCCTTCATGAGGTAACAGCACCTGATGCAAATGGCTTCAAGGTAGCAAATGATATGTACTTCATCCTGGAGAATGGGGAAGTATATGCTTCGGATGCACAGGGTACTAAGGGAAGTAAGATCGGTAACAGCACTATCGTAATGGTAGATGAGTATCAGCCGATCGATGTAAATATCGTAGCAAAGAAGGTATTTACAAATGGTACACTTACAGCAGGTCAGTTCTCCTTCAACCTGAAGGGAACAGCTCCGGTTGAAAACACTGTAGATGACACAAAGACGAATGTTGCAAATGGCGATGTAACCTTTGATACGCTGTCCTTCAGCAAGGAAGGTACATATACCTACAAGCTGACAGAGGTTAAGCCGCAGACAGCAGACCCGCTGATCACTTATTCTGAGGAAGAGTACACGGCAACTGTAACGGTAACAGCTACAGCAACAGGACTTCAGGCTGCAGTTTCCTACGCGGATAAGAACGGAACAGGCGTGAATACAACGAAGCCTGAGTTCACCAACGTTAAGAGAGATGAGCCGAAGACGGACGTTAAGATCAGCAAGAAGGCAGGAACCACAGCAGGAGCTGAGCTTGCAGGCGCAACCCTGACACTGACAGGCGTTAAGGCAGGCTCTACCGATAAGGTTACCTTCAAGCTTACGGATGTTCAGTTAGGTAATGGCGCAAGCTTTGTATCGACTGTTGATGGGGATACACTTAGCTGGATTTCCGGTACAACATCCACCGAGATCAAGAATCTTCCTGACGGAACCTATACCCTTCATGAAGTAACAGCACCTAATGCAAATGGCTTCAAGATAGCAAATGATATGTACTTCATCCTGGAGAATGGGGAAGTATATGCTTCGGATGCACAGGGTACCAAGGGAAGTAAGATCGATAACAGCACTATCGTAATGGTAGATGAGTATCAGCCGATTTCTGTTGATCTTGCAGCGACGAAGAAGCTGATGGAGGGCAATACCGAGATCGCACAGACAGCGGGTGACTTCCAGTTTAAGCTTTCGAAGAAGGCTGATTCAGGCGTGATTCAAACCTCGTCCAATGCTGCAGACGGTACTGTGACATTTACAAGTATCAGTTACAACGCACCGACAGAAGATGAGTATGTGATCGAAGAGGTGCCGGGAAATATTGCAGATATTACTTATGACACCAAAACCAAGTACACGGTAACCGTAAAGATCACGGCAGGTGCTAAGGGCCTGGAGAAGGAAGTTATCTACAATAACGGAACTTCGGATGTAGATGCAGACAAGGTTGTCTTCACAAATATGAAGGCACCGGATGTAGGAAAACTGAAGATCAAGAAGACAGTAAAGGGAACTACGCTGGATTCCGTTAAGGTGATGATCACAACAGGTCAAGGTGCAAGTCAGAAGTACCTGACATTGAGTGGAACACTGGTTGATGCTGAGACCCATATTACAGTTTCGACGAAGGATGGTCTTACCATTGAGAATGTTCCGGTAGGTGAGTATACCGTTACCGAAGTAGCAGACAGCACGATCGTTGCAAATTACACGCTTGTTACAACGGGAGCAGACGGAAGCAAGACAACGGAGACCAAGATCGTTGAGAAGGGCAAACTAACAGAAGTAGAACTGATCAACAGTTACGAAAGAGATAAGGGTCAGCTGACGGTTACAAAGACACTGATCGGTTCGGATATTCCGAAGACAGTGTTCAAGATCACCATCATGAACGGAACCAAGTATCTGAATGCATCAGGTACTCTTGTAGATCAGGATCCGGGACTTACCATTACGGCAAATGTTCCGCTTCAGATCAGCAATGTTCCGACAGGCTCATACACGGTAACCGAGAATGTTACTGATGCACAGGTTAAGGGCTATACCCTGACGGCAAACGGATCCGTTACGGCCACCGTAACAAAGGGTCAGACAAGAACTGCAGCACTGACAAATGAGTACACAAGAGATCTGGGAAGCCTGGAGATCACAAAGTCCTTCCTTGGCGATAAGCCGGCAGACAATCTGCTCACCGGACTTACCTTTAAGGTAACGGGACCGGACAGCTTTGAGAGAGAACTGGCATACCCGACAGCATTTACAAACGGCAAGGCAACCCTTACAGATCTTCCTACCGGAGAATACTCGGTAGTTGAGAGCGGTACGGGAAATGTAGTGGATGGAACGACGACATATATCTATGATGTTGCAGGTTCTTCAACTACTGTAGGCCCGAAGAACGTTACAAAGGGTGGAACCGCACAGGTTACCATCACGAACAAGTACACGAAGGTAGAGAAGGGCTCGCTGACCGTAACCAAGTCGGTTACCGTAAATGGCGGTGCACCGGCCGTTATCGCTGCCAAGGCAGAGGATAAGGCATACCAGGTACAGATCAAGAACGAAGCAGGTAAATTTATCAATGCAGCAGGTGAAGCTGTAGAGAATGATCCGGGACTTACCGTAAGCCGGACCGCATCCATCACCATCAATGATCTTCCGCTGGGCAAGTACAGCATCAGCGAGGTATCTGCAGATGTAAACAATGTGGATGCAACCCTTACCCTGGACACCGCAAGCAGCACCACCGGCTACACAGGAGCAACTGCAGTTGAGCTTACCTCTGCTGCAAAGGATGCAACAAAGCAGCTGGTAAATGTTTATACCTATCAGCAGCCGAAGCCGGATACCTACAAGGTATACATCAGCAAGGCAGATGCACTGAGCGGCGACGAGATCGCAGGTGCGACCATCGAGCTGACCAAGCCGGATCAGACAAAGGTAACATGGACCTCCACAACTACAGCAAAGGCACTGGATCTTGAAGAGGGTACCTACTCCTTCGTAGAGACAGTTGAGCCGAATGGTTATGAGAAGGTTACGACAGCAGTAGAGTTTAAGGTAGAGAAGGATGAAACGGTTGCTGCAGGTTACAAGGTAACACTGATCACCGTATCCGGAGATGTAGAGCAGAAGGCAGACGGAACCATCGTTCTTCTGGATGCTCCGAAGAAGGGATCCCTTGCCATCACAAAGAAGGTTTCCTCCGATACAGGAAATGTTCCGGCAAAGGACAGCTTCAAGGTAACTGTATACAATGAGACCAAGCAGCTTTATGTAACGGATGCACAGGGTACAACCTCTGCAACCAAGACCACGATCGATGTTCCGCTTGCAGGGCTGACGATCAATAATATTCCTCTTGGCGAATATGTTGTTGAAGAGGATACGAACGATGCGGCAAATGTAACAGGATTCTCCTTCGATAAGGAAAGTAGTACATTTGCAACCCGTACAGAGGTTAAGGTTGATGCGGCAAATACTGTTGTAAACGGTAAGGCTGATCTGGAGAACATTTACACTGAGGTAAAAGGAGCTTTGAAGATCAAGAAGACCGTGGGTGGCGATAAGACATCCAAGACTTCCTTCAAGGTAACTGTACAGAATGCAGCCGGCAAGTATGTGAAGGCTGACGGAACTCTGAGTGATACCGCTGTTCTGCTGGATGTAAAGGTTGACGGTGGTCTGACCATCAATAACCTGCTGGCAGGAAAGTACACCATTACGGAAGATACGGCTGATATCAATGTAGATGGCTATGATCGTACAGGTGGTGTAACAACTACAGAGGCAACGGTGGTTAAGGGTACAACGACAGAGGCTGAACTGGTTAACAACTACAAGAAGAAAGACACAGGTAAGATCTCCGTTCATGTAACAGAGGAGAAGTCCGGACTTGATGTACCGGATGCAACCGTTGTAGTTACAGACCAGAATGGCAAGAAGACGACCTACAAGACCAATGAGAAGGGTGAAGTCGTTGATAAGGACGGCAAGATCCCGACTGTACCGTCAGGCGAGTACACCATTACAGTAAGCGACGTACCTACAGGCTATGACGTTAAGACCGGTGAGGTTGGCAAGGTTGTAGTTCCGAAGGATGGCGAAGGTCATCACGAAGCAGTGATCGCTACCGACCTCGGTGGTATCATCATCACGGTTTATGATGAGGAGACCAATGAAGTAGTTTCGGGCGCTAAGGTCGTAATTAAGACACCGAGCGGCGAGGAGAAGGAATTCGTCACAGATGAGAATGGCCAGATAACCGAGTACGCTAAGAAGGATCAGTTCGGAAACTACACATCTGAGGTTGGTGAGTACAAGTATACCGTAACCGAGGTTCCGGAAGGATATCGCGTAACAACAGGCAAAGAGCAGACAGGTAAGGTTGAGACCTCCAAGCTGACCGAGCTTGAGGCGAAGATCGCACCGAAGACCGGTGGTCTGGATATCAAGGTCATCGATCAGAAGACCAAGCAGCCTGTACCGAATGCAACCGTTGAGGTTACTTATCCGGATGGCACGGTTCATGAGTTCAAGACCGACAAGGACGGTATGATCAGAGACCTTGCGGAGAAGAAGAATGGCAAGTACACAGCTAAGGTTGGTACTTACAAGATCAAGGTTACGAAGGTACCGGAAGGCTACAGCGTACAGACCGGTGTTGAGACGACCGAGACCATCGAAGTTGATACACTGAAGCATCATGTAGCTGAGATCGCAACCGCAACCGAGAAGACCGTACAGACCGGTGATGATACACCGATCACACTTCTCATCATGCTCATGCTCATGTCCGCAGCAGGCGCTGCATATGTAGTGATCCGCAAGCGGAGAGAGAACTAAATGATACGGACTGTTGATATTTGACAGATCCTGATAACAGGCGCTGCCACACTAGGTGTGGCAGCGCAGACTGTAGACAAAGTCAGGGGCATAGCCCCTGATTTTTCTATGGAAAATACCCGAAAACCCTTATAAATACTGGCATTTCCGGCTTTTTTATGGTAT
>CACYMQ010000022.1 GCA_902775555.1 uncultured Lachnospiraceae bacterium | reverse complement strand
TACGGGTGGATGTTTTTTCGAACAGTGTATAAAGCTTCTTTCCTTCCAACGCGTGTGCGTATTTGGCGGGATCCTTCTTCATATCCATGGCAAGTTCCAGGATTGCTGTCAGTTCTTCCTTTGTGAAGTTTTTAAAATTCAGCATGTTCTTCATCGGTTTTACCCTCTTTCGTATGCATTATTCCCGTCCTTCGTGAGTTGCTTCCCACGGCAAGAACTCCTACAGATATTTCTTCAGCTTCTCTGCCATATCCGTCTTCTCCCATGGAACATCGATATCCGTACGTCCGAAGTGGCCATATGCCGCCGTCTGCCTGTAGATGGGGCGTCTCAGGTCCAGCATTCTGATGATCCCCGCGGGACGCAGATCAGCTTCTGATCCGAAAGCTTTCCGGTACCGAAGGTATCCACCATAACGGAGGTGGGCTGAGCCACGCCGATGGCATAGGACAGCTGGATCTCACATTTTTCAGCCAGACCGGCTGCCACGATGTTCTTTGCCACATAACGGGCTGCGTAGCAGGCGGAACGATCCACCTTGGTGGGATCCTTTCCGGAAAATGCCCCGCCGCCGTGGCGCGCATATCCGCCGTAGGTATCCACGATGATCTTCCGTCCTGTAAGACCGGAATCTCCCTGCGGACCGCCGATCACAAACCGTCCGGTGGGATTGATATAATACTTGGTCTCTTCATCCAGCATTTCCTTCGGAAGGATCGGATCAAAGACATACTTCCGGATGTCCGCATGGATCTGCTCCTGGGATACCTCTTCCCCGTGCTGGGTGGAAAGTACCACGGCATCGATCCGGAAGGGGCGTCCCTCCTCATCGTATTCCACCGTCACCTGGGTCTTTCCGTCCGGACGAAGGTACGGAAGCGTTCCGTCCTTACGGACCTTCGTCAGCTGCAGCGCCAGCTTATGTGCCATGGAAATGGGATACGGCATCAGCTCCGGCGTCTCCGTCGTAGCATAACCGAACATAAGTCCCTGGTCACCGGCACCGATGGCCTCCAGTTCCTCGTCCGACATCTGATTCTCTCTAGCTTCCAGCGCCTTATCAACGCCCATGGCGATATCTGCAGACTGCTCGTCGATCGCCACGATGATACCGCAGGTATCGCAGTCAAAGCCATACTTTGCACGGTCATAACCGATCTCCCGGATCGTCTCACGTGCCACCTTCTGTATATCCACATAGGCCTGTGTGGTGATCTCTCCCATGACCAGGACCAGACCTGTAGTTGCACAGGTCTCGCAAGCCACACGACTGTTGGGATCCTGCTCGATCAGCGCGTCCAGGATCGCATCCGAGATCTGATCGCAGATCTTATCCGGATGTCCTTCCGTTACCGATTCCGATGTAAAAAATCTTCTTTCCATCCTGTCTCTCTATCCTTTCTATCCTATCTAACCACTTTACCCTCTTTCAGGTATTTTCCCTGCCATGGAATCCCGGACCGGGATCCTGTCATTATTTTTCTCTACTTATACCCCTTGATCATCTTACGGAAGTAGGGATACAGACCTCTCTTATTCGGTGTCCATTCCGGCAGCTGCCAGAAATCATATCCGGAATAATTGTTGCCTTCTACCAGGATCGGACCGTCCTCGGTCACGGCCACATCCCAGCCGACATATCCGACCTCGGGAACCACATGGGCTGCCTTCAGACAAAGCCTGATCGCCTCACGCACATAAGGCAGCTGATATCCTACCAGTTTCACCCCGGTGTAGGGATGGGTATCATAATTGATCAGCGGAGATGTATGGGCGACGCCGCACATTTTCCCGGTCTTCGGATCAATGGGACAGCCAAGCCCGCCGTTCTCCAGATTGTCCACGAACTTTCCGTCATTTCCCATCTTGGCAACGCCATATACATAGTGCGCCTTTCCGTCCACCAGAAGGGTCACGATCCGGTAGGTATTGATGGAATGCGGATACAGCGTATTCAGGTCATGGTGCTGCTTTATCTCCTCCTCCAGCACACCGAAGTCCTTCTCAGGCTGACGGATGTATTCATACATGGCGTCCACGGAATCAAAATCCGCCTTCTTCAGCTTCTCGATCCCCTTGCCGCTCTCACTGGTGGAGGGCTTGGCAAAGATCACGTCCTTATCCTTCATGAACTCTGCGAAGTTCTCGGGCGTCATATCCTCCACGCAGAGGAAATCCCGGTGCAGGAAGTCCTTGTAGAGCTTATTGAAGACATCCTTCCGGTTGAAGATATAGGACTTGGACTCATCATTTACCATCTCCAGCATCCGCTTGTTACGGAGGCGGGTGATATAGGTGTTCCGCTGTCTTCCGTTCATATCATAAAAGGCGAAGATCAGATAGTCATGAACCCCTGCGCCGTAACGTACAAAGCACCACAGCATATCCAGCACGGTTTTCACACGGTTCTGACCGCATTTCTCCCTGGTCCGGTCCACGACATCCTTAAACCGCTTGAAGCTTCCGCCCTTCAGAACGCGAAACAGATATCCGATTTTTTTCATCTTTATCTCCTTCCGATACAACTGCATCGTATTGGTTAGTATCACTGTCATGAAATCCCCGACGGATCGGTCCGCTGCGAGTGACAGGCTTCGTAAGAAATAAGTCTAACACATCCAACGGCTAAACTCAAGCAGGACCACATTGATAAATCCACGGAAATGCATTATTATATGGTTATGACATAAATTAACCATTCAGTCGAAAGGGAGGTTTACTATCATGATCAAGGACGACTGCATTTTCTGCAAACTTGCCAACGGGTTAATCCCCACAAATGTGCTCTATGAGGACGAAGACTTCACCGTGATCCTGGATGCGGCACCTGCAGCCCGCGGACACGCACTGATCATTCCGAAACAGCATTCGGACAATCTGTATGAACTGCCGGACGAGACAGCCGCCAAGGTCCTTCCTTTGGCAAAAAAAATAGCCGGAGCCCTGAAGGAAACCTTCAACTGCGATGGCGTAAATGTGCTGCAGAACAACGAAGAGGCTGCCGGCCAGTCGGTTTTCCATTTCCATACCCATATCATTCCGCGGTATAAGAAAGATCTGCTCTCCCTTCTCTGGAGTCCCGGAAAGCCCGATGAAAAGGAACAGGCTGAGATCTGCAGTAAAATGAAGGACGCCATTCACTGATCAAATAGATTTTTTCAAAAATTGTTATTTTTTTGTTGTAGTTTGTTGTAGTTTTGTTGTAGTTACTCTGTTATCTTTCGCATTGCAAAGGAAAAAGAGCAAGAAAATCAAGAAAGAAGGTTCAAAATGAGAAAGTTGAAATCTAAACTGATCATCGCTGCTACACTTGTTGTTGCAACATTTGGCACTTATGGTACTGCCTATGCTGCTCCTCCCAAAGGTCTGAGCGTGACCGGAAGTACGTCTGAATCTACACAGGCTGCCGACGGATGGAAGAAGAGCAAAGGCGACTGGTATTATTATCAGGACGGAAAGACCGTCACCGGTTGGAAGGAAATTGACGGCAAATGGTACTTCTTCGGCAAGAGCGGTAAGATGGAGAAGGATGCCTACCGTCAGGGTTATTATCTGACCAAGGATGGTTCCTGGGACGGAAAGGCAAAGGTAAAGGGCTGGATCAAGACCGACAATGGTTGGTGGAAATTCCAGTTGGCCGGTAAGGATGCATATGTTAAGAACACATGGAAGATGATCAACGGAAAATGGTATTATTTCCAGGAAGAGGGCTATATGGAGGACACCTGCTTCGTACAGGGCTGGTGGCTCGGTAAGAGCGGCGCAATGACTGATTTCGCCCGCTGCTCCTGGCATACAGACAAGAAAGGCCGCTGGTATGGAAATAAATCCGGCTGGTATGCAAAGGGAACGACCTACATCATCGATGGCTCACCCTGCAACTTTGACAAGAACGGATATGAAATTCATAAATAGATTCCATCCTAAACGATGATCTGAAATATAAACCCCGGGAAACGGTGTGCTGTGGCAGCATACCATCTCCCGGGGTTCTTTACTTACTTACTTACTTACTTACTTACTTACTTACTTACTTGCTGCTTACTTCTTCTTTACCCAGCAGTGCCATGCAGGTGCCTCCGGGAGCGGTTCTCCCTTCAACCATGCTTTGATGGCACGGAAATGTACTCCGATCAGGAAGCCTACGCCGATCAGGCAGATACCCTTCAACAGCCGGCATACACAGCAGCACTTCTTACAGCATTTCTTCTCCGTGCAGCATTCCTTCTTCTCATCGTTCTCCTCGGGTGCAGCCGCACAACAACACTCCTTCATGTCCTTACCCATCTGTCAATTCCTCCTTAGTTTTCTTATATTGTCTAAAATTATCCGATATAGTTGCAGGCTGCCAGGGCAGCGATCGCTCCGTCCGACGCAGCAGTCGTCAGCTGACGTACCGCCTTCGTCCGGCAATCCCCCGCCGTGAAAATGCCCGGCGTACCGGTATCGCAATCCTCACCCGCTGCGATATATCCATGGGGATCCAGCGGAACTACATTTTCAAAGCTCTGATTTGCGGGCTCCTGACCGATGGCAACGAAGAGTCCCTCCACTGCCAGCTCCCGGCTCTCACCCGTAATCTTATCCTTCACCTCGACACCCGACAGCTTCTCTCTTGCTCCGTCTTCGGAAGCAGTGATCAGACGTGTGACGGTGGCATTCAGGACAAATTCCACATTTTCCTTCGCCTTAAGCGCGTCCAGTATATGCGGTTCTCCGCGGAAGCCTTCTCTCCTGTGGATCACATAGACCTTACTGCAGTAATTGGACAGGAACATCGCATCCTCCAGAGCCGTATTACCTCCGCCGTTCACCGCAACAGGCTTCCCCTTGAAGAAAGCACCGTCGCAGGTAGCGCAGTAAGAAACGCCCTTGCCCGTAAGCTCCTCTTCCCTATCCAGGCCCAGTTTCCGGTTTTTCGCACCGGTGGCAAGGATGACGGCCTTTGCCTCATATCCCGCACCTGAGGCGGTCACAACACGCCAGAGCGGAACATCCGCACTCTCTTCGGAAGCTTCAACCTTCTCGATCCGGTCCACCGCATCGAAGATCACCTCTGCTCCCAGAGATACCGCCTGATCATAGAGTGCCGTTGCAAAATCAAAACCGGAAATGTTCTTGATGCCGGGGTAGTTCTCCACCTCCGGTGTATTCACGATCTGTCCGCCATACGTCATGGCTTCCAGTACCTGTGCGGTCTTTCCGGCCCGCTGTACATAAATGGCTGCCGACAGTCCTGCCGGTCCTGCGCCGATAATGATCACATCTGCCATAAATGGACCTCCGTTCACTACTTCAGGAACTCCGCCAGCGCCGGCTTCGGTTTAAACCCTACGGAGCGCTTTACTTCCTCGCCATTCTCGAAAAGCACCAGACAGGGAATGGAGCTGATACCATACTTCATAGCCAGGCGCTCGGAATCATCCACATCCAGCCCGACAAACTTCACATCCTGCACCTCACCGGACAACTGCTCCACCACCGGTGACAGCATCTTGCAGGGTCCGCACCAGGATGCCCAGAAATCCACAAGCACCTTTCCTTCTGCCTTTTCCACTTCTGCTTCAAACTGATCTTCCTTGATCTGTAATACTCCCATACTTCAAATCCTCCTTCTTAAACAATAACCACCAGCCTCAGTTCATATTTCCAAGAATCTGATATAACAACCGGTACAGCTCCTTTGCATCCTCCGGTGAGAGGTTCACACATTTTCCCATCCGGGCCGGAACCTTCGCCGCCTCCTCCTGAAGTGCTTCTCCTTCAGCCGTAATGGACACCACCAGATTCCTTTCATCCTCCTCGGAACGATGTCTGGTCAGGTACCCCTTCTGCTCCAGCTTCTTCAGCACCGGGGTGAGCGTTCCCGAATCCAGGTAGAGGCAGGAGCCCAGCTCCTTTACATTTGTCTGCTTCTTCTCCCAGAGCACCATCATGGTGATATACTGGGTATATGTCAGATCCAGTTCATCCAGAAATGGTTTATATCTCCGGACGATCTCCTTGGAACAGGCATATAAAGGGAAGCATAATTGATTCTCCAGTTTCAGGCAATCGTAGATGTCCATCGGGTTCCTCCTGTGCTGTGCTGTTTTTTCATGCCGCTGTGCGTTTCTGTATCGCGCCATTTAATTGCTTACAATTTAATTATACATATTATCCCGCAAATGTCAAGCCATTTCTTACTTCTCTTTTATACCCCCCTAAAACCCCTCTCTATTTGATGTCTGAAACCGTATAACCGGCCTTTGACACAGCCCTGGTCAGGACCATGACTCCCACAGGTTCTTCCATTCGGACGATGGCGGTCTTCTTCTTCAGATCCACATCCGCACGGATATGGTCGATACTGTTTAAGGCATCGGAAACTGCAGAAGCACAGCCCTCGCAGCGCATCCCGTCGATCACAAGTATCTTCTCATCCACGACCTTTTTCAGGTTCTTTTTTGCTACCGAGGGCTTCGATCCGCCTCCGCCGCAGCATCCTCCTTCTCCCTTCAGATGCTTCCTGCTGCTCCGCAATGCAAAAAAAACGACAACCACAAGAAGGACTGCGATCACAACCGTTGCCACCGTACCTCCTGTTCCCGCAAGTACCATGCTTTTGCTCCCTGAAATCGTCATGCCTCCGATTCCTGCATCTGCCATACCTGATCACCTCTCATCCGAAAAAACGGGGGAGCATCCCACGACACTCCCCCCTGTTATCATTCTTATCTGTTCATCATAGCCCTTTTGATATCCGGGTTTCTTTTCGCAGCATTCTTCATATGCGGGCATTCCTGACCGCCTCCGGCATGACAGGCCCCGCCGCAGCGGCTGCAGTCGGCTCCGCAGGAAAGTGACCGCCCGTTCTTCTTATCCCGGATCATGCTGGCAATGGCCAGTCCCACAAGGACCAGAACGATCACAAGTACGATCGTGGTTCCCAAAACGCCATCCATATACGGTACCTCCTTTCCCAAAGCCGGATCCTTCTGTCCTGCCCTCTATTATGCAGGATTTTCGTCTGTTACGCAACTGTATTCCCACTGCTTTTGCCCGGCACAGGCTCTATTCTCTCTACTCTTTCTGCTCTCTCTATGCAACTTTCTTCATCTTCACATCCAGTTTCGTGCTCTCCTTATAGGGACGGAACAACAGGAAGAAGAAGCAGATCACCAGCAGGATCGCCACGATGGCCCATGCGCTGAAATTGCCGGTAAAGAGCATTCCCAGCTGATATACACAAAGGGAGACAATGTAGGCAAATACACACTGGTATCCGATGGCGAAAGCCGTCCATTTGCCTGAATTCATTTCCCGCTTGATGGCACCGATGGCCGCAAAGCAGGGTGCACACAGAAGGTTGAACAGCAGGAAGGAATATCCTGCCAGTCTGGTCAGGCCCTCGAAGTCCAGGACTCCGAATACACCGACAACCTCTTCCTTCGCAACCAGCCCCATGACGGTGGCAATCGTTGCACGGATATTATCGAATCCGAGAGGAGCAAAGATCCAGCTGATACCGCTTCCGATCTTGCCCAGGATACTGTCCTCCAGGGCCACATCCGGATTGAATCCGAAGACTCCATCCACCCATCCGAAGGACTTGCCTGCCCAGATCACGATAGAGGAAAGCAGGATGATGGTACCTGCCTTCTTGATGAAGGACCAGCCACGCTCCCACATGGAACGGAGCACCGCACCGACTCTCGGCATATGATATGCCGGGAGCTCCATAACGAAGGGAGCCGGATCGCCTGCGAACATTTTCGTCTTCTTCAGGATGATACCGGAAGTGATGATGGCTGCGATCCCCACAAAATAAGCACTCCATGCTACCCAGCCCGCGTTATTGAACAGGGCAGCTGCGATCAGTGCGATGATGGGCAGCTTCGCTCCGCAGGGGATAAATGTTGTCGTCATGATGGTCATACGACGATCTCTTTCATTTTCAATGGTCCGGCTAGCCATGACACCCGGTACACCGCATCCGGTTCCGATGAGGATCGGGATAAAGGACTTACCGGACAGACCGAACTTCCGGAAGATACGGTCCATGATAAATGCCACACGGGCCATATAACCGCACTCCTCCAGGATCGCCAGGAAGATAAAGAGTACCAGCATCTGGGGTACGAAGCCAAGGACCGCGCCGACACCGGCTATGATACCATCCAGGATCAGGCTCTTCAGCCAGTCCGCGCAATTAACCGCATCCAGCCCCTTCTCTACCAATGCCGGTATACCGGGAACCCAGGTCCCGTATTCCGAGGGATCCGGAGAATCAAACTCTCCGTCTTCATTCAGTGCTTCCGTATTCTCCAGTGCCTCATCGATGGGATATCCTTTCTCGATCAGGTCATCCGCATAGCTTCCGTAAGCTTCTTCGAAGCCATCCAGATCCTTGTCCTCAAAGGCATTCTTCAGATCCTCTGCACCGATTACCTTTGTATCCTCTGCAGCCTGATCGATCACCGTCTTCACTTCATCAACGAACACATGCTCCTCGGCCCATTTATCCGTATCAGCATCCAGTTCCCCATTCATTCCGAAGAGATGGAAACCATCACCGAAAAGAGAATCATTGGTGAAGTCCGTAACCCATGTCCCTACAGTGGTTACGGAAACATAATAAACGATAAACATGATCACCGCAAAGATGGGAAGTGCCAGCCAGCGGTTGGTCACGATCTTATCCACCTTATCCGATGTGGTCATCTTCGTTCCTTTACTCTTCTTCTTCAGGATGTCGGAAATGATGGAGGAAATGTAGTTATATCTTTCATTTGTGATAATACTCTCCGTATCATCATCAAACTCCTTCTCCATCTCCCTGATCTCTGCGGATACATCCGGAAGTCCGGTTGCCGCATTCCTGATCTTATCATCCTTCTCCAGCAGTTTGATGGCAAAGAATCTTCTTTCCCCTGCATCGATCTCACCGGGGAGTTTCTCTTCCACTGCCCGGATATAATTCTCGGTCTTCTCGGAGAATCCGATCGTTTCCACGGCTGCATTCCCGGTCTTGGCAAGCTCGATGGCCTTGTCCGTCACCTCGTGAATGCCTGTACCCTTCATGGCTGAGATCTCCAGAACCGGAACTCCCAGTTTTCCGGAAAGAGCCTTTGTATTGATCTTGTCTCCGGATTTTTCCACCAGATCCATCATGTTGACCGCAACGACCACAGGGATCCCAAGTTCCAGCAGCTGGGTCGTAAGGTACAGATTTCTTTCCAGATTCGTACCATCAATGATATTGATGATGGCATCCGGTCTCTGGCCGATCAGATAATTTCTTGCAACAACCTCCTCCAATGTATAGGGCGAAAGTGAGTAGATACCCGGGAGATCCTCAATACGGACCTCCTTGTTGCCCTTCAGTTTTCCTTCCTTCTTCTCAACAGTTACACCGGGCCAGTTTCCTACATACTGATTTGCACCGGTCAGCGCATTGAATAATGTGGTCTTTCCGCAGTTCGGATTTCCCGCAAGCGCGATACGAATTGCCATTTCCCTGTTCCTTCCTTTTTCTTCTGTTATCCTTCTTCAAGTCAGCAAATGATGTCGACATCATTTCCCCTGCCTGAAGTATTACCTAATCCAAATTAGATTTAACTAACCTATGGACAAAAAAAATATCACTCAACCTCTATCATTTCGGCATCGGCCTTTCGCACAGAGAGTTCGTACCCTCTCACCGTTACTTCAACCGGATCTCCCAGAGGCGCCACCTTACGCACATATACCTCGACGCCTTTCGTGATACCCATGTCCATGATCCGGCGTTTGATCGCGCCTTCTCCTGTCAGCTTCCTCACCTTCACGGTGTCACCGACCTTAACATCTTTTAGTGTCATATCATCTCTCCTTTTCCATGGCACCCGGAGCATAGACACACAGTCACGGCTCATACCATGATCTTCATTGCCATATCCCTGCCGATCGCGATCCGGGATTCCTTGATATTCACGATCAGACTTCCGGACGCTTCATTCATCACCGTCACCTCGGAGCCCGGTACAAATCCCAGCTTCTCAAGATGCTGGCGCACTTCCGGATTTCCTCCGACCTTTTTAACGACTACTTTCTCTCCCATGGGAGTCATGCAAAGCGGCATCACGGTCACCTCCTGTTCTGTACGCATACTGCCTTCCTCAGGTGCCAATTTCTTTCCTTGTTAGCATAAACTAACGTTGATTAGTTGTCAATCACTAATATAAACTAAAAT
Organism: uncultured Lachnospiraceae bacterium; assembly: GCA_902775555.1. Lineage (GTDB taxonomy): Bacteria > Bacillota > Clostridia > Lachnospirales > Lachnospiraceae > Eubacterium_Q. The sequence continues at coordinate 26,695 of CACYMQ010000022.1, read as the reverse complement.
TAACAAAAAAATGCACGATGGTTCGTGCATTTTTCTGAGTTCTTTTATTCCGGCAATTCGCCAAGCAGTCCGGGGATCTCCCCGGGATGCAGGGCGAAGCGTTCCGCACCCTGTTCAAGGAGAAACTCCTTCTCCCGAAATCCCCAGAGTACGGTGATACAGGGAATCCCCGCAGCTCTCGCTGTGGCAAGATCCACTTCGGAATCTCCTACATAAACTGACTCCTCCGCTGTTACACCCAGCTCCTCCATGGCAGCAAATACGGTATCAGGCGCAGGCTTCCGTCGGATCCGGTCACTGTTTCCGATGGCCACGGTGACATATTTCCCGAAGAAATGTTCCGCCAGCGTCTTCACCGCCTCGTCCACTTTATTGGAGACGATGGCCATTTTATAGCCTTCTTCATACAAAGTCTCCAGCAGATCCATGATCCCGTCATAGGGAACCGTTTTATCGGTCAGATGCCCGGCATAATATGTCTTAAAGAGCCGGATCAGCTCGTCCAGATCCTCCTCCGTGGCAGCCGGCTCCGCTTCCTTCAGTGCAAAGCGGATCCCGTTGCCGAAGAAATGCCGCATTTCCTCCAGGTCGTGTTCGGCGTAACCCTTCGTCCTCAGGGCATAATTTACTGCATCCTTCAGGTCCTCCAGCGTATAAAGCAGGGTTCCGTCCAGATCAAATATGATGGTTGTCTTCTTACTCATTTTCGTCCTTTCCATATTTCTCATGCCGGAAGAATCCTCTGTCCGGAAGATCCTTCGCTTCGCTCAGGATGACATGGGTCTTCGCTTCGCTCAGGATGACACGTTCTTGTCATTCTGAGGGCGTAGCCCGAAGAATCCTCTGTCCCGAAGAATCTTCTGCCCGGGAAGATCCTACGCGGTCATGCCAGTGTACAGGTGGTAGTAACGGCCCTTCTCCGCCAGCAGTTCCTCATGATTTCCGCGTTCTACCACGCAGCCCTTCTCCAGGACCAGGATACAGTCGCTGTTCCGTACGGTGGACAGCCGGTGGGCGATCACGAAGGTCGTCCTTCCCGCCATCAGGCGGTCCATACCCTCCTGTACGATCTTCTCGGTACGGGTATCGATGGAAGACGTTGCCTCATCCAGGATCAGGGCGGGAGGATCGGCTACCGCAGCCCTTGCGATGGCCAGCAGCTGTCTCTGTCCTTGGGACAGATTGCCTCCGTCTCCCGTCAGTATGGTATCATAACCATCCGGCAGCTGACGGATAAATCCATCCGCATTCGCAAGCTTTGCAGCCGCGATACACTCCTCATCCGTCGCATCCAGGCGCCCGTATCGGATATTTTCCATGACCGTTGCAGTAAAAAGGTGTGTTTCCTGAAGGACCAGACCCAGCGAACGCCGCAGATCTCCCTTCCGGATCTTATTTACATTGATCCCGTCGAAACGGATCTTTCCATCCTGTATATCATAGAACCGGTTGATCAGGTTTGTGATGGTGGTCTTTCCCGCGCCGGTGGACCCTACAAAAGCGATCTTCTGACCCGGCTTTGCATCCAGGGATACGTGATGCAGCACGAGCTTATCCTTCACATAGCCGAAGTCCACATCATCCATGACGATGGCTCCCTGCAGCCTCTTATACTCGATCTCACCGGTCTCCTGATGCTGATGCTTCCACGCCCATACACCGGTTCTCTCATGGGTCTCGATCAGGCTTCCGTCAGCCTGCTCCTTTGCATTTACCAGCACAACATATCCGTCATCCACCTCCGGCTCCTGGTCCAGCAGTGTAAAGACACGGTCTGCGCCTGCCAGTGCCATAACGATGGAATTGAACTGCATGCTCACCTGATTGATGGGCATGGTAAAGCTCTTATTGAACTGAAGGAAGGAGAACAGACCTCCGATGGTCAGTGGGGCGATCCCCGCAAAAGCCGCGCCGTCAACTCCGAATCCGGTAAGGATCAGAACCGCTCCGATCACGGCACAGATCACATAGCTCAGATTTCCCAGCTGGGCCATGGCGGGCATCAGGATATTCGCATATTTATTCGCATTATACGCACTGTCAAAGAGCTGATCGTTCAGCCGGTCGAACTCCTCGATACATTCCTGCTCATGACTGAAGACCTTGATCACCTTCTGGCCGGTCATCATTTCCTCGATATATCCGTTCACGGTACCCAGATCTCTCTGCTGTGCCATGAAGTACGATCCGCTCTTCTTCGTGATCCCCATGGTACAGAACAGCATAAAGCCCACCATGATAAATGTGACAATGGTCAGCGGAACACTTCGGATCACCATGCAGACGATGACACCGACGATGGTGATGGAGCCGTTGAACAGCTGGGGGATACTCTGACTGATCATCTGACGGAGGGTATCGATATCATTTGTATAAACGGACATGATATCGCCCCTGGTCTTTCCGTCGAAATAGCCGATGGGCAGAGACTCCATGTGATTGAACATCTCATCTCTGAGGCGGCGGAGGGTCCCCTGTGTAACATTTACCATGATCCTGTTAAATGTGTAGGTTGCTGCGATACCCGAAGCATAGAAGCATGCGGTCCTCAGGATCGCCCCCAGAAGCGGGCCGAAATCCCTGCTTCCGCTTTCCAGCATGGGAACGATGTAATCATCGATCAGCACCTGCATGAACATGGTTCCCTGAAGGTTCATCACCACGCTGAGGAGAATACAGATGAATACGATGATCATATGAACTTTATAAAAACGAAAAACATAACCCAGGAGTCTCTTCAGAACCTTCCCCGGTTCTTTGACTTGAGGTTTCATGCCACGCGGCACTCTTCTACCCGGTCCGGCCATCAGCTTATCCCCCCTTCGTCAAAGTCTTTACTGCCACCCTGCTGGGATTCATAAACCTCCCGGTAAATGGCATTGGATTCCAGCAGCTCCTTATGTGTACCGAAACCGCTGACCCTTCCGCGATCCAGAACCAGGATCCGGTCGGCATCCATCACACTGGAGATACGCTGCGCAATGATCAGCTTCGTTGTATCCGGAAGATATTCCCGGAAAGAACGACGGATCGCGGCATCCGTAGTGGTATCCACTGCACTGGTACTGTCATCCAGGATCAGTACCTTCGGATGCTTCAGCAACGCCCTGGCGATACAGAGTCTCTGCTTCTGCCCGCCGGACACATTGGTGCCTCCCTGCTCCAGTTTCATTTCATATTTCTGCGGGAAATTCTGTATGAATTCATCCGCGCAGGCAAGGCGGCAGGCCTCGATACAGTCTTCCTCCGTAGCCTGCGGATTTCCCCAGCGGAGATTCTCCAGGATCGTCCCGGAGAAAAGCACATTCTTCTGAAGTACCACTGCCACATTATCCCGGAGAGTCGTAAGGTCGTAGGATCGTACATCCTTTCCTCCCACATAGACCGCGCCCTGGCTCACATCATAGAGCCTGCTGATGAGATTCACGAGACTGGTCTTGGAACTTCCGGTACCGCCCACGATACCTATGGTCTCTCCTGAGGCGATCTCAAGTGAGATGTCCTGCAGCACCGGCTGCTCGGAGGTCTCATTATAACGAAAATCCACATCATCAAAGCGAATGCTTCCATCCGCTATCTCATAAACAGGATCTTCCGGATTCGTAAGAGAACTCTCCTCATCCAGAACTTCTATGATCCTTCGTGCGCTCGGCAGGGACATGGTGATCATGACCACAACCACGGACAACATCATCAGACTCATAAGGATCTGCATGCAATAAGTCAGAAGCTGGGTAAGATCTCCGGTAGTAAGCTCCACCTGGTTTGTCTCAACGATCATCTTCGCACCCACCCAGCTCACCATCAGGATGCAGAAGTATACGGTACTCTGCATGATGGGAGCTACGAAAGCCATCAGGGATTCTGCCTTTACGAAGATCTTATAGATCATTTCACTGGTCCGGCGGAACTTCTTCTTCTCATGTTCTTCCCGTACAAAGCCTTTAACCACACGGATCCCGGTGATATTCTCCTGAACACTTTCATTCATCAGATCATACTTCGGGAATGCCTCGGTGAAGTATTTTGTCACTTTCCTCACCAGGAATGCGGCAACGATCGCCAGGAAGACCACGGCGCCCAGATAAACCAGCGCGACCTTCGGACTGATGGTGAATGCTACGGTCATACAGATGATCAGGTTCATAGGTGCCCGTGTAAACATCCTGAGAAGCATCTGAAATGCATTCTGCATATTTGTCACATCCGTGGTGAGACGTGTCACCAGACTGGAGGTTGAGAACCGGTCGATATTGGAGAAGGAATAGGTCTGGATCTTACGGAACATGGTGCGCCGGAGATTTCTGGCATAGCCGGCCGATGCACGCGCCCCGTACTTTCCGCCCATGATGCCTGCCCAAAGTGCGCCTCCTGCAAGAAGGAGCATGATCCCTCCGTACGTCAGTACCCTTCCCATATCCACATCATTTTCTTCGGACAGATCAATGAGTTTTCCCATATACTGCGGGATCAGCACTTCAAAAATGACCTCCAGGATCATAAATATCGGGGTCATTATGGCGTCTTTCTTATATTCCTTTATTTGACTGCCCAGTTTCTTAAGCATATCACAACCTCATTTTCCGAAAAAATATACCTCTATGCTACACGTTTCCGACATCGCTTGCAAGTGAAATTTTGTTTACAAAATGCGCTTCCTTTCGTATAATTTAAGGAGTGATCAAAATAGAAGGAGATACCGTTATGATCGATTTTAAGATAGGAATCCTCGGTGCCGGGCATATCGCCGGAAAGATTGCCGAAACCATTGCAAAACTGGACGGCTTTCAGGTTGCCGCCATCGCCTCCAGAGACAAAAAACGCGCTGAAGACTTTGCAGCGAAGTATGAGATCGAAAAGGCCTACGGTGACTACGACGAACTGCTGGCAGACCCCGAGATCGAACTGGTCTATATCGCAACATTCCACCCCACCCATGCAAATCTTGCGATCCGTACTCTGGAAGCAGGCAAGCCCGTTCTGGTGGAGAAGCCCATATCCTATAATGCAAAAACCGCCGAAACCGTAATGGGGATTGCGCGGGAGAAGAAGCTGTTCTGTGGCGAGGCGCTTTGGACACGCTTCATGCCCATGACCCTGCATCTTCGGGAGCTCATTGCAGCCAAGGCCATCGGTGATGTACGTTTCGTACATGCCACTCTGGGTTACAAGCTGATCGAGAAGGAACGTCTGCTCCGTCCGGAAGCTGCCGGCGGCGCGCTGTTGGATCTGGGGATCTATCCTCTGTCCATGATCTTCATGGTAATGGGAAGTCTTCCCGCTGCCTGTGCCTCATCGGTAAACCGCCTTTCCTCAAATGTGGATGCGATCGAGACCATCAACATGAACTTCCCGCAGGGGCAGATGGCATCCGCCTTTGTCTCCATGCTTTACGAACTGGATAACCGCGCCATCATCTATGGTACCCGCGGACGGATCGAGGTGGAAGGCGTGAACCTGCCCACAAGGATCCGGGTATATGGAGAGAACGGCGAGATCCTGGAGGAAACCACTCCTCCCGAAAAGCAGACCACCGGTTATGAGTATGAATTCCTCGCAGCACGGAATGCCATCATCATGGGCAAGGTAGAATGCAATGAGCTGACACATGTAGAATCAAGGGATATGCTGCGGTTCATGGATACGCTTAGAAAAACCTGGAAGATCAGCTTCCCGCTTCCGGAGGAAGCCGCACCGGAAGAAACCGAAAAAAAATGAGGAGGGCAGGAACCCTGTCATAACAGCAGCCAAAAACAGCAACCATAGGAAAAGGGCAGCCGCGTCACGGCTGCCTTTTGCATTCCATATCAATATGCTTTATGGTTTCATTCTCATGATGGAATCTGTGCTTCACGCATCCTTCAGCGCCTTTGCCAGCTGTTCCAGACTGAGCTGCCCCGGGGCAGATTCATTTCCCACGGATCCGAAGGTGAATGCACTGCCCAGCTTTGCACCCCTGGTACGGGAGGCTTCCCCCTGTGCGGTCATGGAGATCATGACTACAGGCTTGCTGATGGGATACTTGAGTTTTCCTTCTCTGGCATCCGTGATCATTTCCATGACCCGTTCCACGTCGAAATGGTTCTTCGGCGTCACGGCGATCTTCAGAATATCACCGCCCAGCTGTTCCATGTCCCACAGAAGATTTTCCAGTGTACTGTTATGAGGTGTCTCTTCAAAATTATGATAGGACATCACAACTGCAAGGCCGCTGTCCTTCGCCTTCGTCGCAGTCCGTACCGCACGATAGTTTCCTGACAACAGCTCCACATCCAGAAGATCGATACATCCGCTGACCATAGCCCAGCTGCAGATATCGTCCAGCATACTGCCCGCCCTGTCATGGCGGAGTTCTCCGCCCTCCTCTTCACTTCGGAAGGTGAACAGGATCAGCCGGTCCTTATGCCGCTCCCGCAGCACCTCCAGCAGTTCCGTCAGCATCGTCTGATTGCATACATTTTCATAGAAATCCGCACGGAATTCTATGATCTCCGCCACCGGCGCAGGGCGGATCCCCTGCTCCGCGATTTCGGAAGCCGCCTTACAGATTGCCTCCGACTGCTGCAGGATCTCCTCCTCCGTTCGCCCGGTTATGGGAACGCAGATCTTCGGATACCCATCTCCCAATATGTAGTTGCGACATGTAACCTCACCCATATACGTTTCCCACTCAATCCATCGATATCTTCACTTCTGTCAGTTAAAGAAATCATCCAGTTTCATCTTGAAGCTGAGGAGCTTGTCCTGTGCCAGAAGAGACTGTACCTCATTCTTGTCTGCCGCAAGGAGATCGACGGTCTTTTTGCCTGTATCTCTCGTCTTTACCGTTGCTCCGTCATCCAATGTTCTTAAGAGGACGTTCCCCTCAACGCTGACTGTTTTTTCCTTATAGGTCAAAGCCAGTTCATCGATCCGGATCCCCAGCTTCTTCCCCTTATCCAGCTCGGTCACGGCACCTTCCATGGATATGCTTACATCCGATCTGTTCGCGACACTGATACTTCCGGTTCCCCGGAGCGACTTGTCTGAGCCGTCATAAATCTGCTTATATTCGATCTTCAGAGCGTCTCTTCCTGCTGCGCTGAGTGCAGCATTTGCCGTGGTGTTGATCTTCTCTCCGTCTTTCTTGGAGATCACGCTGCCAGTGAGACTGATCTTCTGACCCATAACGGAAAGACTTGCATCTAATCCCACAACAGACTTGGTATCATCCGAAAAAACGGTAAATGAAGCTTCATAAGCCATGGTATAGGCTGCCAGATGAAGTTCGCCGTTTGTCTTAATACCCACAACCTTATCGCCGTCCAGGAAGACATAGATGACAACATCCTCTGTGAACATTCCCTTTATTACGGCTTTGATCTGGGTTTTCAATGTATCAATATTCGCTGAGGAGATCCCCTGTCCCGCCAGAAGATTCATCACACTGGAATTTGCAAACACTTCCATATATTGATCCAGTGCCTTTTCGACCTTCTCCTGGATCTTATCCTTCGGGATCGTGACCGCATACTTCTTTGCAGAGATGGAATCTTCACCTACCGTCAGCTTCTCCGAGCCGGAACGGCTGACTGATACTTCATCCCAGAAGTCATCTCCGATCGTAAACAGGGACTGCTGTTCCGTACTGAACAGATTCAGGCTGATATCCGGTATCATATTCAACGCACTGAGATCCTGCCCCTGAAGAAGCGGAGACTGCTTCAGTGCCGAAACGATATTCTTGTTGGTGACGGATCCATACCCGTCCATCAGGTCCTTTATGATGAAATACGTCCGCTCTTCATCTGCAAACGCTTCAGCCTCAATGCTCTCATTCTTTTGGTTCGTCAGCTTGCCGTCTACCGACATCTGCTTTGCGGACTTGTCAAGGCCGATCGCAACATCCACGGAAAGGCCTTCCAGTTTGGGTTTTGCATCGTACTTCTTCAGCTTAAGTGAAAGGTCCGCGCTCCCGCCCTTTGTCTGTGTCGTCCCGACCAGCGTATCTAATCCGAATTCCTTTGCGAGCAGGGAATCACCCATCATGTTCGCCGCGCTGAGCGTATTATCCACCGCTGCACGAAGCGTCTTCTTCGGCGGGAATACCACCCTGGTAAACAGGAAATAGAGTCCGACACCGAGAAGGACTGCGGCGATACCGCTGAAGATGAGTATTTTCATCTTCTTTGACATTTTCTTCCTGGGTTCCTTCGGCGGAACCGGGGCTCCTCCTCCCGCAGAGTAGGGATTTACTGCGGGCTGCGCGTAGGGGTTTGCTCCTGCCTGCTGGCCGTAGGGATTTGACCCTGTCTGCTGACCGTAAGGGTTTGCTCCTGCCTGCCGGCCATAGGGGTCTGATCCTGCCTGCTGACCGTAGGGGTCTGACCCTGCCTGCTGACCATAAGGGTTTACTCCCGCCTGCTGACCATAGGGATTCGCTCCCGCCTGCTGACCGTAGGGGTTTGCTCCCGCCTGCTGACCGTAGGGGTTTGTTCCTGCCTGCTGAGCGTAGGGGTTTGCTCCCGCCTGCTGACCGTAGGGGTTTGTTCCTGCCTGCTGAGCGTAGGGGTTTGCTCCCGCCTGCTGACCATAGGGATTCGCTCCCGCCTGCTGAGCGTAGGGGTTTGCTCCCTGACCGTCCTGCTCAAATGGATTCATATTCGTATCATCCATTTAATTCTCCTCCTTCATAAAGGAAATCGGTATATAGAATTAATATACCATCGCTTTTTCTTCGCCGTTCATAACACGAAGAGCACCCTGAGCCAGAGCAAGCAGCTCATCCTCGCCCGGATATATCGTAACCGGCGCGATGAACTTCACGCGGTTCGCGATCTCTTCCGTTACATACTTTCCATAAGCGATACCGCCGGTAAGGATGATCTGATCCACCTTTCCGGAAAGAACCGCGCCCATGGAGCCGATATCCTTGGCTACCTGCAGGATAAATGCATCAAAGACCGTCTTTGCATTTTCATCTTCTTCTGCCATCTTAGCCACTTCACGGGCATCATTTGTATGGAGATATGCATTGAAGCCGCCGTTTCCGATCAGCATCTTCATGATCTCCTTCTTCTCATACTTACCGGAGAAGCAAAGATCCACCAGTGCTCCCGGAGGAACCGCACCTGCACGCTCCGGTGAAAATGCGCCGTCGCCCGAAAGCGCATTGAATACATCTACAACCTTTCCGCCGGTATGTGCTCCGACAGATACACCGCCGCCCATATGGACCACGATCAGATTCAGAAGTTCATACGGCTTGCCGATCTCCTTGGCATAACGCTTGGCAACCGCCTTCTGATTCAGCGCATGGAAGATGCTGACACGGGGAAGCTCCGGAACACCGGAGATCCGTGCGATATCCATAAGTTCGTCTACAACTACCGGGTCAACGATGTAGGACGGAACGCCGATCTCATCAGCGATCTCGCGGGCCAGGATACCTCCCAGATTGGAAGCATGCTCCCCGCCGCGTGCGATCTCCAGATCATGCAGCAGTTCATCCGTTACCGCATACGTTCCACTGGGGATCGGCTTCAAAAGTCCGCCGCGGCCTACGATCACATTGAAGGACTTTACGTCCACATCCTTGGCTGCCAGGAAATCCAGGATCATTTTCTTCCGGAAATCCTTCTGGTCTACGATCTTCTCAAACTGCGCGATCTCCTCTGTGGTATGACGCAGTGTCTCTTCAAAAAGCAGTGTCTCATCCTCGAAGATCCCAAGCTTTGTGGAAGTGGAACCCGGGTTGATGATAAGGGATTTGATTGCCATATTTATTCTCCTTTATTCTACTTGTCATCCTGGGGCGGTATGGACGAGGGATCATCACGATAAAGATTCTTCGCTTCGCTCAGAATGACATACTTTGTTTCTCGCGGAATATTTCTACTGGGCGTTCTTCTTCAGTGCGTCAGCCACCAGTGCGCCAAGGGCAAGGCTGTTTACCTTCACCTCGAAGGAATCGGAACGGGATGTAAGGATAACGGGTGCTGCGGTACCGGTGATCAGATTTCCGTTCTTGGACTTTGCAAAATGTACCAGTCCTTTGTAGAGGATATTTCCGGCATGGATGTCCGGGAAGAGAAGTACATCCGCATCACCGACGATCTTACGTCCGGATGCACCCTTATGCTGTGCAGCCTCCGGGCAGGTAGCAAGGTCCATGGACAGCGGTCCGTCCACGATACATCCTGTGATCTCACCGGCCTCATTCATTCTGGTAAGCTCTCCCGCATCCACCGTAGCCTGCATCTTCGGATTCACTACCTCTACGGCTGCCAGCGGAGCCACCTTCGGATTCTCGATGCCGCAGGCATTGCAGATCTCAACGGTATTGCGAATGATATTTGCCTTATCTTCAAGTGTGGGATACGGAACAAATGCCACATCCGTCAGGAACAGCAGATGATCCACACCCTCCATCTCAAATACACATACATGAGAAAGCGGACGTCCGGTACGAAGTCCTACCTCTTTATCCAGTACGCTGCGAAGGAAGTCCTTGGTATCGATCAGACCCTTCATGTACATATCCGCCTTACCGTCATGTACCTGCTGAACCGCAGTTCTTGCAGCTTCAATGGGGTCCTTTACGTCAATGATCTCATAATCATCCAGGTTCATGGAAAGTTCATCCGCGATGGGTTTGATCTTATCCACATCACCCACCAGGATGCTGTCCGCGATACCCTGCTCCTTTGCAGCCTTCACTGCAAGAAGCACCTCATTATCCTGTGCAACTGCTACTGATACTTTTTTCTTCGGGCACTTCTTTACCAAAGCCAGAAGATCGTCGAAACTCTTGCTCATTTTTTCTTTTGTCCTTTCTCATCGTAATGTAGCTATCCGCGGGGAGGATCCCCGACAGATGCTCATAGTTGTTATAAGTTTATCATTTTCCCTTATCAGATGCAAGAGCGGGTTCTCTGCAAAACCACAGGAAAAAAATAGAATGATCGGGGGAAAATCCCCCGACCATCCATGGGTTTTTTTGTGATTTTTATTTTCCTTTTTTTGGTTTCTCAGAGATTTCTCCTCTTCTCTCTTCTCTTCAGGACTACGCTCTGAAGGATGATGAAGAAGCACAGCATACCACCGGTGGTGATACTCTGCCACCAGGGCTGGTTCAGCCCACTGGATACTACGATCTTCTTGATCGTAGTCAGCGTCATGGTACCGAAGAATGTACCTACCACACTTCCGACACCACCGGTAAGGAGGGTGCCTCCGATGATGGAAGAAGCGATGGCATTCATTTCCATACCTGTCGCGTTGGTGGCATTTCCGGCGCCCGTATGCATCATTAATGTGTAACCTGCAATTCCGCACAGAAGACCACTGATCACATATGTCAGGAATCTTGTTCTCTTTACGTTGATACCGAGCATCAGTGCGCTTGTCTGATTTCCGCCGATGGCATATACATTTCGACCGAGCCGTACGTATCTCAGCAGGACGAATACTGCGATCACGCAGAGGATTGCCACAACGACGCCGATTTCGATGGTGAGCGGGATCTTGTTTCCGTTATTTGCCGTATATCCGAGCCAGGGGATCGAAATCTTGGAGCTCATCAGCGACTTGAAGCCTTCATGCTCCACCTTCAGCGGGTTATCCGAAAGAATGGTAGTCATGCCTCGGGCGAAGAACATACCCGCCAGGGTTACGATAAACGGCTGGATCTCCAGATAACTGATCAGGAGGCCCTGTACTACGCCGAAGGCCAGGCCGATGCCAAGCGCAAGCAGAATGGATACGAAGATATTTCCGCCGTTGTTCAGGTACATGACACAGCTCATAACTACGAGGGATGTTACCGCGCCGACACTGATATCGATACCGCCGCCGATCATGACGATGGTCAGAGCGCAGGAAACGATGATCAGACTCGTATTGTCATTTAAAAGATCCGCGATCTGCTGAACATGCAGGAACCCGCCCTTCAGAAAGATCATTGCTACGATATACATTCCGAAGAAGATACAGATGGTGATCGTCATCAGGAGCTTTGTATCGGAAAACGGCTCTCTTTTTTTGATCTTAAAGTCTTCCATTTTTTATGCAGCTCCTTTCTCCGATTTTTCTGTTCTTGCAGTTTTCTTCGCGCGCAGGTTTCCTACGAACTTCTCGAATCTCTTCTTCACTACCGGAGAACCGATCACAACCAGGATCACGATCACGATCGCCTTATAGGCCTTTACATCGGTAGAAGGAACCTTCATCGCGTAAAGTGTGATGGTAAGCATCTGGATAACGTAAGCGCCGATGATACTTCCGCTGAGCCTGAACCGGCCGCCGCCCAGGCTGTTGCCGCCGATGGCTACTGCAAGGATCGTATCCATTTCCACATCCAGAAGCAGCGTCTCGTGGTTGATCAGCCCCAGACGACTGACGCCGATGGTTCCTGCCACTGCCACGCATACACCCAGGATGATGAAGGAAAGCAGCTTGATCCATGTTGCGTTGATACCGTTCAGCTTTGCTGCACTTTCATTGATACCCACCGCCTGCGTGAACAGTCGAAGAGAAGTAAACTTAAACAGCAGACCGAAGATGATCGCCATAATGATCACGATCAATACCGGTGTCGGGATCGGGATTCCGGGGATAAAGCTTCCCCATGCTTTGATGATCGGGCTTTCCACGGAGGGTGTTGCACCGCCGTTGATCCAGTAAGCGATGGACCGTCCGCAGGTGTATAGGATCAACGTTGCTATCATTGGTTGTATCTTGAAGACCGCAACCAGTGTTCCGTTAAATGCGCCAAATACCATGGCGATCAGGCATGCGCAGACAAATGCAAGAACAACGGTTCCGCCGGTAATGGACTCTGCAGACTTCAGGATCTTTACGAACATACTTCCTGCGATGGCTGCCGCAGCGCCAACACTGATATCCTGTCCGCCGCAGGCTGCGGTCACGATGGTCATACCCATGGCCAGGATCGCAAGCTCGCTGGCACCGTTGATGATAGTGATCAGGTTTCCCGAAAGAACTGCATTTCCGTCATTGTTATGCTTGATCACGATGCTGAAGAATTCCGGATCGCGGATCAGGTTAAAGACTACAAGGATACCTATGGCGATAAGAGGTATCGCAAGGGGTCCAAGGATCTGGCTTATACTTTTTTTATTCTTCATTTCTTGCCTCACCTCCTGCGATAGTCTTCATTACCTGTGCCTGATTCAGATCATTTCCTCTCAGTTCTCCTACGATATGCCTGTCGCGCATAACGATCAGGCGGCTGCAGGTACGGAGCATCTCCTCCACCTCGGAGGAAATAAATGTTACGCTTACACCGTCTTCGGCCAGCTTCAGGACCAGCTTCTGTATCTCCAATTTGGTACCTACGTCAATACCGCGGGTAGGCTCGTCCAGGATCAGATAATCCGGATGGGTCAGAAGCCATCTGGCCAGGATCACCTTCTGCTGGTTTCCGCCGCTGAGGGATCCGATGGGGGTCTCCCGGCTGGCAGTCTTGATATTCAGCGCCTTGATGTATTCATCCGCAAAGGCTTCCTGCTCGCGCCGGCTGATGGGTTTCCACAACCCGTTCATAACCTGCATGGCAAGGATGATATTCTCTCTTACGCTGAGATCGGCAATGATACCGTCGCGCTTTCTGTCCTCGGCGAGATAACCGATACCGTTCTTCATGGCTTCAACGGGTTTGGTGATCTTCACCGTTTTGCCCTTGATCTTTACATTTCCGCTGTTTACCTTATCCGCACCGAAGATAGCTCTTACGCTTTCGCTTCTTCCCGAACCGAGAAGTCCGGTAAACCCGTTCACTTCTCCCTTTCTGATGGAGAAATTAAAGGGGAATGCCTCACTGCTGGAAAGCTCCTCGGCCTCGTAGAAGACTTCGCCCTCTTTTATCTGTCTTTCCTCAGTTCCGGACATCTGCTCCAGTTCGTCAAGTTCCTTACCCATCATCTTTGCTACAAGCTGTACCTGTGGCAGATCCTCCACCAGATACTCACCCACAAGCTCTCCGTTTCTGAGCACGGTGATCCTGTCACAGACTTCATAAACCTGCTCCAGGAAATGGGTCACAAATACGATACCTACGCCTCTCGCCTTCAGATCGCGCATCAGGGAGAAGAGCATATTCACTTCTTTGTCATCAAGAGAGGAAGTCGGCTCATCAAGGATCAGGACCTTACATTGCATATCCACCGCACGGGCGATGGCCACCATCTGCTGAACCGCAAGAGAACAGTTACTCAGCTGCTGACGTGCTCTGGCCGGGATCTGGAGATTCTCCAGTATCTCATCCGCACGCTTTTCATAATCCTTCTGTTTAACCATCAGGCTTTTGTTGCGGCCGATAAACATATTCTCAGCAACGGTCAGGTTCGGACAGAGAGTGATCTCCTGATATACCGTACTGATGCCGCTGTCCTGAGCATCCTGGGGAGAACCTATACGAACCTCTTTTCCTTCTACCGTCACGGTTCCGCTGTCCATGGGATATACTCCGGTCAGCATCTTGATCAGCGTTGATTTGCCTGCACCGTTTTCCCCCATAAGCGCGTGGATCTCACCTTTTTGAAGGGTAAAATCCACATTATTGAGTGCAAGGACTCCGGGAAACCGCTTTACGATCCCCCTCATCTTCAGCAAGCAATCCTCCTGCATACCTCTTTCCTCCTGTTTTTCTCATAAAAAGAGCGCAGTCCGCTGTCATTTGACTATACAGCTAGACCGCGCCCTCTCCGATCACTTATGGATTAGTCGCCCAGTCCGTAAGTATCAATGTCTTCCTGAGTAATAGTCTTAGCATCAAAGAACTTTTCTTCATTGATGATGATCTTGGATTCAGGAGCCTTGCCGCTCTTGATCAGGTCGCTGATGATCTGCGCCTGGAACGGGCTGCACTGTCCATCATAGTTCCACTTCTTTGCAAGGAGTTCTCTAAGAGCCCACTTATTGCAGTCGAAGCCCATAACGATAACCTTGCCGTCAACACCGTGTGTGATACCTGCTTCGTCAAGTGCTGCTACAGCACCCTTAGCCATACCGTCGTTCTCTGCGTAGATTACGTTGAAGTCTTCACCACTGTTGATAACGGACTCAACGATCTTCTTAGCTTCTGCCTCGTCCCATGTAGCTGTCTGCTGAACAACCTTCTTCATCTTGCCGGACTCGAACTGCTTGTCAAGCGCGCCTGTACGTCCGATCTGTGCATCACTGGCCATAGCGCCCTGGATGTGGATCACATTGTACTCAGGCAGGTTCTGGTCAAGGAGCCACTGAACCGCTGCGTCACCTTCCTTAGCCATATCGGAAATTACCATTGCTTCGTAAAGATCTTCGCTTACATCGATCTTACGGTCGAAGATGTAAACCTTGACTCCGGCTTCCTTAGCCTTCTTCAGAACCTCGTCCCATCCGGTTGTCTCAGCTGCGGATACCAGAAGATAATCAACACCTTCTGTGATGAAGCCCTGAGCTGCCTGAAGCTGCTCATCGTTCTTCAGACTGTAGGAAGTCTTCAGCTCATATCCGTTTTCCTTAGAGAATACGGATTCCATATCCTTAACATTTGCTTCACGATAGCCGGACTCTGAAGGCGGATTGTTTACAACGCCAACCTTGATCACATCGCCGCTGGCCTTCGGAGCTTCGGTTGCGTTACCACCCGTTGCCGGAGCTTCCGTAGCGGGCTTGTCACCACCGCTTGCAGCGGTAGTTGATGTTGAACTGGAACCACATGCAGCCATACTGAACATCATAGCACCTGTCAGTACAGTACAGAGAACTTTACGTATCTTTTTCATATTCTTCCTCCTTTTACCATAGATACTTACTAACCCCATAGGTCGTCTCTCTATGTAAAGAAGTCTACTCCGAATCAGGTTTTAAGTAAATGTAGCATCATTTTGACTTGGTTGAAAATCATTTTGAAAAAGAAAATAAAGTTAAATATTATTTTAATGTGGTTGAAAATCATTTTACTGTGCCCGATATTCCGACGGCGTCATACCGGTATTCTTCTTGAAAATGTAACTGAAATAATGCGCATCATTATAGCCTGTTTCATGTGCGATCTCCGAACTCTTCATGTCGGTGGTACGGAGCAGCTCCTTTGCCTTGTTCAGGCGAAGATAGATCAGATACTCCGTGAAGGTCTTCCCGCTCTGCTGGGAGAAAACCGTCGAGAAACGGCTGTTGCTCATATTGACGGCCTTTGCCACATTCTGAAGCATCAGGTTCGGGTCACAGAAATGCTGCGACATATAGAGCTTCGCATCATGGATCACGGAAGGCGTGCCTGCGTCTCCTGTCTTGTCTCCCATTTCCCTGACCCCGAGGATACGGGATTCCTCATCTGCCTTCTCCTCCAGAAGATGGCGGATATGCCGGGCGGCCTTGAAGCTGACCAGGATATCCTCCGGCTTCTCCACGATCTCACCGATCCCCACCATGATCTTCCCGCATCCCACCCGTTCCAGTTCCATGACCAGGGATGACGCAAAGGCATATGCCCTTTCCTCCGTATCCCGGGCGGAATCTCCGAGGATGAGAAGTCTGGTCCCGGTGCGGCTGCCTGAAGCATGTACCACGCCTCCGCTTCCTTCCGCCAGATTGAATGCCAGATCCTGCCCCTTCTCCACCGGAGAGAAGGCCGCATCCACCACGGCGTAGAAGGAAGCGGTCATGGGGCTTCCCATGGCATGGAGCTGCTTCAGGGTATTCTCCGCATCCTCCTTCATGGCCTCATCGGAATACAGTGTACCGATCAGCTTCTCCTTCAGGAATCGTCCGTCCGTCTGTCCGTGCATACGGGCCCGGAGGCTCTCCGCATGCTCTCTTCTCTTCTTCTCTTCCTCCAGACGCACCCGGACCTTATCCAGGTTCTTCCTCAGTTCCTCCGAATCGATGGGCTTCAGAAGGTATTCCATGACCCCAAGCTGGAGACACTGACGGGCATACTCAAACTCATCATATCCGCTCAGGATGATGATCCCGATCCAGGGCATCTGCGCCCGCAGCATCCTGCAGAGCTCGATCCCGTCCATGAAGGGCATCTTGATATCCGTGATCACGATATCCGGATTTGTGTCCCGGATCATGGGCAGTGCCATTTCGCCGTCCGGAGCCTCACCTACCAGTGTATACGGGGTTTCATCCCACGGAAAGGATTCCCGGATCCCTTCGCGGATCACCACCTCATCATCCACCAGAAATACTTTCATTTTCCGAAATCTCCTCTCTGCTTCTGCACGGTACACGGAAGCTGACTGTGGTACCGTTTTCTCCGCTAATGATCTGCAGCCCGTCGGGCTGGTTATAATAAAGCCGGATCCGAAGGTTCACATTTACCAGACCGAAGCCTCCCGTACCTTCACTGACCGCACGCTGTCCCTCCTTCATACGCTTCCTGAGGGCACCCAGCTGTTCCTCCGTCATACCGGATCCGGTATCCGACACGGAGAACTCCAGCATATCTTCCTTCAACCGTCCCTTCACCCGGATGGTACCGCCGCCACGGCAGTTCTTGATCCCATGATACAGGGCATTTTCCACCAGCGGCTGCAACAGCAGCTTCAGGATATAATAGTCCCCGATCTCGTCCGGTATGTCGATCTCATAATGCATGATATCCCTGTAACGTGTCTTCTGGATCGTAAGATATCCCTCGATGTGCTTTCGCTCCTGACTGATGGGGATCCAGTCCGCGCCGGAGGACAGGCTGATCCGGAAGAAGTCACTGAGTGCGCCGGTCAGCTGTATGACCTCACTCTTCTCCCCTGCTTCGGCCTTCCATACAATGGCATCCAGCGTATTATACAGGAAATGCGGATTGATCTGGGTCTGAAGCGTGCGAAGCTCTGCTTTGCGGAGATTCCTCTCGTCCTGATGGCTCTTCTCCATCATTTCCTCCAAACGGTCCGCCATGGTATTTACCTGGACCGTAAGATTCCGAAGCTCCGTAACCTCCGTTTCGTTCAGTCTTGCATCCAGCGTTCCCTCCGCGAGCTTTGCGGTAACCTCCTCCAACCGGTCGATGGGCCGCTTTACAAATACCGCCGTATTCTTCATCCACCGGGTCCGGAGAAGCCAGGCCAGGATCACGACGATAGCCTCTGCGGCAGCCGTGAAAAGGATCAGCAGCCGGAGCGTATTGCTTCTCCTGGCCGTTGCCTCGATCTCCCTGGCAATATAATCATTCAGCATGCTGTCTATCAGATTCGCCACGTCCCGGACCTCATTCATGACGGCCTCATTTTCCACCACGGCACGGCCGGCATCGATATTGTCACGGATCTGATCCACATATTTCTCCAGGGTCTGCATGGTACGGTCGGCCACCACCAGCAGCACCCGGTCCTCATCATCCGCCTTCTCCATGATCTCCTGCAGCGTATCATGGACACCGAGGATTGATACATACACCCTGCTTTCGGCAACGGTCTGCCTGCCGCTGACGATCCCCCAGACGGTTTCCGGGATCTCCTGGGTAACGACCATTTTCAGACTTGTGATGGTCTCCATGCGGTTGATGGCACTGTGATAACGTCCGGAATAAAGGAGCATGAGAGCAAGGCTGATAAAGATCGGGAATACCAGCAGGATCACCAGTTTCTGGCTCATGCTGTCGATCTTGCCGATGATGCTTTTTTCCTTTCTGATCCTTACCATAAAACTCTCCGTAAATCTCCGCTATAGCCAGAGGTCAGTATCCCCTGGGCTCCAGGTTTGTAAGATCCTGCTCGTCACTGAAGTAACGTTCCTCCGGATGAATGAGTGTATCAACCTTCTCACCGTTCTTAAGTTTCTTTGCGGTTTCCATCAGTGTACTGCCCAGCATGGGAGTACATTCCACAATGCAGTTGATCCTGCCTGACTTCAGTACATCTATGGCTTCCTGCCCGCCATCTATGGAAATGATCACGATATCCTTCCCCGGCCTGTAACCTGCCTGCTCGATCTCTGCCAGAGCCCCCAGTGTCATCTCATCATTGTGACTGTATACCACGTCAATCCCGCTTCCGTAGGTCTTCAGGAGTTCCCTCATGCACTCGGCCCCCCGGCTCTTCAGGAAATCTCCGTTTACACTCTTTATCACTTCCATTCTGCTGTCATTCCGGATCGTATCCATAAACCCGGCCTGCCGTTTTCTCATGGGGGTGGAATCTTCTGTCCCCGTGATCTCCACGATCTTTATATGGTCCTTCCCCAGCTGGTCGGCCTTACGGATCAGATACTCCGCCGCCATCACCCCCTCTTTATAGAAGTCCGCACCGATGAGACAGGTGGTAAGCCCCTTTTCCTCCGTGTTGATGTCTCTGTCCACCAGGATCACCGGGATCCCGGCATCCTTTGCTTCCTTCAGCACATTGTCCCATCCTTCCTCAACAATGGGTGAAAATGCGATCACATCAACCTTATATGCGATAAAGCGCCGGATCGCGGCGATCTGGTTCTCCTGCTTCTGATTCGCATTCTCCAGCATCAGACTGATCCCGTACTCCCCCGCCTTCTTCTCGATATCTCTGGTATTTCCGACCCGCCACGCGCTTTCGGAGCCCAGCTGGCTGAAGCCCAGCAGGAGCTCGGGTTCCTCCGATCCCTCTTTCGCTGTGCACCCCGTGAGCACACCGAAAAGGAGGAGCATGCATGCCCCTGCCAGAAGAAGAACCTTCTTCCCGAAGAATGCAGATCTTCCGGCCTGTCTGTGTTTCTTTTTTGATTCCCTGTCGTTCAAGAGGACCCGTCCCCCTTTCTGTCATCTGCCGCAGTTACCTTATTATTTTATCATCTGGCAGCAAAAAAAAACAGTATCAACCCACACAAGAGGAGCGACACATAAATGTGCCACTCCTCCCTGATCATCAGAACCGTTCAGTTCTGCCCATAGTATGCATTTGCTCCGTGCTTGCGGAAGAAATGCTTGTCGCGGATCCGGTCCGGTGCGGGCTCCACATTCGGATTGATGAGCTCCGTCTTCAGTGCCATCTTCGCCACCTCTTCCAGAACCACCGCATTGTGAACCGCCTCTGCAGCGTCCTTCCCCCAGGTAAAGGGCCCGTGATTCGTACAGAGGACCCCTGGTGTATACATGGGATTCAGACCCTTTGTATCAAATGTTTCAATGATCACAAGTCCCGTATTCTTCTCATACGCCTCATCGATCTCTTCCTGCGTGAGACTCCGTGCACAGGGGATCTCTCCGAAGAAATAATCCGCATGGGTCGTTCCGTACAACGGTATGCTCCTGCCGGCCTGTGCCCAGGAGGTTGCCTCCGGACTGTGGGTGTGTACGATACCGCCGATCTCCTCATACCGCTTATAAAGCTCCAGATGCGTCGGCGTATCGGAGGACGGCTTGTAGCGCCCTTCCACCCGGTTTCCTTCCAGATCCATGACCACCATATCCTCCCAGGACATGGTCTCGTAATCCACTCCGCTGGGCTTTATCACAAAGAGTCCTGCCTCCCGGTCGATACCGCTGACATTTCCCCAGGTGTAGGTTACCAGCCCGCGGCGCGGGAGTTCCATATTTGCTTCATATACTTTCTTTTTCAGTTCTTCTAACATCTGACTTCCCTCTTCCTCTGTATGTCTTATCGCCGTAAAGATCCTTCGCTTCGCTCAGGATGACACCCCGATGTCATTCTGAGGAGCGTAGCGACGAAGAATCTTGGCCTTCAGGATCCTTCGCTTCGCTCAGGATGACACCGGACATGGATGACATCACAGTGTTTCCACCGCCGCCTTCTCGATCGGCATCGTAGCCTTGAAGGTCTCCATGAACTTCGTAAATCCTGCCGTCTCCTCTTCCGAAGCAGTCACGGTTGTTCCCTCCTGCCCCGCAAAAAGCTCCTCATTCAGGAAGCGGGAAAGAGGATACTCAGCCGGTGTACGTCCTTCGAGGCGGTCCAGATAAAGTGCAAGGACTGCCATACCCCAGGCGCCGCCTTCTCCTGCTGTCTCCATAACGGTAATGGGACCACCGGTCGCCGCCGACATGATGCGCTGGCCAACCTCCTTCGTCTTGAAGAAGCCGCCGTGTCCGTACAGCTGATCCACCTTGACGCCCTCTTCCTTCAGCAGGATATCCAGTCCAACCTTCAGGGTGCTGACTGCCGAGTAAAGATGAAGACGCATAAAGTTTGCAAAACTGAAATCCGCATCCACTTTTCTTGCAAATACCGGACGGCCTTCCGTAAAACCGGTCACCGGCTCCCCTGAGAAATAATTAAATCCTGCAAGGCCGCCGCAATCCGGTGCACCATCCAGCGCAGCATTAAAGAGAGTGGTATAGAGCTTATCCGTATCCACCGGTGCGCCGATGGCATCCGCAAACTGGCGGAAGATCCCGGCCCATGCATTGATGTCGGACGTACAGTTGTTGCAATGTACCATGGCCACATCATCTCCCACCGGGGTTGTGACCACGTCGATCTCCTCATGCACTGCGGAAAGTGCCTTCTCCATAACGATCATGGCGAAGATGGAGGTTCCCGCTGATACATTTCCCGTACGGACCGCCACACTGTTGGTGGCTACCATACCGG
This sequence comes from uncultured Lachnospiraceae bacterium, assembly GCA_902775555.1. Lineage (GTDB taxonomy): Bacteria > Bacillota > Clostridia > Lachnospirales > Lachnospiraceae > Eubacterium_Q. The sequence goes on along the minus strand of CACYMQ010000022.1, from coordinate 5,180 downwards.
TGCCTGCGTCACCCTCCGGCGGACAGAGCGGAATGCCTGCCTGCAGCTTACCGCTGACATCCAGCTTCGCTGCTCCCTCTGCCGTAAGTGTCCCGGCCGCCTTGCCTGCCACCAGTACCTTCGGAAGGATCTCCGACAGCTTCCAGGCATATCCCCTGTCAGCCACAAGCGCCTCATATTTTGCCAGGTAGTCCTTGTTGTAATCTCTGGTCCTGCTGTCGATCGGGAACATTCCGGAAGCATCTCCGACCCCCAGGACCTTCTCTCCTGTCAGCTGCCAGTGAACATATCCTGCCAATGTCGTAAAGAATGTGATATCCGGTACATGCGGTTCCTGATCAAGAACCGCCTGATGGAGATGGGCGATGCTCCAGCGCTGCGGGATATTGAAACCGAATTCCTTCGTCAGCTCTGCTGCAGCCTGTCCCGTCACCGTATTTCTCCAGGTACGGAAGGGAACCAGCAGGCGGTCTTCCTTATCAAATGCCATATACCCGTGCATCATGGCAGAAAAACCGATAGCCGAAGTGGTGCGGATCTCTGCTGCGTACTTTTCTGCCACGTCCTTCGCCAGCTGCTGATATGCATCCTGCAGTCCGCTCCAGATCATGTCCAGGCTATAGGTCCAAAGACCGTTCTCATACTGATTCTCCCAGGTATGTCCGCCTTCTGCGACAGGCTTTCCGTCCGGGCTGACCATAACGGCCTTGATCCGGGTGGAACCGAATTCGATCCCGATCGCAGTCTTCCCGGATTCGATCATTTCTTTTATTTCCATATGTGACCCCCATAATTATCAAATTATTATTCTATCCGATTCCTTTCGTCAGCAGAAGGGATTCTCGGAAGGATACCTTACTCCCTTCGGATGATTGTAGTCGATTTCATCCAGTTCCACGCCGATGAACTTGAATACCTCATACAGCAGACGTCCGTTGTGGTGGAAGGTAATGGCTGCATGGTGCGGATAGTTCTTCTCGATCAGGACATGGCGATAGAAACGACCCATCTCCGGGATGGCGAAAATGCCGATGCCACCGAAGGATCTGGTGCGTACCGGAAGGATCTCTCCCTCAGCCACATAAGCACGAAGCTTCGCATCCGAGGTACTCTGCAGACGGTATACCGTAGCATGTCCGGGGATCAGATCCCCTTCCAGCGTTCCATTCGTTACTTCCTCAGGCAGTGTACGTGCCATGATCTTCTGGTTCTTCATCTCATGGAAGGCAAGCTTGGTGCTGCAGGTATTTCCGCAGTGGAAGCCCATGAACGTATCCTTGATATCATAATCATAATCGAACTTGCCCTTGATCTCGGACTCATACATGTCGCGCGGAACGGAATTGTTGATGTCCAAAAGGGTGACTGCATCGTCACTTACCAGCTGACCGATATACTCAGACAGTGCGCCGTAGATATCCACCTCACAGGATACCGGGATCCCGCGGGCTGCCAGACGGCTGTTGACATAGCAGGGAACGAAACCGAACTGGGTCTGGAAGGCGGGCCAGCATTTGCCGGCGATCACCACATGACTGCGGCTTCCCTTATTCTCATCGATCCAGTCAAGAAGTGTCAGCTCATACTGTGCCAGCTTGGAAAGCACCTCAGGCTTCTTGTTGCCGGCTCCCAACTCCTTCGCCATATCTTCAACCACTGCCGGGATCCTCTCGTCACCGGCATGCTTGTTATATGCCTCGAAGAGATCCAGCTCGGAATTCTCCTGGATCTCGATGCCCAGATTGTAAAGCTGTTTAATCGGCGCGTTGCAGGCAAGGAAGTCCTGGGGACGCGGTCCGAAGCTGATGATCTTCAGATCGTTCAGCGCGATGGACGCTCTGGCAATGGTCTTAAAATCATTGATCATGTCCGCAATCTCGGAAGCCGTGCCAACCGGGTACTCCGGGATATATGCCTTCAGATTCCGGAGCTTCAGATTGTAGCTGGCATTCAGCATACCACAGTAAGCATCTCCGCGGTCATCACACAGACGGTCACCGGCTTCCTCAGCCGCTGCCACTACCATGGACGGTCCTTCAAATTCCTTCACAAGAAGGATCTCACTGGACTCCGGTCCGAAGTTTCCGAGGAAGACAACCAGTGCATTACAGCCTGCGAGGCGAATCTCCGCCAGAGCCTTGCGCATATCGACTTCATTTTCCACGGTGGTCTCACACTCGTAGATCTCACCATAGGTTTTTGTATATTCTGCTACTACCGCCTGTCTTCTGGAAATGGACAGGCTCATCGGGAAACAGTCACGGCTGACTGCAATGATACCAAGTTTTACAATAGGCATATTTTCCATTTTATTATTCCTCCTGTTGATTTATAAATTGATTCCGGCCCGTGTCTGAGGAGCGTAGCGACGAAGAATCTTGGCCTTCAAGATCCTTCGCTTCGCTCAGGATGACACCGCTTCACTCAGGATGACACCGCTTCGCTCAGGATGACACCGCTTCGCTCAGGATGACATGTTCAGGATGACATCTTATTTTGCGAAGATTACGACAGCTGCGCGCGTATCTGTTCATAGATGCCTTCCGCATCCAGCTTGTATTTATGAAGCAGCTCCTTTGCCGGTCCCGACTCACCGAAGGTATCCCGTACACCGATCCGGTACATGGGTGCCGGTGACTTCTCACAGATCACCTCTGCTACTGCGCTTCCCAGTCCTCCGATGATGGAATGCTCCTCTATGGTAAAGAGCTTTCCGGTCTCCTTCGCTGCCTTTACGATGATCTCCTCATCAATGGGCTTGATGGTATGGATATTGATCACCCTCGCACTGATCCCGTCCGCCTCCAGCAGCTTTGCCGCTTCCAGACTCTCACTGACGGGAAGTCCGGTAGCAATGATGGTGATGTCCTTACCGTCCCGGAGCAGCACACCCTTTCCGGGAACAAAGCTGTATTCGGGTGTATCATTGATCACCGGAACCGCAAGACGTCCGAACCTCATATACACCGGTCCGTCAATGGCATATGCCGCCTTCACGGCAGCCTTCGCCTCGATGTCATCCGAGGGGTTGAAGATCGTCATCCCCGGGATGGTCCGCATCAGGGCGATATCCTCATTGCACTGATGGCTGGCTCCGTCCTCACCTACGGAGATCCCGGCATGCGTCGCGCCGATCTTCACATTCAGATGCGGGTAGCCGATGGAATTTCTCACCTGTTCATAGGCTCTGCCTGCGGCAAACATGGCAAATGTGCTGGCGAAGGGTACCTTCCCACAGGTGGAAAGACCTGCTGCGATCCCCATCATATCCGCCTCGGCGATCCCGCAGTCGATATGTCTCTCCGGAAATGCCTTCTTAAATACCGCTGTCTTCGTGGCAGCAGCAAGATCCGCGTCCAGTACGACCACATCCGGATGCTCTGTTCCGATTTCCACCAAAGCCTGACCATAGCTGTCTCTTGTAGCGATTTTTTTCACTTCTGCCATTATGCGGTCACCTCCAAATCCTTCATAGCCTGAGCATATTCCTCATCGTTCGGAGCCTTTCCGTGCCATCCGCACTGATCCTCCATAAAGGATACGCCCTTTCCTTTTGTGGTCTTCGCAACGATCGCTACCGGTTTTCCGGTGATGCCTTCCGTTTCTGTAAATGCAGCGTCGATGGCATCAAGATCATGTCCGTCGATGCAGATCACATGGAAGCCGAAGGCCTCAAACTTGTCCGCAATGGGATAAGGCGAGCAGACCTCCTCGATGCTTCCGTCAATCTGAAGGTTGTTATTATCAATGATCACCGTGAGATTGTCGAGCTTACGTGCCGCTGCGAACATGGACGCTTCCCAGATCTGTCCTTCCTCGATCTCTCCGTCTCCGCACATGGCATAGACCCGGTAGGTCTTCCCGTCCAGTTTTGCCGCAAGTGCCATTCCCACTGCTGCGGACAGTCCCTGTCCCAATGATCCGGAGGACATATCCACACCGGGAATATGCTTCATATCCGGATGACCCTGCAGATAAGAACCCGTATGACGAAGCGTCGTCAGATCTTCTACCGGGAAGTATCCGCGGTTTGCGAGTACGGAATAAAGTGCCGGTGCGATATGTCCCTTGGAGAGAACGAACCGATCCCTGTCCGGATCCTTCGGAGCCTTGGGGTCGATATGCATCTTTTCAAAATAGAGGTAGGTCAGGATATCCGCCGCCGAAAGGGATCCGCCGGGATGTCCGGACTTTGCGCTGTGAACCGCCGTCACGATCCCCTTCCTTACTTCATTTGCTATTGTTGATAATTCTTTTTTTCTTGCATCTTCCATATCAATCACCGAATACCTTTCGATAGTCTTCCTGGAATTTCACGATCCCCTGATCTGTCAGCGGATGCTTTGTCATCTGCTCGATCACGGCATAAGGTACGGTTGCGATATCCGCGCCTGCCAGAGCACATTCGGTCACGTGCACGGTATTCCGGATGCTGGCTGCTATGATCTCCGTACGGATATCATAGTTCTGGAAGATATCCACGATATTCTCCACCAGCTCGATACCCGGTGAACTGATATCATCCAGGCGGCCCAGGAAGGGGGATACATAGGTTGCTCCTGCACGAGCTGCAAGAAGCGCCTGGTTCGCGGAGAAAATCAGCGTCACATTTGTCTTGATCCCTTCCTTCGAAAGAACCTTTACAGCCTTTAAGCCCTCCACGGTCATGGGGATCTTCACTACCATATTCGGATGGATGGCGGCGATCTCCCGGCCTTCCATGATCATTCCTTCCGCTTCTACGGTGGTTGCCTTTACCTCGCCGCTGATGGGACCGTCCACGATCTCCGTGATCTCTTTAATGACCTCTTTGAAGTCCCGGCCTTCCTTTGCGATCAGGGACGGATTCGTGGTCACACCGCAGATCACCCCCATGTCATTTGCTTTCCGGATATCCTCCACATGTGCCGTGTCGATAAAAAATTTCATTTTATTGCTCCTTTCCTTTTATTAACGATAGAAAACCTCTCCGAGTTTCAGATCTCTCTTAAATTCCGGGATCGTTGTATTCTGATTGATGAATACGGCCTCGATCCCCATCAGCTCCGCCCAGTCTCCCATCTGCTCCGCAGTCAGGTCATAGGTAAATGCGGTATGATGCGCGCCTCCTGCCAGGATCCATGCTTCCGCTCCCGTATAAAGATCCGGCTTCGGTGTCCAAAAGGCTGTGGCCACCGGCA
>CACYMQ010000021.1 GCA_902775555.1 uncultured Lachnospiraceae bacterium | reverse complement strand
TTGCCTGCACGAACCATCTTGCGGAGCAGCGGATGCGGACGATACTTGGAATCGCCTGTCTCTGCCTGAAGAACCTCCATGATGGCAAGAACGATATCCAGACCTACCAGATCACCCAGTGCAAGGGGTCCCATCGGATGAGAAGCACCCAGCATCATAGCGGTGTCGATATCCTCTACGGAAGCAATGCCTTCTGCATAGATACCTACAGCTTCATTGATCATCGGGATCAGGATGCGGTTTACAACGAAGCCCGGAGCCTCTGCAACCTGAACCGGTGTCTTTCCGATATCCGTAGCGATCTTCTTAATGGTCTCTACAAGATCATCGGGAGTATTTCCGCCGGCGATCACTTCTACCAGTTTCATACGATCAGCCGGGTTAAAGAAATGCATACCGATCAGCGGACGATCAAGTCCTGCACCGATCTCGGTGATGGAAAGAGAGGATGTGTTGGATGCAAAGATGCAGCCTGCCGGTACGATACCCTGCAGTTCCTTAAATGTATCCTTCTTAATAGCCATAACCTCGGGGCAAACCTCGATGACAAGATCACAGTCCGAGCAGATATCCTTGAGACCGGTCTTAACCTTACCGAGTACCTCATCTGCCTTCTCCTGTGTGATCTTCTCTTTACCAACCAGGAATTTCATGTTCTTCTCGATCTTGGCCTTACCGCCATCTGCGAACTCCTGCTTGATGTCGCAAAGACGAACCTCATAACCGTCTGTCATTGCGAATGCCTGTGCAATACCGGAACCCATGGTTCCTGCGCCAACAACACCTACTACCATACGTGCATCCTCCTGCTTTTTATATTCTTGGTACCTTTCGTACCTGTTCATACATGATAATAAATATCATTATATCTTTGCGCCACAAAGTCATAAATCATATTTCGCAGCCGAAAATGATTTATGACTTCAGGCGTTTGGATCTTAAATTACTTGTTACTGAAGGGAACAACCTTCAGCTTCTTCTCTTTATCCTTCTCAAGGAAGTTAGCCATAGCGGAAAGCTGATCCTCCGTCTCGAAGCAGTATCCGAAGAGACGCTCCTCCACCTTGATCGCCTTATCCATATCTTCCTCATCCAGGCCTTCATTGATCGCCTGCTTGCAGTTACGAACTGCAATAGGTGCCTGAGCTGCGATGGTCTCAGCCAGCTTCATAGCCTCATCCATCAGCTGCTCCTGCGGATAAACCGCATTTACGAGGCCGATCCGATATGCTTCATCCGCCTTGATATTCTTTGCGGTATAGATCAGCTGCTTTGCGATCCCTGCACCTACCAGACGTGCCAGACGCTGTGTACCGCCGAATCCCGGTGTGATACCAAGACCAACCTCCGGCTGACCGAAGATCGCATTCTCGGAACAAATGCGGATATCACAGCTCATCGCCAGCTCATTTCCTCCGCCGAGAGCAAATCCGTTCACAGCCGCGATCACGGGGACCGGGAAGGTTTCGATCATACGGAAAACATCATTTCCCTTCTTACCGAAGGCTTCACCCTGCTTCTGTGTCAGGGATGACATCTCTCCGATATCGGCACCGGCTACAAAGGACTTTGTTCCGGAACCTGTAAGCACTACCGCACGGATCTTGTCCGTATCAATGATGGAGAAAACCTGCTCCAGAGCATCAAGTACCTGGCTGTTCAGTGCGTTCAATGCCTTCGGACGGTTAATGGTAACAATTGCTACGTAGCCTTTCTCCTTATATGTTACAAATGCCATTTTCTTCTCCTTTTTTTAAGATCCTTCGTCGCCTTCGGCTCCTCAGGATGACATGATTCCTGTCCTCTCCCGGCTCCTCAGGATGACGATACTACTAGTCTCTCTCTACGATGGTTGCACAACCCATACCACCGCCGATGCAAAGAGTTGCAAGCCCCTTCTTCAGGTCCTTATCTTCCATCTCATGAAGCAGTGTAACAAGGATACGTGCTCCGGAAGCTCCTACCGGATGGCCGAGTGCAATGGCACCACCACGCGGATTCAGCTGCTTCTCAACATCAATTCCAAGATCCTTGCCGACTGCTACGGACTGAGCTGCAAATGCTTCATTTGCCTCGATCACATCGAAGTCCTCGATCTTATAATCAACCTTGGCCATAGCCTTCTTGGTTGCTGCAACCGGACCTACACCCATGATGGAAGGATCTACACCTGCAAGCGCACCTGCCACGAAGGTAGCCATGGGCTTAACACCCAGCTCCTTTGCCTTCTCCTCGGACATAACAACGATCGCTGCTGCGCCGTCGTTGATACCGGAAGCGTTACCTGCGGTAACAAAGCCATCCTTGTTGATGGGACGAAGACGGGAAAGGCTCTCTGTTGTAACGCCTTCACGCGGGCCCTCGTCTGTATCAAAAAGAACCGTCTCTTTCTTCTTCTTAACTTCTACCGGAACGATCTCACGCTTGAACTCACCGTTTGCTCTTGCCGCGCATGCCTTCTGCTGGCTGCGTGCAGCGAACTCATCCAGCTCCTCACGTGTCAGACCCCACTGCTCGGCAACATTGTCTGCAGTAGTGATCATGTGATAGTCATTGAATGCATCCCAGAGAGCATCCTTGACCATGGTATCTACAAGAGCGCCCTGGCTCTGGGTCGGCCATGTCATTCTGTATCCGTAACGTCCCTGAGGGATCGCATACGGTGCCATAGACATGTTCTCCATACCGCCTGCTACTACGATATCCGCATCTCCTGCCTGGATCATCTGTGCTGCCATATTTACGCAGTTCAGTCCGGAACCGCAGACAACATTTACGGTTACCGCCGGTGTCTCGATGGGAAGACCTGCCTTGAGGGAAGCCTGACGCGCTACGTTCTGGCCCTGTCCGGCCTGGATTACGCAGCCCATGTATACATGATCAACCTGCTCTGCAGGAACTCCTGCTCTGTTCAGAGCCTCCTTGATCACGATAGCGCCCAGCTCCGCAGCCGGTGTCGTAGAAAGAGATCCGCCCATTGTTCCGATTGCTGTACGGCAGGCACCTGCCAGGACAACCTTCTTTGCCATAAATAAATCCTCCATTTCATTTGTTTATATATTTCACCGACGAAAATGTCGGTCGCGCCTAAAATTAAGCCATATTATTGTAACATAAATGTAATGCTCTAGCAATTACTTTTCCCTTTTTTCTTCATCCTGGATCATGATGTATTCTCCTGCCATCCCGGCCCCTGCCGCAACCACATTTTCAGGCTCGTCACTGGGGGTCACGCGGATACCGGTTTTCTCCTGGATGAGTCGTGACATTCCGTAGATCTGACTGCCTCCGCCGGAAAGCAGGATCCCTTCCTTCGACACATCGGATACCAGTTCCGGAGGCGCTGTTTCCAGGATCCCGGTGATGGCTGCAAGGATCTGACGTGTAGGTTCTTCGAAAGCCTCCACGGTTTCATTCGCGGTGATCTCCAGCCGGACCGGAAGTCCGCTAAGGATATGCTTTCCCTTCACCTCATATGCCAGGTCCTGCTTCCGCTTCATTACGGAACCTACCTCAAGCTTGGCATCCTCCGCAGAAAGCTCACCCAGTTCCACATTGTATTTTCTCTTGATGTATCTGCTGAGAGCTTCCGTATATGCAAGGCCTGCGCATTTGATGCTGGTTCCCGTTGCGATATTTCCCGCAGAGACCACAGCCACATCCGTGGTACCTCCGCCGATATCCACCACCATATGCCCCACCGTCTCCATGATATCCACTCCGGTTCCGATGGCAGCTGCTATGGAGGACTCCAGAACGAAAACCTGCTTTGCACCCGTGCGGACTACCGCATCCTCCACGGCACGCCTCTCCACCTCGGTGATACCCGCCGGCGTACACACACAGATATTGGGACGGCCCCAGATCTTCCTCTTCTTCAGGGCATTCTTTACAAATGCCTTGATCATCCGTTCCGCCAGCGTGTAATTGGAAATGACGCCACCGGACAGAGGCGTCTCCACATCGATCCCCTCCGGTGTCTTACCCATCATACGCTTGGCTTTGGAGCCTACCGCTATGATCTTTTTTTCCTTTGGCTGATAAGCCACAACCGCAGGCTGGTTGATCACGATCCCCTTATCTCTCATGTAGATACATACATTTGAGGTTCCCAGATCGATCCCCATGTCAATTCGATACATATCTTCTATCCTTCCGTCGAAAAGTCTTTCCGCACTCCTTTGCAGACTCCTCTCCATCTTTGCAGCTGTCACTGCATGAAAAATTCACTCCGACGCAAAAGCAGCATCGGAGTGAATTGGAGCACCTACCGCCGGGTTACTGGAAATCATCTGCGACAAGGGTCTTCTTTGCCTCACCGCCCGCTTTCTTCTCACGCTCATCACAACGCTCGATCGCGTCATCTACCGACTTGAGAAGCCGATCCAGGTTACCGGTCTCCATTGCAAGGAACAGATTCCGGAGTTTCGCCTCGATATTCTCGATTCCCGTATATCCTCTCTGCAGGATGTAGCCAAAAGCGACATTGAACATCTCATCATTTGTGATCTCATCCAGCTGGATCAGGTGATTGAATTCCGGCACTACAGACTTGCAGTCAGCGAAGATCTTCGCTATGGAATCGATCTCTCCCGTAAGGGCAATGCCGTAATCAAAGCATTCCTGCTTTCCGAGTTCAACGATCTTCTTCAGACGTTCCGGCTTGATCAGTCCGGCATTCTCAACCACAAGGCATCCGCCGGCCAGCTTAGCCATATTTGCTTCCAGTTTATCATCTGCCAGTTTATTCAGGCCCTGTGCACGGATCTTAGCGATCACTTTGGACTTGCTGAGCCCGATGTCAAAGTAACTACGCGCAAAATCCTCACCTACGCACACCGAGCCGAAGCCGTAACGTCCCAGGATCACGATATTACGTGATTTCTCAGGATGTGCTACGATCTCATTGAAGGATGCCACGATCTCATCAGCCGCATTGTCGATACCAAGGTATTTCTCCAGATAGTATGCTGCAAGCGGAAGAGTTCCTTCCTCTGCGGGCTGGGAAATGTCGAAGTCCATATTCTCGACTTCTTCGACGCGCTTCTTCGCTTCTTCCTCGATCTTGGAAGCATTTGCGAGGATCTTTCGTGCGTCCTCGACCTTGTGCTTGTTTTCCTCGATCCTCTGAAGCGCAGCTTCCTTCTCTTTCAGGCGGGTCATCTCCAGATTTCTCTGTCTGGACTTCTCCTCATCCTTCTTCTTCTTAGCCGCTGCGATCTTCGCGTCCGCATCCTTCTCTGCCTTTGCAACTGCCTTCTCAGCTTCCGCTACCTTGGCATCGGCATCCTTTCCTGCCTTATCCACAAGTGCCTTTGCAGCAACGACCTTTGCCTTTGCTTCACCTTCGGCTTTTGCAACAGAGGCTTCGATCTCTTTCTTTTTAGCCTCGTCCTCTTTCTTATTCTTCTCTTCTTCAGCTGCTGCCTTGGCTGCCGCTTCCGAAGCACGGCGCTTCTTATCTGCCGCATCCTTCTTTGCAGCCTCTTCCAGGGCCTTCTTCTTCGTCTCGGCCTCAGCCACAGCCTTAGCCTCAGCATCCTGATACTTCTTCTCTACTACAGCGATCTTTGCTGCCGCATCTCCCGCTGCCTTCTTCAGATTGACAGCCTCAGCCTCGGCATTCTTTTCAGCCGCCTTTGCTGTGGCCTCTTCCTTCCTGGCTTCCTCAAGCAGCTTTGTAGCTTCTGCGATCTTCTCAGCCGCCTTAGCCGCTGCCGCCTTCGCAGCATCCACCTTCTGATTTGCAGCCTCCACCGCCTTGTCAGCCTCATCCCGTGCTTTCGTCAGCTCGGCACATTCAGCCGCCTTCTTCTCAGCCGCCTCTTTCTTCCTGGCTTCTGTCTCTGCATCGACTTTTGCCTTGTCTTCAGCCAGCTTCTTTTCCGCATCTTCGATGGCTTTCTTCTCAGCCTCTTCAGCGGCCTTCTTAGCTTCTTCTGCCTTAGTATTGCGGAGTGAGATATCGGCAAGCAGTTTTTCCTTATCTTCCTCTGCCTTCTTCTTCGCAGCTTCCACTGCTGCCTGAACGCCGGCTTCTGCCTCCTTGACCGCAACTGCAGCCTTCTCTACGGCAGCCGCCTTTTCAGCCTTGGCAGCCTCCACAGCCTTCTTCGCTTCCTGAACAGCCGTTTCCTTATCAGCCTCAGCCTGCTTCAGTTCAGCGCTGACAGCATCAAGAGCCTTCTTCTTCTCTTCCTCGGCTTTCCGGTCTTTCTCATCCAGAAGTGCTTCTTCCTTATCGATGCCTTCAACGGATGCGATGATACGCTTGGCTTCTTCGATCTGCCGGCGTGCATCCTCAAGCTCCTTCTTTGCCTTTTCTCTTGCAGCTTCCTTTGCTTCCTTGGCCTTCTTCTTTCTTGCTTCCTCAGCTGCTTTCTTTCTCTCTTCCTCCAGAGCCTTTCTCTTTGCCTCTTCCTCAGCCTTCTTCTTTGCTGCTTCTGCGGCTCTCTTCTTCTTTTCTTCTTCCGCACGGATCCGGGCTTCTTCCAGACGCTTCTTTTCTTCTTCCGCCTTCTTGCGGGCATCTTCCTCGGCCTTACGCTTGATCTCTTCCTCAGCCTTCCTCTTTGCGTCTTCCTCCGCATGCTTGGCAGCTTCCTCTGCCTTCTTTCTGGCCGCTGCCTTCTCGCGGGCTTCCGCGATCCTTCTCTGCTGTTCGTCTATGCCGCTGGTAGCCTTCTTCTTTGGCTTATCCTTCTTTTCATCCGCGTGATGCTCTTCCTTCTTCTCAGCCTCTTCTTCCTTCTTCTCTTCCGGTGCAGGAGCCTTGTCGGCAACCGCCTTCAGCTGAGCATCAAATCCGGTATCGTCATCATCGTCGATATCATACATGCTGTCGACATCATTGGTCGGTGTTTTTCTGTTTGTAGGCAGAATGCTGTCCATTTCCACGGTTTTGGTTTTGGACGCACCTTTCTCCCACTTAGCATCGCTTCCGTTGACAACCTTGGTTCCGTCGGCTGAGAACTTTGCTGTTTCCTTGCCTTTTGCCTCACTCTTTCCGCTAACGACCTTGACCTTATCGTCCTTGCCGTCCGTCTTTTCAGGCTGCAGCTTCAGTCCGAGTCCGCCGGTGGGAATTCCACCGAGTCCGCCCTGCTTGGAATCCGCGGAAACTGCTCCGAGTCCGCCGCCGAGTCCGCCAAGGCCTCCTCCGAGTCCGCCAAGACCTCCCAGCTTATCACTGGTCAGCACTTCGGTCTCACCAACCTCATCATCCGCAGGCTCTTCTGCCTTGGAAGCTGTATCCTCTGCCGGAGCTGCATCTTCCGGTTCATAAGGAATACCAAGTTCCTCTGCTCTCTTTCTCCTCTTTCTTTCTTCGATCTTTGCGAGTTCTTCCGGAGTCAGAGTTTTGTACTTCGGCTTTCCGCCTGCTTCATCCTTTTTTGCCGTACCCTTCTGGAACGCACGTGCTTCCTGTTCCTTCTTCAGCTTGGCTGCCTTTTCCGCCTTTTCCTTCTCAACCTGCGCACGAACCGCAGCTATGAGAGCTTCTCTTTGGTCAATAGCCACTACCGTTTCCTCCTTCTCCGTTACAGTTTAATCCCCAGAGATGCCAGAAGCTCCTCCGCTTCTTTCTGAAGCCTTTCCTCTTCCAGTAATCCCTCATCCAGCTTTTCGCTTTCTTTCTCCACCAATACATCAAATGCAGATTTCTTCGGTTCTGCTTCCTTTTCCACCGGTTCAGGCTGCTCCGGCCTGATCTCTTCCGGTTCTTCTATCGGTTCCTCTTCCACGATCGGTTCCGGTTCGAAGGTCTCCTCCTTCTCCGGCTCCTCCCACGGGATCGGTTCCTCTTCCGGTTCTTCTATCGGTTCCTCTTCCGGTTCCTCTTCCGGTTCCTCTTCCACGATTGGTTCCGGTTCGAAGGTCTCCTCCTTCTCCGGCTCCTCCCACGGGATCGGTTCCTCTTCCGGTTCTTCTATCGGTTCCTCTTCCGGTTCCTCCTCCACGATCGGTTCCGGTTCGAAGGTTTCCTCCTTCTCCGGCTCCTCCCACGGGATCGGTTCCTCTTCCGGTTCTTCTTCCGGTTCTTCTATCGGTTCTTCTATCGGTTCCTCTTCCACGATCGGCTCCGGTTCGAAGGTCTCCTCCTTCTCCGGCTCCTCCCACGGGATCGGTTCTTCTTTCTCTTCTACTACCGGCTCTACTACCGGCTCTTCGGCAGCCTTCTTCACGGCATCAAAGGTATCCTTCAGATCCTTGGGAACATTTCCGTAGGTCTCCCGGATCTCTTCCTTCTCTTTTCTGTCGATCTTGTAGGCATTGATCAGATCAAACGGATTCTGATATGCTTCATTCTCGGTCTCCGCAAGATCGGATATGCTGTCTGATTCGGCTGCAAATCCGTCATCGAAATCAACACTGAACACATCCTGCATCGGATCCGCTTCGATCTCCTGCATCTCGTTCTTATTCCTGCCCCGATCGGAGAATCTTGATACAAAGCCCTTCAACCGGTCGTTTTCTTCCTTCGGCTCTGCTTCTTTTTCCTGCTTAACCTCATCGGGAGTTTCCGAAGCTTCGGGCTTTTCACCGGTGTACCCTGTATCTGTCGGGGCCGGTTCCGGCGTCTCCGTCACGGATTCCTCTTCGGATCCGGTCTTATCGGTTTCCTCTGCCTCCTGATTCTCCCCGGAATCCGCTTCTGCCTGTCCGGATGCTCCATCCGCATTCTCAGCTTCAGCCTCCGGTTCGTCCTTGGCTTTCTTTCGGAATGTCCTCTTCAGGAAGGATTTAAATTTCTGCTCCGTATCGGGAGTATCTATGATCTCCGCTGCGCCCTCTTCCTTCTCACCGGAATCCTCCAGTGTCTCATCATCCTTCCCTGATTCCGGATGCATCCGAAGATAATCCTTCTTCAGCTGCTCACGTTCCAGTTCACGGATCTCTTCTTCCGCGGGATCCTGATCCGGTACCGGATGCTCTGCATATACGTAGAAGAGCTCCTCCGGTTCCACCTGCCCGTCCAGAACCTCCTGCATCACATCCCTGCCGGCCCGTCTCCGGAAGGTTGCCATATAATCGGCAGCCAGCATTTCCGTATCCTTACCCTGCAGTCTGTGAAGAAGGAACAGTTCAAAACTCCACTCTTCATCCATATTGTGGCTGTAGTAGGGTTCCAGGAAGGACTCCAGTTCATCCGGTTCCGCACCCTTGGCCTTCTTTACCACATAGTCGATATTCTTCAGCTCCTGCGCAGCCCCCCGGGCGTTATACCGGTACTGCTCCACATACTGTTCAGCCAGCTCGAAGTATCCCTGTTTCAGATAAAATGTGATAAGGGAGAACAGGATCCGGTTGGAAGCCGGTCCCATGGTGTGCGCTTTTACATACATGTTCCGCGCATCGGCAGCTCTTCCCACATTTTCATAAACCTCTCCGCAGATCCGGAGAAACTGGGGATTCAGCGACTTTTCAAGGTCCTGGGAATCCAGGATCTCCACAGCCAGGCTGTATTCCTTTGCTTCAGCCAGCTCTTTTATTTTATTTACACTTGTCATGCTGAGTCCGGAGCTCAAAATGATTCACCTCTTTAATCCTATCTAATGATCCTCTTCCTCGAAGACCTTCTCTACTTTCTCGATCACGGTATCCTTCATGTTGCCTCTGGTCTTCTCATACTGAAGTCCGGACTCCATGATCTCAAGCAGCTGCAGACGATACTTCACATCGATCGCGCCCTGGGAAATGTAATCCATCAAGACATCCTTGATCTCCATGACATATTCCTTCTCACGCATCTTGTCGATCATTTCCTCATAATTGAAGGATGTACTGATCTTAATATCATCATGCTTACGCCCGCAGACGATACACTCATCGGTTCCGGCTTCATTTACATGACCGCAGTTACAGGTCCAGATCATGCCGTCCGTCATATACTTCTCAACCGCATCGATACCACGCTTTGCCTTCAGGGATTCCAGACGGTGTGCCGACATGGAAACATTGACCGGCGTGTCATTGCATGCATAGATCGCACGGGGTGTTGCATACTTACTGATGATGACCTTTGCCTCCTTAAGAAGCATCACATCATTTGCGGAGATCTGTGCCGGTACATAACCGGACTCGATCTGGGATACATTTCCCTTCTCGAATACGAAATCCACATCCTTGATCACCAGGCGTTCGTCATAAACATTCGTCAGCTCCACATTTGCGCGGATGGCCTGGATGTCATCCTTGTTGTAATTAAAGAACAGCACCTTCATCCGGATATCGTCCCTGTCACCGTCCAATGTCACACGTACCGCGCGCGGCACCAGGCGCTCATAGTAATTCATGACCACGAGATCCTTGGAGATCCGGTTGTCGATCTTCGGTATCTCCTGAAGCGATACGGCAGTTCCGGTGATGATAGCACCAAAAGAACCACCCTCAAAGGTCGTATAAACCGCCTGAACCCCGAGAATGGCATCTGCTTTTTTCTTCTTTGCCGCCTTGATCAGACGATTTTCCGCGTCCTCTCTGGCTTTTTCCACTTTTGCCATGTCCTGTTCGGACATGTTTGTCATACTTGCTGTAAGTCCCTTGATAAAGTTGGAACCCAGGATTGCCTCTCCGGCTACGATCCCGAGGTACTCCTTGATCTCATACCCCTCGAAGCTGTCCCCCGTCGTTAACATCAAGTCTGCCATTATTTTTCTACCCCTCCTGTCCGGCTGAAGCATTGCCGCTTCGCCCTTCTCCTGCACGATACACGTACACTCGTAAATTATACCATACCTGCCGGTTAAATTAAACAGTTTTCTTCCGAAAATGTATCGGCATTATGTCAACTTCCCGGAAAGGGTCTGGGATTCTTGTTTACATAAGTCTGGTAACAGTATTCAATGGAAAAGCAGGTTTCCTCTTCCCCTTCTTCCTCCAGCACCCAATCCGGCAGTTTCTCCAGGTTCGGGAAGTAGGTATCCGCCTCATAACTGTAGTCGATCTTCGTGATGATCGCCTTATCACAATAGGGAACCAGCATCTCGTATACACTGCCTCCCCCTATGACATAGATCTCGTCCTTATCATATTTCTCCAGCTCCCGGAAGAGCTCCTCTTCATCATGCACGATGATGCCACCGCGGACCGTGAAATCCGGTCTTCTGCTGAGGATCACATTTGTCCGCTGTGCAAGCGGCATCCCGTTGGGGAATCCTGCCAGAGTCTTTCTTCCCAGGACCACCACATGGTTCAGGGTATGTTTTCTGAAATTCTTCATATCACTGGGGATCTTCACCAGAAGCTGATCCTTCAGCCCTATGGCCCAGTTCCTGTCTACTGCCGCGATCGCGATCATTTCTGTCCTCCCTTATTTACGGAACTATACTGCGATGGGGATATTTTTGACCTGTGGCCCCGTCTCATAGTTTTCGATCACAAAATCATCCGGTGTAAATGCATAGAAATCCCTGACATCCGGATTCAGTGTCACCTTCGGTGCGGGGAAGACCGGCCGCCGGATCAGTTCCTCCACGATAGGGATATGCCGGTCGTAAATGTGTGCGTCTGCGATCACATGCACCAGTTCACCCGGCCTGAAACCGGTCACCTGGGCGATCATCATAAGCAGCGCACTGTACTGCACCACATTCCAGTTATTTGCCGCCAGCACATCCTGGGACCTCTGATTCAGGACCGCGTTCAGCCGGTCTCCCGTCACATTAAAGGTCATACTGTAAGCGCAGGGATACAGGTTCATCTCGGACAGATCCTGATGAACATACATATTCGTCATGATCCTCCGGCTGTAGGGATTCGCCTTCAGGTCATAGAGCACCCGGTCCACCTGGTCGAAATCCCCCTCCTTATAGTGATGCTTCACACCCATCTGATAGCCGTATGCCTTACCGATGGATCCTGTCTCATCCGCCCATTCATCCCAAATATGGCTGGAAAGGTCGTGCACGTTATTGGACTTCTTCTGCCAGATCCAGAGTACTTCATCGATGGCAGACTTGATATACGTCTTACGGAGTGTGATGGCCGGGAACTCCTCCGACAGATCATACCGGTTGACCACGCCGAAGCGCTTTATGGTATATGCATAGGAACCGTCCTCCCATTTGGGCCGGACTTTTTCTCCTTCCGTGCTGTAACCATGCTCGATGATATCACGGCACATTTCTATAAAAAGGGTATCTGCTTTGCTCATTTTCTGCTCCTCTTCTCATTTTGCGTCCCAAACGGCACTTATTACGGCCGAAGGATCGTCCGGGGACAGAATAAACCTTTATTTCTTTCCCGGGACGTGTAAAAAGGGTGACGGGACCGAAAAGAATCTTTGCCCCGCTAGATATAGTATCATATTTTTCGTAACTATGCGAACTATTTAATCACGAAAAAAAGGAGGAAAAACTATGTATCCGATCATTTTCTGGGGAGACCTGCTTCGCAGCCTCCGGGAATCCAACAATCTTCTTCAGAAGGAAATGGCGCTGGTCCTTCATGTATCCAGACAGACCTACAGCAATCTCGAGACCGGCAGGGCGCGGCCGTCCCCGGAGCAGCTGGCGATCCTGTCCTATATTTATGGTGTAGACCTTATGGATTATATCCGCCACTGCCTGCCACAGGAGTATCTGGATGAACAGGAGGCATTTCGAAAGTACACGAAGAAGAAACTGACACTGGAACAGGATATGGAAGGGATCTCGGAAATGAAGCATTCCCCGGGAACCGCCCGTCCGGAAGGAAAGAAAAAGAGAAATACACGGACACGCCCTACCGTCCTGCACACCTACACCGGAGAAGAAGCCCTGGCAATGTTGAAGAAGGAAAGCAGTTCCCTTGTAGCCGAACCCGGAAGTACCTATGGGAAGAATACAAAGGAGGGATCCGAAAGCGGTCCGAATGCAGAGAAACCCGTCCCGAAAAAGGAAAAGCCCGGAAAAGAAAACGGCAGCACCCCCTAGGCGCTGCGGGACTGCACCAAAAAAAGAGATCTGCCCGAAGACAGGCAGGTCTCTTTTACATCGCATTCCGTATAGTTTGTCCCTTCGATCAGGAAAGCATGATCTGAAGCGCCTCTTTCGCCTCCTGGATCTCTCCCCTGTCCAAAGCCCGGCTGGGCTTCAGCAGCTTCAGCCTGGAGGTTTCGGACATATCATAGATCATCAGCCGGTCCATGCTGGCTACCGCATCCTCGATCTCGTTCTCATTCAGAAGATCCAGGATATCCTCGGCCATAGACCGTACATCCGCCCAATGAAGCCGGATCCCGTTCGTCCGAAGCTTCCCGGACTGGGTTGCCACAAGCTCGATATTTCTGCCCAGATACATGGCGATCCCATGGACCACCCTTTCCCAGGCGATCAGGGCTTTCCCCCAGATCGCTTCCGCCACATCCAGGCTGTCATCCTTGCTCATATTGACATGATCATCAAAAAGATCCGCCAGATATCTGGCCCCGATCAGTTTGGCCTTCTCCCGGACCTCCCTGGTCCCGTTCATATAGGCATCCACGTCCTTGGCAAAAAGCGCCAGCGAAAGTTTTCCGCGATACTCCTCATACATATCACAGAACTTATTCAGCTCCTGCCGGTACAGCTCCATATCTCCATCACTGGCCTTCAGGCCTTCGGTAAATGTGATACCGCAGGGCTGCAGTGCATATGCGGCTTTCGCCTTTTCCTCGATCTGACTGATCAGGCGGGGATCCTGCGGCAGCGTCTTCGGACTGACATTATCCATCAGGATCTTACAAAACAGCGCTTCATCCACAGGCACGCGAAGCACGCCCTTGAAGCCCTCCTTAACCATTTCCTCCTCCGTGGCCGGATCTTCCGGTGCAAGAAGCGCATATACCCTGGAGTCATGGCACTTGCTCTCCTTGGTGGATCTCAGATTCCGAAGGGTCTGGATCCCGTCCATCAAAGGAAGATCCTTTGCTATGAAGATCAGATCATACTTATCCTTCAGCACCCGTTCCATGCATGCCATACCGGTATGTGATACCGTAGTGATACAGCCGACCCGGTCGCACAGTTTCTTGAACGCGATCAGATCCTCACCCTTCTTGTCGATGAGCAGAACATAACATTTCCCCATATTCTGATCCAGAACAAAATCCGGAATGGGCTCCTCCTCCGGTTCCTCCTCGATCCCGCGGATCTGGTTGATCTTCTTTATTACATCCTCTTTCAGACTCTCAAGCATCCGATGTTCCCCCGTAAAACTAAGATTCTTCGCTTCGCTCAGAATGACACTGTACTGCTTCGCTCAGAATGACACTGTACCGCTCAGAATGGTCCTGACTACATTACGATCTTGCGGAAATTCTTCTTTCCTCTTCTGACCACGAATTCCTGTGAAAAGTCGTCCTTTGTGTAGGCCGCCTTCACATCCGTAACCTTCTCTCCGTTTACGGCAACGCCGTTTTGCTCTATGGCCCGGCGTCCTTCCCCGCGTGTTCCAACAAGCCCGGCTTTCACCAGGATGCCGATCAGATCGACGGTCCCGTCTTCCCGGAAATCTTCATCCGTCAGAGCAGTCTCCGGCATATTTTCCGTTCCGCCGCCTCCGAAGATGGACTTTGCGGCGGTCTCCGCCTTCTTCGCTTCTTCCTCTCCATGCACCAGTTCGGTCAGCTGATAAGCCAGGATCTCCTTTGCCTTATTCAGCTCCGCACCTTCCCAGCTTTCCATGGCATGGATCTCATCCAGCGGAAGGAAGGTCAGCATCTTGATACAGTTGATGACATCCGAGTCATCCACATTTCTCCAATACTGATAGAACTCGTACGGCGTCGTCTTCTCCGGATCCAGCCATACCGCTCCGTTCGCAGTCTTACCCATCTTCTTGCCTTCCGAATTCAGAAGCAGGGTGATGGTCATCGCCTGCGCGTCTTCCTTCCCGAGCTTTCTGCGGATCAGCTCGCGTCCTCCGAGCATGTTGGACCACTGATCATCCCCGCCGAACTCGAGATTGCATCCATACTCCTCATACAGCTTCAGGAAATCGTAGCTCTGCATGAGCATATAGTTGAACTCCAGGAAGGACAGACCGTCCTCACTGGCAAGCCTCTGCTTATAGCACTCTGCCCTCAGCATATTATTTACCTTGAACATGGAACCGATGTCGCGGATGAATTCGATATAATTCAGATCTCTCAGCCAGTCGGCATTGTTCACCATCATGGCTTTGCCTTCGCCGAACTCGATGAAACGGCTCATCTGCTTCTTGAAGCATTCACAGTTATGATCGATGATCTCCGTCGTCATCATGGTCCGCATATCGGTGCGTCCCGTAGGATCGCCGATCATGGCAGTTCCGCCGCCCACCAGTGCGATAGGGGTATTGCCTGCCATCTGCAGACGTTTCATCAGGCACATTGCCATGAAATGTCCCACGTGCAGCGAATCTGCCGTCGGATCAAATCCGATATAGAAAACCGCCTTCCCGCTGTTTACCAGCTCGCGGATCTTGTCCTCATCTGTCGTCTGCGCGATCAGCCCGCGCTCGACCAGTTCCTCATAAACTCCCATTTCCCTGTTGCTCCTTTGTCTTTTGATTCTCTAGCGAATGATTGTAACATATCCCTGTCTTTTTTTGAAGAGAAAAAAGTCGTTCTATGCCAGTTCCGGATCATAAACCGCTCTTTCTCCCCCTACATACTTCGGCCGGTGACGGGCTGCAAGTACGATCGCCTCGCCGATCTTCTTATGCTCCAGCCTGAGTGGAACCACCACCGGATGGATATGCATTCCTATCATCACTCCCCCGATGTCCATTCCTGCATCCGCCCGCTGACAGACGCTTTCCACCACCACCGGATCCATAAGGCTCCCGTAATGCTTCACGGCAAATGCGCCGCCTGCGTGGATCTGCGGGATCACATTCACCTGTTCGAACCCGAATCTTTCCATCACGTTTCGTTCCAGTACAATCGCCCGGTTCAGATGTTCACAGCACTGTACCAGAAGATCCGCCCCGCATCCTGAAACTCCTTCACGGATCACCTCATATACCGCATCCACCACTGCATCCGTCTCTCCGTCTGCCGAGGTTCCCATCCGGTTACCGATCATTTCACTGGAGGAACAGCCCACCAGAAAAAGACTACCTTCCCGAAGCTTTGCTTTCTCACGGATCTCATCGAAGACCAGCCTTGCATCCTCACGGATCCTGTCTATATCAACATGCATTTCCTATCCTCCCTGACACTCTTCCTCCGCAGGTCTCTTCCATGCCTGCCGGATCAGAAGTTTCTTCCGTTCCATCCCCAGTCTCTCGTGGTCTGATATTCTACATAGATATGGTTCCCGGGGATCCCGAGTTCTTCTGCATAGATCTCGCAGATCTTCGCAGTCATGCGTTCGAAAGCGGCGGAATCCGGTGAGCCGAGAAGATCCACGGATACAAATGCGCCCTTCTCCAGCTTTTCTCCTGCAAAATAGAGGCAGTATTCATCCTCGAAGCCCACCATAAGATAGCTCTCGGGCTTTCCGATCAGCTGTGCGGCCTGCGCCAGCTTCGCTTTGATACTGTCCTTCTTTTCATCACTGATCTTAACGGTTACTTTTGAATTGATAAACGGCATAACATTTCCCTCCTGTTATTTTTCTTTTTCTTCCGTCCGGGCGAGATATCCTCTCAGGAGCTTCTCCATCTCCTCCTTCACCTCTACCGGCTTCTCAATGACCGCATCCCCGCCCAGCGCGAGCACCCAGCCGTAAAACTGATTGCTGACAGCCACGTCCACATTTACGGTAAAATGCTCCTCGTCTGCCGGTACCATCCGGATCTCTTTCCCAAACTGATCGACCATTACATTCGCCAGGGCGTTCCTGCATTTTAAGGTGACCACCTGCTCCTTACCGTCAAACATACGGAACCGTTTTCTGGTGTAAAGGCTCTTATCCTGCTTTTGAAACTCGGAATATCCCTTCCTCTTTTCATCCAGCAAACGGATATCCGTCATCTTGTCCACACGATAATACTTGATCTTCCCGGCATCCCCGTCATAGCCGATCATATAATAATTCTCATCATCCCAGCACAGTCCCCAGGGGCTGATCCGGTAAGTTCTCCCCTCATGCCGGTATTCCTTCTCTTTCCGCAGATTCCAGTGAAAATACCGGAACTGAAGCATCACTCCCTCATTCATGGCGGAATGGACCGCGTCGATGGAATAGTAAATACTTTCATCCATATTCTTGACTCGTCCTGCCACGAAGACGGATCTGGCCAGATATTTGGCCGCATGACGGCTGCTAAGGCCTTTCAGTTTGTCGATCAGTTCCCTGGTCTTACGGACGGTGATGAATTTGGAGGACTGGATCGCATCCACCAGAAATTTCAGCTCCGCCACTTCGAACTCCCTGGCACCCGCGTGATAGTAGGTCCTCGGTCCGATACGTTCCGACAGGATCTCGATCCCAAAGGAATTCAGCTGTTCAATATCATCATAAATGCTCTTCCGGTTAGCGTCCACTCCATAGCTGTGCAGCTTCGACACGATCTCCGGCATCGTGAGATAATGCTCATCGTCCGTTTCCTCCCGGAGGATCTTCGCAAGATACAGCAGTTTCAGTTTCTGGTTATTTCCTCTGCCCACAACCGTCCCTCCTCATCTCTTTTTCAGCCGGATCAGCCAAGGGCTGACGTATTGTCGATATCCGCCATATTTTCCGGATTGATCCCGTTCAGGAAACAGAGCTCGCGGAATATCTTCTTTATCTCTTCCCTTACCTTCGGATCATTGACATCGATCTCATCCGTAAGCTTCTTTTTGAGACGTTTCCCGGCAACAAATGTGCTCTGAACAAGCATGGCTACCACAAATGTATTGAAGGAGTACTTTTCCTTGATCTGGTCAGAGGACATATTCCGCATCTTTTCCAATCTTCCCCTATCGCTGAAGGTTGAAAAGAATCTCTTATCGGCATTGGCGAATGTCAGGTTGAGCAGGGTGGCGATATCCGGTTCTCCCGCAAGAGCGATCCCGTCCTTGTACTTGGAGCCTGCAATGACCATATTGTCTCCGTCCAGGATACTTTCTCCTTTTTCGGTGCTCACCTTACTGCACTTCTCGTAAAACTTGTCCAGGAGCTGCTTTCTCTCTTCCATGGAAACATTTGATCCCAGATAGATCGTGAGATCGTCTGCCGCAAAACCCCTGCTCCTGTTTTTTTCGGAGGAGATCTTAAAATACAGCTCGTCCCGCATATTCTTGTTTTCGAATTCAGCTACGGTTTCCGTGAACAGGCGCAGTACAAGCGACTTATACTGCGGCTTTGCACTCACATATGCTCTGGCAGTGATATCATTGTAATCCGCATTCTTGCCGCTGATATGGATGAAGTCAGTCCCCTGGTCATTGATCGACATATGTCCCATACCCGAAAACTCATGCAGCTTTTTAATTCTCAGTTCTTTAACGTTCTTGCACCCGCGCCGCGAACGCAGGATGGCAGGATCCTTCGTCTCCGCGAGATCTGCCTTGTTCTGATAAACCCCGGTTGTCGGGAACGTGGACTGGGCGAAGATCACGCCGCTCATCTGCTGCACATACGGATCGATCACCTTCTTTGCCTCATCGAAATAATTCTCCTCATCCAGCTTGGTTTTTCCCTGGTGGACAAGGTTCAGATAGATTTCTCCGGAATAATTCAGCTTGTGCATAAGACACCGGTCCAGCCAGACCCGCATTGCCTCCGGAGAGATTTTCCTGGCGGCAAAGGCGTTGGACACACGTTCAAGATGCTGCACGACCTTGGTTATGCTCCTTCTTTTCGTCTCCTCCGGATTCCCTTCCGCAAGCTCCTTTCTGAGCCGTTCCTTCATCCGATCCACTTCATGCAGCATCTTCTTCGGATCGGCTTTCTTTTTCAGATCCTGGTATACCCACTCCCTGGTATAGGTCATGGCCTGGTCACGGTCTCCGTTGACCATTTTCCCGAAGCCCTCTTTCGTCTTCCCGTTTATCTTACCGATCACCTTATCGACGGCCTGATCGCTCACGAAGACTCTTCCTTCCATGAGAACATTTTGATTATGGATTTCCTGCTCTGCCGGAGCAGCCTCCCCGGCTCCCTGCTTCACGGAGAGAAGCTTCTTCCCGCTTTCCTGCCAGCGAAGCATGGACTTCGCATAGTCCTTCAGGTTCTCACTCCGTTTTTCATCATCCTCACCCGTCCACAGTTTGTCCTTCGTGCTCTGATCAAAATCCACTTCTCTCAAGGACACGTAATATGGGGAAGAAATGATCCGGATCCGGTCCTCGTACGCCTGCCGCATATCATTCATCTGCGAAAGCTTGCTCAGCAGTGCGGGGGACATGCTGTCGATATTCCCCTGCATAAGCTTGTTATAGAGCAGGGATGCCTGATGAAGCGCCGTCATCCGCTCCGCAAATCCCGAAACAAATTCCTCATCGTTTTTCAGATCCTCTGCCGCTCCGGATCCGCCTCCGTATACAAACCGGGACAGATCCATCTCCTCTGCCATTTTGAGCAGCCCCTCATCCTCAGGATCCGGGTCCATACCGGATGCCCCCCGGATGAATTCTCCCAGCGCCTCGGAAGCCTTCAGGGAAAGATCACGTCTGGGCTCAAAATCCTTCTTCCTCCGGAGCTTTTCATCGCCTGAGAGTCCTGTTTTACGACCGGTCAGGGATTTGTAATTCGAATTTATATTCTTCCTGTGTTTTCGAAGGGACTTCTCCTTACCGATCCATTCTGCAGTGTCAAAATCGGCAGCAAGGATCTTCCTATAGGCATCTATGGAATCTGTCTTCTTTCTCTCCTTTTCCACAGGAGCATTGGAAAGCAAACCGGTACGTTTTATACCCATTTCCATCTTGTTTTCGGTTTTGATCAGATCCTGCTTCTTCTTTCTGTATTCCCGGACATTTTCATCAAATCCTGACATAACCGCACCTCCCTATGCTTCCAGTATTCCCCGAACCGTATATCCATCGAGATGTACCCTGTCCCCGCCATCCAGTATCGTACTGAGAAGTTTCAGGGTATTCTCGTTCATTGCGATAAATGATACACGGTAATCCTCCGAATACCTGCCCAGTATCCGATCCCCGGCAAGAGCGATGAGCTTTGCGGAACAGACCGGGTCCTGGGTAAAATTGATGAACAGCATGATCGTGATGGTTTGTTCTGCCGGATCGTCCGTTGCCAGAATGCACCCTGCGACCTCTCCTTCCTTGACACAGACAAAACTGATATCCGGGGAACTAAGGTAAGTGAGGTCGGTAAAACCTGCCTGTACCACTTTCTCCCTTACCGATTCTCTCATATTTGCCGGAAGATCCCCCCATGATACTCCCTCATAGGCTTTCATGACCTTGTTATCTTTGTTCTTCTGATGATCCCTGACATAATCTGAATCGATCATATCCGAGAGCCGGAAGGAATAGACCGGATATTCGGACCTGGTGAGGAATCCCTGATCCAGGAGAAACTGTTTCAGTATCCCCACCTCGGTATACTCAATTTCCGGACTGTCCGCGGATCCATCCCACCGGTCGTCATTTTCCATGGCAAGATCGACGGACCATGTATCAGGCGCCTCTTCTTCGGTATCCTCCCCCCAGAAGCAGACATCAATAAGGCTCAGTTCTGCAGCCTTCGCCATATCTCTGATCCCGCGCAGCATACAGGAGCCTGCCCCCTTCCTGCGATGCTCCGGTTCTACGTACATCCACTGGATCTCCAGTACCTCTTCCTCTTCATTCGGAAAAACCACCGAGGCCCCCAATACGATATCTTCCTCCTCTGTTTCATCTATGCAGGCCACTCCGAGAAGATCTTCTCTTTCCGTAAATACATCCGGGAGCATATCCTCAACATCCCTCGAGTTGTCTTTTGTGATCAGTTTCAATCGCATAGGTTTCTCCTTTCTTGCTGAGAAGCGTTCTGTCCCCACATTAACTAAGATATTCCTTCTTCACATAATGGCTGATATTATATTTCTCCCTGTCCTGTGTGATATTCCCATACTCAATGGCTTCAAAGGGACAGTTCCCGATGCATGCCATACAATGGGCACAGGACTTCTTCCACACCGGACGCCGGTCTGCCATTTCAATATTATTCAACGGACAAAGACGGGCACATTTCCCGCAGCCGATACATTTCTCCGTGGTATGGAAGGGCTTTGCGCTCTGCATGATCCTCGTCCACACAGGAACAAAGGGATAGGTCACGATCTTCTCAAACTGGAAGACAAACCGTCCCCGCAGCTTTGCACCGATTCGGATCAGATAGGCGATCCGCGGGATCTCTTTCACCGCTTCCCTGAGCCGCCGCCTGGCTTCCTCCGGCGGATTCATTTCATACAGTTTTCCGGCGATATAGTTTCTGGGCATCTTCACCTCTGCCCGCCCCATGTAGATCATTTTCTTCCGCCGGGCCAGATTCTTCATGATCGTGGAACTGATCCCCGCATACCCTCCGCTGGTAAAGATGAAGTAAATCTGACGGTTTCCGGTAAGTTTTAATTTCTTCAGGTATTTCACCAGAAAGACCGGCGGTTCACATACATATACCGGAGAGCAGATCACAAAGGGTTTCTCCGAATGTATCGCGGAATGATCTTCCTTCCGGATCCTCTCCAGCAGATCCAGCGTCTCGTCCCCAAGCCGCTTTGCGATCTGCTTTGCAATAAATTTCGTATTTCCCGTGGCTGAATAATAAAGTACCATAGATTCATCTCCATATGTTGAAAATACTGAAGGTCATACGGGTCCGTATAGCCTCATGTTACCAAATGCCGATTCCGTGATCCGGTGATCCCGATGATCCGTTGATCCCAATGATCCGGTGATCCTAGTCATCCGTATCCGTCCATTCCAGCGTAAAATCATCCTGTGTTACAGATAACCGGACCTTCTCTCCCATCAGCAGGGGATAGTTTTTCTCCCCATGTCCTCCGGGGAACCCGTAGGCGATGGGGATATCCAGATCCTTCAGAAACTGTCTGTGGATCATCTCATAGACCGAGCGGAACCGTCCTCCTCTGGAATCACCCGTATAATCACCTGATTCCGGATCCGTATCTATCCATTCTCCGAGAACGATCCCTGCTGCATGGTCCAGAACCCCGTTATTCTTAAGGACCGTCATGGCGTAATGCACCTGATGATAATCACATTCCACATCCTCCAGGAACAGGATATACGGCTGATCCAGCTTCACAGAGTCATATCCGGTATTGGCAACGGTCATCATGATCGTGAGATTTCCTCCCACCAGAACACCCTCTGCGGTCCCCTGTCTGTCATATTCACTGCCCGCACATTTATATGCCGGTATCTCTCCCTGAAGCAGTCTTCTTTCCACCTCTGCGCACTCCTTCGGAAGGTCCGTAAATGCGGCACTCATGGATGCATGTATGGAAGGAACCCCCGCCCGGGTCCAGGCGGAATGACATGCCGTGATGTCGCTGTATCCGATGATGGGTTTCCGGGCTTCCGAGATAAGCTTCCGGTCCATCACATCCATCACCTCACAGGACGCATATCCGCCCCTGACCGAGAAGATCCCCCTGATCTCCGGATCCCGAAGGGCCCACTCCAGATCCTCCCTGCAGTTGTCCAGTGTACGGTCCTCCGTGCAGACATACTTTCCCTCCACCGGGATGTAGCCCCATTCAGACAGGCCGCTGATCACGGCATCCACCTGGGATCTGGAGGGAAGCGCTGACGGAGAGATGACGGCAATCTTGTCTCCTTCCTTCAGAAAACTCTCTGCACCGGTTCCACTAAAACTTTCATACTCCGTCACCTCGATGGGCGTATCTACTCCTTCCGAGAACCGTCCCTTCTCTTCGACAGCCTGAGTGTCCGTACGATCCTCCGTACTCTCCGCATATTTTATACACCCGGAAAATGCAGCAACCACCAGCATTGCCGAAACAGCGGTGGCTGCTTTTTTCCTGAAACCCATTCTCACTCCCATAGTTTTCTCCATCAGTCCCTCCGCATCATCCACTGTTTTTCTGCAACTCAAGGATCTCTTCTCTCTTTTCAAAGAGTACACAGCCGCCCTTATGATCATCACTTAGCAGGCCGCCGTCGATCATCGACCGGAACAGTTTTGATCTTATCGCATCCCGAAGAGATGTTTCCCTTATATTGGTATCTGAAAAGGGTGAAAAGGGACAGGGTTCCGCTGCTCCGCGGGAACTTATGTGAAAGAATCCTCTCCCCGCTGCAATACAGCCTCCGGAGCTCTTTTCATCTCCCGGAAATGAAACAAAGACCATCTCCGGATGTGTCTTCCGAAGACCTTGCATTTTCGCATCGAAATACTCTCTCTCCTTATCCCCCGGAGCAAGTTCCCGGCTCTCCTCGGTCACGGGAACGAACTCTACAAATATCACCGCCTTACATCCCTTTTCCGACAGGCCTGCGATAAAGTCCTCCGATACAACCTCCCGGTAATTCTCCGTGGTGACCGTTACAGATGCCCCGAAGATCAGTCCCCTCTGCATAAGCTCATCCATATTCGCCATGAGCTTATCATAGACACCTGCCCCTCTTCTGGTATCCGTGACCTGTCTTCCGCCCTCGATACTCATAATGGGAACGAGGTTCCTGCACCGGTCGAAAAGCTCATAATACCTTTTATTCATGTATGTCCCATTGGTAAATACGGGGAAAAGGATATTCTTCTTCTCTCCTGCCGCTTCGATCACCTTATGACGAAGCAGCGGCTCCCCGCCTGCCAGAAGGATAAAGCTTACTCCCAGCTCGTCCGCTTCTTCAAAAATCCTCTGCCACTCCTGATCAGTGAGCTGACTGACCGGCGCTTCGTCCGTCGTTGCATGATTATGCCTTGAGTAACAGCCCTCACAGTGCAGATTACAGCTGCTGGTAATGCTGGCGATCAGAAAGGGAGGTATGTGCTCTCCCTTCTTCTCCATGGCAGATCTCTTTTGGGAAGCTTTTCTGCTTGCGACAGCAAATCTGGCCATGTAGGCACTCTCCCGCGGATTATGAAGGGTGGCCCGCAGGGCGTCCTTCACGATCCGCTCCACGCCCCCGGTCATATATTCCTGAATGTCAAACACATCTCCCATATCGTAGTCCTCATTTACCGCCTTACCTTTACTGCGCACGATGTGATCATAACGGCATTGCTTAATTCCTTTGAAACCGGGGCATTCATCTTAGAAATCATCCAGGAAGAATTCCGCCCAGGAATACTGACTCATATATTCATTCTGATAGGAGTTCACTGCACTGCCGTCCAGTTCCTTGAAACGCCAGTAATCGCAGTCGATCATTTCAGGATTGACGGAAATGGCATTGTAACTCCGGTTCACGACCTTCTCCAATCCGATCTTCTTCAGACTCTTTATCATGGCATACATCAGCTGTTGAATATAATTCTGCTGCTTCTCATCGTAG
Source organism: uncultured Lachnospiraceae bacterium (assembly GCA_902775555.1). Classification (GTDB taxonomy): domain Bacteria; phylum Bacillota; class Clostridia; order Lachnospirales; family Lachnospiraceae; genus Eubacterium_Q. The sequence goes on along the minus strand of CACYMQ010000021.1, from coordinate 12,959 downwards.
GGTTCATCCTCGAAGAGCGCCGCTGCGATCTCCTTTGTGGTGCAGGAGCTTCCATGGCGGTGGATCAGATATGCAAAGATCTCCTTGGAACGGCTCCGGTCGAAATGGACATGCTCCCCATCCGGAGTAAAAACGTCAAAATTGCCGAAGCATTGTACGCGAAGCAGCGCCCCCTTCTTCGGTTCGATCGGGAACCGGAGATCCTCCAGCTCCGCTGCCACCTTTTCCTTTGTGACCGGCTTCATGATATAACCGCTGGCGTGCATCTTCATCGCATCCCCGGTATACTCACTGAAACCGGTGACGAAAATGATATTCATCTTCGGGTTGATCTCCTTCAGACGTTTTGCCAGCTCCACTCCGTTCATCCCGCGCATATGGATATCCAGAAAGGCAATATCACAGCCCTCATCCTTTGCATCCTCTAAAAGATCATCCTGGTCATCATAGGACCAGATCTCCGCATCCGGTTTTGCTTCTCTTACCGCCATTTCCAACATCTGAAGCATGAGTTCCTCGTCATCGCAGCATCTGATGATCATATGTTTTTCCTCCGTAATTCTTTTCCCCGGTTCGGGGATAAGATCCTTCGCTCCCTTCGGTCGCTCAGGATGACATTCCATTCGATTTCCTTTTCCCCGGTTCGGGGATAAGATCCTTCGCTCCCTGCGGCAGCTCAGGATGACATTTCATTCGATTTCCTTTTCCCCGGTTCAGGGATAAGATCCTTCGCTCCCTTCGGTCGCTCAGGATGACATGGGTTCCCTTCGGGGGATCACCACCCTTGCAGTAGTTCCCTCGCCGACGGTGCTCTCGATCACGACCTCAGCACCGATCATTTCCTTCAGTCTTCTTCTTGTATTGTCCATTCCCACATGGGACCGGCCATCCTCTTTCCGCGGGGCATTTACATCAAAGCCCACGCCGTCATCCGAGATCACGATCTCGTACCCGTCCCCGGTCTCCTTCGTCATGATCTTCACGGTTCCGCCCTTTTTCTTCTGCCCTACGCCATGCTTCACAGCGTTCTCCACCAACGGCTGTACCGAGAGCTGCGGAACCACGAAATCCATGGTCTGAATATCATATTCTACGTTCAGCTTCTTCCCAAACCGGAGCTTTTCGATGAATAGATATTTCTTCAGGTGTTCAAGCTCCTTTTCAAAGGGTACCGGTTCCTTCTGCTTCAGCGAGTCCATATTCCCACGGAGATATTCGGAGAAGGCAATGGTGGCATCATAGGCCGTGTCCGGGTTGATCTTACAGAGCATGGCGATGGAGGACAGCGCATTGTACATGAAATGCGGCTGGATCTGACTCACCATAACTGCCACCTCCGCCTCATACAGTTCCTTCTGCATCTGCTGATATCGAATGGTCTCCCTGTATTGTCTCCGAAGGTCACCGATCAGACGGATGATCTGGTATATCATCGTAAATGCGATACCGTACATAAGCATGCCCGGCGATGGAATGTCGAAGGCGCTGAGCACGAGGCCCACCAGAATGGAAAGCGCAAGCGGCCCCCAGGAGATCAGAAAAGCGAGAGCACTCCTTCCGATCTTTACCTCTGCAAGCAGAAGCAGGATCAGGAACAGGATGCCTGCCGCAGCCAGATAATTCATCCAGACTCCGGTAACAATAAGATCCGCGGTTCCCGTCATCTGCAGGATTCCTGTTGCAACTATGGCTATGGCGAAAAGAAGTGTCAGTATCCCGGCGATGACCCGCCCTCTTCCTTCCTTCAGGTTGGACCGAAGATAAAGCAAAAGCGCAATGATAAAGAGATACTCCGAGATCTTCACCAGCACAAGGCAGACGACTGAATCACTGATCCAGATGTTAAGGTACCCGGCAGCGCTCCTGATGAACATATAGAAGCTCCAGAAGAAACAGAGGACACCGAAGGTGATATATTTATAATCGATCCTTCCCTGAATAAAGCCGGCCACCGGAAAGAAGAGTACACCAAAGAGCAGGATGATAAAGAAAAAAAGGAAGGGTCCGATCAGTTTCGTATAGGCGATCACAAAAAGCTGTTCACTCTCCGAACAGTAAAACACCCGGAAACAGTCCGAAAAACTCACTTCTTCCGAGGGATACGGATTCCATACCGTAAGTAGAAATCCCCCGTCCTCTTCCGTATACGTTTCATCGAGTTCTTCCATCCAGCTTTCATAATACAACTGTTTTACCTTGTAACCCGGAGTTGCCTGCTTCACCTCATAGGGATAATGCTCCTGAAGAACCTCGATTTGCGGATCGACCAGGTCCCGGATCATATCCTCGGGCATATCCCCTCCGCCAGCCTGAATGATCTTGTCTCTGTGCTCCTCCAGCGATCGGTAGGTATGCTCTACCATGGTCCGTCCATCCGTAAATTGCAGCGTATACCACACATTATTTGTGGATATATTGATCACATGGCATCCGACTGCCCCCCCGGAAAGCGTTCCCCGGAACCGGATCTCATGAAAGGTATCCCGGATGGGCTCAGAATTATTGATGGTTTTCCACTCTCCGCCATCTACAGAGTATTTTCCGTCAAGGAACACGGACTCGTACACATCGTTCCCCATCGGGCCCAAATAAAATCTGACCCCCAGAGCAACCAACGATGCAAACACAGCAATAAGAAGTCCGACGATGATCACGGCCGGAATCTTTCCCTTAAATACGCGTTTAAACATAGTCTTTAACCCCTCTCCGGTCAGATACCTGATACAACAAAAATGATCAACCGGCACATAGCGCATGTAGTGTGCGTGCTAAGTATCATCAGCCGGGGGGCAAAATACCTTTTGGCCCGGCCTCATTTGATTATATACAAATCCGCAGATGAACACAAGAACAACCCCGAAATTCGGGGTTGTCTTACATAACTGTTGAACATCTTTTTTTAGATAGAATATTACTTTGAATGGTTCTTTATTTTGTAGATCAGGATTCCTGCAGCCGCAAAAACAAATGTAGTACTGATCCCCAATTCGATTATGCAATCCATATCGTCTCCCTCCTGTGATCTGTTCCGGTCGTTTCTCATGTATATGAGATAGTATAACGGATCGATATTTACAGATTCTTTACAACCGTGCAGATCTCTGATCAGAAACGAGGGCCATGAGCCTTTGCCTTCATATGCTTATTTGCGGCATCTCTCTGCTGCTTCCGGTAGTCATTCTCCTTTTTAAAATTGTCCTGGAATGTCTTGCTCTTCTCCAGTGTTTCCACCTGCCTTGCAAAGCCCTTATTCCTGATCATGGATGTAAGGTTTTTGATGGTTGCAGCATTTGCATCCTTTGCTCCGGCCTGTTCAAGGACAGCCTTGGCCACCTGGTCTGTTGCTTTCTCATGCGCCTTTTTCGGTCTTCCCATATCCACAATCGAATCAACCAGACCCGATTCGGTAAAGCTCGTCGCGATGCTTTTTCCACATGCCTTCGACAGAGTATCATTCAGGATGAATCTTGCCTTGGCCTTGTTCTCCAGCGCAACGTACGCATCATGTGAAGAGCCTTTTATCGGCTTGTCTATGTCATATGCGATCATGGCATTTTTCACTTCTTCGTAAATCTCCTTAACAGGAACCTCTGCACTGTTTTTGGCGTCCAGCCTGATGTTTACATCACTGACATCCATAAGAGGCCTTACTGCCTCGGAGAATACTGCAACCATCACCCGCGCTCTAAGACCATCGTAGCCCTTCGTATTCTGAGCGATCGAGCTCATATCATTCAGTTCATTGTACATTTCACGCATGGAATAGCGGTTAAGCTTCAGTTTATCCTTGCATAGGTCCATTTTTACCTTAAGCGCTTTCACTACGGAATTCTGCTTCAACTGTCCGAGCTTTTCTTTTTCTATATCGATGGCTTTCATGAGACTGATCCTGGCGAAATTAAAAGCATAGACGTTCTTTACGTAAGCCTCTGTTCTCTCCAGACCAGCCTGAACCTCATTGTTGATACCGAGATCCGAAGAGAGATCCCGGTCCACGAAATGACGATTCTTCTTTCTGTACGGAAGTCTTCCTCCATTATCATCCTTGAAGGATTCCCTGTCATTGATGGGATTATCTCTGTCTAAGATCAGGTTGTCATTGGACGCCCGATGGATACTGCGGTTGTCGGCCCCGGACTTTTTATCTTCCTCTGCCGATACCTTCTTGTCTTCCTCGTCCGGTGCCTTCTGAACCTCTTCCTTCTGCTCTTCCTTCTGCTCTTCCTTCTTTACATTCACTACAGGCGGAACAGCCTTCGGTTCTTCTTCGACCTTCGCCTCACCCTCAGCCGGGATCTCAGCCTTCGGCTCCTCTTCCTTGAAGATCTGCTCACCGGCAACTTTATTCCGAAGTATCTCTGTTTCTACATATGCTTCATCAAGCAGTTTCCTGATCTTTGCCTTCTCAGCATGATCACGCTCCTTGTAGAGGTTCTTTGCATTACGGAATTCCGCATCTGCAGAATACTTCTTCTGCTCCTGATCCTTATCCTGCTCAGCATTATCAGGATCCTTATCAGCATTCTCTTCACTGTGGAATTCTGCATCTGCAGAATACTTCTTCGGTTCTTCCAGTACATCCGGCTCTATGGCGATATTTGCGTCCTCAAAGATTTTCTCTTCTCTTTCTTTTCTTTCCTCCTTGATCCCCTGCTGGATCTTTTCTTCGATGGTTTGTCCAAGGTCAAACTTATCATCCTCGTCCAGGGAAGACTCCGCTACAGCATCCTTAAACTTACGGAGAAGCTCATTTTTCTTTGTAGCGGTGTTGAAATACCCGATCCTTCCCTTCAATAACGCTTCAAGTCCTTCGTCAATGGGAGAGATACCCTTCTCATTTACTTTTTTTGTCTGGAAATCATAGAGGGATTCGAAAAAGGGCAGATCCTCCACATCCCAACCTTGCCTGAGAACGATCTTGCCAAGTTCATTCAGGTTCTCCTCACGGTTTTGGGTGTTCTCATAACTCTTAAGTGTACTGCGGATCTCGTTCTCACTGACATTGGAAACGAATCCCTTACCATCACGGATCTGCGTCAGTTTCTTCTCGTCTTCTCCGAAGATGGTGTCCTCACCCAGAACTCCGGATACGGTGTCCAGGATATCCTTTACCAAAGCATCTCTTTTCTCCTTCGTGTCAACCTCTGTAATAAGGATCTTGTTCAGGAGTCCCAGCAGCTGCTTATTCCCCGAATTTCTGGTCACATCGTACAGATCCATCAGACCATTCAGATCCCGGTGGTCAAATCCGGAGGCTCCCAGCCAACCATTGCCTTCTGCGATGTTCAGGAATTCCTTTTCGGAAAGACGGAAGGATACATCAAAAACTCTTCTGTTCTCCCAAACTGCGTCCCTGTATTTCTCTACAAAAACGCTTCTTTCCTTTTCCCGTGCCTTTCTGTCCCTCTCCAGATCGTCCTCTGTCTTCTGGTAAGCCTTTCCGAAATGCGCGAGGTACTGCTCCTCATAATACGCATCTGTCCGGCTCTTTATTCCTGCGAGGGACTCCTTAAGCTCCGTGATGTAGGGCTTCTGACCCTTCCGAAGTCGGTCAATGCTGTAGAAATATCTCCTGCTTTCCATCCGTTCAAAGGTTTCCTCCATATTCTGAAGGACCCTTTCGCGATTGGCTCCGCCCCAGACCGGATAGTTGATGATATCCATCAGGATCTTATCCATACTCCGGTTTTCAGTCCACTTGTTTTCTTTTCTGTAATTATAAATGTCAGTAACGAATTTCACATCCTGCTCTGTAGTCCAGCCGTTATCCTTCGCCTTCTCTACAAATCTTGTGAGGGTATAATCATAAATGATCTCCTGTCCCGGTTTTACCTGACCTTTCTGCCACTCGATGGCCGCATTCTCTTCCCATGTTTTCGGACGGGTCTTAAGGAAAGTATCCCAGTAGTTCGCATCGATGGTCTCCTGATCAAGCTCATCAAAGCAGCCGGTGATCTTGTTCCTTAATGTGGACGGGATCTTATCTGTAAGCACAAACTGCGAGAGTATCTGAGTTACATCACCGTACAGGAAGGACATTCTTTTATTTGCATTTAATGCGTTTGAATCATTCAGTGCATCACGCAGAAGATTATCCAGCTTCGGATGATCCAGGACCTCGGACAATCTGTAAAGGGCTTCAAATACAGCCAGATCCTTCGGGTAGGTCCACCCGGCCTGCTTCAGTTTCTGCTGATATTCCTGAAGGCTTACTTTGCTGGCGTAAGCACCTTTTGCACCGAGGTTGAAATTGATCGTTACATATTGTGCGTCATATGCAGCTTTAAGTTCGGGATCTACATCGTCGTCTTCCTCAGGAGCCTTCTTCTTTGCTTCCTCGGCCTTCATCTTTTCGTATTCCCCGACCAGCTTCTCCAAGGCTTCGTCGACATAGGTGAGCAAAGCTTCGGAAGCCTTCCTTGCTTCTTCATTTTTCTCCATCAGGGCCTGCTTTTTTCTGTCCATCTCCTCGAGCTTTTTCTGCATCGGATCCGTATTAATAACGACTACAGACTCCACCTTCTTGAATCCGTCCTTAAGCTCCTGCGGAAATACATATGCCGTATTCCCGAATGCATCACGCATCTTGTTGATGAAGATATTCCGCTGTGTCTGGTTCTTTCCGTTCAGCTGTGCCAGATTGACTCCCATGGAATCCAGGTCCAGCGGGTCACTCTTGCCTTCACGATCCAATTCACTGACATAGTCAAAGAAATGTCCGAAAAACTCCTGTTCCTCAGGTGCATCCCACCCCTGTCCTTTACAGATTTCCAAAAATTCCTCTTTTGTATGAAATGCTTCGTTAAACATGGGTTTTCTTCCTTTCTTTGATCTGTTTCTTATCTTCAAGGACACTATACCAAAACGACATTTACAGAATCTTTACAATCTTCCGGGGTCCCATTTCCTCTTTTCATCCCGCTACGGGTCCGGTGTACTTTATCCACATCATCGTGATATCGTCCGCCTGTCCCGCATCCGATTCAAAGTCTTTTACCTCAACAAGGATCCGCTCACATGCTTCCCTGCAATAATCATTTCTGTCTTCGGAATTCAGATCACCTGCCATATCCGAAATAAAACCGAGCAGTCTGTTGTCCCCATACAGCTTTCCGTCCGGATTCCTTGCTTCCGTAACTCCGTCCGTGTAAAGATAGATACTGTCACCGGGCTGCAGCCTGATCTCCTGTCTTTCATACTGCGTTCCCTTAAATCCCCCGAGCACGATATCGATCTCCTTCTGAACAAAGGATACTTCATTGCTGATAAGCACCGGATACGTATGCCCTGCATGGACATAGCTTATAACACCACTGCGAATATCCAGGAAACCGATCCATGCCGTGACAAACATGAACGCATCGTTGGAGGTGTCCTCACAAAGCTTGTTATTGACCTCCTCAGCCACCTTGTTTACCGGAAGTCCGCGCTCGGCGAAGTTCTTGATCAGTGTTTTTGCGTGCATCATATAGAGTGCCGCCGGCAGTCCCTTCCCGCATACATCTGCCATCACGATGACCAGAGTATCCTCATTCAGCATAAAAAAGTCATAGAAATCACCACCCACATCCTGCGCTGCATTCATGGAGGCAAAAAGCCCAAATGCCTTATTCTCCGGATACGGCGGGAAATGCCCGGGAACAGCCGACTCCTGAATGTATTTTGCGTTCAGAAGTTCATTTTTAACACGTTCATCCTCTTCCCGGATAAGATCCTTTAGTCTGGCTACTGTCTCATTGATACCGGAAGACAGCTCCGAGAATTCAACCGATCCTCTGACATCCACCTTTTCGTCCAGATCCCCCCCGGTTATGCGGTTAAGCGAGGCATGGGTCTGCTCCACGCCTTTAATGACGTGCTTTCTCAGCATCAGGAAGACCACCAGGAAGAAGGCGCTCAGCACAATAACGAATAAAACGGCAAAAAGGATATTGTTCTGCTGCCGAAACTGCTCCGCCTCAGCTACCGGATAGGCTCCGATCACATAGCAATCCCGCGTCTTGACCGCCCCCACATAACACTTTTCTCCATAGAGCAGACAGATCGTTTCCTTAACCGCTCCCTCTTCCTCCGGAAGCACAGAGTCCACGGTAAATGTCTCCCCTACGACATCCTTCATACGGTGAGTTACGCAGTTGATCTTCTTCTCCGGATCTACATTTATGATATATCCGGTCATACCGATCTTGGAATACTCGGTTACGGTTATGATCCTGTACAGGATCCACCTCCGGTAGATCTCTTCGTCCATCCCCCAAAGCATAAACCCGTCTTTATCCCGGAAAGCCGTGCCTACATACGCCTTCTTTACCGAATCAGTAAAGGGGCTGGCGGAAAAGGGATCCGAGTAGGAACCCTCACCCTCCAGAATACATGCAAAGGGTGCCAGATGTGTACTTTTTCTTATGTCCGTACCGATCAACTCCGGATTGGAGGAATAAGCGATGATCCCGTCCCGGTCTACGAAGCTGACCTCATTAAAATTCTCCGGATTAGATAAAGCGATTCTCCGGAGCTTGTCATTGTCGCAAAACTCTTTCTTTCTCGAAGCACCCTCAACATCAACGATCTCATCCATCCATTCAATAAAGTATTCATTGATCCTTTCATGGGGATCGATCCTCCTGGTATTTTCGGAGAGATAATCACTGATCATGGAAAAGGCCTGCCTCCGCTGATAATAATTCTGCACCAAAATACCCACTGTCGTTACAACAACAATGGAGATCTCCATGATGACGAACAGCCAGATCAGCGTGATGGTCCCGAGTTTGTGCTTTTGATAATACTTTTTCATCCTAAGCCTCGCCCCCCTGTATAAGTCACCCACATCATGGTGATATCATCCGATTGGGGTGCATCTCCCATAAACTCCCTGATCCTTTCATATACCAGCTCACAACCGGCCTTACAAAAGGCATTGACATCCGCGTTCTTCAGCTTGCCCTGCTCACCCTTGATCAGGGTGAGCAGCCGGTCAGCGCCATACATTTCTCCGGCCGCATTCTGTGCCTCTGTGATCCCACGGGTGTAAAGATAGATACTGTCACCCGGAAGGAGCCGGATCTCCTGCTTAACGTATGTTGCAGTTTCTACTCCTCCGAGGATCGGGTTACATATCTGTTTTACAAAGCAAGTCTCCCTTCCCACGAGAACCGGCAGCGTATGGCCGGCATGAACGTAATTCAGCAGACCTGTCTTAAGGTCCAGGATCCCGATCCAAGCCGTGACGAACATATCCTTGGATTCATCCTCGCAGAGCTTTCGGTTGGCCTGTTCAGCCACCTCATCTACCGGCAGCCCCTGCTCCGCAAAGCTCCTGATCAGCGTCCTGGCACGCATCATGTAAAGCGCAGCCGGCATGCCTCTTCCGGACACATCTGCCACGACAAACCCCAGCTTATCCGCATCGATCATAAAGAAATCATAAAAGTCGCCGCCAACTGCCTCGGCCGCATGCATGGAAGCATAGAGTCCGAAGCTATCATTCACGGGAAATACCCGGGGAACAGATGCTTCCTGGATCCGCCTGGCTTTTTCACCCTCCGCTGCCATCTGCTCTTTCGCCGCCTGTATGCGGTCCTTCAGATTCGATACCGTTTCATTGATACCATTGGACAGGTCGTGAAATTCCAGGGATCCTTCTGAATCCGCTTTCTCATCCAGATCCCCCTCCGTGATCTTCTTTAGTGTCCCGTGGATGCCACTTACTTCACGCACCACATGCTTTTTCATCAGTACATACAGGACAACAAATAAAACAGAAAGGACAACAACGAGGGTGATCAGCATCAGAGCATTATACTTATTCCTGAGTGAATTCGCATCCTTTACCGGGTAGGCAGCGATCAGATAATAGCCTTTTCTTTTGACAGCAGATACATAGCATTTCTCGCCATAAAACTCCGTGATCTGCTTACTGATCTCATCCTCCGTTTCAGGAAGCTCCACCTCTCCGGTATAGGGAGTTTCTTCCTGCAGCCTGTCGCTGATCGCAGCCTCGGTAATACCGACCATCTTCCCCTCCGGGTTGCATGCGATCATATATCCGGTCTCGCCGATCCTTTTGCAGGTAACGGTGTTCCATAATTCGCCTTCAAACTGCGCCTTTATTGTATCTCTGTCAAAGCCAAAAAGAACCAGGCCATCAAAACCATCCACGGAAATAGCGCCGTATACCCTATTAATATCATTATCCTCTTCGAAGAGAGCAGGATAAAAATCCCTGGCGTAATAGTCTTTGCCATCAAGAATGCATAAGAACTCAGACATGCATTCGTTATCATGCAGATCATATCCGATCATATCGGGATTCGAAGAATGTGTTACCACGCCCTTATTATTGACAATCGTTACCTCTGTGAGCCATTCGGAATTCTGATTCACCAGTCTTTTCAGAAAGTCATTATCTTGATAGGCGTCAAAATTTGATTCTATGGAATCATTATTCATCCCCCAGTCTCCGCGGATATACTCCTCCATCTCCCCGTTCAGATCAATCTCCATATCGACGTCTTCAATGTATTGGCGAAGAATGGTAAAACTCTGACGCTTCTGGAAATAATCCTGCACAAAATAGCCCGCCACCGCCGCCAGGGCAAGGGCGAAAAGGACAATGGCCACAAGTCTCTTGTATATGATATTCCCTATCTTTTTTTCCTTCTTGGCAACTGTTTTTCCCATCTTACGCTCTCTTTAACTATGACTGCTTATCAATCTTCATCATTTTATGGAGTCCGACCATATAAAAGATACTATATATCTCTTCCGAAGCCTTCACCATTGATACGTCACCATAGTCCTGCTTCAGGCAGATCACGATCCTGATCCCGGCGGATGACAGATATGTCAGATCCTCCAGATCAAGAACGAGGGATTTGAAGCTGTTCTGACTGATGATCTGACCGATCTCTTTCTCCACATCTACCGCATTGGCAGAGTTTACCTCGCCTTCCAGATAAATTGTCAGTGTTTCATTCCCAAGGCTGTGTTTCATAATAACCTCCATACGTTTAATCTACATCCACCTTTTCCCTTCGACAATCTGTGCATATTCCGTTTGGCCTGAAGCTGCTTTTACGCATAAATAAAAGCGCCACTAAGGGCGCTTCTGACTGATCAAGATTTGCAGCTGTCTTCCATTCCATCGGCCCTCGCAGGTTTTAAATCACAACATTTCCATGGTTTTTCCGATATCCGTCCTTTTATGATCGTTTTCATGTTTCATGATATCATAGGGACCCGCTTATATCAAGGAATAAGTACTGAAGGCCGGTTTGTCATTATGCCTGATATAGACATCCGAAACGATCCGTTTCCGTGTCATTTCCTTCAGACAACGATCGTCATGATGTTCACCCCGGAACAGGTAGCGGATCCATCATTTCAGTCCTATCTGTCAGAGAGCCTTTCTCCTGCGGAGCGGCTTCTGATGGGGAATTCCCTTCCCGGAGTAACCCGTCTTACCCGTTTCCTTGAAGATGAGAATAATCCCCGGATCGCAAGCAGCGCTGCCGGCACTCTTCTCGGCTTCAGCAAACTCGGAGTCTCCTTTCAGATGCAGGACTCATATGACTACTACTCCATTCCGGAGATGCCCCTTCGCTACCCGGCATTTCTGATCCTTTACGGATTCTTCATGCCTGCTGTGATCAGTATCCTGGTAAACTATCTTGTGATCAGTAAAAAGCTTAACCGCACGCCGCTTTCCCTGATCCGGAATGAACAGCGTGCAACCGGGATTTCCCGCCATAAGCATCATTTCCGGGGATTCTACTCAGCTTTTCAGTTCCGTCAGCTTTCCAAGGAGAAGCGTTCCGTTCTTGCCGTTGTCATGGGACTTTTCATCAGTATGATCATCTTCATGATCGGTCTGGATTGCTATATCCTGTGTGAACATGTAAAGGAAGAAAATATTGAAGATACAAAATACAGAACCCCCATGATCACCCAATAGGACGTCTCATTTACTTCTTTCACCCAGCACATGATATTGGTGAAGACGAAGATAATGACAAGGATGATCATTACCAGAAAGCAGTAAACGACCATCCCCAAGCCATAGTTCTTTTTATCGTTTTGAAATATGAAGAATACAAAGGACAGATAGACCAGAAGCATCCACGCCAACGATATGATGATGGTCCAACCCCAGGAAATCCTATATTCTCCCCTATTCCCCATACATAAACCGGGGCATCTGCAGCTCCCTGTCCCCTGCTTCCGTTCTCATGCGGGTATTCCTGCTCTGCGTCCTGCCCGTGATAAACTAATCCCCGGCTGAAACGAAAGCCTGCGATTTTTCTTTTTGACCTTTTTTTCTTATTTTCCACGAACGCTTTATCTTATTTCCACTATCTTATTCATTCCCGAATAACGGAATACTTCCATAACTGCCGGTTGTACATTGATAACGATCAAACTGCCCCCCTTTGCCTGGGCTGTTTTGGTTCCCAATACCAGAGCACGGAGCCCTGCACTTGACATATATGGTACCTGTTCAAGATTGATCACGATGTTTTTAGATTTGATAAATGCCCTTAATACAGAATTCTGAAACTCACCGGCTGATGTTGCATCGATCTTTCCCTGAACATTGAGTTGCAATCCATCACCTGAATTAATTTCCTCAAAATGCATTTTGATTCGCCTTTCTGACTTGGAAAACTAATCATACTTCTACTCATGATAATAGTATCATATTATGTCTTATTCACCAAACATTTTTTTGACTTCCGGCCGATAACAGAAGTGCAACAAACCAAAAGTATGGAATTCCTCTTATACCCTGATCCCTGCCGACCGTTTTTATGATATAATCATATCGTAGTGATGTCAGTAAATCGTCGGACGGGATCTATATCAAGGAGGCTCTATGGATGATATAAATAAAAGATCGGACGGAGCGCCGATCATCATATATTACTATTTCGATCTTTCTGATACGGAGGCTTTCTGTT
>CACYMQ010000020.1 GCA_902775555.1 uncultured Lachnospiraceae bacterium | reverse complement strand
GTCCGGTAAGGGCCTTGCCATCGCAGGTCTGATCATGGGTGCTTTCGGCCTCATCATCGTGATCAGCCGTATCGCCAAGGGCGTTGCACTCTTCAACTTTGTGAAGGATACAGGAAAGGCTGTGAAGCTATGGTAAGATCGTATGACTCTACTCAAAAGGAACCGGGAGCGTGTCCCGGTTCCTTTTGGTTATGACAATCCCTTCTTTCATCAGTGTTTTTTTCATCTGCGAATCGTGTTTATGTGACAAATGTCACATGAGGGTGGAGGTGATTAATGACGGAACTCACTTACGGAGGCGGGTGAGGAGTGATAAGATACAGACAGATTGAATCCCTACGGGGCGTACATGTGTGGTTCCGGACGGGAAGACACTCGGGAAGTGATTAAGAGGAAAGGATTTAAGCCATGGGTGAAACGGTAGTAAAGGTTACGAATCTGGTGAAGAGATACAAGGAACTGATCGCGTTGGATAATTTCAGCCTGCAGATCGAGAAGGGGGAAGTGTTCGGACTCCTGGGTCCCAACGGATCCGGAAAATCCACCACGATCAACTGCATCCTTTCGCTTCTGACCTACGATAAAGGCGAGGTTCAGCTCTTTGGCGAGAAGATGGGAGCTGAAAGAAGAGATCTGAAGCGGCGCATCGGTCTGGTCAGCCAGAATGTGGCAGTATTTAATGAGCTGACGGTCCAGGAAAATGTCGATTTCTTCTGCGGACTCTATGTATCGGACAAAGAGGAAAGAAAGAAAATGGTAGAGGATGCCATTCAGTTCGTTGATATCGGTGACTTCCGGAAGTTCTATCCCAAGAAGCTGTCCGGTGGTCTGCTCCGAAGACTGAATATCGCCTGTGGGATCGCCCACCGGCCGGAGCTGATCATTTTCGATGAGCCCACCGTAGCAGTAGATCCGCAGTCCAGAAATAAGATCCTGGAGGGGATCACCGAGCTGAACCGGCAGGGTGCCACCGTGATCTACACCTCACATTACATGGAAGAGGTGGAGCAGATCTGCTCAAGGATCCTCATCATGGATAAAGGGAAGGAGGTAGCCTCCGGAACTGCAGAGGAACTGAAGAGGAAGATCAAGAATACGGAAAGCGTGATCGTGGATATCAAGCATCTGTCGAAGGAGCATTTGGAAGGGATCCGTGCGCTGAATCATGTATATGAAGTAACCTATGTGGATCAGCGGATGGTCATCAAATGCAGCGGCGGCCGACACAACATTTCCCATGTGGTCGAGTATCTGGATGCCCATGACCTGTCCTACGACAGGATCTTCTCTGAGATGCCGACATTGAATGATGTGTTCCTGGAGATTACGGGTAAAGAGCTAAGAGATAAGGAGTGAATATGCGGCAGGTATATATTGCTTACATAAAGAAGATCTTTCGGTCGAAGAGTGTGGTATTCTGGGGACTGGCATTTCCGCTGATCCTCGGAACCCTGTTCTACTTCGCCTTCAGTTCGATCTATAAGGGCCAGTCTTCAAAGAGCATGCAGGTTGCCGTAGTAGGCGAAAATGCAAAGACGCATCCCTTTGTAAAGGTACTGGAAGGTCTGAAATATGAAAATGGAAATCCGATGATCGATATCACCTATGCAACGGAGGAAGAGGCAGCGAAGCTGCTGAGGAACAGTACAGGCGGTGATCAGCAGGCAAAGGCGGTCTTCGGTCAGTCACCGGATAAGAATGACGGTGAAGAGGAGAAGAAGGTTATAGGGATCTTTACCCTGAACAGCGAATCGGATGTATCGCTGACCATTGGGGAAAATGATATGTATCAGAGTATTCTGTCCGGGATCGTCAGTGCGTATCGTGCAAAAGCGGACCTGATACAGGACAGCGCCGGACGGGGGCAGGAAGCAATGAACATCGCCATGGAATCCGTTGCAAAGGATACCTCCTTCGTAGTTGAACGGGGAATGGCCGGAGAGAATAAAGATCCGTATGTTCCGTATTTCTATAACCTGATCGCCATGATGTGTCTTCTTGCATCCACCACCGTGCTGGATATGATCGTAAGTCTTCAGCCGAACTGTTCGGATACGGGCATCAGAGTCGGTGCATCCGGGGTAAATAAACTGAAATATGAAGCCGGAGTTCTGCTGGCGGTTTTCACCTTCCAGCTGATGTGTCTGAGTATGGCATTGGTTTATCTTCTGGGGATCCTGAAGATCAACTTCGGTGGAGAAACACCGATGGTGATCCTGACGTCTGTAGTCGGGATCCTTCCGGGGATCGCGCTGGGATATTTTGTCGCCCATATCGGACGATTCACCTATGGTACGAAGAACACCATCCTGACGCTGATCACCCTTGGAGGCGGTGCGCTGTCCGGACTGTATGCGGTTCAGGTCAAAGCAGCAGTTGAGGCATCTTCGCCCATGATCAACCGGATCAACCCTATGTCCGTTATAACGGATGCTTTCTACTCACTGAACATTTTTGGTGTAGGAGACCGGTACTACCGGGCCATCCTTACCCTTTTGGCGCTGTCGGCAGGACTGCTCGTGCTGGGAGTTGTTCTTTCAAGGAGGAAACAGTATGAGTCTCTTTAAGGCATTTTTCAAGATCATAAAGAAGAACCTCTTCGGAGTGCTGCTGCATTTTGGGATCACCATCGGGGTACTGATGCTCCTGAATGGGATCTATTCCGATAATGAAAGCAAGAAAGCCACACTGGACAGCTATAAGATCTATGTGGAAAATGAGGATGATTCGGAGTATGCCAGGGCGCTGGAGAAGTATCTGGGCAGCATTCATAAGATCCGTGAGGACAAACTGAATCAGGACCAGATCAAGGATCTGCTGTATTATGAGGAGATTGTTTCCTATATCCGGATCCCTAAGGGCTTCGGCGAGGAGTTTGCAAAGACGGGAGAGTCCCGGATCGAGAACATGTATGACGAGGCTATGCCGGTGGGGCTCTCCATCTCACTTCAGATCGACAACTACCTGAATACACTTCGGGGATATACGCAGCAGGGAGTCAGCGTGGAAGAAGCTGCGGCGAAAACGAAGGAATCCCTGGATATTACAAAGTATGTGTCCATCAGCAATGAGAAAAGGGATAACGGCGGCAGGATGAAGGGATGTTTTATCTACCTGCCTTACGGGATCATGACGATCCTGATCATGGGTATGTTCCCGGCAGTTCTTTCCTTCAACAAGGGAGAGAAGAGAAATCGGATCCAGGTGTCATCCATGTCACAGAGCCGGAGAAATGGATGGATCTTTGCAGCAGGTGCGGCATTTGCATTGATCATCTTTGCGGTACTGGTTGTTACGGCGAGCTTATGCGGAGGGGATCCCTCCCAGATCTTCTCGGAGAAATGGTGGCTTTCCGTGGCAAATGCAGGTGTCTACACACTGGTGACTGCGATGATGATCACCATGTTCGCCAACATCCCGTTTTTTGCCAATTCGCAACCGGCTGCGTTGTCCAATATCGTCGGCCTCGGTTTCTGTTTCCTGGGAGGAACCTTTGTACCTCTCAGCATTTTGGGAGATGGCGTAAAGAAGGTGGGATGTTTCCTGCCAAACTACTGGTATTCAACCGCCGTAAACCGGATCTATGATGGCGGAACATTTGCCGATATCTGGGATTGTTACGCACTCCAGCTGGCTTTCGGTCTGGTGTGCCTGTTCGTGGGACTCGCAGTCGCCAGGATCACAGCGGAGAGGAAGGAGATCGCCTGACGCCAACTTGTCATCCTGAGGAGCGAAGCGACGAAGGATCTTGTCGTAAATACGGCAGGGTCCTTTTTTAATTGGATCCGGCAGATCGTCTGCCGGGAAACTGAAGTGGCATTCCACGGAAAGAAGAAGGATCCGTCATTTACAACACGTGTGGAATCGGGTATCATCGAAGAAGGGAAACCAGAGAACGCGGTACAAAGTAGTAAGGAGAAGGATATGAAACGAGATTTAGCATTTCATAGAGATCGCGCGAGTCGGGTTACAGAAAAATTAAGCAGTCAGGAGAAGCTGGACGCGCTGTACGGAACCCCTGAGGATCATAAGAGACTGGGGCTTCCGTATCTAAGTTTTGCAGGGGAAGCCGCCCATGGCGTGCAGTCCCGGCATGATCAGAACTTTGATCTGGGAGAACCCTCCTTTACAACGGTATTCCCGAATCCCATCGGCATGGCGGCATCCTTTGATAAGGAAATGATGCGCCGCATCGGAGAGGTGACGGGGATCGAATGCAGAAGCCTTCTGAATGAAGGAAGGCACAACGGGATCCTGTGTCTGGCCCCTACGGTGGATATGGAGCGGGATCCGCGCTGGGGAAGAAATGAAGAAGCCTACGGAGAAGATCCCAGGCTGACGTCCCGCATGGCGGGAGAATACATCCTGGGAATGGCGGGAGAGGATCCGACATTCGTAAGATGCGGTGCGACATTGAAACATTTTTACGGGAACAATGTGGAGGAGAACCGGTTTATCTCCGACAGCCGGATGCCGGAGGATCTGAAGGAGGATTATTATCTGCGGGTATTCCGCGAGGTTGTGGAATACGCGTCACCACTCTCGGCCATGACCTCGTATAACCTGGTAAACGGACTGCCCTCCACCTTTAATCCGGAGGCACGCAAGGTACTGAAGGAGCAGGGAGTTCCGTATATCGTTTCGGATGCCTTTACCGTGCAGTACAGTGTGGAGGATCAGAAGGCCGCACCGGATGGGGCAACCGCAGTGAGCAAAGCCATGGCAGCAGGGATCGACATGGTGATCGAGCGAAAGAGGTTCGGAAGAGACGCGGTGGAGGAGGCTCTGGAAAGAGGCCTCATTACGGAGGAACAGTTCAGCGAAGCACTGATCGGAAAGCTGACGGCATATTCCCTTCTGGGACTGATGCCGGAGGATCTTACGGAAGACGGCTGCTCCACGGCATTTCCGAAGTCGGAATATCACATGGGCTGTGTGGATACACCTGAGGCCCGCCTGTTGGCAAGAAAGGCAGCGGCAGAGGCGGTCGTGCTTCTGAAAAATGACGGGGTTCTTCCTTTGA
This sequence comes from uncultured Lachnospiraceae bacterium, assembly GCA_902775555.1. Lineage (GTDB taxonomy): Bacteria > Bacillota > Clostridia > Lachnospirales > Lachnospiraceae > Eubacterium_Q. The sequence goes on along the minus strand of CACYMQ010000020.1, from coordinate 57,210 downwards.
AGAAGGAAGAGACGGAGACCGAAGGCGTGTTCCTGTTCGGTCCCCTGGCGGACCGCTGGCCCATGGACTGGTACAGTGGGTTTACCAGCAAAAGTGTAACGGTACGTGAAGGACTTGGCGCTGAGTCCGAATCTCTGTATCCGGTCGTAAAGATCCGTTTGGGAAACGGGAAATACGCCGCCATCCGGGATCAGCAGCTGGTGGCTGTGGAAGCGGAGGAGGCGGAGGAATTCACCATCATGCTCTGGGATGAATCCAGGGTGACCATTCGGGCTGCGTCCACCGGGAAGCTGCTTTCCACCACACCCCCGGGGAAAGTCTTCATCAATGACAGTAATCAGGAACCGGAGTTCCGTCTCTTTTCCCATCAGGATGAAGTGTTCAGCTGGATGATGAATGAAGCCTTCCAACTGGTGGATGCTGACGGCGGACCGGTACGTTTTAACGCCGAAAATGCCCTGCATTTCTGGGAAGATCCGAGGATCTTCGCCATCCAAAGCTTTAACGGGAAGATGGAAATGCAGTTTGAAACGGTGAAGGATGCAAAAACGTTGATACGGGAGGCGGCAGAAAGAACCGGACTCACGAAAGGATCCCGGATCCTCGCATGTTACGGTCTTCATCCCATTGTGAACTGCAAGGAAGAAAGAGACAGGGAAAGCATAGAGCTTCCGCCGTATCAGCGTGCCACACTGCGTTTGCTGCGGGAGGAGTACGGGAATATCATCCTGTTGCTTCTGGGAAATGCTCCGATGGCAGTGGAAGAGGAAGCAGACGATCCGGTCATCCGGGGGCTTCTCTGGTCGTGTCTCGGATGCGAAGAGCTGGGGAACGGGATCGCCGACGTGCTGTACGGAGTGTCAGCGCCCGCTGGAAGGCTTCCGCAGACCTGGTATCGGAATGACGCGCAGCTTCCTGCCATCGACGATTATGATATCCGGAAGAACGGTATGACCTACCTCTATATGACAGAGAAGCCATTGTTCCGGTTTGGCTTCGGCCTGGGATATTCGGAGTTCCGCTCTGATCTGACGGACGTAAAGGAGGATGAAGAAGCGGAACCCCGGTTCACCGTATCCGTTGAAAATGTGGGGCAGTACACCTCCGATCATGTTGTCCAGGTGTACCTCTCACCGGAGGGGACGTATCACCTCTACGGGAATGATCCGGAGGGGCGTGACAAAGATGGAGAAAAGATCCCTGTGGGAAGCCGCCTTGTGGCTTTCGGGCGGGCAGCCGGTGTGAGGCCGGGGGAGACCCGGACGTTGATCATATAGGACACTGACATATAACTTCGGAGTATCAGGTAATTAGAAAATATACCACAGCATACGAGAACAGGCAGAAGGAGGTAACCCCCTTCTGCCTGTTGGATTATTGATAGATCCGTGGTCTTTTTGTCTTAGTACTGGCCCACGGCATTTCCATAGCCGGTGGCCTTCTTCTGGCTGTCAAGTATCTCGCTCATACTGCCGCCGGAGCCTCCGTATTCACTAGGGTGATGAGCGCTTTCAATAACAAAGTAATACGTCTTTCCCTTCTTGAAGACCGGATGATCCGCAGCTGTCACATAATGATAGGTGCGATTATACGGCGCACCGGTCTCTGTGTAATATGATGAGCCCTTTTCGTATTCCTGCACAAACTCTGTCAGAACCCCGGAAAAAACATACTTTTCATAGTAATCATTTCCCGTTCCGTCGTAAATTCCTTCAACCATACGGATCGAAGTAAATCTTCCGTGATATTTACAACCGGTCCCGTCTTTCCCGATAAAGCTGCCGGAAAATGTACCGTTATCGCCAATTTCCAGATAATCCTTCCCGTCCGGATACTTACCCATTTTATATCCACCATAGGAAGAGTGATTATCATAAGAATAAGAGTCGAAGTCCGATGGGATCCTGTCGCTTGCCATTAAGTTAGATGCGTGCTCCGTCACGCTCTTATCCCAGGCTCCATCTGACCGGAAGTAGTAATACTTTCCGTCGATCAGCTTCGAACCGGTCACCATTGCACCGGATTTCTTGTCGAAATAGTACCACTTGCCACCCAGCTTCTTCCAGCCGGTCACCATTGCACCGGACTTCTTGTCAAGATAATACCATTTGCCGCCAAGCTTGTTCCAGCCGATGTCCATGATCCCCTTGGAATTGAAGTGGTACCATTTGCCCGAGATCTCCAGCCAGCTGGTTGTCATGACACCGGTGTCCGGATTGAAGTAGTACCATTTCCCGCCGATCATCTTCCAGCCGGTCACGGGGTGTCCGTTTTGGATGTAGTATCTCTTCCCGTCAACCGTTGTCCACCCCGGTTTCGGTGAAATCTTAGTATAGGCTCCGGTAAAAATGGAGAAATAGTACCATTTCCCGTCAATTTTTCTCCAACCGACCGCCATGTCACCGTTTTTCGGATCCAGATAATACCATAACTTTTTATACTTCAGCCAGCCGGTCATCATATAACCGTCTTTTTCATGGAAATAGTACCACTTGCCACCCAGCTTCTTCCACTGGGTCACCATGTATCCGTCCCCCTTATCGAAGTAATACCATTTGCCGTTGATCATCTTCCACGAGGTCACCATATATCCGTTTTCGTCAAAGTAATACCATTTCTGTTTGTAGGATACCCAGTCCTCCAAGGCATAATAACCATTCATGAAAATGTACCGGTACTTCGTTCCCTCTTTCAGCCATCCTGTCTTGAGATACACAAGACGCGTTCTTGTGTCAAATGACAGGGAACAAGAATATCCGGGATCATAGCGGTAATACCTTCCGTCCTTGTATGTTTCTGTTGTATGAACCGTTTTCTTATTCAGGTAAAGCGATTTTAAGGATGGGTTATTTACGATCACAAGATACGCCATACCCTTATTATGTGCAGATAAGGAGGCGAGTTCCTTATTTTCGCTAAGATTCAGGTACTCTATGGAATTGGAATCGCAATACAGTTCACTGAGTTTGGGATTCTTCCTCAGATCAAGATTCGTGAGTTTATTCCCTGAACAACGGAGTACGGTGAGATTCTTAGCGTTGGAGGTGTCCAGTTCTTTGATCGAATTATCAGAACAATACAATTCTTCCAGAGAAGTGTTCTTTGATACATCTAATGCAGTCAGCTGATTATTCATACAGTTCAGACCCTTCAGCTTTGTATTGCAAATGAGTGAAAGCGATTGAAGCTGGTTCCATCCAAGCAGAAGGCTCTCTAATTCCGGCGCTCCGGATACATCCAGGGATTTCAGTTGGTTTTCCCATGCTGACAGACCCTTCAGATTCCATTTTTCTCCAAGTTTAAGCTCATATAACTGATTTTTATCACAATTAAGATTCTTCAGTTTACTGTTCCGGGTCAGGTCCAGGGTCTTTAATACATTATCTGAACAGGTCAGATCTTCCAAATCCTGAAAGTATTCAATTCCCTTTAAAGATGTGATGCCCATATTCATAACACTTATAAGGCGTACATAAGAGGTTTCATTTTCACCCAGAATACCACTCTTATTTGTGTCATAATAATCTTTCACATACTGACGGAATACCGGATCCGGAAATGTATTTTCGTCGATCACGATTCTGTTCGCAGGCCCATGGTAGACATCCATAAAATGACCCGCAAAGTCCTTCGATTGAAGCTGCGTCCCACTGATATCCAATTCCGGAATCTGACGAGGATCGCAAAGCAGCTTCTTTAGGTTGGGATTCCTGCTGAGGTCTAACTGGTGGATCATAGTCCCTACAACATCCAGTTCCACCAGCAATGGGTTATTGCTGACATCCAGCTGGGATATATACGTTCCGTTACAATCCAGTTTTAAAAGCTCCGGGTTTCCGCTGACATCCAGAGTCTGGATCCAACTGTCGCAGATCAGAATCTTCAGGTTTGGAAATATCTCAAGCCTCTCCAGGATAATGACACTTGTTTTTGACAGATCGAGAACATCAACGCAGTCTCGTTCCGACTCACTCAGCACCCGGTCTCCATCCCGGTCAATCATATTATACAGGTAATCCCGATATGACGGATCCTGGAAATTCTGTTCATTTATTTCTATATCCCCGCCTGCCGCCTGCGCGGGTTTCCCCCATGGGAAAAGCGTCAGAACGGAAAGGGAAAGTAATGCGATACCGCATTTGATCCATTTCTTCATGTGTGTCCTCCTTTTTTTTGCGTATGATCCGTCAGCATAAGCATGCATTTCGATACACATGCTTATAATTCTGTTGTATCATATGCGCTGTTGGATGTAAATATATTTTACTATGGAATGGCAGATTCCGGGGATTCGGCATCTGTCCGGCCGTTCATCGTCTTCCGGCGACCGCTTGTGTCAAAAGCATGTACATATCGGATGGCTTACGTTACGATGGGATCGTAAGATGAACAGGCGGGAAACCATCTGATCCGTCATCTCCACGGGACGCTGCGCCGGAACATGGGCGGTTGAAAAGCGCCCGGAAATACCATATACTGTACGTTGGAAACTGTAGAAACGGCTGGGTATGATAAGATGCGGATCAGGACAAATATACAGGAACGATATACAGAAACAGAGCTGCATGTCTGCAAGAATGTGCAGGATGATGAGGTCCTCAGGATCGTGGGAGAACTGCATGCCATGTATGATCCGACGATCACGGGGACGGATGAGGTGGGGAACAGGACCGTGATCTCACCCGGGGATATCATTACATTTTACGCGGAGAAGCAGAAGGTATACGCATTGGGCGGAGAGAAGAAGTATACACTGGCGAAGACGCTGACGGAACTAGAGAGAGAGCTGTCTAGCTGCGGGTTCTTCCGAATCTCCAAGTCGGAGCTCGTAAACTTAAGGAAGATCCGCAGTCTGGATCTTGGGGTCACCGGAACCATCCGGGTGATCATGAAGAACGGATATGAAACCTACACATCCAGAAGAAATGTATCGAAGCTGAAGGATCTGCTCCTGAATGACAAAGAGACCACGGCGGACAGGAAGGACAGCAGAGAGAAAGGAGGAGCGAAGGTATGAAGGAAATATTGAAACGGGGAGCATTCAGCTTCGCAGTCTCGGCATTTTGCGGGTTAATGGTGAATCTCATCGTTGATATCATCATTAATGCCATGGGGACAGAAGGATTTGTCTCGATTTCTCCCGAAACCCGTGCCCTTTTCGCTACACCGGTCATTGCAGCCTATGTAAATGTGCTTCTGTACGGCGTGATCGGAGCAACATTTTCCGTGATGACATTTCTCTTTGACATCGACCGTCTGGGCTTTCTGGTCCAGAGCGTCCTGTATTTTCTCCTGACAAGCATCGTTCTGGTGGGAGTGACGGTTCTGCTCTGGCAGCTGCACAGATACCCGCAGGCGCTGATCCCCACGATCCTGGGCTATGGGTTATCCTTCTTTATCATCCTCTTTAATCAGTACAGGGAACTGAAGAAGAATATCCGGGATATCAATCAGGAACTTCAGGTTGGGGAACAGAGTGCATGATCCGGAGGATCGAAGTGGAAAAAGAATATAGTTCATGCCGCCTCTGCCCCAGAGAATGCGGCATCAACCGGACAGAGAAGAAAGGAACCTGCAGAGTCGGAAGCACGCTGCAGGTTTCTCGTGCTGCCCTGCATATGTGGGAGGAACCCTGCATCTCGGGAACCTCAGGATCCGGGACGGTTTTCTTCTCAGGCTGTTCTCTGGGCTGCGTATATTGCCAGAACAGGGCCATCAGCCGGGGACAGGCAGGGAAGGAGATCGGGATCCCGCGGCTTACGGAGATCTTCTTTGAACTGGAGGAACAGGGAGCCAATAATATCAATCTGGTGACGGGGGATCATTATCTGCCGTCCATAGCGGAAGCGATCCGCCAGGCAAAGAAGGAGGGCTTTCGTCTTCCCTTCCTGTTAAACACCTCCTCCTACATCAAAGCAGAGACGCTGAAGCGGATGGAGGGACTGATCGACATTTACCTTCCCGATCTCAAGTATATCAGGGAACGGGAGGCTGCCCGGTACAGTTTTGCACCGGACTATCCCGAGGTGGCAAAGGCGGCAATAGCGGAAATGTTCCGCCAGCAGCCGGAGTGTCGATTCATATCCGTGGGTGGATCCGGCGAAAACACGGAGCCGGATGAGACGACGGAGTCGGATGAGACGACGGACCCGGATGAGACAACGGAGCCGGAAGAGATGACGGAGCCGGCAGAGACGACGGAGCCGGATGAGAAAGCAGGCAGCATACTGACCCGGGGGGTTGTGGTCCGGCACATGCTGCTTCCGGGTCAGCTGATCCAGGCAAAGCTGATCGTCAGCTATCTCTACAGGACCTACGGAGACAGAATCTTCATCAGCCTTCTGAATCAGTATACTCCGATGGAGGAGACACTCCGGGAGAAGTATCCGGAGCTTTGCCGGAGGGTGACGGAATATGAATACCACAGCCTCGTGGAGTACGCCGTGAAGCTGGGCGTGACAAGAGGTTTTATACAGGAAGGGACGGCGGCGGAGGAAAGCTTTATCCCCGCCTTCGACCTTACCGGGGTATGAGGGAGTATGACCGGGGCGTGACCGATGGTATGACCGCGGAGAATTTACAGTGTCCGTAGAGAAGATACTTTCGAACTACGCTGTTTTTTGCTAGAATCAGATACAGAATGTGAAGAAGGACGGGAGACGGGATGAAACTATTGATCGTTGATGATGACAGCCTGGTGGCCGTTTCGCTGAAGACCATAATCGAAGCCGGAGAAGATGCAGAGGTTCTTGCCACGGGGAAGTGCGGCGAGGATGCGATCCGTCTGTATCGCGAGTATCATCCGGACATTCTTCTTATGGATATCCGCATGGAAGGAATGACGGGCCTGGAAGCGGGAAAGAAGATCCTTGAGGAGGATCCGGCGGCCAGGATCCTGTATCTTACGACATTTAATGATGATGAATATATACGGACGGCTCTTGCCATAGGAGCAAAGGGCTATATCATCAAGCAGGATTTTGACGGGATCCTGCCGGCACTCCGTGCGGTCTATGAGGGACAGTCGGTATTCGGAGACCAGGTGGTGGACCGGATCCCCGAGCTTCTCTCCGAGAAGAAGGAATTCTCTTTCGAAGCCTTCGGTCTGACGGACCAGGAGGCGGAGATCGTGGAATGTGTGGCCGAAGGCCTGTCCAATCGGGAGATCGCGGAGAAACTCTATCTGTCCGAGGGAACCGTCAGAAATTATATCAGTAATATCCTCAGCAAACTGAATCTCAGAGATCGTACCAATCTGGCGATCTTCTACTACAAGAACAAATAAATGCCGCAAGAACAAGAAAATGCGACGGGCTTCGGCGGCTCCACCGCTCATAAGACCGTTACTGAAAGGACACTGTTCCATGGAACGCGCCATTGATAAGTGCATACTGTATATCTGCGTGGCTTATACGCTATGGCAGTCTCTCAGCGGTGCGTACCGGATCGTCTCCGTATATCTGACGATGGCCTTTTTTGCCGCAACATTGTGGCTGATCCCTACATGTTCCGGGAGCTCTTTATTAAAGCTGAAGGACGGATCGCCGCGTCTGATCCTGGTGTGGATCCTTATGGATCTGCTTGCGGTTTTCATCCTCTTTCAGCCTGTACTGCTCGGTCTGCTTCCTCTTTTGGTCTATGATATGATCTACAGCCGGCATCTGCCGGGACTGATCCTTTGTGCAGCGGCATATCTGAACGGGCTGCTCTTTCAGCTCCCGAAGGAACATGTGGATGCATGGATCTTCCTGGTCATCACGGCGTCACTCCTGCTTTCTGTCTGGCTCTCTTTTAAGACGATACGTCTTACCCTGGCTAAAAAACAGATCCGCAGTCTCCGGGACGACAGCGAAGAACAGGCCCGGAAGCTGAACCGTCAGAATGAACAGCTGATGGAGGCCAGGGACGGAGAAGTGATCACTGCCCAGCTTGCGGAGAGAAACCGCATCGCCAGGGAGATCCATGACAATGTCGGACATACGCTTTCCAGGGCCCTGCTGCAGGTGGGAGCCCTTCTTGCGATTCATAAAGAGGAGCCGGTACATTCGGAGCTTTCCGAGGTCAGAAGATCACTGGACGGTGCCATGAACCACATCCGCGCCAGTGTCCATGATCTCCATGACTCCTCCGTGAATCTGGAGGAAACCGTGCGGCAGGTGACGGAACCGCTTTCGGAAGACTTTCATCTGATCCTGGATATCGACGTCTCACGGGAGCTTCCCCGGGATATCAAGTACGGGATCATAGGGATCCTGAGAGAGGCGGTATCCAATATTCTCAGGCACAGCAGGAATGATACGGTACAGATCGGCATCCTGGAGCATCCTGCATTCTGTCAGCTGGTTGTCCATGATTATCTGTCAGAGGGCGGGACACTCCGAAGCCGCCCCGTGACCGGTACGGAATCCGGAAGTCCCGGTATCGGGCTTACAAATATGGAGAGCCGTGCCAGAGCGCTTGGAGGAACGGTCCGGATCACGGAGGACAGAGGTTACCGCGTCTTTGTAAGCATCCCGAAATGACAGGGATACGGATGTATTTTTTTCGGCAAAATGCTATAATGGATAGCATGTATGGGGAAAACGGAAGAAGAGAGGAGAAGGGGCTGTTCCATGAGGTTGAAGGAATTACTTGCATATAATGATATCGTGATCCAGTGTCATGATAACCCGGATGCGGATGCACTTGCGTCCGGTTATGCGCTCTGGTGGTATTTCAGGGAGATGGGAAAGACCGCACGCTTTATCTATCGGGGCCGAAATTCGGTGAAGAAGAGTAATCTCTGTATCATGATCGACCGGCTGAACATCCCGGTTTCCTACGAACCGGACTTTATGCCGGTGCCGGAGCTGCTGGTCACGGTAGACTGTCAGTACGGAGAGAGAAATGTGACACGTACCGAGGCGGATACCATCGCGGTCATCGATCATCATCAGGTGGCCGGTGAACTGCCGGAGCTGTCGGAGATCCGGAGCGGCATGGGAAGCTGCGCCACCATCCTGTGGGACATGATCCGGGAGGAAGGGCTTTCGGTAGAGGATGAACGGGAGCTGTCAACGGCCCTGTATTACGGATTATACACGGATACCAACCGTTTGGCTGAGGTGGCCCACCCTCTGGACAGGGATATGCGGGACAGCCTGATCGTCAACCGCAGTGTCATCACGGAAATGAGCAATTCCAACATTTCCCTGGAAGAACTGACCATCACGGGACATGCCATCACCGGCTATGAATACCACGAGGACCAGAGGTTCGTGATCCTTCGTACGGAACCCTGTGACCCGAATATCCTTGGCGTGATCAGTGATTTTGTCATGGAGACAGACGGGATCGATGCCAGTCTGGCTTACTACGTAAGTCCCTTTGAAGTGAAACTGTCTGTGCGAAGCTGTGTGAAACAGATCCATGCGGACGAGCTTGCGGCCTATCTGACCGACGGACTCGGCGGAGGCGGCGGACATATCCTGAAGGCCGGAGGAACCATACGTCCCGAGAAACTGGATGAGCTGGCCGAAGGGGAGGAGGATACCTATTCCCTGGCAGACCGGATCCTCCTTCAGAGAATGGAAGAGTATTTCTCCCTGTATGAAGTCCTGTATGCAAGAGAGACCACCCTGGATCCCAAGGGTCTCCGCCTCTATGAGAAGCAGCCGCAGGAGCTGGGCTGCGTGAAACTGACGGAGCTCTTCCCGGTGGGGACCCGCGTAGAGGTCCGGACACTGGAGGGCGACGTGGAGATCTTTGTAAAGGATGACCTCTACCTGATGATCGGCATCGAAGGAGAGATCTATCCGATCACGGGCGAGAAGCTGAAGAAGAGCTACAGTCCCGTGGGGCGCCCCTACAGCAGGGTCTTTGACTATGATCCGGTTTTGAAGGACACCGTGACGGGAGAGAGGAAGAAGGTCCTGCCCTCCGCCAGGGGAGTGATCAGTTCCGGCGGATCCCGGATTCTGGCCAAGAAGCTGAAGCGTTACGTCAAGTTGTTTACCGCATGGGATGAAGAGAAGTATTACTCCGGAAATCCCGGAGATTATATCGCATGTCGGGAGGATGATCCCCACGACATCTATATCATTCGAAACAGGCTGTTTCATCAGCTGTATAAGGAGATCTAAACGGAGGTCATCATGATCGATCATTATAACGCATTTATATCCTATCGCCATGCTGAGAAGGATATCAAGATCGCGAAAGAAATACAGAGTGATCTGGAACATTTTCATGTGCCGGGTAAGATCAGAAAAAGCAGTGGAATGAAGTCCATCGACCGGATCTTTCTGGATAAGGACGAGCTGGGAACCGCCAGTGACCTTTCCTCGGAGATCGCGCATGCTCTGGAAAATGCGGATTATCTGATCGTAATCTGCTCCACGGCTACGAAGGAGTCCCGCTGGGTACCCAGGGAGATTGAGTATTTCCTTCGGAATCACACCAGAAAGCAGATCACGACGGTGCTGGTGGACGGGGAACCGGAGGATGTGATCCCCGATATCCTGAAATATGAGGACAGAACCTATCTGAACGAGGCGGGTCAGGCTTATACCGTAAGGGTTCCGCTGGAACCGCTCTCCTGCGATTATCGTCTGCCCCATAAGCGCGCAAAGAAGGAGGAACTGCCGAGACTTGCTTCGGCGCTTCTGTCCTGTTCCTACGACGAGCTCATGAATCGCCGCCGCCAGTATAAGATCAGGCGCCATACCGCGATCTTTCTGTCGGTCATGGCTGTCATGCTGGGCTTTGGCTGTTATCTGTTCTACAGCAGAAGAGCCATACGGAAGAACTATGACACGGCACTTCGCAACCAGTCCAAGTATCTGGCGAATGAATCCCTTTCCGCAAATGAAAATGAGCAGCGGATCCTCGCCATACAGCTGGCCCTCGCCGCGCTGCCGCAGGATGAGGAGGATACCCGTCCGGTGACACCCCAGGGGATCCGGGCACTGGTGGACTCCACCATGGCATATGCGCCCCTTGTATCTGGAAATGTAGCCGCTGTCTGGAACTATGACATGCCGAACTCGATCAGTGATTTTAAGACCGACAGTACGGGAAGGACCCTGGCGGCGCTCGATGTCTCCGGAAATGTGATCGTCTGGAATACCGGGGACCATAAGGTGCTGTACCAAAGCACGGGGGCCAGAGATCCGTCGGATGAACTCTTCTTCCTGACGGATACGACGCTTCTGGTAAGCGGAGGCAGGGAACTTCGGGCGGTCAGTCTGGCGGATGGCTCGATCCTTTGGAAGTGTACCTGCGAGGAAGGGATCTTGCTCAAGGATCCCATTGAAAGGTGGGGAGATGACGCAGTCCTGCTTCGGGGAAAGTCGAAAAATGTCTACAAGATCTCCCAGAAGGACGGGAAGCTGTTGGAGACCTATTCCCTGGATCAGTATGAAGGGAACCCCGGTATCGTACACATTTCTCCGGACGGAAAGAAGATCGCATATACTCTGGAGGGCGACACCGCAGACATATCGTCTGTCTGTGTACTTAATACAGCCGATCGCAGTGTCCTGAAAGCGGATATTCAGGCGAAGCATCTCCGCCATATGATCTGGGCAGATGATAAGCACATTATCGCCGAATTCAGCTCGGACAATGACTTTGGAAGTATGTCAATGATGGGAGTTTCCTTCCTGGAGACGGATCATAAACAGGTGTTCTGCCTGGATCCGACGACCATGAAGGAGCTGTGGAAAAAGGAATTTGAGTATAATGATGTGATGATCCAGAGCGACTTCTTCCTTCTTCCGAAGACGGAATCGGTGGCTTTCTACTGCGGAAATCATGCTGTGATGTATCGTGTCAGCGACGGGGAAGAGATTGCTTCCTTCATGGTAAATACTCCGGTCGTTACCGCAAGCGACATCGACGGTGACGGATGGCCGCTTTTCGTCGGATACAACGGATCCCTTATCATGCCGAGATCTGCGGATTCCGTGAAGATCCAGCCCTGTATGATCACGGAGATCAAGCAGGCTTCCGTTGGGAACGGTGTGTTCGCCAGAAAGAACAATACCTCCCAGATCATCCATTATCAGTCCAGCGTGCATGATGAGGAATGGAAAGAGATCACCAAGGATAACGAACTGGAATATTTCTATGAGGATGCCTTACTGGATGACGGTATCCTGTCCGTCCTTACCACCGAAAAGGCGGAGGATCATCCGAAGGTGGCAAGAGATCTGAAGGGAGAGTTCCAGCTCCTGACGATCATCGATCCCATGACCGGAGCACTCCGGTTCCAGATCCCCCTGACGGATGAAGACGGAAAGAACTATGACAATATACAATTCCGGATGCTTGGGACATATGGGGATTATTTCTACATGGGCGGACGGGAGACTCCTGATTCGGATTATTATCTGTTCAAGATCCATATGAATACCGGCGAGATAACGAAGGAAAAACTCTTCCATGCAAATGATCCGGTGGATCGATGCCTGGTGAAGCAGGGAGGAAAGCTGATCTATGTCGACAACGATGATGAGCATTTCGCCCGGGTGAATATCATGGACCTGGATACGGGGAAGACAGAGACAGCGCAGATCTCCGATGAAGCCAAATTCGTCTCTCTGGCGAGAGAACCGGTCTATATCCCCGAAAGAAACTGCGTCTATATACCGACCCTGCAGACGGACTGGATCGTGTTCCCGGAGGAGAAGAGATCCGTAGGCGTGATCCTTTCCGAGGATTGGGACGGAAGCAAACTGGTGTCCTATGACAGGAAGAATGATCGCTTTGCCATATCGGACGGCAGTTCCATCCGTTATGTGAATATGGACGGAAGCAGTGAAGAGTCGATCCGCTGTGTGGAGGCTGCTCCCCTGGGGATGTCATATTATACACCGAAGGAGGGAACTCCGCTTCTGCTGGTTGCCTTCGACAACGGCTTCCTGAGCCGGTATGATGCCGGGACCGGAGACTTTGTGGGAAAGACGGAACTCAGCTGTTATACTTCCGTGACCGGAAGAGCGGAATTTGATCTGAATGCATCGGATCGGACTCTGTATATTCAGATCCAGGGAATCACGGATGTCTTTGATACGGAGACATGGACGGAAGAGACCTGTATCACGAACAGCTTCGGCCATCATCTGCTGACGGATCGCTTCTATACCTATTCGTCGCAGTCCAATAAATACTCGATCGGATATTTTCCTCATTATAGTAAGGATGACCTGGTCCGGAAGGCAAAGGACATCCTTCAGGGCGCCGAAATGTCAGAGGAGGTGAAGTCCCAGTATGGCATCGGTGAAGATACACCATGACGGGAACGTGAAAAAGTATTTGTATAAAGCTATTATTTATGATAAACTGACTCCGATTGCATAAAGACAGATATAAAAAAGTCAAGAGTAAAGAGAAAAGGGTTTTATATTGAATATGAAGAAAAAGGCCCTCTGGGCGGTAGTCTCCTTGCTTCTTGCGGTGTTTACCATCTGGTTTATGGTATATCGGAGCGGGATGTCCGTAAGTGACTTCCTGGAATCTCTGGCACACGCAAATCCATGGTGGCTCCTGATGGGCGGCCTGTGTATGTTTAGTTTCATATTTTTTGAGGGAGTGTCTCTGCTTCAGATCGTTCGTACCTGCGGATATCCGCAGAAGGTGAGAAGAGGCTTCCTGTATTCTGCGGGAGATACTTATTTTTCGGCCATCACGCCTTCCGGAACGGGTGGACAGCCGGCCATTATCTTCTTTATGATGCAGGACAAGATCCCAGGAGCGGTGATCACCGCCACGCTGGTGATCAACTTTATCGCTTTCAACGTGGGACTTCTTTTCGCCGGAGCTTTGGGCTTTGTTTTGGCACCGGGCGTATTCTTCAAGTACAGCTTCGTCTGCAGGGTATTTATCGTAGGTGGTTTCGTGGTCTTCCTGGTACTTCTCATCCTGGGAGTCCTGATGATCCGGAAAAGGGAATTCATCTTCCGGATCGCAATGAAGCTGATCGCATTTCTTCACAGGATCCATCTGGTCAAGAATCCGAATCGTTTCTACAAGAAACTGGAAAAGGTCATGGAGGAATATAAGACCTGTGTGGGAGTCGTGGCAGGACATAAGGGAATGTGGTTTCGGGCCTGCCTTATGAATATCCTCCAACGATTTGCGCAGATTGCGGTCACGGTATTTGCCTTCCGTGCGCTGGGAGGAGGAGGATCGGTCAGAGAACTCTTTGCAACTCAGTGTTTTGCTACCATCGGAGCTACCTGTATTCCCATTCCGGGAGCCATCGGCATCTCGGATTACCTGATGATCGAAGGATATCTCAATCTGATGGAAAAGGATTTTGCGTATCAGGTGCAGATGCTCAGCAGAGGTATATCTTTTTATTGTTGTATCATAGTCAGTGGGATCACACTTATGATCGGACTTATGGCGATAGGGAGACGTGAAAAGAAATGATAGGTGTATTTGATTATACTGTAATACTTACGTATATGTCGGCGATATCGGCGGTACTGGGAATCTGTTTTTCCCTTTACGGATCGGGGCATCCCTATATCGGAGCCTTCTTTCTGCTGTTTTGCGGGCTGTGCGATGCTTTTGACGGAAAGGTTGCCCGCAGGAAGAAGAACCGTACGGACTTCGAGAAGAGCTTCGGCATCCAGATCGATTCTCTTGCGGATCTGATCTCCTTCGGTGTTCTGCCCGGAGCCATCGGTATCGGACTGGTACGTGCCAGCTCCAAGTATCTGGAGATGCCGGTGCTTCATCCGGAGGATCGTGACAGAGCGATCCTGTATCCGGTGCTGTTCCTGGTGATCATATCCTTCTATGTCCTGACGGCACTGATCCGTCTGGCATATTTCAATGTGACAGAGGAGGAACGCTCCCGGACCGAGGGCGGTGTCAGAAAGACCTATATCGGTCTGCCGGTTACGTCATCGGCGCTGATCTTCCCGTCTGTTCTGTTGGTACGTTTTGTGGCACGGGTGGATTTTACACCGATCTACTTCTCGGTCATGGTGGTAACGGCATTCCTCTTTATTTCCAGGATCCGCATCGCGAAGGCCGGGACAAGGGGGATACTTATCATGATCGGAGTCGGAGTGATAGAGTTTGGTATTATGTTGTATTTCCTTTTGACCAGAGGTTTATAAGAAAATGGATATGTTGCAATTTTTGTATGATACAGCGCCCGGAAGGGCGCTGCTCTTTCCTCTCAGCAGTAGAGGACTGTCAAAGCTCTGCGGAAGATTTCTGGACAGCGGACTGTCAAAGCCCCTGATCAAGGGCTTCATCCGGAAGGCCGGGATCGATACGGAAGAGTACGTGATGGACGGATTTACCTGCTTTAATGACTGCTTCTCACGTCATGTAAAGGAGGGACGCCGCCCGATAGAGATGGATCCTTCCTGTATGATCGCCCCCAGTGACGGTCTTCTTTCCGTGTGGGAGATAAAGGAAGATACCGTTCTTCCCCTGAAGCAGAGCAGTTATACGGTAAAGAGCCTTCTCAGGGACAGCCGTCTGGCGAAGCGGTATGAGGGGGGACTGTGTCTGGTGTACAGACTTTGCGTGAACCATTATCACCGGTATGGTTATGTGGAGAGCGGGCGGAAGTCCGTGAACCGTTTCATCCCGGGAGTTCTTCATACGGTGCGGCCCGTGGCTCTGGCAGCCCGTCCCGTATTTGTGGAAAACTGCAGGGAGTATACCTGCATTAAGACAGAACAGTTCGGTGTGCTGACGCAGATGGAGATCGGAGCCATGCTGGTGGGAAAGATCGCCAATCATGAGAGCGGACGCGCAGAGGTGATCCGCGGCGAGGAAAAGGGAACCTTCCTGTACGGAGGCTCCACTATCGTGGTCCTTGTGGAACCCGGAAGGGTTGAGATCGATCCGGAGATACTGAAAGCCTCCGGAGAGGGAGAAGAGACACCGGTTCGTTACGGACAGACGGTGGGAAGAGTGGTTTAGCTGATTTCATCGTAACCGGGATTCAGTGAGCATAGAAACAGGCGGAACATGGAAGAGAAGAAAGAATCGACAATTTCAGAAGTCGTAGAAGAGAGTCAGAAAGAGACAGAGAAGGAGACGAAGGAAAGCCCCCGGACGGACAGCGAAGAGAAGGCAGAGAGAGGATCCGGCACGGACAGCGAAGAGGAGGCAGAGAAGGGATCCGGCACGGACAGCGAAGAGAAGGCAGAGAAGGGATCCCGGACGGAAGGAAAGGCACGACGGAAGGACAGAAAGAAGGCGGGCAGGGAAGAAAAGAAGCCCGTGCAGCTGAAGGTGTGGAAGATCGTTCTCATCCTGGTCCTGCTTTTCGTGGTAACCTTCTTTACCTCAGCCGTGCTCTGGGCACTCTATACCTGGAGCCTTCTGACGATGGACGAGCTGCTCTGGCATCTGAAGGTATCCATGAAGGGAACGAATATGGACATGGTCGTTGAGTTCCTTTTGGTGACACTGATCAGTTCCTTCCTGATCACCGGCATCATGGCATTCTTCCTCATCCGGAGCAGGAGAAAGAAGAAAGCCACACGAAGGACCTGGAGATTCAGCCTTGTGGTTACGGGACTTGTCCTGCTGGTGGGGCTTGTATCCGCATGGAAGGGCTTCAGCATCGGCTCATTTCTTAAGAGTTATATGACGGTATCCTCATTTATCGAGGATGAATATGTAGACCCCGGAACGGTAAAACTCACATTTCCCGAAAAGAAGAGAAATGTCATCGTGATCTATCTGGAATCCATGGAGCTTACCTATATGGATCCGGCACACGGCGGAGCCTTTCCGGAGAACCTGATCGACAAGCTGACCGTACTCGGAACGGAATATGAGGATTTCTCCGGTTATTCCGGAACCCGGAACGGAGGTGTGGCACTCCCGGGAGCCGTTTGGACCATGGGAGCCATGTTCGGAACCTCTACGGGTCTTCCGCTGAAGACACCCCTGGGTCAGAACGGAATGTCGGTAAATGACGATTTCCTTCCGGGGATCATTACCCTGGGAGATATCCTTCAGTCGGAAGGATATACGAATTACCTGCTGCTCGGCTCGGATGCAACCTTCGGAGGAAGGCGCCTGTATTACGAAACCCACGGGGACTACGTGATCCATGATTACGTCTATGCCAAGGAGGTGGGACGAATTCCCGAGAATTATAAGGTATGGTGGGGCTATGAGGATCAGAAGCTTTTTGAGTATGCCAAAGAGGAGCTGACGGAGCTTTCGAAGAAGGATGAGCCCTTTAACTATACCATGCTGACGGTGGATACACATTTTGAGGACGGGCACTTCTGCCCGCTCTGTACCAGAAAGTTCGGGAGCAATAAGTATGCCAATATCATGGATTGTTCTTCCACCATGGTATATAATTTCGTTCGCTGGATCCAGAAGCAGGATTTTTACGAGAACACCACCATCATTATCACAGGGGATCATCCCACCATGGACCGGGATTTCTGTAACGATGTGCCGGAGGACTATTTAAGGAAGACCTATACCTGTATCATCAATCCCGCGGCAAAGGCTGCGGATCCGACCAGGAGAAGGGATTTCACCACATTTGACCTGTTCCCAACGACCCTTGCGGCGATGGGCGTCAGCATTGAGGGAGACCGTCTCGGATTGGGGACCAACCTGTATTCCGACAAGGATACGCAGCTGGAGAGATACGGCCTGGAGAAACTGGAGGAGGATATAAGCGCAAGGTCCAAGCTGATGGAGAGGATGTATAAGGGAACCTACATCAGTCCCGGAAAGGGAAAGAAGGAGGAAGAATAGGTGAAGGTAAAAAAATGGAAGATTGTGGTTTGGCTCACATTTCTTTTTATATTTACCTTTCTGCTTTCCGCAGTCATGTGGGCGATCCTTTCCTGGAGTTCCATATCAACGGATGAGCTGCTTTGGCACTTAAGAACATCTCTTGACGGAGCGGATACGGGACTGATCGTGGAGTTTGTGCTTGTAACCATCGGCACGTCCACCGTAGTAACAGCGGGGGCGGGGTATGCGTTTTGCAAATTGAGAAAAAAAAGCGAGAAGGTTGAAAGGTACACCCTTTGCGCTATAAGGGCGGTTACGATCCTGAATCTGCTGCTCAGTGTGGTTGCCGCATGGTTCGGCTTCGGCATAGGGACTTATATCAAGGAATACAATAACGCGACCACATTTATCCGGGACGAATATGTGGATCCCGCATCGGTGAAGATGGTATTCCCCGGGAAGAAAAGGAATCTCATCTTCATATATCTGGAATCCATGGAGGTGACCTTCATGGATCGGGAAAACGGGGGTGCATTTTCCCAAAATGTGATCCCGGACCTTACGGAAATGGCACATAAGTATGAAGATTTCTCCGGTGCCGATAAAAAACCGAACGGAGGGGTCTCCCTGCCAGGGACGATCTGGACCATGGGAGCCGTCTTCGGGACCACCTCGGGACTTCCATTGAAGATCCCGCTGGAGAGGAACAGCATGAACCAAAATAAGGATTTCTTCCCCCAGCTTACCACCATGGGAGATATCTTTGCGAAGGAAGGGTATCAGAATCGTCTGCTGATGGGATCGGATGCGAACTTCGGCGGATGCAGGCTTTATTATGAAAGCCATGGGAATTTTACCATCCATGATTATGAATATGCGAAGGAAACCGGCCGGATCCCGATGGATTATAAGGAATGGTGGGGTTATGAGGACCGAAAACTCTTCGGTTTTGCAAAGGACGAACTGGAGGAGCTTTCGAAGTCAGATCAGCCCTTTCAGCTGGTGATCCAGACGATGGATACGCACCGGCCCGACGGATATCATTGCCCGGACTGTAAAGATACCTTCAGCGACAATGTATATGCAAATGTGATGGACTGTTCCTCCCGGCATGTGGACGAATTCATACGGTGGGTGCAGAAGCAGGATTTCTATCAGAATACAACGATCGTTATCACCGGAGATCATCCCACCATGGACAATGATTTCTGCGCGGATGTGCCGGAGGAATATGAAAGAAAGACCTATCTATGCATCATTAATCCGGTCAATTCGCCGAAGGATGCTACGAAACGCCGCTATTTCAGTACCATAGATCTTCTTCCCACCACCCTGTCGGCGATGGGAGTCAGGATCGAAGGAGGACGGCTGGGACTGGGGACCGATCTTTTCTCTGATCAGAAGACCCTGCTGGAGAAGTACGGCCGGGAGAAAGTGGAAGCAGAACTCAGTGCCAGGTCGAAACTGATGGAGGACATGTTCTACGGAGACTACGATCCGAAAGCCGTGGCAGCCAAGGAACCCTAAAGAGAGGATGTCATTCTGAGGGAGCGAAGCGACCGAAGAATCTTACCTCCCCTTCGCCGGGAGGTGTGCCTGCCCTGTGGTTCAGGAAGACAGGTATGTCATAGAATGGAATTATAGATGATCAGGAGGAGACAAATGGAAAGAAAGATGCTTGCAGCAGAACTTGGGGCGACGACCTATCCCGGCCGAGGGATCGTGATCGGACGGACACCTGACGGGACAAAGGCCGTAACGGCATATTTTATCATGGGACGGTCCTCAAACAGCAGAAACCGTGTATTTGTGACCGAGGGTGAGGGGATCCGCACGGAGGCTTTCGATCCCTCAAAGCTGGAGGATCCGAGCCTTATCATTTACGCTCCGGTAAGGGTACTGGACGGAAATATCATTGTTACGAACGGAGACCAGACCGATACGATCTACGACGGACTGGCTGCCGGAAAGACCTTCGAGGAGTCGCTTCGGACCCGTGAGTTTGAGCCGGACGGACCGAACTATACACCCCGGATCTCGGGATGGATGAAGTTCGGGAAGGCTGCCGCAGGCGTATCGGATACGGGAAAGGGATCCGCATACAGTTATGAAATGTCGATCCTGAAATCCAATAACGGGGATCCCTCACAGTGCAACCGCTATACCTTCAGCTATGATGCGCCGAAGGCGGGAGAGGGACATTTTATCCATACCTATATGGGTGACGGGAATCCGCTCCCCAGCTATGAGGGTGAGCCTACGCCGGTGGAGATCCCGGATGCCGATATCGATACCTTCACAGCACTGGTATGGGATGCGATCGATCCGGACAATAAGGTATCCCTCTTTACCCGGTTTGTCGATCTGTCGACGGGAGAGGTGGAGACAAGGATCGTGAATAAGAATCAGTAATCTGTGGCCGGGGATCCCGGAACTGTTATGAAGAAGGAGAGGAACATATGAACGAAATGGAACTGAAATACGGCTGTAACCCGAACCAGAAGCCGTCCCGTGTATTTATGAAGGACGGATCCGAGCTTCCCATCACGGTAGTGAACGGAAAGCCGGGATATATCAATCTGCTGGATGCCCTGAACGGCTGGCAGCTGGTAAAGGAACTGAAGAAGGCAACCGGTCTTCCGGCGGCGACCAGCTTCAAGCATGTATCACCGGCAGGAGCAGCTGTAGGACTTCCGCTGACGGATATGGAGAAGAAGATCTACTGGGTTGAGGATCTGGGAGAGTTATCCCCGCTGGCATCCGCATATGCAAGAGCCCGCGGTGCGGACCGTATGTCCTCCTTCGGAGACTTCATCGCGCTTTCCGATGTCTGCGATAAGGATACCGCACGTCTGATCAAGCGCGAGGTCAGCGACGGTGTGGTTGCTCCCGGTTATACAGAGGAAGCGCTGGAACTGCTCCGCCAGAAGAAGAACGGAAACTACTGTGTGATCGGGATCGATCCGGACTATGTTCCGGCACCCATTGAGACAAAGGATGTCTATGGTGTTACATTTGAACAGGGACGGAATGAACTGAAGATCGATGACGCACTTTTCAGCAATATCGTTACAGAGGCGAAGGAGCTTCCGGAGTCCGCGAAGATCGATCTGGCCATTGCCATGATCACACTGAAATATACGCAGTCCAATTCCGTCTGCTATGTAAAGGGCGGTGCGGCTATCGGTATCGGTGCCGGACAGCAGTCCAGGATCCACTGTACCCGTCTTGCAGGAGATAAGGCCGACAAATGGTTCCTGCGCCAGTCTCCGCAGGTTCTGTCTCTCCCCTTCAAGGCAGATATCCGCCGGGCAGACAGGGATAATACCATCGATGTGTATATCAGTGATGATTACGAAGATGTGATCGGTGACGGCGAATGGCAGAAGTATTTCACCGAGCAGCCCGCAGTCTTCACCCGCGAGGAGAGGAAGGCATGGCTGGCAAAGAATACGGATGTGACGCTGGGATCGGATGCATTCTTCCCATTTGGGGATAACGTGGAGCGCGCAAACCGCAGCGGTGTCCGTTACATCGCTCAGCCGGGTGGTTCCATCCGGGATGACAATGTGATCGAGACCTGCAATAAGTACGGTATCGTTATGTGCTTTACGGGGATCAGACTGTTCCATCATTGATCGGAATATAAGGAAAAGGAAGTATCGGAGCGATCCGATACTTCCTTTTTTCTTTTGCTATGCAGTGATCACTGATTCATCAACGCAATGATGCGGTCGAAATCATATTCCCGGATCAGAGTCTGGCCTTTTTTCGTCATCAGCGGCTTGTCGGTTACGATCACCTCTGCATCCTCCGGGCAGTCGGTTATCTCTGCCGCCATCATTTCAAAGAATGTATGGAGATTGATGGCCTCTGTCGTCCGGAAGTAGTCCGTCAGGAAGTAAAGCCCGGTTTCACCGGCGACGGTCTCGCTTCCGTTTCTGGCCATGTTCAGCCAAATGAACTCCCGTTTTGTAAGGTCGATGCCGAAGAGATAGGCAAAGGTGCTGTCGCAGTCGATCCGGAAAGCGGATTCCACGGTCTTCGGCTCAAAGATCTCTCCCGAATCCGGCTTCCGGCGGAGCATGTAGCCGGCCCTGCAGATACAACGGCTGAAGGGAAGGCGGGTAAATACATTATCACAGAAGATGATGTAACGTACCTCCGGAAACTGTTCTCTGAACACCTTCAGATTCACGTCAAAATACTCGGAACCGCCGTCATATCCATTGGTCACATCTCCGGAGTAGGTGATGGCCTTTGACTGTTTGGAGGCCATGGTCCTCCATGAGAATTCGATCTGCCGTCCATCCTCTGTGATACCGAAGGCGGAGAGGTCGATATCATCCACCTTCTCCCAATAGGTAAAGCCACGGATGGTGTTGCCCTCGGGGATGGGAAGCCTTGTGCCGCGGGTCAGTACACCGAAGCCTCCCTGAGAAGCGCTTTCCTGCAGGGGGAGGGCATAACGTACCATGTCCGGGTCGATATAGACCTTACCCAGCCGGTTGGCGAGGACGGCCTTCAGATTCGAGAGGACTTTTTCACGGAGTATGGATGTCTGTTCCGCGGAAAGGGCGGATCGACGATGCTCCTGCTCCCATTTACTCTCCGGATGGACCCATAGCCGGTTATGCTTTACGAACCGGAAGGTTCGTGGATGCCCCGGTTCCAGGCTGTACCGGATCAGAAGCTGGCAGAGAAGAATCACATTTTTGCTGTCCGTCAGATTCAGGATATACTCCATATCCTCGTCGGACCTGCAGCGGCTGACCAGGTAATCCAGGTTTCGGAGCAGGGCACCGGAGCCTTTTTCCTTAAGAAGGATATCTGCGGCTTCCCGGATATGTCCCCGGGCCATCCGGGCTTCAAAGTCGGAGTATACGGACCGGTTGTCCTTCCCCCGCATGGCGTCGACGAAGGCCTGGGCTTCCGGAGTTTTTGCGTGATAGTGGATATGATGAAGCAGACCGTTCCACAGCTTCTTCTTCTCGAAGCAGGAGCGAAGCTCCATCTTTCCGAGACGGAACAGTTCATCCATTACGGAAATGATGAACTTCCGGTCCTGATTCCGAAGGTTCAGCTTCTTCATATTCCGGTTTTCGTATTCGGAGCAGTTCAGCCAGTCTACCATACGGATCACATCCGGCATGGAGAGGAAGGATACATACTCCGTAGTACGGAGGGCCAGTGTGAGGCGGACAGCGGTATCCTTGGAGGCGATACGCTTCATGGTTATATTGTAATCCCTCAGAAAATTCACTGTCAGTTCAAACTGTTCCTCGGAGAGCGGACGGGTTCCGGCCAGCAGGTTGGAGACGATGGAGTGAAGACGCTTCACGGCGTTAGCCTCGGGAATGACGGTGAACTTCCGGAGAGAACCGGGTTCCTGGGATTCGGGGCGTTTCACCCCGGGATCAAAGATCGACTTTTTCCCGGAGGAGAAGTCTCCGAGACCGTAGGTTGAGGCATAGTGAAGCAGCTGGTCGAAGAACAGCTGGTCGGAAGTCAGCTCCCTTACACTGGCGGGAAAGCCCGGATAGAAGGGCACCGGGACATTTTCACCCAGTTCCCCGGATGCAAGCCGGATCATTTCCGGCGAGAGCAGATCAGCCCCCTCCGTGATCTGAATAGAGAACAGGTTGGCGAGGGTATACATGGTCTCAAACTGATCTGTCCGGGAACTGTCCGCATCCGATACGAAGAGATGCCTTTGAAAGAGATGATGTTTGTACAGCTGTTTCATGCGGTTCCTCCTTATCACCCTGAATATTGCCGGACTGATCCAAGGAAAAATGAAGTAAGCCCGGCTAGCTGGGTGTGGCGGTATGGTGCCGCTGATCCAGAGTAAGATGAAGTAAGCGGCACTAGCTGCCATAGTATATACAGAATATCACGTTTCGGGTGAGATGTCACGCTACCTCCGGTATATGATGGAACAGGGACCTTTGTCTTTGCTTGCGGACATGAACCGGAATTGGTATAGTGGATCATGAGGGAATGAAATGCCGTTTCGGAGGAGGATAAGGATGGAGAAGGAAAAGAAGGAAATGGAGATCAGGGCAGAGGATCCGTTTATGACGGAGGCAATCAAAGAAGCGCTGGAGGGGATCGGGAGAGAAGACGGCGGACCCTTCGGATGTGTGATCGTAAAGGATGGAGAAATCGTGGGGCGCGGGCACAATATGGTGCTGGCAAATATCGATTCCACCGCGCACGGAGAGATCACGGCCATACGGGACGCAGAGAAACGACTGGGGACCTATGACCTTTCGGGCTGTGTTCTCTATACCACCGGCGAACCGTGTCCGATGTGTCTCTATGCCATACTTTGGGCAAATATTGGGAAGGTGTATTATGGCTGCACCATTCAGGATAATGCAAGGATCGGTTTCCGGGACGAAGCCTTTGACCGGCTTGCAGGCGGAAGGAAGGATATGGGGGATCTTCTGACATGCATCGATCGTGAGGCGTGTCTGGAATTGTTCGAGATTTACAATCAGATGGAGCATCGCCTGTACTAGAGGGGATGTCCCCCGGGAGGATCATGTCGCGGGGGAAGAGGGAGATCACGTTGCGGGGCAAGAAGGATGCAGGGCTTCATGCTCGGCACGGATATGGATATAGGCATATGCGGCCGCCCAATCCCTGCTGGTATCGGTCATAACGGCCTTCAGGGGGAATTCGCACCGGTCATAGGCCTTCAGGGCATCGATGATGAGTCCCAGCTTCTGGTCGGGTACGCCCGCGAAGATAAGAAGCGGACTGTCGAAGTCCGGGCCGTCATAGGGAAGGGGAAGCTCCTTCATGGGCTGAAGACCGGCAAGTGAGGCCAGGGTTCGATTATACATGGGTTTCTCGACATATTTGATCTGGATCTTCATGGGAGTCAGGAGGTTGCGGATATCATTCCGGATGCTCTTGTCCGGGACGGCGAAGAGAAGAAGTGTTTCTTTCATGGCGGGATTCCTTTCGTATGGGTGATTGATGGGGATATGGCTATTTACCAACTCGTGGTTGATATTTGTAAATTCCCGAAGTTTTCCTGCTCCGGTCCTTTAGTGGCACTAGCCTAATGCCTCTACCTGATCTAATTCAGGCTACATATTTTTAGTGAATATCGAAATATGGCCTTTGTTAAGTTTCGGCCTATAACCTTTAAGATTTTACGCTATTCAAGGATGTTTAGAAAGCAACCCCTTATCTTTTCAATGATCGATATATATCATTATATCGAACGTGTGTTCTGGTGTCAACCATGGATTGTAAAATAGCCGGGGATATTATAGCATCTTTGGAGGGGGAAGGGGAGTACGATTTACAGCCCCCGCCCCGTCGATCACAGCGCAGCCACACTGCGTGTGTCTGTCGTGCCGTGCGGCACTCAACGCTGTGATGATCGGGGCGGGTCCTGCTTCGCAGGCCTTCGATATACAGAAAGAGCCGACATCGTGCAAGCACATGTCGGCTCTTTCTGTATATCTTGGCTGTAAATCGTACCCTGTTTTCGTCAGTTCTTAGCCTTGCCCATGATTCGCAGGAGGTACAGGAAGAGGTTGATGAAGTCGAGGTAGAGCTCCAGAGCACCATACAGTCCGAGGACGATGGGGTCGTAGCCTACATTCGTGGCAGCCATCTTCTTGATCTTCTGTACATCATATGCTGTCAGGCCGGTAAATACGATAACACCGATGATGGAGATCACATAGTCCATGCGGGCTGACTTGATGAACATATTTACGATCGTTGCAATGATGATACCGAAGAGACCGATGATACAGATCACGCCGAGCTTCGTCAGGTCAAGCTTTGTTACTGCACCGAGCAGTGCCATAACACCGAAGATACCTGCACTGATGAAGAATACCTGCGTGATGGAACCCAGCTCGTAAACAAGGAAGATCACGGAAAGGGTAAGACCATTCACGATGGAGTATACTCCGAAGAGTACTGCGGAAAGAGCGACCTTGTTGCTCTTCATGGCAAAATTTGCTGCGATAACAACTACGACCTCGATCACAAGGAAGATGATGAAGCTGTACCGGGTGCCATAGATCATCCGTCCGAGTGCTCCGCCTGTTTCTGCGGAATGTGCAACAGCCAGAGATGTGATACCGGTTACAAGAAGTGCAAGGAACATGAACAGGAAGGACTTCGTAAGTACATCATTCACATCTGTTGCCACGGTCCCGTATCCCTGCTGCCCGGGGGCATAGGAGGGCTGGTTCATACCAAAGGCACCTCTGTTCATCTGCTGCTGGTACATTTGCTGCTGATACATGTTCTGCGGGTCATATCCCTGTCCCTGGTTGTTTGTTTGATAGGGATCATTGGGATCATAAAGACTTGCCATATTCTAACCATCCTTTCTGTAAAATTAAATAACGGCAAACCGTCAGACTGCCATATCAGAGTGGCAGTTTGATCATATCAAAGATAAGTTATCACAAAAAGTTGAAAAAAACAATCCTTTTACAAAAACTTCATTTCATTCGTTTACAATTTCATCATTATCAAGTAAACTATGTAATGGATTACTGTGTATTATGATAAAGAAACAGGGGGATGGCAGGTGCTTCGGGAAGGAACGCTGGAGGAGATCTCCGATGGCAGGCTTTATGAACTGAATGATATGGTCCGCGCAGACTGCGCGGGATGTCAGGGATGCAGCAAATGCTGCAGGAGTGATATGGGCACATCGATCACACTGGATCCCTACGATGTGTGGTTGCTCACCCGCGGTACCGGAAGAAGCTTTGAAAGCATGGTGGAGAAGGAGATCCGGCTATCCGTTCTGGACGGGCTGATCCTTCCTCATATGAATATGGAACACGGCTGCGGCTTCCTGGATCAGGACGGCCGCTGTACCATTCATCCCTACAGACCTTCGATCTGCAGGCTGTTTCCTCTGGGGCGTTATTATAAAAACGGGGATTTCAAGTATTTTCTTCAGGTAAATGAGTGCACGAAACAGAACCGGAGCAAGGTTAAAGTGCAAAAATGGATCGATATCGAACCCATTGAAGAGCACACCGCATTTGTCCGGAAATGGCACAATTACCTGGGGCTTGCCAGACGCAAGGTGGAAGAGGCACAGGATCCGCAGCAGATCAGGAATTTTATGCTGTTTCTGTTGGAACTGTTCTATGTGACGGAGTATGAACCGGAGGATTTCTTCCCTCAGTTTCACCGACGTCTGAAAACGGCGGTAAGAGAGATGAAGCATATCCTGAGGTAGGCTCGGGAAGGCGATTTTGAGGAGGTATGCGTATGAACAAGGAAGCTATGTACAAGCTGGGCTACGGACTGTATGTCCTGACCGCGAAGACAGGGGACGGAAGCAAGGATAACGGCTGTATCATCAATACGGCGATCCAGGTGACCACAACGCCGAACCGCATTTCCATATGCGTGAACAAGGCGAATCTCACCCATGACATCATTCATGAGACAGGGGAGTTCAATGTCTCCATCCTGTCCGAGAAGGCGGAGTTTGCGGTATTCCGGCA
Organism: uncultured Lachnospiraceae bacterium; assembly: GCA_902775555.1. Lineage (GTDB taxonomy): Bacteria > Bacillota > Clostridia > Lachnospirales > Lachnospiraceae > Eubacterium_Q. Next base: position 29,974 of record CACYMQ010000020.1, on the reverse strand, counting down.
TTTCGGATTCCAGACCGGACGGGAAGTGGATAAGTTTGCGGACTATCCGGATGCATACCGCTCCAATAACGGGATCTATGTGATCACAAAGGGCGTGAATGCCTTCATTTCCGGAAAGGTCGTACAGGAGGTGGACCTCGGTACCCATACCATGTTCATCGCGGATGTTACGGATGGGGGAGTCCTGAACCAGGATCCTTCCGCAACCTACAGCTACTATCAGAGCAATATCAAGCCGAAGCCTGCGAAGACAGAGACCAAGGGATGGAGATGCAAGATCTGCGGATATATCTATGAAGGAGAGACACTTCCCGAAGACTTCATCTGTCCGGTCTGCAAGCATGGAGCAATCGATTTCGAGGAGATCAAATAGCGGCACATTTAATTATATCTATAGAAGAAAGAAGGAAAACTATGAAACGCATCGGGTTTATCGGTATCGGAAATATGGGAGAGGCGCTGTACTCAGGCTTTGTGGCCGGTGGAAAGCTGACTCCGGAACTGGCTTATGCCTATACGCCGAACAGGGAGGAGCTTGCAGCGAAGGTGGAGAAGCTCGGGCTTACGGGCTGTGACAGCCTGGCATCCATGCTGGAGCAGGTGGATATGATCGTTATCGCCTGCAAGCCCGCACAGGTTCAGGAAAATGCAAGAGAGATCCTGGAGAAGGCACCCAAGATGCCTGTCATCTGTATCGCAGCAGGGTATTCCCTTCAGAAATTCAGGGATGCAGGCCTGGGAGAACTCGCGGTACAGTGCATCATGCCGAATACTCCCGCCCGGATCCGGGACGGTGTTACCCTCTTTGAGGAGGAGAATGGGATGACGCCGGAGGACAATGCATATGCAAAGGATCTTCTGGGTGCGGTAGGTGCCGTTGAGGTCCTTCCCGCGCATCTGATGAAGATCGGTATGAGCATCACGGGCTGCGGACCTGCATTTGTGGACCTTTTCATAGAGGCCTATGCGGATGCGGCGGTAAAGTACGGGATCCCGAGAGCGACTGCCTATCGTCTGGTCAGCGGCATGGTTCACGGCTCTGCCGGTCTGCAGATCGCGACCGGAGAACATCCCGGTGTGCTGAAGGATCAGGTATGCTCCCCGGGAGGAACCACGATCCGCGGCGTGGCAGCTCTGGAGGCCTGCGGCTTCCGGAATGCATGTATCGAGTCCGTGGATGAGATCATGGAAATGTGAAAAGATTTAAAGAGACACCAAAGGGTAAAATGTGATGACAGAGAAGAAAAAACCAACCATGAAACGATATAAGAATCTTCTGTTCGGCCGGGCTATCCCGGCCGGGCTTTTGATTGGACTGCAGCTGACATGGATCTTTATGGCAGTGACCAGGCTGGTGGAGTTCTTCCCCGTGTTGTACGAGATCATGCGGGTTCTCTCCGTGGTCTTCGTGATCATCATGCTGAATGACAGAAATGAGCAGATGGAGTACAAGGTCATCTGGATCATTATCGTGCTTCTGTTCCCCATCTTTGGCGCACCGTTCTACTATCTCTTCGGAAACCGTAAGCCGGGCAGGAATTTCAAACGGCGTCTGGATGCCGCGGATGTGAAGTACCATCTGTCCTATTTCCAGGACCGGCGGACACAGGACGCATTCCTGCAGGAGGATGTGCGCGGGGCAGGAACCGCCGAATATATCTTCAACGCCCAGTATTTCCCGGTGCATCAGAATACGGAGCTCACCTACTATAACAGCGGGGAGACGTATCTGGAAGGCATGATGGAAGCGATCCGGTCGGCGGAGCATTTTATCTTCCTTGAGTTCTTTACCATCGAGGTGGGGGACGTATGGGAGCCGATGCTGAACCTCCTGATCGAGAAGGCGGAGCAGGGCGTGGAGGTATGTCTCCTCTACGATGATTTCGGCTGCTCCCAGTATCTCCCGCGGAGCTACCACAAGGAGCTGAACCGCATCAGTCCGAATTTCAAATGCCAGAAGTATAACCGCATGGTTCCGATCTTCTCGGTATTCATGAACAACCGCGATCACAGAAAGATGCTGATCGTGGATGGGTATATCGGTTTCACCGGAGGCATGAATCTCTCGGACCGCTATGTAAATATCAATTGCCCCTACGGGCACTGGAAGGATGCCGGGGTACGGCTGGTGGGTGACGGCGTCTGGAATCTGACGCTGATGTTCCTGGAAATGTGGGAGTCCGTGGATGTTCAGGCCTTCCGGCGGAATCAGAAGAGAGAGAAGCTGCTCCGGCGTATGGACCGGAAGCTGGAGCATAACCGGAATACGGGAAGGACGCAGGAGAAGCTGACGGATCTGGAGGAGGAAGAGAAGGATGCTTTCATGGGCATGATCAACGAGCTGAAGGATTATATGCCCCATCGTTATCATGAGATCGTCAGAAACGAGGCTTTCGTCCAGCCTTATGGAGACGAACCCTTTGATGATGTTCCTCTTTCGGAAAATGTGTATATCGAGCTGATCAATCAGGCAAAGAGAAGGCTCTTTATCTTTACCCCCTATCTGATCATGAGTGAGGAACTGACCCGTGCACTCTGCATCGCGGCCAAACGCGGCGTGGATGTACGGATCGTGGTGCCCGGGATACCGGACAAGAAGATGGTCTACCGGCTGACGAAGGCCTCATTCCCCTATCTGAAAAAACACGGGATCCGGATCTATACCTATACACCCGGATTCCTTCATTCCAAATGCATGCTCTGTGATAACAAGAAGGGCGTGGTAGGTACCGTGAATCTGGACTACCGGAGCCTCTTCCTTCATTTCGAGGATGCGGTATATTTCATGGATCCCAAAACAGCCAGCAAGCTGTATATGGATTTCCGGATGACCTTCAAGGTTTCTCACGAGATCGTGGAGGAGGATATGAAGAAGTCCGTAGTGGGTCAGCTGATCGACTCACTTCTTCGTGTCATAGCGCCTGTGCTTTGATGAATTATTCTTTATAATGGCCCGGTGCCCTTGTATCACGAAAAAATCTATGGTAGGATTTCGGTTAGCACTTGATTGGTGAGAGTGCTAATGTAAATGATCGGAGGAACAGACTATGCCACAACAACCGGATCGTAAGAAAACGGCCACATTCTGGCTCATTTTTCTTGTGATTTTTGGAATTATGAATGTCCTGATATATCAACGTTTTGTAAAGCAACAGGTGCAGGAGGTCGGGTATGACGTCTTCATGAAGATGATCGATGAGAAGACCATCGGTGAAGCGGCCCTTTCCTCCAACCAGATCGTTTTCAAGGACAAGAACGGAAATGTTTACAAGACCGGTATTATGGTAGATGCGGATCTCTATGACCGCCTGTATAAATCCGGGGCGTCCTTCGGTGCGGAGATCGAAGAGCCCATGAATCCGCTTTTTTACTACCTGATCACCTTCGGTATCCAGATCCTGCTTCTGGTCCTGCTCTGGAGATTTATGCTGAAAAGGATCTCCAAACGGTCGGGAGATGACCCGGATATGCTGTCCTTCTCCCTGGGAGGCGGTCGTGGCCGGGGAACCGGGCGGATCTATGTGAAGTCCAAGAATGATGTAAGATTTAAGGATGTTGCAGGGGAGGAGGAAGCAAAGGAGCTGCTTTCGGAGATCGTAGGATATCTGCATGATCCGGAGAAATATACGGAGATCGGTGCAACCCTGCCGAAGGGCGCGCTGCTCGTAGGCCCTCCGGGAACCGGTAAGACCATGCTGGCGAAGGCAGTCGCCGGGGAAGCGGATGTCCCCTTCTTCTCCATATCCGGTTCGGAATTCGTCCAGATGTTCGTGGGTATGGGCGCGGCCAAAGTGCGTGACCTCTTTAAACAGGCAAAGGAGAAGGCACCCTGTATCATTTTTATAGATGAGATCGATGCCATTGGTAAGAAGAGGGATGTCAGTCTGTCCACAAATGATGAGAGGGAGCAGACCCTGAATCAGCTGCTGTCCGAGATGGACGGATTTGAGGGAAATACGGGAGTTGTCATCCTGGCAGCGACCAACCGTCCGGAATCCCTGGATCCCGCACTGCTCCGTCCGGGACGTTTCGACCGGCGGATCCCTGTGGAGCTTCCGGATCTGAAGGGACGTATCGATATCCTTCGTGTACATGCAAAGAAGATCCGCATTTCCGAAAATGTGGATTTTGATACCATAGCAAAGACTGCATCCGGTGCATCCGGTGCACAGCTGGCAAATATCATCAATGAGGCTGCTTTGCGGGCGGTCCGCGAGGGCCGGAAGGTGGTACAGCAGGATGACCTGATGGAATCCGTAGAGGTTGTCATCGCCGGGTATCAGAAGAAGAATAAGATCCTCTCCAACAAGGAGAAGCTGGTGGTCAGCTATCATGAGGTAGGACATGCGCTTGTGGCTGCCATGCAGACACATTCCGCACCGGTCACGAAGATCACGATCATCCCGCGTACCAGCGGGGCGCTGGGTTATACCATGCAGGTGGATGAGGACGAGCATAATCTGATGAACCGGACGGAGATCCTGAACAAAGTGGCGACTCTGGCCGGAGGCCGTGCCGCCGAGGAGCTGATCTTTGATGAGATCACCACCGGCGCATCCAATGATATCGAGCAGGCAACGAAGCTGGCACGGGCAATGGTGACCCGCTTCGGTATGACAAAGGAGTTCGATATGGTTGCCATGGAAGTGGTGACCAACCAGTATCTGGGCGGGGACACAAGCCTGGCGTGCTCGCCGGAGACCCAGACGAAGATCGATCATATGGTAGTCGAGATCGTCAGGGAGCAGCATGAGAAAGCAAGAAAGATCCTGCAGGAGAATGTACAGAAGCTGCATGAAATCGCAAAGCATCTGTATGAAAATGAGACCATTACCGGTGAGGAGTTTATGGAGATCCTGAATTCCTCCGAGAACTCGCTGCTGAACAGCCAGCCGGAAGCCTAGGTGACATCCTGCGCTATGTCATCCTGAGCGAAGCGAAGGATCTTGCGCCATGTCATCCTGAGCACACGGTGTCATCCTGAGCGAAGCGAAGGATCTTTACCGATAGGATTCTTCGTCGCTACGCTCCTCAGAATGACAAGAGCATGTCATCCTGAGCACACGGTGTCATCCTGAGCATACGGTGTCATCCTGAGCGAAGCGGGCGCACGCGTGCCGGTGGCACGCGGTTTGTGCGCCGAGCATCGACCAAGCGGCAGCGCGAAGGATCTTTCCGGAAACTATACAGGGGGGGAAATATATGAATGTAAAGGAATTTGCAAAGCTATACGAACCGATCTGCCGTCAGGCAGACGAGGTAAATGAAGATCTTTACGAGCAGTACGGCGTGAAGAGGGGACTTCGCGACAAGAACGGAAAAGGAGTCCTTACGGGCGTTACCAACATTTCCAAGATCGTTTCTTCCAGAATGGAGGGAGATCAGGAGATACAGTGCGACGGACAGTTATGGTACCGGGGTTATAATGTGATCGACATGGTCCAGGATTTCGGCTTTAAGAGGTTCGGCTTTGAAGAAGTGGCATACCTGCTTCTGTTTGGCGAGCTTCCCACCGATGATGAACTGATCGATTTCCGGCATGTACTGGGTTCTCTTCGGACCCTTCCGACGAATTTCACAAGAGACGTGATCATGAAAGCCCCCAGCAAGGACATCATGAATTCCATGACCAAGTCGGTGCTGACGCTGTCGGCCTATGACGATAATGTATCCGACCTGTCCATTCCGAACGTGCTGGAGCAGTGTCTGAAGTTGATCAGTGAATTCCCCATGCTGGCGGTGTATGGCTATAATGCATACAACCATTATGAGAGGGACGAGAGTATGTTCATCCATTTTCCGGATCCGAACATCTCGACTGCGGAGAATGTCCTCCGTCTGCTGCGTCCGAATAAAGAGTATACACTCCTTGAGGCACAGGTTCTGGATGCGGCGCTGGTGCTGCATGCAGAGCACGGAGGAGGAAATAATTCCACATTTACCACCCGCGTGGTTTCTTCGGCAGGCTCCGATACCTATTCGGTCATGGCAGCGGCCCTGTCTTCCCTGAAGGGACCGAAGCATGGCGGCGCGAACCTGAAGGTTATGCAGATGATGGATGATATCCGTGCTCATGTGCCGGATTATAAGGATAAGGACCGGCTCAGGGATTATCTTGCGAAGATCGTGGACAGACAGGCATTTGACCGGATGGGACTGATCTATGGTATGGGTCATGCGATCTATTCCGTGTCGGATCCGAGAGCCAGAGTCTTCCGGAAGTTCGTGGAGAAGCTGGCTGTGGAGAAGCATCTGGAGAAGGAATTCGAACTCTATGCGAGCATAGAGAAAATGGCGCCGGAGATCATCGCGGAGAAGCGGAGGATCTACAAGGGCGTCAGTGCAAATGTGGACTTCTTTAGCGGATTTGTGTATAATATGCTTGGAATTCCGACAGAATTATATACACCGATCTTTGCAATAGCCCGTATTGTCGGATGGTCAGCACACAGAATTGAGGAGTTGATCAATGTTGACAAGATTATACGACCTGCTTATAGGTCCGTCATGGAAGAACGTCAATACACGAACTACAACGAACGCAGTCCCCATACCGCCGACTGACTTCGGTCCCGGCTATATGATCAGCTGCTGTTTTTCGTATGCGGATGAGATCGGACATAAAAAGAACGGAACCTATCCCGAGAATGCTGCCATCAGTCTGAGGGAGCTTCTCAAATACGATCTGCTCGTATTTCTGGGATACCTCTATGATCCCTATAGTGCAGAGCTTGCATCACAGGTGGCATTTGTAAATAAGCTGCTTCAGATCCGACTGACCATGGAGCAGTTTATGCAGTTCAGAAAAGATAACAGTCTGGATCCGGAGCTTCTGTCCAAGGTTCCGGATTCTCTCAAATATTTCGTCAAGGACGATCTCTCCCCCAACTCACGGCGTACGGACGCGGGGGTCTCTACTTCACGCTTCATCGTGAACAGTTTCCGGGATCTGGGACTTGCATTTATCTCCTTTGAAGGAGTCAGCGAGCATGAAGCCCAGAAGATCACCGATTATATCAATGTATTAAATGATTATCTGAAACTCTACGGTCTCTATGAAACCTCGGATCCGCTGCGTATGGGTGATAGGGGCCGGCCCGATTATGGTATGCCGGGGCTCCGCATGCCACCCAGACCAAGGCCGGATGCAAATGTGGACATGACCGTGGCAGCATCCTATTTCGTGGATGATCCTGTTCCGCCTGTGACCGGACCCGGCAGAAATGACGGCAGGACACAGGGACGATACGGAACTGCGGAGACGCGGACCGTCAGTTCGCGGGATGGAAGAAATATACAGGATCCCGATATAGAGGCGAAGGAAAGAAACAAACGGGAGAAGGGAATGAAACCGGAGGAGGCTCCGGAACCGGTGCCTGATCGGTCTGGATCATGTGAAGAAGAGCCTGAACAATCTGATCAATGTGATCCGTGTCCGCAAGATGAGGGAGAAAATGGGACTGGCACAGCCGGATATGTCCCTTCATTTGGTATTCTCCGGGAATCCGGGGACCGGAAAGACCACGGTCGCAAGACTTCTGGCCAGGATCTATAAGGCCCTGGGCGTAGTCAGCAAGGGTCAGCTGGTGGAGGTGGACCGTGCGGGTCTTGTGGAAGGCTACGTAGGCCAGACCGCGCAGAAGACCAATGAAGTGATCGACAGTGCCATGGGCGGAGTGCTTTTTATTGACGAGGCCTATACGCTGACAAATAAGAAAGAGTCCGGAGACTTCGGACAGGAAGCGGTGGATACGCTTCTGAAGAGGATGGAGGACGACCGGAAGGACTTCATCGTCATTGTGGCCGGCTATACGGAGCCCATGGAGGAATTCCTCCAGTCAAATCCCGGTCTTCGTTCCCGTTTCAATAAGTTTATCGATTTCGATGATTATTCGGATACCGAACTGGATGAGATCTTTGAATCCATGTGCAGGACCCAGGATTTCCGTCTGACCGAAGAAGCGGATTCCTATGTAAAAGAATATTTCAAGAAGCTCGTGGAGAATAAGGAAGAGCATTTTGCAAATGCCCGTGAGGTGCGGAATTTCTTTGAGCGCTGCATCGAGCGGCAGGCGAACCGGCTTGTCCGTACCGGAAATATGGACAGAAATGAGATCACCACATTTCAGAAGGAAGACCTGGTGGAATGATACTTGTATATTATCTGATCCTCATCAATGTTGCCGCATTTACGCTGTATGGACTGGATAAATCCTTTGCGGTGAAGAAGAAGAGGAGGATTTCGGAGGCAACTCTGATCCTTGTGGCATGCATCGGCGGTGCACCCGGTGCCCTGCTGGGCATGCTTGTATTTCATCATAAAACACGGAAGAAGAAATTTCGTGTGACGATCCCGATCCTGGTCGGAATATTTCTTTTGCTGAACGGCTTCTTTCTGTACCAAAATTACCGGTTGGTAGTGACGGAGTATGAATATAGAAGTTCGGAGGTGCCGGATACTCTGGATGGCTATGTGATCGTACAGATCTCGGATCTGCATAACCAGTTTTTCGGCTTCGGAGAGGGAATCCTTCTGGATAAGATCCGTGACTGCAAGCCGGATATCATTGTGGTTACCGGAGATGTTCTGGATTCATCCCATACAAGATATTCCTTTGCCGGGGACTTCTTTCAGGGAGCTGTGGAGATCGCGCCGGTCTACTATATTACCGGAAATCATGAGGAATGGCTGCGGGGTGATCGTTTCGACCGTTTCCTGGAGGACATCGGGGAAATGGGTGTGATCTGTCTGGATGACCGGGAGGAACAGATGGATGGCTTCCTTCTGGCGGGACTGGCGGAAGGATCCCTGGGGAAGGACATTTCAGGAAAATACCCGGCGGATCAGCTTGTTGTATTGCTGGCGCATGAGCCGAAATACCATGAGAACTACAGAAGCTCGGGAGCGGATCTGGTCCTCACGGGACACGTTCACGGAGGACAGTTCATCATACCCGGAAAGGGAGGGCTGGTATCGCCGGATTTTGAGTTCTTTCCGGAGCTGTATGAGGGAGAGCACCGATTCGGGGATATGACCATGATCATCAGCAGAGGACTGGGGAACAGCGTGGTTCCGGTCAGGATCAATAACTACCCGGAGATCGTGAAAGTAGTTCTGCGAAAGGAATAAATGGCAGAGTATATACAAAAAATACAACCGCTTCGCATGCAGGCATGCAGCGGTTGTATTTTTATATGACTACGTATTTTTTATTTTTCGGTAAGGTACAGCAGGTCTTCCCAGCGTTTGTCGACTTCGGCCTGGAACTGCTCGATCAGATGCTCATTTCCGGGCTTGAAGAGGTGCTTGAAACGACCCTGTGCACGAAGGAAGTCCTCGATGGGGAGCTTCTTCTTCGGTTCATAGTTGAGGATCCATTTTCCTTCGATCACCTCGAAGAGAGGCCAGTAGCAGGTGTCGATGGCCAGCTTGCAGATCTGGGCGATGTCGGCTGCATCGTATCTCCAGCCGCGGGGGCAGGGGGCCATAACGTTCAGGAAGGCCGCCCCCGGTGTATAGATGGCCTTCTCCGCCTTCTCATACAGATCCTTCATCATGGGTGTGAAGGTGGACTGTGCCACATAGGGAACATTGTGGGCTGCGATGACCTTTGCCAGATCCTTGCGGCTCTGCATCTTTCCCGTGGAAGCACTTCCCACCGGAGTGGTGGTAGTGTCCGCATACATAGGGGTTGCGGAGGAACGCTGGATACCAGTGTTCATGTAGGCACCGTTGTCATAGCAGACATATACCATGTCATGCCCGCGCTCCATGGCTCCGGACAGGGACTGGATACCGATATCGTAGGTACCGCCGTCACCGCCGAAGGTGATGAACTTGTAGGTGTCATCGATGCGCCCGCGCTTCTTCAGCGCATTGTATGCGGTCTCAACGCCGGACAGGGTTGCCCCGGCGCATGCAAATGCATTGTGGATATAACTGTCCTCATAAGAGGTATAGGGATACATGAAAGAGGATACTTCCAGGCATCCGGTTGCATTTCCGATCACTGCATGATCCTCCGGCTTCAGTGCACGAAGGACGGTGCGGACGGTGATACCGGCACCGCAGCCGGCACAGAGACGATGACCGGGAGCCAGACGTTCCGGCTTATTCATAACCTGTTTGAAATTAAATGCCATTGATCTCTTCCGCCTTTCTATTTCGATTTTTTCTGATCGGAGTCTTCCGGTTTACGAAGTCCGATGTACTGGAACTGCTCGATGGGTGTTCCGTTTTGTACCAGCCCCTGCAGAGCCTCGAAAACATCCAGAGCGGACTGGTCTGTAAAATCACGGCCTGCAAGACCATAGAAATAGTTGATGGCGGGGGCGGTTACTCCGGCATCCAGAAGAGCGGCCTTCAACTCGGAACCTAAGGGACCTCCCATTCCGGAGAAACTCTCTGCACGGTCCAGAATGGCCAGGGCAGATACGTTCTTCAGAGCAGCTGCGAGCTCCTCGCCCGGGAACGGACGGAAGACACGGACCTTGATCATGCCGGCCTTCACACCCTTCTCGCGAAGGATATCCACGGCGTTCTTGGTATTTCCGGAAGCAGAACCCATGATGACGATGGCGATCTCTGCATCCTCCATGCGATACTCCTCAAAGAGTCCGTACTTACGTCCGGAGATCTTCTCGAAACGTTCGCATACATCCAGGATGACCTCCTTTGCCTTCTTCATGGCAAGGCGCTGGTTCATCTTGGTCTCCATATAGAAAGGAGAGTTTGCATAGGGACCGATGGCCATGGGCATGTCGGCATTCAGCAGGAAATTCTCCGGCTGGTAGATGCCTACAAAATCCCGTACGGTCTCGGTATCCATGGTTTCGATATTCATGACGGCGTGGCTGGTGATGAAGCCGTCCTGGCAGACCATCATGGGAAGCATTACATCCGGATGCTCCGTCACGGGATAAGCCATAATGAAATTGTCATAGGCCTCCTGGTTGGTCTCAGCGTATACCTGAATCCACCCGGAATCCCGGGCACCCATGGTGTCGGAATGGTCACAGTTGATATTGATGGGACCCGTCAGCGCACGGTTTACGGCGCAGAGTACCAGCGGCAGACGGTCGGAAGCCGCGATGTACAACTCCTCCCACATGAAAGCCAGACCGCAGGATGACGTAGCCGTAAGGGCTCTGGCGCCGGCTGCCGAAGCTCCGATGGCAGCGCTCATGGAGCTGTGCTCGGATTCGACGGGGATAAACTCCGTATCGATCTCGCCATTTGCGATAAAGGTAGATACCATCTGCGGGATCTCGGTTGAAGGAGTGATGGGAAATGCAGGCATGACGTCCGGATTTACCTGCTTGATCGCGAGGGCAACTGCCTCATTTCCGGACATACGGTCTCTTTTTCCGGCCATTTTACAGTCCCTCCTTCATATCGATGGCTTTAAAACTGCAGACCTTAGCGCAGATGCCGCAGCCTTTGCAGTGGTCATAGTCGAAATCCTGTCTTTTCCCGTCCACGACCGGAATGCAACTGTCCGGACACATGGGGGCACACAGAAGACACTGGGCACATTTCTCCCAATTCATGACGGGAGTCTGGGTCCGCCATTCACCTGTCTTGAATTCTCTGGATCCGCCCCCGCCGTAGATCTGGTTTCCCAGAGTCATGTCGGTATAAGGAGCGGTCTCATGTACTTTGCTGATATCGGTTCTTTCCTTATTTGCCATTATTTCACCTCCGTGAATCCGCGCTCCAGAGCGCGCATATTTCCTTCGATCACTTCGGGCTTCTTCGCAAACTTATGCTTGTAGGAAGCTTCCATCTGTGACAGAAAGACATCCTTGTCCATGATGTCGGCAACCTTGACGATCGCAGCCAGCATGGGAGAATTGGGGAAATACTTTCCGAGACATTCAACGGAGATCGTTCTTGCATCGATCGTATAGACCGGTCCGGTATATCCATTTAATAAGGAAACGATTTCTTCTTTGGACTTGGAGGTGTTGATGATGATACCTCCCTCGGTAGAGAGTCCCTTGGTCACGTCTACGGAGTGGAGCAGAGTTTCATCTACCACCACGACGTAATCAGGCTCATAGATATTGGAATGTGCCCGGATCTCCGTATCCCCCAGCCGGTTGTAGGCCGTAATGGGGGCTCCCATACGCTCCGGACCATACTCCGGAAAGCCCTGCACATACATTCCTGTGTTAAATGCCACATCTGCAAGCAGCAGCGCAGCGGTCTTGGCACCCTGGCCTCCGCGGCCGTGCCATCTGATCTCAATGTGTTTCATTTTCCGTCACCCTTTTCATATTTAATGGTCCTTTCGGACAACAGTACAGACTACTATACCATTCTGATTAGGAAATGTAAATGCCATTTTTCGGGAAATGGCGAAAGAGCGAAAATTTTACGGCTGAGTCAAAGGTATATCAAAAAATATTCTGCCGGAACTTAAAGGGTTATTCCTTTTGTATGTGGTTGTAGGCTCTTGAATAATCAAAAGCGTTCATGTATACTTATTTGGATAGGCACTGACAGAACACTTTTCAATGAGAAATGGAGAAGCGGCATGGAAAATAAAGGAAATAACGGGGTTACACCCGAAAATGATATCCTGAAGGCCGTTGAGGTGACAAATCCTTCGGAGAGCCTCGACATTTCGGATGTTATGCAGGAAGTTTCACAGGCGGAGGATGCTACAACCGTTCTGACTGCCGGAAGTGAAGCGGCTACCACCGTACTTATGGCAGGTATGGCAGGACAGCCTTCCGCACCGGGACAGCCTTCCGCACCGGGAGGAAAACCCGCCGGGGACGGATTCCAGTCCGTCGGAAGCGGACCTCTGACGTCGAAGCCGGGCGGTGCGATGCCCCCGAACATGCAGGGCGGACCGGCGCCGCAGGGAATGCAGGGCGGCCCCATGCCCCCGAATATGCAGGGAAGACCGGGACCACAGGGCCCGCAGGGAATGCAGGGCGGCCCCATGCCTCAGAATATGCAGGGTAGACAGGGCCCGCAAGCTCCGCAGGGAATGCAGGGCGGCCCCATGCCTCAGAATATGCAGGGCGGACCGGCGCCGCAGGGAATGCCGGGCGGCCCCATGCCTCAGAATATGCAGGGCGGACCGGCGCCGCAGGGAATGCCGGGCGGCCCCATGCCTCCGAACATGCAGGGCGGACCGGCGCCGCAGGGAATGCAGGGCGGCCCCATGCCCCGGAATATGCCGGGTCAGACAGGACCCCAGGGCCCACAGGGCGGCGCGATGCCCCAAAATGTGATCGGACAGACCGGTCAGCCTCTGGCCCAGCCGGGAGTTCATCGCCCCGCCGTACCCATCGGACCGGATGGTCAGCCGATGGTACCGCTGGATGTGAACGGAAAGCCCATACGCCCGCCGAAGGATCCCGCGCAGAAAGAGAAGATGGCGAAGATCTTCGGATTGGTGGCCGGGATCATAGCGCTCCTCGGACTGATCGCAGTCGTTCTGATGCTGATCTTCTTTGTGATCCTTCCCAAGGGAGATTATAAAGGCGCAGCCGAGAAGGGATTCTCTTCGGGAATGAGTCAGTCGGCCGGAACCACCGAGACAGGCACGACCACGAGCACAGAGCAGAGTACAAAGGAGGATTAGGCCATGAAGTCAAAAAAATGGATCGTTATAGGGCTGATCTCCCTGGCACTGATCGTAGCCGAACTGGTGCTGCTCTTTGTGTGGGTGCTGCCCGGAATGAAGAAGAACAAGGCATTAAAGAGCATTGAAGACGGAAATGTCTCCGAGGCCAAAACTCTCTTCAGTGAATTATCGGATTCTGCGGTGAATGACCTCCGGAACGATGTAAATGACATTATCGTTTATAAGAGCAATCTTTACCTGGAAGGAAAGACGGATTACAGCTCCTTCTATAATACAATGAAAGCTGTGGAATCCGTTTCCCAGTACAATGAAATGACCTATGAGGCATTTAAGACGGTGAACATTCCCCGTATGCAGACGGTTTACGAGGAACTGGTCACAGCCACGATCAATAAGTCCAAGGATGCGGATGCGAAACTGGATGAATTCCGTCATCTGAAGCGCTGTGAGAACAGCGATGATGATACCGGTATCTATTACGGCTGGGTGAACGGCAAGGACCGTGAATATGAAAAGGACGTCCAGACAGCCATGGATTCATATTTGAAAGAAAAATATGACGCGTATAAGGCCGGCAAGATGGAATATGATAAGATGAATGTCTACGCCTCTATCGCCGGAAGTGCCTGGTATTCGGATTATACCTATGAAGTTCAGACGGAACTGAGCTACGACAAATACTTCAGTGAGTATCTGGATGAGGCAAAGAGCTACTACGACAAGGACGACTACTGGCAGGCCATGAAGAAGATCGATAATGTCCGCGAGTGGTATAAAGAAGAAGAGGTTTACAAGAATAACTGGCAGAGCAAGTTCGATACGCTTTATACGGAAGCCGAGAACAAGGCAAAGACGTACTATCCGCAGAAGGCGATCGATGCAGCAAAGAACGGAGATACCGCTACTGCCGAGACGATCATCAGAGAGCTGAAGAAACATTTCGGTGACGATTTTGATGTATCCCAGATCGAGCAGAATATGCACGCCGACTGGCAGCGGGCATATGTGGAATACATGGCCGACTGGAAGAAGAATCTCGAGAGAGATGTGGTAGCAGGCGCGGCAGGCGGTGACTATTTCGAAATGACGAAGGAACAGCTGGAGCAGAACCTTCCCACGAAGGTCTTCCTTATGGACATCGACGGGGATTCGGTTCCTGAAATGCTCCTGGCCGCAACAGATACGCTGTACATCTTCACCTACAGTTCTTCCAAGGTCGTTTATACCGGTCAGTTCCAGTGGATGGGATTTGGTGACAAGAATACGCTGGTCGCTGCAAATACCGGGGAAGAAGACGGGATCACACTCACGATAGAGGTGCTGCTCAGCTTCGAAAATGCAAGATGGTCGGTAAAATCCATGGTCGCACAGGGTGAAGCAAACGGGCAGAAGGTTTACGGAGCAGGAAACAGTTCCGACCCGGCTGATCTGGAAACTGTGGACGAGGCTGCATACAATGATGCAAAGGCGGCGATCGAGTCTGAGATCAAGAAAACCGCTCTCAGCGGAGGTGCAGTCATCGCGGATTACGAGAAGTTCATCAATGACTACAAGTAGGATCTACATATTACAAGCAATCGGATTTGCCGGCGCAGAGCGCCGGCAATCTAATCGATAAGAGATACAGGAGGAAAGAAGAACTATGGTTAAGCTCTATGAAACAGGGGCGTATCTGATCGACGGAGAGAAGCTGGTCCCGGAGGGATCGGCAGAGGCAGCGGGCCTTCAGGTCAGTAAAGAGGATGCTTTGAAGGCCACAATGGCTTACGGCATTCTGGAGAAGCACAACACTGCAGAGAATATGGAGAATCTGAAGGTTAAGTTTGACAAGATGACCTCCCACGACATCACATTTGTCGGTATCATCCAGACAGCACGGGCATCGGGACTTAAGGAGTTCCCCATCCCCTACGTGCTTACCAACTGCCACAACTCCCTTTGCGCGGTAGGCGGTACCATCAATGAGGATGACCACATGTTCGGTCTTTCTGCCGCAAAGAAATACGGCGGGATCTATGTACCGCCTCATCAGGCAGTCATTCATCAGTATGCCCGGGAGCAGCTGGCGGAATGCGGCGCCATGATCCTCGGATCCGACAGCCATACACGTTACGGTGCGCTGGGTACCATGGCCATCGGTGAAGGCGGCGGCGAGCTGGCGAAGCAGCTGCTGGGAAGAACCTACGATGTGAAGCGTCCCGGCGTGATCGCCATCTATCTGGACGGCGAGCCTGCAAAGGGCGTAGGTCCGCAGGATGTGGCCCTGGCTCTGATCGGAGCAACATTTGCCAACGGATATGTGAAGAATAAGGTGATGGAATTTGTAGGACCGGGCGTGGCAAAGCTGTCCAGCAATTACAGGATCGGCATCGATGTCATGACCACGGAAACCACATGTCTTTCCTCCATCTGGACAACAGATGAGGAGACACGGAAATGGTATGAGACCCACTACCGCCCGGAGGCCTATAAGGAGCTGAAGCCGGGGAAGGTGGCTTACTACGATGGCGTGGTATATGTAGATCTGTCCAAGATCCGCCCGATGATCGCCATGCCGTTCCACCCCAGCAACGTTTACACCATCGAGGAGCTGAATGCCAACCTGAAGGACATCCTTCATGATGTGGAAGAGAAGGGAAGAAAGCAGCTCACGGGAAATGTGGAATTCAAACTGACGGATAAGATCCGTGACGGAAAACTCTATGTGGATCAGGGTATCATCGCGGGCTGTGCCGGCGGCGGATATGAAAATATCTGTGATGCCACCGACATCCTGCGGGGACACTTTATCGGAAATGATGCATTTACGCTGTCGGTATATCCGGCAAGTACTCCGATCTTCATGCAGCTGGCGAAGAACGGAATGGTTGCGGATCTTCTGGAGACCGGAGCCATAGTAAAGACGGCATTCTGCGGCCCCTGCTTCGGAGCAGGCGATACACCGGCCAATAATGCCTTCTCCATCCGCCACTCCACAAGAAACTTCCCGAACCGCGAGGGATCCAAGATCCAGAGCGGACAGATCTCATCCGTTGCGCTGATGGATGCAAGATCTATCGCAGCAACAGCCGTAAATCAGGGATATCTGACACCGGCTACCGATCTGGATGTGGAATTCACGGGACCGGCTTACTTCTTCGACCGGAAGATCTACGACAACCGTGTATATGACGGTTACGGAAAGGCAGAACCGGATGCGGAGCTCCAGTTCGGCCCGAATATCAAGGACTGGCCGGAAATGATCCCGCTGACGCAGAACCTTCTGCTGAAGATGGCTTCCGTGATCACGGATCCGGTTACCACGACGGACGAGTTGATCCCCTCGGGAGAGACCTCCTCCTATCGTTCCAACCCCATCGGACTGGCAGAGTTTACCCTGTCCCGGAAGGATCCGGAGTATGTGGGACGCGCGAAGGCCGTACAGGCGGTGGAGAGAAAGAGAGAGGAGCTCGGCTGCCTCTGCAAGGCAGACGAAGCCCTGAAGCCCGTAATGCAGACCATCAAGGCACAGTTCCCGGAGGTCAAGGGAGAGAATACCGGTTACGGAAGTACCATATATGCGGTGAAGCCGGGTGACGGTTCTGCCCGTGAGCAGGCCGCTTCCTGCCAGAAGGTCCTGGGAGGCTGGGCAAATATCGCAAAGGAATACGCAACCAAGAGATATCGTTCCAACCTGATCAACTGGGGTATGCTTCCCTTTGTGATCAGCGAGGACTACGCATTTGAAAACGGAGATTATATCTTCATTCCCGATGTCCTGACAGCCATCCGGGAGAAGCAGGATGTGATCAAGGCATATGTGGTAAATAAGGACATGAAGGAGCTGAGCCTGACTCTTGGAGATCTGACGGATGATGAGAGAGATATTATAGAGAAAGGCTGTCTGATCAATTATTATCGTGCATAATTTGCCACAATAAAATCGGTCTGAAATGATACGATAGGACTATCAGCAACGTGTCATGAGGGACGGCTTTGTAACATGGACAGGATCATTTGCGGAGCCGTCCCTTCCTGTATAAAGAAACGGGAGGTGGGAATATGGTCGATCCAATAATAGTTGCAGAGGAAAGCGCGGGCACGGGAATGAGTGATGCATCGATTGCAGGCCTTGTCTGGCTGGGAATCTTCGCCTTCATGATCGTGGCGGAAATCGTATCCGTCGGGCTTACGGCCATATGGTTTGCGGGAGGAGCCCTGGTTGCCTCGATCCCGGCATTTCTGGGTGTGGGTATTCCGTGGCAGCTGGTGATCTTCATGGTGGTATCCCTTGTACTTCTGATCGTGCTTCGGCCCATCGCGAAAAAGAAGATGATCCCGAAGGTAACGGCGACAAATGCGGAGGGACTGATCGGAGAGATCTACCCGGCGCAGAAGAAGATCGGTCCCGGACATGAGGCGGGGCAGCTAAGGATCGGAGACGTGGAGTGGAGAGCAATATCCGAGGACGGATCCGAGATCGGGGAAGGAACACAGGTAGTGATCCGGAGGATCGAAGGAACCAAACTGGTGGTGATACCGAAAGACCGGGGGTAAAGAAAAAAGAAGGTTAAAAAGGAGGAATGAGTCATGAATGCAGCTACGATCGCACTGTTGATCTTACTTTTCGTAGTGATCATCATTTTAGCCAGCTCGATCCGCGTGGTTCGACAGGCTACAGCTTATGTTATAGAGCGTTTCGGAACCTACCAGACTACCTGGTCGGTAGGATTCCATGTGAAATGGCCGATCATTGACAAGGTGGCAAGGGAAGTGTCCCTGAAGGAACAGGTGGCGGATTTCCCGCCCCAGCCGGTTATCACAAAGGATAATGTTACGATGCGGATCGATACCGTGCTCTTCTTCCAGATCACGGATCCGAAGCTGTACTGCTACGGTGTCGAGAATCCCATTGCAGCCATCGAGAACCTGACGGCTACAACACTTCGTAATATCATCGGTGATCTCGAGCTTGACCAGACACTGACATCCCGTGAGACCATCAATGTCAAGATGCGTGCCACACTGGATGAGGCAACGGATCCCTGGGGGATCAAGGTCAACCGCGTGGAGCTGAAGAATATCATCCCGCCGGCAGCGATCCAGGAAGCCATGGAGAAGCAGATGAAGGCAGAGCGTGAGAGGCGTGAGCAGATCCTTCGTGCAGAAGGTGAGAAGCGTTCCGCAGTCCTGATCTCCGAAGGTGAGAAGGAAGCGAAGATCCTGAAGGCTGAGGCAGAGAAGCAGTCAGCGATCCTTGCAGCCGAGGCTGAGAAGCAGGCACAGATCCTTCGGGCAGAGGCAGACCGCGAAGCCCGGATCAAGAGAGCCGAAGGTGATGCAGAGGCCATCATCAAGGTGCAGCAGGCTGAGGCAGACGGTATCCGGATGCTGAATGAGGCGGCTCCCTCCAGGGAGGTTCTTACCATCCGCGGGCTGGAGGCGTTCAAGAGAGCAGCAGACGGCAAGGCGACCAAGCTGATCATCCCCTCGGATATCGCAAGCGTGGCAGGTCTTGCAGGCGCACTTACGGAAGCCGTGAAAACCGCGAAGGAAGACTAAGTATAAAAAAGGACGGTATCGGACGGATATCGTCCTTTTTTTATGGTCCGGTCTACCGCAGCTCCGAAATCTCCCGCATCCCGGAACGATCTTGGAACGATCTTGGAACGATCTTGGAACGAACGCGGAATGACCTGAAAGGTTTGTCTGTCCGAAAGCGTGGTGCATTTTGTATAGAATATACATGCGAAATTGGACAGAATTTTTTTCATGAAATGCGAGAAATAGGATCACAACGGCAAATGTGCATAATTGAGTTTGAGAAACGGCAGACAATTTAGGAGTTTTGTCTAAAAAGTAGTTTTATTTTTAAATGTAACATGCTATAATACTTTCATACTATTGCTAAAAAAGGGGTGACTATATGGTTAAGAAGGAAATGATAGCAATGCTCCTTGCTGGAGGACAGGGCAGTCGGCTCGGTGTCCTTACTTCAAAGCTTGCAAAACCTGCGGTTGCTTTCGGCGGAAAGTATAAGATCATTGACTTCCCGCTCAGTAACTGTATTAATTCCGGTGTTGATACGGTCGGTGTTCTGACCCAGTATCGTCCGCTTCGGCTGAATCAGCATATCGGGATCGGTATGCCCTGGGATCTGGACCGGAGTTTCGGTGGTGTTACCGTTCTGCCTCCGTATGAAAAGAGCGGAAGCAGTCAGTGGTACACGGGAACCGCAAATGCCATCTATCAGAACCTGGAGTATATGGAATATTATAATCCGGATTATGTTCTGATCCTGTCCGGCGATCATATCTACAAGATGGATTACGAGGTAATGCTGGATTACCATAAGTCATCTCATGCGGATGTGACACTTGCCACCTATCAGGTTCCCATGGAGGAAGCAAGCCGGTTCGGCGTGGTGATCACAGATGATCAGGGCGTGATCCACGAATTCGAGGAGAAGCCCGAGAAACCCAGAAGCAACAAGGCTTCTATGGGTATCTATATCTTCAGTTGGCCCGTTCTCAGGGATGCGCTGATCGAGATGAAGGATGTTCCGTCCTGTGATTTCGGTAAGCATATCATTCCGCATATTCATGAGCAGGGTAAGAAGATCTGTGCTTATGATTTTAAGGGTTACTGGAAGGATGTCGGGACCCTCGGTTCCTATTGGGAAGCAAATATGGAGCTGGTAGATATCATTCCCGAGTTCAATCTCTATGAGGAATTCTGGAGGATCTACACGAAGAGCGATAACCTCCCGCCGCAGTACATCGCTGAAGGCAGCAAGGTTGTTAAGAGTATTATCGGTGAAGGTACGGAGATCCATGGTGATGTGGAGAACTCGGTCATCGGTTCCGGCGTAGTGATCGGAAAGGGTACCATCGTAAAGAACTCCATCATCATGAACAGCGTAAACATCGGTGAGAACTGTGTCCTGGACAAGGCGATCCTTGCAGAGGGCGTGAAAGTGGGATCTGATGTCAAGATCGGTATCGGAGAAGAAGCACCGAACGATTTTGCTCCGCATATCTATGCATTCGGACTTGCAACTATTGGTGAGAAGTCGGAGATTCCGGATGGCGTGACCATCGGAAAGAATACGGCGATCATTGGTTCGACCACGAAGGACGAGTATCCGGACGGAATCTTATCCAGTGGCTCCAGTATCATAAAGGCAGGTGAATAGCATGAGAGCGATAGGAATCATTTTAGCAGGCGGTAACAGCAGCAGGATGGAAGAACTTTCCGCAAAGCGTGCGGTGGCAGCTATGCCGGTAGCAGGATGCTACAGAGCGATCGACTTTGCACTGTCTAACATGTCCAACTCCCATATCCAGCGGGTTGCCGTATACACACAGTACAACTCCAGATCCCTGAATGAGCATCTGAATTCCTCCAAATGGTGGGATTTCGGACGTAAGCAGGGAGGTCTGTACATTTTCACACCGACCATAACCACTACGAACAGCTACTGGTACAAGGGTACCGCAGATGCACTTTATCAGAATATCAGCTTCCTGAAGGATGCGCATGAACCGTATGTTGTTATCGCTTCCGGAGACGGTATCTACAAGCTGGATTACAACAAGGTTCTTGAGGATCACATCGCAAAGGGTGCGGATATCACCATCGTGACCAAGGATCTGGAACCTCATGAAGACGACATCAGTCGTTTCGGTGTTGTAAAGCTTGGTGATAACAACCGGGTAGAGGATTTTGAGGAGAAGCCCATTGTGGCCGAGACCAGTACGGTATCCATCGGTGTCTATGTGATCCGCCGGAGACAGCTGATCGAACTGCTGGAGGCATGTGCGGCGGAAGGCAGGACGGATTTCGTAAAGGATATCCTGGTAAGATATAAGAATATCAAGAAGATCAATGCCTACCGCATGGAAGGATATTGGAGAAATGTGGGAACCGTGGATTCCTACTACCGGACCAATATGGATTTCCTGACACAGGAGCTTCGGAATTATTTCTTCCGTCAGCAGCCGGGTGTCTATACCAAGGTGGAAGACCTTCCGCCTGCGAAGTATAACGGTGAGGCGGTTGCTTCCAACAGCCTGATCGCCAGCGGATGTATCATCAACGGAACCGTTGAGAACTCCGTACTCTTCAAGAAAGTCTATGTGGGAAATAATTGTGTTATAAAGAATTCTATCGTTCTAAATGATGTACATATCGGAGACAATTGTTATCTTGAGAACTGCATCATAGAATCGAGAGATACGATCAGAGCGAATACGGTACACACAGGGGAAGCCGGAAAGCCGAAGATCATCGTTGAGAAGAGTTTCCGTTATACAATCTAAAATAAACTGAATAATGGACCCGATCAACAGACATTTGCATATTTTTAAGGAGGTTACACATTATGCAGATTACGGATGTACGCGTTAGGAAGGTTGCGAAAGAAGGAAAGATGCGGGCCGTTGTATCGATCACCATCGACAATGAGTTTGTCATCCATGACATTAAGGTAATTGAAGGGGAAAAAGGCCTTTTTATCGCAATGCCGAGCAGAAAGTCATCTGACGGTGAGTACAGAGACATCGCTCACCCCATCAATTCCGGAACAAGAGAGATGATCCAGACTCTCATCCTTGAGAAGTATGAGCAGACATCTCTTGAAGAGCCGGAAGAATAGATAAGACGCAATAGTAGGAAGGTCCCGTGTCACTTATGTGGCACGGGATTTTCTTATGTTCCGTCTCCCTTGACTTTCCTTGGAAAATGTGTAAACTGATTATGTGACTCCGACGGACGGAAGAACCGGAGGACAGAGAATCTATGACTACGGAGGTTATTATGAGCCTTTTAACAGCCCTTATTCTTGCTGCGGGCAAGGGAACCCGCATGAAATCCGACCTGCCGAAGGTGCTTCACACCTGCTGCGGAAAGCCGATGGTAAGTCATGTCATCGAAGCTGCCCGGGGTGCGGGTGCGGATCGCGTGGTAGTGATCGCCGGATATAAGAGTGAGATGGTACATCAGGAACTGGGAGACACTGTCCTCTATGCAGAGCAGACGGAGCAGCTGGGAACCGGGCATGCCGTGATGTGCGCATCCGATCAGCTGGGACAGGAGGGTGAGACCCTGATCCTCTGCGGGGATACTCCGCTGGTAACACCGGAAACCCTGAAACGGCTTTGTGAGGCGCACCGCAGTGCCGGAAACGGAGTGACCGTGCTGTCGGCGATCCTGGAGGATCCGAAGGGTTACGGCCGCATCCTGCGGGACGGGAACGGCGCATTTCTGAAGATCACGGAAGATAAGGACTGCACCGAGGAAGAACGCGCAACGAAGGAGATCAATGCAGGCATGTACCTGTTTGATACAGCCATGCTCCAGGAGAGCCTGGGCAAGCTGACAAATGACAATGCGCAGGGAGAGTACTACCTGACCGATACCATTGAACTGATCAAGGCGGCAGGCGGACGCGTGGATGCCATGCCCGTATCCGATGTAAATGAGATCCTGGGCGTGAATACGAAAGAACAGCTGGCGGAAGCCGAGAAGATCATGTCGGACCGTGCCTGAACAGGGATCTGCCGGACAGGTCGGGAAATACAGTTAATGGAGAGCAGAAATGAAGATCATAGTGGGACTTGGGAATCCGGGCCTTCGATATGCGGGGACCCGTCATAATACAGGCTTTGCGGCTTTGACACAGCTGGCAGACCGCTATCATATCTCTCTTTCGAAAAAAGAGCATAAGAGCATCACGGGACACGGGATCATTGAGGGTGAGAAGGTGGTGCTGGCCATGCCCCAGACCTACATGAATCTGTCAGGGGAGGCGGTACAGCCGCTGCTGCATTTTTACGGGTGCACCCCGGAGGATCTGATCGTCTTCTATGATGACACCGATCTGGATGTGGGAAGACTCCGCATCCGGGCCCAGGGCAGTGCCGGCGGCCATAACGGGATGAAGAGCATCATTTCCTGTATCGGGACGGACACCTTCGACCGGATCAGGATCGGCGTGGGAAAGAAACCCGAAGGCTGGGATCTGGCAGACTATGTGCTGTCCAGGATCGGCAAGGAGGAATTCCCGGTCTTCCGCGAAGCATGCGAGAAGGCGGGAGATGCAGCGAGGCTGATCATTACGGAAGGGATCCAGGCGGCACAAAACAGATATAATTAAACGCAGTCGGCAAAGAACTGTCGTTACAGATAAAGGAGACCTATGGATGCTATTCGCGTGCCGGTTTCCGAAATGGAATGCATAGAGAAAGCAAATGCGGCCCTTCGATCGGCGAAAAAGCCGGTGAACATCTGGGGCGCGTCCCGAAATGTCCGTCCGTTGGTGATGGAAGCACTTCGGGGGGAGGCTGAGCAGGTCCTGATCGTGACCTACGATGAAGCCCGGGCGGACCGGTTGTACCAGGATTATCGGTTTTATGACCGGAATGTCTACATATATCCTGCGAAGGATGTGCTATTCTACTATGCGGACGTGCATGGAAATCTGGCGGCCAGGAAGAGACTGGAGATCATAAAGAGAATACAGGACAAGGAACGATCGGTGATCATACTCACGATAGAAGGTCTGATGGACAAGGTTCCTGCGCCGGAAACGGTCAGAAACAGTTCGCTCAGGCTCACTGTCGGAGAGGAGATCCAGCTCACAGCCGTACAGAAGATCCTGACGGAAATGGGGTACGAGCAGGTCGCACTTGTTGAGATCGCAGGGCAGTTTTCTGTTCGGGGAGGAATACTTGATATCTTCCCCCTGACGGAAGAGTGCCCCACACGTGTTGAACTGTGGGGAGATGAGATCGACTCCATCCGCGCATTTGACGTATCCACACAGAGGTCCATCGATGAACAGCAGGAGGTGGAGATCCTGCCTGCGACGGAGTTTGTCCTCAGCCCGGAACGAATGAGCCGGGGGATGAAGCTGATCGAGGAAGAACATGAATCCGTGGCGAAGGCCTTTAAGGAAAGCTTTCATACAGAACAGTATGCCCGCCTGAATAAAGCAGTCCGTGCGCTGAAGGAAGGACTGGAGAATTTCGCCGGGGCTTCCAATGTAGACACGCTGGTATCCTACTTCTACCCGGATGCGGTATCCTTCCTGGATTATCTGCCGGAAGGTACAAGGGTCTACGTGGATGAACCATTGAAGGTGGAGGAACAGGCAAGGATCTATTTCGAGGAATTCCGTCTGGCCATGGAATCCCGTCTGGACGGAGGGTATATCCTGCCGGGCCAGGCCAGAGTCCTCTTCGGAAATGATGAGATCCTGGCACGACTGGCAGGCCGTGCACGCGTCCTTTTCACGGAGTTTCAGGAGAAGCTGTCGGCGATCCCGGCAGGAACACAGTTGGAATTCAAAGCCCGTTCGCTGGTACCCTTCGGGGGCAGGATTGAGGAACTGACGGCCGAGCTGAAGAAATACAGGGCAGATGGATACCGGATCCTGTATATCTCCATGTCAAAGACCCGCGCGGGACGTTTTGCGGATGCGTTGCAGGAGAGAGACATTCCGGCATTTTTCTCGAACAGTCAGAGCCGGGTCCTGCAGCCGGGAGAGGTCATGGTCACCACCGGAAGTCTGGAAACCGGATTTGTACTTCCGGACGTGAAGCTGGTGGTGCTTACGGAGTCGGAGGTGCTGCGCAGGGACAAGGCCAGGACCAGAAGGCAGAAGCCGAAATACAGCGGGGAGAGCATCTCGCATCTGGGAGAACTCCATCCGGGAGATTATGTGGTCCATGAGCGCCACGGCATCGGTATCTACAAAGGGATCGAGAAGGTTGAGACCGACGGGCGCCTGAAGGACTATATCAATATCGATTATGCAAATGGAGGAAAGCTGTTCATACCCGTGGACCAGCTTTCCGTCATCGGAAAATATGCGGACAAGAGTGCGGCGAAGCCGAAGCTGAACAAGCTCGGCGGCGCTGAGTGGGAGAAGACCCGGTCGCGGGTCAGAAACCACGTGGATCATATGGCGGAAGAACTGGTGGCGCTCTATGCGGACCGTCAGATCAAGAAGGGGCATCAGTACCCGCCGGATACGATCTGGCAGCATGAGTTTGAGGAGACCTTCCCCTATGAGGAGACGGACGATCAGCTCCGGGCCATCCAGGATACCAAGCGGGATATGGAATCCGATAAGATCATGGACCGGCTGATCTGCGGGGATGTGGGCTTCGGCAAGACCGAAGTGGCGATCCGTGCCGCATTTAAGGCGGTACAGGACAACCGGCAGGTGGCCTACCTGGTGCCGACCACCATTCTGGCACAGCAGCATTTTGACACCTTTATCAAGAGGCTGGCAAGCTACCCCGTAAATATCCGCATGCTGTCCCGCTTCTGTACGCCGAAGGAAACGAAAGAGACGTTGAAGGGCCTGGCGGAAGGGACCGTGGACATCGTGATCGGGACCCACAGGCTGCTGTCCAAGGACGTGGCATTTCATGACCTCGGCCTCCTGGTGATCGATGAGGAGCAGCGCTTCGGCGTGCGGCATAAAGAGAAGATCAAGCAGCTTCGGAAGACGGTGGATGTGCTGACGCTCTCGGCGACTCCCATTCCCAGGACCCTGCATATGAGTCTGGTGGGGATCCGGGATATGAGCCTGCTTCAGGAGCCTCCGGTGGACCGGCGCCCGATCCAGACCTATGTCATGGAATATGACCGCGAGCTGGTGAAGGAAGCCTGCAGGCGGGAGCTGGCCCGGAAAGGCCAGGTCTACTACGTATACAACCGGGTGGATGATATCGCCCGGATCGCATCCGGTCTGATGGAAATGCTGCCGGATGCCAGGATCGCATTTGCCCATGGCAAGATGACTTCGCGGGAACTGGAAAGCCTGATGCGTGACTTCGTGGAGCAGGAGATCGACATCCTGGTCACCACCACCATCATCGAAACCGGTCTGGATATCCCGAATGTCAACACCATCATCATACACAACGCCGACCGCTTCGGTCTGGCACAGCTGTACCAGCTTCGAGGCAGAGTGGGGCGCTCCGGCAGAAATGCCTTTGCCTTCCTTATGTATCAGCAGAACCGGATGATCCGGGAGGAAGCGGAGAAGCGGCTTTCGGCAATTCGGGAGTTTACAGAACTGGGTTCGGGTTATAAAATATCTTTAAAGGACCTGGAGATCCGCGGCGCCGGAAATGTGCTGGGCAGCGATCAGTCCGGTCATATGGAGGAGGTCGGATACGATCTCTACGTGAAGATGCTTTCCTCCGCCATTCGGAAGAAGAAGGGCGAGAAGGAGGAAGAAGAGGATTTCGATACCACCATCGAGCTTCCGATCGATGCGTACATACCGGATGAGTACGTACGTAGTGAGTATCTGAAACTGGAAATGTACAAGCGGATCTACCGGATCCGTACCCCGGAGGATGCGGATGCGATCCGGATGGAGCTCCAGGATCGCTTCGGTGAACCGCCGAAACCGGTTCTCCGGCTGCTTCAGGTGGCCGAAGTGAAACAGCAGGCGCACGCGTGCGGCATGACGGAAGTGAAATATATGGACGGCGAGGTGATCTACCTGATCCGAAACGGGACCAAAGCCCGTGTGGAGCGGATCCCTGAGCTGCTGAAGAAGTTTAAGGGGATGCGGCTGGTTACGGCCAAGCAGTCCGGCTTTGCCATCCGCCACTCCAAGCTGATACAGGAAGAACTTCTGGATCATGTGGCGGAAGAGGTGCAGACCATCTACACGATGATCATCCGGCCGGAAGACGCCCCTGAGAGATGACGGCCCAAGGGACAGAAAGGACGGCGGCGGGAATGTCAGCGGTCCGAAAAGGCAGGCGGGGCAGAGATCCGGAAGGACAGAGATGAGGATATAACATGTTGCGAGGAAAAAGCGGTAGGAAAAACGCATATAGAAGGAGGCTTCCGATCCTGCTTCTGGTACTGCTTCTGATCCCGGCACTGGCGGGCTGCGGAAGCAAGACGGATACAACAGGGGAGACGGAGGTACAGAAGGCGGAGGATACCGTCTTTCGTTTCCTGGGACAGGATATCTCCCTGGGAGAAGTGTATCTCTACGCCAAGCCCGTGATAGAGGATTATGATAAGACCTATGGTTCCGAGATCTGGGTTATGAATGTCCGGCTGGATGAGAATAAGAATCAGGATATGGTGACGCTCACCCGGAGAGATGTGATCGAGAATATCGTAAAGGTGAAGCTGCTGTTGAAGAAGGCGCCGGATTATGGTGTCAGTCTTTCTGACGAGGATAAGACGACCATCGAGACCGAGACGGAATCCTTCTGGAAGAATCTGACGGATGAACAGATCGATCAGATGAAGCTGGAGAGACAGATGGTGCACACCTGTATCGAAGAAAATCTGATGGCGAAAAGGGTCTATGAGGTCATGATGAGCCAGGCGGGGATCGAAGTATCAGATGAGGTGGCGAGAGAGACCACATTTTTCGATCTGTATTTCCCGACCTATACAGAGAAATCCGACGGTGTGCTGATGCCCATGAGCGGTGAAGAGAAGCAGGAACAGTATGACAAGGCGGTTCAGGCTTACAATACACTGATCAACCCTGCCGAGGATAATGTGAAGAAGGATCCGTCCCTTCTGGCATCCTACTACAATCTGAAGGATGCGACCTACTACACGATGACGCCGAATGAGATCCTTACCACTTATGGCAAGGATGTCTATGATATGCTCTACACACTGGAAGACGGCTCCTGCAGTCTGGTAACGGAGACCGAATACGGATATCATGTATTCTATATGAAAGCCCTGACGGACCGGGATGCCACGGACAAGAGAAAAGCCCGGCTGGAGCGGGAGCAGCGGAATGAGTATTTCACCCGGATCTATGAGGGATGGCTGAAGGAAGAGGATCCGAATTATCATTATGAGGATTCCGTAGACTTCGAAATATATGACAGGATACCATTTCAATAACAACAAAAACGGTTCTTCCGAAAATCGGAAGAACCGTTTTTTCTGTGTCATCCTGAGCCCCATGTCATCCTGAGCGAAGCGAAGGATCTTCCCACCATAAAGATTCTTCGTCGCTGCGCTCCTCAGAATGACAAGCATATGTCATCCTGAGCGAAGCGAAGGATCTTCATCCCCGAAGGATCTTCACCCCCTAACCCTCAGATCGAGAGGATATGGGACGCAAACTGGAAATAGATCAGCAGTGACAGCGCGTCCACTATAGTCGTGATGAACGGGCTCGCCATAACGGCAGGGTCGAAACCGACCTTCTTTGCCAGGATCGGCAGAGAGCAGCCCACGAATTTTGCAACGATAACGGTGCAGATCAGGGTCAGGCAGATCACCAGGGAGATGGTGACGGACACCTTGTCGAAGACAAGCAGCTTCACGAAGTTGGCAACCGCAAGCGTTCCGCCGCAGAGAAGGGATACCATGAATTCCTTCCCCTGTATGCGGAAGATGTCCTTGAACTCAATCTCCTCCAGGGAGAGACCGCGGATGATGGACACGGAAGCCTGGGAGCCTGCATTTCCGCCGGTATCCATAAGCATGGGGATGTAGGCGGTCAGCACCACATATGCGCCGAGGGCCTGCTCATAATGAGCGATGATGGCACCGGTAAATGTGGCGGAGATCATCAGAAGCAGGAGCCAGGGGATCCGCTTCTTAAAGGTTTCGAAGGGTCCGGTCTTCATGTAAGGCTTATCCGTCGGGATGATGGCGGCCATTCGCTCGATATCCTCGGTATTCTCTTCCTGCAGGACATCGATGACATCGTCGAAGGTGATGATCCCGACGAGACGCTGCTCATTGTCCACAACGGGGAGGGAGAGGAAATTGTATCGGTCAAAGGAGTGAGCAACCTTCTCCTGATCCTCCAGGGTGGTCACGTAGATCACATTTGTCTCCATGATGTCACGGATCTCGGTTTCGTAGTCTGCCAGCAGCAGATCCTTGATGGTGACGACGCCCAGCAGCTCACGTTTGGCATTTGTCACATAACTGGTATAGATCGTCTCCTTGTCAACGCCGACCTTCCGGATCCGGTCAAATGCCTCGCGGACAGTCATTCCCTCCTGCAGGCGCACATACTCGGTCGTCATGATGCTTCCGGCAGAATCCTCCGGATATTTCAGGAGTTCGTTGATCTCCCTGCGGGTGACGGGATCCGTGTTCTTCAGGATACGCTTTACCACATTTGCGGGCATTTCCTCGATCATGTCGACGGTATCGTCAAGGAACAGATTCTCGATAATGAAATTCAACTCCTTATCGGAAAAAGCGTGGATCAGGGTCTCCTGGGTCTCGGGTTCCAGGTAGGAGAAGGCGTCCGCCGCCAGTTCTTTCGGCAGGATCCGGAAGGCGATGGGAAGCTCCTCATCATCCAGTTCACTCAGGATCTCAGCCAGATCGACCTCATTACACTCAGACAGCAGAGT
>CACYMQ010000019.1 GCA_902775555.1 uncultured Lachnospiraceae bacterium | reverse complement strand
GTCCTTATGCTTGCAAAGGAACTGCTTCCGGAGGTTCCCATCCATATCAGCACGCAGGCCAACAATACCAACTATCTGACCTGGGAATTCTGGAAGCAAATGGGAGCGGAGCGTGTGGTCGCCGCAAGAGAACTGTCGCTGGATGAGATCCGTGAGATCCATGAAAAGGTGGGAGACTCAATGGAGATAGAGGCTTTCATTCATGGGGCTATGTGCATTTCCTATTCGGGAAGGTGTCTCCTTTCTTCCTACTTTACCGGAAGGGATGCAAACCGGGGGGCTTGTACCCATCCCTGCCGATGGAAGTATACGGTTTTGGAAGAAACCAGCCGTCCGGGGGAATACCTGCCTATAGAAGAAGATGAAAGAGGGACCTATATCCTGAATTCCAAGGATCTCTGTATGATCGATCATATACCGGAGCTGCTGGATGCGGGGATCGCGTCCTTCAAGATCGAGGGAAGGATGAAGACGGCGCTCTATGTGGCCGTCACTGCCAGGACCTATCGTTGTGCCATTGATGATTACTTTGAGGATCCCGACAGATATCGGGAAAGGCTCCCTTATTACAAAGAAGAGATCTCCATGTGCACTACACGGGATTTCACTACCGGCTTCTATTTCCGGCGCCCTACGGAGGAAGATCAGATCTATGATGCAAATACCTATCAACAGAAAGCTGTTTTTCTGGGGATGATCGAAGCTGTGGAACCGGATGGAGGGATCCGGATCCATCAGAAGAATAAATTCTCGGTGGGAGAGGACATTCAGGTGATGGCTTATGACGGAAGAAATCTTTCCGCTGTCGTAGAACGGATCGTGAATGAGGAGGGAGAAGAACAGGATTCCGCACCGCATCCGCAACAGGCCCTGAAGGTCTATTTGAAGACGGATCATACAGGTGACATAACTTTCGGCATGATCCTGCGCAGAGAAAGCGCGGAGGCGTAAGGGAACATAATCTGGAAGTTGTGCAATTTATACAAATGACAACCAGATTTTTAAAGAGATTTTCAATCGATCGGGGTGATTTCCTTGTGATTTTGCCAAAATTTCACTTATTCTTCCCATATGATTGTACATATGGTATAATGTCTCTGTGTGTAAATCAACAATGGAGAGGTATACATAATGCGTGTTACAGGAGCTAGAAAAAAAATACGTATCGGTGACCTGCTTGTAGAAGCCGGAGCCATTACGGAAGAACAGTTACAGGAGGCTTTGGCGAAGCAGAAGGAAGAGGGCGGCCGTATCGGTAATGTGATCATGGATATGGGCTTTATCAGCCGCGAACTCCTGATTACCGTGTTGACCACCCAGATGGGAATCGACTTCGTTGAGCTTCGTTCTGTAAAGATCGATGAGAATATCCTGAAACAGGTGCCCGAGAAGCTTGTGGCACAGCATAAGGTCATGCCCATCGGACTTGCGGATGATAATCCGAACGTCCTGCGTCTTGCCATGGCGGACCCTATGGATCTTGCGGCAGTGGATGATGTGTCCATTGCTACCGGACTTACCGTAGAACCGGTGCTGGCATTCGATGATGATATCCAGGAATGTGTCGGTAAGTACTACGGAAGTGCGCAGGCCATGGAGGCTGCGGAACAGTTCCGTATGGAGCAGGCGTCCGGTGAACTGACGGATGAAGAAGTGGATATGATGAAGGAGGATATCGACAATTCTCCCATCGTACTGCTTGTTAATCAGATCCTGGAAGGCGGCGTACGTCAGCGTGCATCCGATATCCACATCGAACCCATGGAGACTTATGTCCGCGTCCGGTATCGTATCGATGGTGCGTTGAAGCAGGTCATGACTTATGATTACAGTCTGGCTGCTGCCATCTCCGCGCGTATCAAGATCGTGGGCGGCATGGACATCGCCGAGAAGAGAAAGCCTCAGGACGGTCGTATCACCATCATGGTAGACCGGAGAGAGTTCGATGTCCGTGTATCTGTGCTTCCTACCGTATATGGAGAGAAGGTCGTTATGCGACTTACTTCCAAGGAAGGACTGACCAAGCCGAAATCCGGACTTGGGTTTTCTCCCGAAGAGATCGAGGTCTTCGACGGGATCCTCAGTAATCCCCACGGCATCATTCTGGTTACGGGTCCTACGGGTTCCGGTAAATCCACAACGCTTTATACCTCACTCAGTGAGCTGAATACTGAAGATGTTAATATCATTACCGTAGAAGACCCTGTCGAGGCGAATATCGACGGTATCAATCAGGTTCAGGTAAATGTCAAAGCGGAAATGACCTTCGCGGCAGCGCTTCGCTCGATCCTTCGTCAGGACCCTGACATTATCATGATCGGAGAGATCCGAGACGGTGAGACTGCACAGATCGCCGTACAGGCTGCTATCACGGGCCATTTGGTTGTATCCACACTGCATACCAACTCAGCGGCTTCCACGGTTACCCGTGTTATCGATATGGGGATCGAACCTTATATCATCGGTGACGCACTCGTGGGCGTTATCGCACAGCGACTTGTCCGCCGTCTTTGCAATTCCTGCAAGGAACCGCGGCTGGCCGAAGAGAATGAGAAGGAGATCCTCGGCATCACGGATCCGGATGAAGACGTTGTCATCTACGAGCCGGTAGGATGTCCGCTCTGTAATGAGACAGGCTATTCCGGACGAATCGGTGTCTATGAGATGATGCCGGTTTCCCATGATCTTCAGGCGGTTATCTCCAAAGGGGCTACTGCGGATGTGATCGAGGAACAGGCCCTGAAGGAGGGCATGACCACTCTGAAGATGGGTGCGGCCCGCCATGTACTGAACGGTATTACTTCTATAGAAGAGATGAAAAAGATCGTTTATACGGCAGGCGATGAATATTAATAGCATATAATGAGGACCTGCATGTCATCCTGAGCGAAGCGAAGGATCCTGACTCAGGCTCTCATGTATGGATACAGTATGAAATAAGAAAGAATGGGGGTAAGAAAGATATGTTAGACATGGACGAACTGCTCAGTCTTGCGATTGACCAGAACGCATCCGATATCCACATAGCTGTGGGCATTCCGCCGAAATTCCGAATCAGCGGTGCTCTTGTGGATGTCAACGTACCGCCTCTTACGGCGCCGGACGCGGCAGAATCCATTGGATCTACCATGAATGAGCGTCAGAAGGCGATCCTGAAGGACCGTGGTGAGTGTGACTATGCATACTCCGTCGGTGACAAAGGACGTTTCCGTGTAAATGTTTACATGGACAGAGGGCGTATGGCGGCTGCCTATCGAAAGATCGACACGATCATCCCTCGGCCCGAGATGCTGGGTCTTCCGCATGCCGTGGTTGAGCTGTACAAGAAGAAGAGGGGGCTGGTGCTGGTAACAGGACCGACCGGTTCCGGTAAGTCCACCACGCTTGCGTCGATCATCAATAAGGCAAATGAGAATATCGGCGCCCACATCATTACGCTGGAGGACCCCATCGAGTACCTGCATCAGCATAAGAAATCCATCGTGAACCAGCGGGAACTCGGTATGGATACCCTTTCTTTCGATAATGCGCTTCGAGCTGCACTTCGTGAGGATCCGGATATCATCCTGGTAGGTGAGATGCGTGACCCGGAGACGATCCAGATCGCCATCACCGCAGCCGAGACAGGACACCTTGTGTTCTCGACACTGCATACCATCGGTGCGGCAAGTACCATCGACCGTATCATCGACGTATTCCCGCCGCATCAGCAGCAGCAGATCCGTATCCAGCTGGCGATGGTAATCGAGGGAGTTATCTCCCAGCAGCTGATCCCTACCATTGGCGGAAACAGCCGTTGCGCAGCATTTGAGGTCATGCTTGCGACCCCGGCGATCCGTGCACAGATCCGTGAGGCAAAGACCCACCAGATCGAGTCTTCGATCCAGACCTCCAAGGGCATCGGAATGATCACCATGGATGATGCGCTGATGGATCTCTATCACAACGGCATGATCTCCAAGGAGATGTGTCTCATGTATGCACAGGATCAGCAGGTGATGAAGAAGAACCTGTATTAAGCATTAACTGGCCTTGCATGGAGATGTGAACTGTTTATGAATTGTTAACAAATTTGTTGCAAATCGTTCAAAACAGTTGTATCATTTTCATAGGTATATAGAAAAATGTAAGTTGGAGGAAGTGTAATGGCAAAATATTCTTTCAAGGTCGTTGACTCCGCAGGGAAGTCGCAAAAGAAGACCGTCGAGGCAAAGTCGGAAGAAAGTGCCAGAGCCAAACTGAAGTCAGAAGGGTATAGTGTCGCCGGCGTGGGCAAGGAAGTCGGCGGAGGAAAGAAAAGAGGCGGGAAGGTTACTGACCGCGATCTTTCTGTGTTCTGTAAACAGTTTGCTGCGGTGCTCCGTGCCGGCGTGCCGATCATATCTGCTTTGGATATGATGGGGGAACAGATGACGAACAAAACCCTTCAGGGTGCACTTCAGGAATGCGCGTCCTATGTACAGAAGGGTGGTACTCTGGCAGACGCCATGAGGCAGAATCCGAAGGCATTTCCGGATATGCTCTCGAACATGGTGGCTGCGGGTGAGTCCTCCGGTAAGCTGGAGATCTCATTTGAACGTATGGCGGTGCAGTTCGAGAAGGACGGAGCCATCAAGTCCAAGATCAAGGGCGCGATGACCTACCCGATCGTTATCCTGTGCGTCGTAATCGGTGTTGTAGGCCTGCTGATGGTCATGGTTATTCCTACATTCTCCGAAATGTTCAAGGAGATGGGTACCAAGCTTCCGGCTGCTACACAGGCACTGGTAAATCTGTCAGACTTTATCGTTGCTAAGTGGTGGCTGCTTCTCATTATCGTGGTTGTGCTGATCTTCGGTATCAAGTACTTCAAGAAGACACCGGCCGGACAGCAGTTCTTCGGAAATCTTGCACTGAAGGCTCCGATCTTCGGACAGTTATCAGTCAAGACGGCTGCAGCAACCTTCTCCCGGACCTTTGCTACATTGCTTGCATCCGGTATCCCGCTCATTGATGCGGTAGAGCAGACCGGTAAGGTTATGAAGAACAAGGTTATCCGCGACAAGGTTATCGCCTGCAAGGCGCAGGTGGCAAAGGGTGTACCCCTTTCCAAGCCAATCCGGGATATGGATATCTTCCCGAACATGCTTCCTCAGATGATGCATATCGGTGAGGAGACCGGTAATATCGAAGATATGATGGAGAAGGTGGCAGACTTCTACGAGGAAGAGGTTGAGGTAGCAACCGCAGCTCTTACCTCCATGATGGAGCCGCTGATCATCGTAATCATGGGTGTAACCGTCGGTGGTATCGTTATAGCGATCTACACCCCGATCCTCTCCATGTACGACGCGGTTGACAACTACTAGAAGTATCTTAAACGGTGTAAACAGGATGCTTGGGCGAGCAAGCAGCCTGATTACATATATCCTTTGGGGTATCTACTGCCGGGCGAGCGGCAGGATATACATATCAAAAAGGGAAAAAACTATATCTTTTATGAAAAGGAGAGAAAAAACTATGAAGAAAAACAAAGGTTTCTCACTTGTAGAGCTCATCATCGTTATCGCGATCATGGCTATCCTTGCAGCAGCTATCGCTCCTGCACTGATCCGTTACATCGATAAGTCTCGTAAGGCTGATGATATCGCAGCTGCTGAGACTGTAAACACAGCAGTTCAGACATCTCTGTCCAATGAGGATGCTTATGATGAGATCATGTCCAACATGACGGGTGCTATTCTTCTTGAGGCAAAACAGGAGCAGGCGTTCCCGGACAAGACTTATCCGAACTTCGCTAAGGAAGTTAACTCTAACCTTGGTGGAAAGACTCCGAAGCTGAAATATAAGAAGAAGCTCGAAGAAGGTGGATTCATTCCTGCTGGATGGGCAGTTGCAGCATCTAACGGCAAGCCGATCGTTTACATCACCGATGGTTCAGCTGGTGGTGATATGGTTCAGGTTCAGCCGTCAATTTCCAAGGATTACAAGTAAGATTGTAAGCTAGTAGGAAAAGACTGTAACAAGTCATACTATCCGGTGCCTGTCTCGCTCGCAGGCACTCGGATATAAGAGTTTTCAGTTTTTTTCGCGGTCAGCAATTTCGGGTGTGGCTGACGGCTGCGTAACATTTTATTTGTATCGGATGAAGGTCCGATCATAACTGCATTCAAGTTTTTCGTATCGGGGCAAATCCGATCCATGGGTGGCAGCTGACAAGCTGTACCTTGAAAAGAAAGTATGAAAACTGATTAGCGAGGGAGGCTATAGGATGGCAAAAGCACAAAGAGTCTTATCAATAGACATCACGAACGAAAGTATTACGATTGTGGAGATCACTGCTTCGGCAAAAAAGCAGACCTACATCCACAAGGTACTTATCTTCGAAACACCGGAGGATTCCTATGAAGACGGAACGATCCGGGATCCGGAGAGGATCGCTACAGCGATCCGCGGTCAGCTTCAGCAGGCCGGTATCACAAATAAGGTTGCGGTCTTTGTCATGAATTCCACAAAGATCATTAACAGAGAAGTTGTAATCCCGTACGTAAAAGAGAATAAGATCTCGGGAATTATCAATGCAAATGCATCCGATTATTTCCCGGTAAGTATAGAGGATTATATTGTATCAAATTCACTGCTCGAAACAACGACAGACGAGAACGGAGTGAAGCAGATGCGCGTTATGGCGGTTGCGGCTCCGGAGGCTATGGTTCGTTCCTATTATGACTTGGGAGCTGCCTGCGGACTGAAGGTTCAGGATCTGGACTTCATCGGTAACAGTATGCTGCAGCTGATCAAGACCCAGACCACTGAGCAGTCGACAACAATGGTAATCCAGCTGGGCAGCGAGTCCACCGTCCTGAACGTAGTACAGGGTGACAAGCTCCTGCTTCAGAGAAATGTACCCTATGGTACGAATCCGGTGGTAAATGTAGTTATGGAAGAACGCGGTGTAGATGCGACTACCGCTATGACGCTGCTTCAGAATGACCGGATCATCACAGTTGATTTTGATGACAATGAGGCAACCGGTGCATTCCGGTATCTCATTAATAATATCGGCCGTGTTATGGACTATTATGCGTCACAGCATCCGGACAATCCGATCGACGATGTATTCCTGACCGGTGATGGAGCCTTGATCCGCGGCATTGACGGACTCTTCAAGATCCAGCTCAATGTTTCCACTCGTATCATGGATACCTTATATAATGTAAAGTTCGATCCTTCTATTGATCAGAAGATCTATAGTCCGGTATATCTGATCTCACCCATCGGTGCAGCTATTAATCCCATGGGCTTCGAACTTGGAGCAAAGGGCGGTGCAGCAAAGGAGAAGGGAACCATCGGTTATGCTCCGTTCATTATCTTCACCGTGATCTGCGCCATCGCGGCAGCTGCGCTCTGCTTCTATATGCTGAATGAAAAGAGCAAGATGCAGGACAAGAAGAGTTCCTTGGAAGCACAGATCGCTGAGAAAGAGTATATCGAGAAGATCATCGCTGAGCATGACAAGATGCAGACCATCGCACAGAATGCGAAGGATATGTCCGCATCCACCTATCAGCTGAATGAACAGGCCCTGGCTTTTATTAATGAGTTTGAAGGAAAGATGCCGAAATCGGTATACTTAGAGGGCTTTACCTCTAATAACCAAGGCGTGAGTGTGAATGTACTTGCTACAGGTTATGATGATGTGGCACAGCTGATCGTAAATCTGAAAACTATTTCGGTAATTAATGATGTATATGTAGCATCTGTTTCAACTCAAAGAACGATTGATGAGCCGACAGAGACAGGTAAAGATATCTTCCGATTTACGTTGACTTGTGTATACACAGATCCGCATGCAGCTGAGAAGGAAGCAGCCGAGAAGGCGGCAGCCGAGAAGGCGGCGGCTGAACAGGCAGCAGCAACTGAAGAAGCTACAACGGAAGCAAAGTAAGGGGAGGATAGGAATATGAATGATACGTCAAAAAAAGCATTGATTGCATTACTGGGTATAGCGATCATCTTCCTGGCTTACATGTATGTTTTTTCACCGGCCAAGGAGGATGTGGATAAGTTAGAAGGAGAGTGTGCAACACTGCAGACTCGCCTGGATGATCTCATTGCGAAGGAAGCACAGAAGGATCAGCTCCTTGCTGAGACAGAACAGTTTAAACAGGACTTCCAGGATGTACTTAAGGATTATCCGGCAGATCTGAATCAGGAAACCACGTTGATGTTCCTGAAGTCTGTTGAGGAGAATAATGAGTTTGTAAACAGATCATTCAGTATGCCGAAAGAGACTGAGTTTTACAGCCTTAGCGGAACAGAAGGCGCAGGTGTTTCAACAGATGCGCTTACAGGAGATCAGGTGAAAAAGGATGAGTATATCTGCACCTCGGCTGCGTATAGTGTTTCCTATTCAGGTGCTTATCAGGGCATCAAGGATATGCTTCAGTATATCGCTGATTACAAGTATCGTATGAATGTTTCCTCTATATCTATCTCCTATGATCGTGAGAAGGACCAGTATAGCGGAACAACGATAATCAACGGATATGCCATCAGTGGCCCGGATCGTACACCGGATACAGTAGACCCCGGCGTGCCGTCAGGTACATCCAACCTCTTTATTGCAGGCGATGGTTCTTCTTCCTCTTCCTCTGCATCTTCCAAGTATGATGCAGATCAGGGAGCATCGATCGCAACCAGCAACAATCTGGCTATCCTGCTGAACTCAGCAAACAGTGATCTGTCTGCGGGCGTGATCGCAGCAACAAATGCAAACCGTGATGAAACCTATGTTACTTCCAGTGACAATGCAAGAGCGCAGATGACGATCTCCGTCTATGAAGATGGCGGAAAGAACTTCATCGAGTATTCCATCGGAACACAGAAGTATTCAACTGAGATCCTTACATCCGATGTGACAGTATATGTTAAGTCTTCTGCACGTGTGGATGCAAGCGATGCAAATGGCGTGGATGTTTCCGTACAGAATACTACAACACTTCCGGTATATTTCAAGGTTGTTGATGATGATACGACCAGCCCGAGATTCAAACTGGTTGGAAGATCCGGAGTTGTAAGAGTCTACTAAGAGACAGAAATTAAGTTAACTATTCATTATTTGGGATTGGAGTGAATGCGATGGTCCGAAAGAAAAATCGAGGTTTTAGTTTGATAGAGGTGATCGTAGCGGTTGCGGTTCTGACACTGCTTATGGCACCGATCATCAAGCAGGTGATTCAGACGCTGCAGACAAGCGCCCAGGCAAAGGAGCGACAGGCTGCGATAGAAAATGCTGAATACGTGCTGAACTATATGCAGGAAACTCCTGTTTCCAAACTCAATACTTTAGCCGGCAAGCTGGGGGCAACCCCGGCTGCCGATGCTGAAGGAAAAACCATTACAGAGAGCATCGATGGTGGAACTCTGAAGTTCACCAGCTGCGTATCAACTCCGGCAGCAAACTGTTTCCTTTGGACTAATGGTCCTTATGCCAGCGTTGATGATTATATGAAGAGGGATCCGATCTCGGATTCACAGGTCACAGCTGCACTCAGCAGCGCAGTTGGAGTTCCTTACTCGGCAACTACCTATACCCTGGAGGATACATCAATTTCCAGAGGGGATAAGATGTATCAGAGGAAAGTTACGGTAGATAATCTGAGAGCAGTGGTTGCTGCCAATGATGCTACCATCGAAACCAATTTCTCTGACGGAGCCATAGCAGCACTTAAAGGTGAGGGCTTTACCATCACCACTGAGGGCGCGGCAGTTAAGTATGATGAAACAACCGGACTTGTTACCGACATCGTTGTATCAAAGGTGGTTGGAATGCGCAGTCCGAACGGAAGCGGTACCAGTTATATGCAGGATCTTGACAGCAGTAAGGTTGCCATCATCCAGGGGTCGGCTTCCAATTTTGATGCACAGGCAGAGACGGACCTGTACAATCTGAAGATGAACCGTCTGAAGGCTTCCCGCCCGGACGACTGGGTACAGGCGATGCTTTCCAAGGGTGGATCCGTTTTGGATACCAGACTCTTTAATGATAATGTAAGTAAGATGACACGGGTTTCCATAGTGTCCGGTTACGATAAGGACAGGAAACTGAAATACTATGATGTAGACTGTACCGTATTCTATGAGGATTACCTGATCAAGACAGGGGGGAGCGGTACGGAGAAAGCAAAGGATAGTGATGCGGCAATCGAGGTGGATGCCGAGGATATGGATATCGACCAGACCGTGCCGGAGGTGCTGACGTACAATGCATACACTCACAGATTCTATACAAACCAGGCTCCCGACATCTATCTTGTTTATGAGCCTTATGTAGCAAATGGTAATAATTATTCCAACAATGACTATATCCTTACCTATGATGGAGTTTTATACGGACCGAATGAAAAGCATGCGAAGATGTATATCATAAAGCCGAACAAGGGTAGGGTTGTAAAATATAATGAATTGACTGAACAGCCGGCCGATTGGGAGGCAAATTATGCTTCCTATTATAAAATGGACGATGGGAAGTATGTTCCGGTGACGGGAACAGCAGGTTCCGAAGAGGGAACGGTTGCAGCGCCTGTATGGTCTGCCGATACTTACTATGAGAAATCACATGAGTTCACCACGAAACTGACTACGGATTTTGAAAGCAAGGTAAACATTTACGTAAATAACCTGCAGCTTAAGGATGCTTCAACAAATGTTCTTCCGATCTATACGAATATCAATCTGAACAGTTTCAAATGCGGGCTTCCTGCAAAAGCGACGGATGGATGCCAGTATGCGGGGGAAGGAAACGCAAACATCAACAGATACTACGGAGTTGTTAAGTCTGTAGCTGGCGATGAAATAAATAAGGATGATAGATATACCATCAATGATATCGGAAGAAGTATGTATGATCCGAATCTTGTAAAGGATGTTCATGAAGATGTTACGCTTTCGGATCGTGTATATACGGTAACGGTTCAGATGGATAAGTTAAAGGAGGATGGATCGGTATACTCCGGTTATTCCGTAAGACTGTCTGGTGCAAAGGGGGCTGAGTAAGTGAAGAAGTTACGTGCGAAACTGAAAAACAGACGTAAGGATCAGGGCTCCGGTCTTGTTCTGGTCATTGTAGCCGTTGCTTTCATCGGTATCCTCGTCGGCTCACTGCTCACGGCGGTTGGCTATGCGTATCGTCTGAAGCTCTATGACTACAATGCAAAGGATAACTTCTATTATCTGGAGCAGGCCATGGATGAGGTATATGCCGGTGTGGGAAATGAGACGCTTTCCTGCATGCAGACTGCTTATACGGACGTGGTGAATCAGATGGTTGAGTATTCAGAGTCATCCAAGAGCTATATTACCCGTGATCCGAAGGAACTGAATGCCACATTCAAGAAGAATTTCATGAACAATGTGGCAAATTCCGAATTCATGAAGACGGCTGACGGTGCTCTTGATAAGTTCCTTCAGAGTTTTATCACCAATTCCGACGTGAAACTCGTAACAGGAAATGCCAAGATCGTGAAGTATGTGATGGGAGATGACGGTAAGGAGAAAGTCTTTGCCGGCGTACCCGGTTCCAATGTTGAGTATTCGACGATCGTGATCAAGAATGTCATTCTCAGCAGAACGGCAAAGTATAATCGTTCTACGGCAAATGGCGATTTCACACAGACGATCTCCACGGATATCGTTGTAAATCAGCCTGATTTTGAGATGAATTTCACATCCATTGTTATGGATTATTCCACATTATATGATTATTCGATGCTTGCAGACAGCGGGATCGAGGTGACGCAGAACAAGTCTGAACTCAGCATCAGCGGTAATGTCTATGCTGCAGCTGATTTCTATGACAAGAGCTACAATGATTATGACGGAAAGACACCGGATCTTGTAAAGAATGGTGGTTTCTACTATTCCACAGATGGTTCCAGTACGAACGGAAATTATCTTGGATCACTTAAAGCAAAAGACGGATCGGATGTGAGTCCCAGCACGGATTTTGTTTCTTCGTCAACGCTTCCTTCTGTTGCACAGAATACAGCACAGAAGAGAGTATATTACAACTTTAATAATGGTAAAGTATCCAATAACTCTGCAAAGTCACTCCGTAATGACCGGATCTATTTCGGTTCCGGTATCCAGACAGTATCCGATTATGATGGTGTGCAGGAGAACAGTATGTACTCCGGACTGTACATCAAGGGTGCAAATGTCAATATGCAGTCTTCCGAACTGATCGTCCCCGGAACCATCGCGGTTATGGACGGTGGTAAGCTTACTCTTTATGGTAAGACCGGTACCGGTGTCGGTGAGGCGGATGTATGGGCTGACAATGTGGCTCTCGGTGGTATCGGAAATAAGGAAGCATCTCCATATGCAATGTTCCGTGCAAATCTGCATGTACGCGACGATTTGGAACTGAATGCCAACTATTCCTTCTTCCAGCTGGCCGGCCGTTACTATGGTTTTGGAGACAGCACGAAGAGTGATGCCCGTGAGTATGTTCCGACCGTAACCGGGGATGCATCAAATGCATTCTTCTATAAGACAACAAATGCAGACGGTACGATCAAGACCACTGCACGTGAACATTACAACAGTTCTGCCATCGTCATCAACGGACAGCAGTCCAAACTGGATCTTTCCCAGTTGGATGCACTCTTTGTAGGTGGACGTTCCTATGTGCAGCTTTCCAAGGATTACGGAAATGTCGTACGGAAGAGAGCAGTGTCCGAGCAGGTGGCTGACGGAACAGAAGGCGAGAATGTCGAGACGATCGTCGATGAAGTAGACGAAAAAGGAAAGCAGGTTACGGAGAAGACGTATGTCTTCGATGGAAATGTCAATGACTTTAAGACCGGCGAAAGTGTGTCGATCAAGACAAACCAGCTGGCGTATGTACCGATGAATATCACCGGTGTATCCACAGTCGATGTAAAAGAGCAGACCAAGACGGACGGTTCCAAGTATTATCTGGTT
Source organism: uncultured Lachnospiraceae bacterium (assembly GCA_902775555.1). Taxonomy (GTDB): domain Bacteria; phylum Bacillota; class Clostridia; order Lachnospirales; family Lachnospiraceae; genus Eubacterium_Q. Next base: position 27,609 of record CACYMQ010000019.1, on the reverse strand, counting down.
CCGCTTCCGAAGGAGGTACAGTCTGCAGTACCTTTCCTCTGGATCCTGGGCGGTGGCTTCGGAACGAATGGAAAGGCTATGGAGACAGTTCCCTGTCTTAAGTATCAGACCTCGGACGGAACCATCGAGTATTACTACGATTTCCAGACGATCTATGAGCAGTTCTATCAGGCAAAGGGTCTTGATACCATTCGTTTCAACTATGTGTTTAAGGCGAGTGAGACAGCTACGGCAAATATGGTGGATTCGGGAAATATCACGATTAAGTCCGCAGAGGATCTGGCAAAGCAGTTTATCCTCTATTACTATACGGAGCTTTCCAATTATGATGCCTCCAGCTGCAAAGCAGTGCTTTCGGATATCGGCGGAAAATTCGAGGGCTTTAACTTCGATAAAGGATATCTGACGGTTCCGGATTCGGATACAAATATTTACTCCTCAGGTGCTATTACAGCGAAGACCGGTACAGAGTTCTCCATCAAGGGTGCTGAGAATCTTCAGAGATCTCTTGGCCAGGATGTACCCTCAAATGAAACCACTGAGTATGAGAAGATGGGTAAACCTACAACCATCCAGGCTGCAGATGTAGCAAATAATATGGAAGACCGCTATGCATATACCAAGTGGACTCTGGAGCAGTACAACTCCAAACTTGCAAGAAGTGTTGCAGAGCTTGGTTATGTAAGAAGCATGGTAAACTACGGTGAGCAGTATCTGTCCCCGCTGAACAGGTATCTGAACTTTAATCAGATCACTGCAACGACAGATATCCGTCCGGCCATGACAGGATATTCGAATCCCTCATATACACAGGCATTGGATCTTGCATCCGGCTACAGCGTATGGATCAGTAATAATGATGTGGTTGTTAGTTCCAAGCGGGATGATGGTGTCGTTCAGGGCATTGTTATTGCAAAAGGAAATGTGTTCTTTGATAATACCGTCAGCAAGTTTGAAGGACTGATCGTATCCGGTGATAAGATCTATGTTGATAACCTGGTAGGCACCGCACTTCCTACAAAACGCGGAAGAACAGCTACCGGAAATAATACGATTACTTCAATCAGTGCAAGTCCTGAAGTAGTTCGTGCAATCCTGAATGAGTGCATGATGATGACCGGTGATACTTCTGATAATGGTACATATGCGAAGAAGGTTCTGGCTGTATTTAAGTCCTATGAGAACTACGCATATGCTACCGGCGAGGTTAAGACCATCGATGTAAGTCTTAAGACCATCGATACGATCCAGTATTCGGATGTAGTCCGCTACTCCAACTGGATGAAGAACGTAGTGGCTGAGCCGAAGTCTGAGGGGGCCGGATCGTAAAGGAGGAGCATATGACGAAGCAAAAAAGAAGTCAGGGTTATACCCTGGTGGAAATGATAGTGGTAATTGCTATCATCGCGGTTGTAGCCGGTCTGTCACTCATTTCGATCACACTGATCCATTCGGCTAAGGCGAAGAATGCATCTACCACAGTGGACTCGGAAGTCTCCACACTGATCACGAAGTCCAAGAATATGAGTTCGGACAGAGCCGGATGGCAGTACGCGGCCCGGATCTATGCGGATGAGAAGGGGGCTTACTATTTCCAGAAGGGATATTACAATCCGAAGACAAAGAGTTACGATTTTAAAGACACAGATACAGAGGGAGAAGGAAAAGGTACCTCACTTTCCTCCTATGTTGTGATCAAGTATACCGGAAGCTGTCCGAACGTGGCATTTGATAATGCTACCATGAAGGGAACAGAAGACATTACGCTTACGGTAAGCGATCATGAGATCAAGAACCTCTGTACGGCGCTTGGAAATCCGGGTGGAGGACTCTTCATCCGCTTCGCAAAGGACGGTTCCTGTGAGTCCGGTGTGGGTGATATTCGATTCTATAAGAGAAACGGAAATATAGTTGCGCATGAGTATATTCGTGCAAATGGTAGCCATCAGTCAAAATAAAGGGGGGATTTTTAGTGAACGGAAGACAAGTGAAGAACCGAGGCGTGACCCTGGTTGAGCTGATGGTTGCCCTTGCAGTTCTGGCCATGCTGATGACTGCGGTGATCATGCTGATGAGCAACAATACCGTGATCTACAGAAAGACAAAGGCCGATATATCCGTGCAGACTTCTGCGCAGGAGACGTACTCAACGCTCCAGGATAGTATCATGCAGGCAAAGTCCATAGAGCTGAAGGCGTACACCGATACGGACGCAACGGTCAGAACCTATAAAAAGAAATCTGCGATCGCCCCGGGTGAAGCCGCAGTGGGTTTTGATGAACTGATGACGATCGATGATTCCGGAAATGCAACGTATCAGACGGTATATCCGGTTGAACTTAAGGTGACCTACTCCGTGGCAAACAGTGATGATATAAATAATGAAAACTGTGTTGCTACATACTATTTCTGCAGGTATTCCGATCCGGAGAGCGGACATGATAAGTGTAATATGTATGTGACACGTACCTATGATTCCGGTGCCGGAAAGGTTAACAGTGTCTGGCCGACAGCGGCAGCTACGGAATGGACACCGGCAAAGCAGACGGCTTCCTCGAAGGAAGATCGTGATAAATATCAGGATTGGCTGTACACATCAGCCATGACGGAAGCAAAGCTTCATGTAGATTATACAACGCAGTCCTTTGATCTTATCCTGGATTTCTGGGACAGAGGGCAGAAGTATAATACCAGCGGCCTGGTAAGCTGCAGAAACTCTTATGTTATGAAAGATATGCGAAGCCGTACAGCAGCGAAGGTATCCATTACGGAGACTGAGGGTGCAGGCGGCGAAGAAGGCGGCGCCGGGTCCGGAGAGGGCGGTGCCGGCGGTGAAAGCTCCGGCGGCTCCGGCGGAGAAAAGGGTACCGGAGAGTAAGAGGAAAGGAATGTGACTATGAAGAAGAGAAACGCAAAAACTTTGGTGATATCGCTGGCGCTTATGCTTGTGATGTGCGTTGCTACCACATTACTTTCATTCTCGCTTGCTGATGACACCCCGGGGGAAAACGGATCCGGAGACGGTGGAAGCAGTTTCAGTACCACGAAGACGAATATTGACTACATCATCGAGAATTCGGCCACAGCCGATAAGGACGAGACAGGAAGAGATCTTAGTCCCTTCTATATCGTCGAGGTAGGCTCCGCCGATTCGGATGCGAATTCTCCGCTGAAGGCAATGGTAGCGGAGGATCTGACGACAAATAAGAGTACCGATGATTTCAGTCAGTTTGTAAAGCAGGTGATCAACGGTTGGTCCACACAGAATAAGACCATGACGCCGAATAAGATCTCCTACCAGTATATCAGTGTCGGATCTCTGACTTCGACAGATGCAATCGACAAGGCGATCACGGCAGTCAGCAAGGCGGATCTGATCTATGTCAGCAATGATCCGGACAGCACTTACAGCTCATCCAGGGATATCCCAGAGGATCTGAAGCTGATCCTGTCCGGCGCGGCGACCTCCACTTATACGCCGTTCATCATCGACAGCCCCACAAAGACGGCGAACGGAAATGGCGGTGGAACCAGCGCAACCACCTTTAGGAATCTGGCGCAGCAGGTATTTGCAAAAGCAGGATATTACCGAAATACATTTGCGTATGATACCTCCGCATCAGCGGATATCGCGAAGTATATGAACCGTCTGGATACCAGGTCCAAGTGGCTTCCCATTTCCGGCGGCAGCAAGACAGCAAATTGGTATAAGGACGGGGACGGCAAGACGACGGCTCGGATCCTGACCATTCAGAGCGGAGATGCGGATAATGCCGTAACCGCAAAGTTTAAGGAGTCTGTAGGGAATACCGCCTATGAACTGGAGAAGATCAAGGCACAGGATCCGACCTTCGTAAAGGATGGCAAGGAAGCCTTCGAGATCAAGGGAACGAATTTCGCGGCATATGGATATCGTTCTACCCAGAAGCTTCCCGACAATGTAGTCTTTGAGAAGATGACAGCAGCGGATCTCACGGCGGACACGGATCTCGGCGTATACGACCTGGTGATCATTGAGAAGGGTGTGTCCGGCACAGCGATTTCCAATGATGTCAAGAATATGCTGTCTTCCATGGTCTACGGTATGCAGCATATCGTCTATGACAGTACCATGACCACCAGTCAGGGCGGAGAGGAGCATTCGGATATTATTACCTCCCCCGCAGTTAATTATCAGTACGTAGTCAATAAGGTTGCGGATGCCAATGAGGTATCCCGTTTCACGAATGTTCTGGTAACCGGTATGGCAGAGATGCGGATCTACGGTGCGGCTACAGCACCCTCCGGAGTGAAGGCCATCGCGGATATCATCAACAACGGTTCCTATCGAGGATCCGGCGGCGGCGGAAGCTCCTCCAATCTCTATACGGTACTGGAGATTCAGCCCTGCTATCCCATCGACCTGAATCTGGCGAAAGCCCTTCAGGACAGAGGAATTCGCTCCCTTGCGGAAAAAGGTAGGGATCCCGGGAACAAGCCGGAAAATGACAGATCGGATATATTCTACTATATCGTTCCGGACTCTGTTTTGAACAATGTGACATCTGATGAGATTACTTTTGATGGTGGTATTACTTCACTGTCGGATATGGAATCCACGGACAATGCAACTACCGGAATCAGTGCCAGAGGAGCTGTTCAGAACAGTGAACTGATCGGAGACATTACAGTAAGAGAGCCGGTTTATGAAGTAGAGGTTGAGTATAAGACGCAATGGGGACCGACAAGAGAAGGATATGCAAATGAGATTTCCTTTAATAATGACTGCCCTTATGAGTTTGATCAGGTCTGGGACCAGGCTAAGAATCAGAATAAGTTCACGTATAGACGGGATGCAAGTGGCAATCCGATCCGACTGACAGCAGTAAAGGTCGATTCAAATGGAAATCCGATCTATAAGAAGGATGCCGACGGTAATCCGATTCAGAAGAAGGATGCCAGCGGAAATCTGCTTTTTGAAGATAAGGTGATCGGAACCAATGCAGTTGATTACTATGCATGGGAACTTTCCAGGGCAAAAGTTGCTTATCTGACTGGTCTTGATTACAACAAAGTAAATGTTGTGCATATGTCTTCGGTTGAGTTTAATACAAGCCGCGAGACACTGCTTGATAATTATGACGCAATATACATCGGCGGTAAGAATACTGCAATCAAAGATGCAAAGTATATTGCTACCGATGGTCGTGACGGAAATGCGACAGTTTATAATATGTATTTCCATCAGGGTGGAACTTATAGCTATGATGGCGAGATCGGTGTGCTTACCGGCAATGACATCACCTACAATCGTTATGTGGAGCTTCAGAAGTATGTCACAGCAGGAATGCCGCTGATCTTTACAAAGGCAGTATCCGATGCTTATTATGAGGCAAAGACCAATACCTATCAAAATACGAAAATGGATCCGGAATCGAATATCTGTAAGTTGATGGACCTCTATATGCAGGGTACAGCTACTGAAACCAAAACCGATACAGGACAGCTGTGGTATCCTACGAATAAGGCGAACGTGCTGGCAGGCTTTGATTCTGAGGATCAGATCAAAGTACTTAATGATGGTACCTATGGAACGACCTATGGTGGCTATGTGACCATATTCGGCGGAGTGGAAAAATCGGTTTATGTCAAGGGTGCAGATGGAAATACTCCGGTTACTTTGAAGAATCCGGATACTACTGCTGTAAATGCCGAGGAGTTCTCCGCACTGCTTTCCAGCTGTAGTGAGCGGCCAAAATTCTCGTTGTTACAGGGACCTGCTACATATGTAGAAGGAGATGTGTCTACCGAGATCACCGGAAATTCGATTTCCTTCAAGTTTGATGTGGCAAGCAAGTCGGATTATACGGTTACCGTATATGTAGACGATAATACCAATAGCAGGTTTGAAGAAAAGGAAGTAATCTACGGACCGAAGAAGAATCCCAGTGGTAAGATCACTGCAAACTTCGCAAGCAGCTTTGATGGTGCGCTTTACTGGAAGTTCGAAGTACAGTCCGGTGAATGCAAGAGTTCTGTGACAGGGCTCTCAAAAGTTAAGGTAAAGAATAAGAATTATGTGAATGTGCTTCAGATTGCACCGGATGATGCGAAGAGCTCTAAGATCAACGGCAAGACGACTCTGCTTTTCTGTACTGAGTGTCAGGAGGCAAGAGGAATCCTGCATGGTAACCGTTATTCCAATACCGGTAAGTATTCAGAGGCGTCTTACTACAATGGGTCCTGTTTCTATGATGATAACTATTCTGTAGGTGGAACGCTCCAGAATCCTGCAACATATGATCCTGGATTCAATAATCCGGCAACCGGCAAGGAACTGGGGATTCACCGACACAACTTTGGTATAGTTAAGTACGATTCCAACTATTCTCTCAGAGATGAAAATGGAAATGTGAAGTATACCGGGGTGGATAACTGGGAGACCAACTGGGCTGAGGATGTATATCGTGATTATGATATCGATATGGACATCTGGACGACCAGGGAGTTTGAGGCAAATGTGAAGGATGCGATGACTGCTGTCACGGGTGCAAATGCGGCAGCAACCATAACGAACTATAAAACATTAGCTGCAATTTACAAAAACTATTACCTTACCATGAAGCAGGTGGTTGATGGTTCGGTAGATGTTGACAGTACAAATTACATTTATCTGAAGAATAAGCTTACCAAGACAAATGCTTCTTTTGTTGAAGCTGATCTGAATCAGCTTTTTGGAGAAGAAAAGGCTGCTTATGATCTGGAAACTGCTAAGGGTGGCTTCCATGTGAGTGAGGATGAGCTGAACAGCTATCGTGTTGCACAGAAGAATCTGGATAGTCTTCTTCTTTCAGCAAAAGGCAAATTTACTGCGGATAAGACATGGAAGAATTATCTGGATCAGGAAATCGATTATGAGACAACTTATCACCGATACAGTGATTTCTATTCATTGTCGAATAATCATAATATAAGCTATACAGCAACATATGATGAGTATTCTGTAGCAGCAGACGGTAAGACCATCACTTCAAAGTCAACAACCGGTGACAGCAATCTTTATACTGAGTTTACAAAGCATTTTAGGAATTGGAGAAATGCCAAGGTTTATGAAGAGTACTTCTATAAGATGTATATGAAATATCTTATGTATAGTACGATGAAGGAGTATAAGGGCGCTTATTATCCGGATCTTACAGAGGTATATAGCTGTATTGTTGTAGGTGTTGGTGAGAATTTTGGAGATGATGACATCAAAACCACGGCAGCGGTCAATACACTGAAGTATTATGTTGAGAATGATGGGAATACGTTCATCTTCCATCAGACGATCAATAATGAAGGATCAACGCCGGTTCTGACGAATAATTTGAAGACTCTGTTCGGACAGAATTACAATGGTATTCAAACGAAGGCGGAAGTGAAGCAGGTTGAATCGTTACCGTATGTGATTCAGGGTGGGACGGAGAATAATAATACTTATCCAACCCTTGCGTCAGGTACGTTAAGTAAGGGCCAGGGTCTGAAGATTACTGCACATCTTCTTGCGGATAATGAGGGTAAGGTAGAGAGAATTGAAGCAGTAGCAAATAATACGGGAGTTATCAGTTTCGATTGGGAGATGCATGATACCAATGGCAACCCTGCAACGAACACGAATTATTCAAATCAGAGGATACGGATACTCCTGAATGGAAATGATACACCTGTATATGAATTTAATCCGCATTCGGATCGTGACGGCAAGTCCAGCGGCTCTGTTGCGAGCATAGCGGATACAGAAGTACTTGAAGTCACTACAGCACCGAATACAGATGTGAATCGTTATCATTATACTCCGCTTACCAAGAGTGGCGGTACGATTCCGACAATGGCCGATCACCTTACCATGGTAAATAAGGGTGTATGGGGGAACGCGGAGAAGTTCGGACGCTTCATGTATACACAGACGGCGGTTCTGAATACAGATATCCAGATTCCGAACTCGCACATCAATTTCATTAGTGATATCAGTAATTATGGTGCGTTTACAAACCGTGCGACACAGGTCAATAAGGGTGTAGTAACCATGTATCCGTTCCTGATCGCTTCGGAGCTGAAGATATCGGAAACCCATCCGAACAGCTTCTCGACGGATATCGAGAATGAAGATGTGGTTGTCTACTATGCTCTCGCAGGTGGTGCGAAGGGTTCCAAGTCTAGTGTAGTTGCAGCGGATCCGCAGGATGGTATCGACAATTACTTCCTGTATTCCTACGGAAATGTAACCTACTGCGGCGCCGGGCATACGCTTCTGACCGGACGGAAGAGAGATAATAATGATGAGAGACGTCTCTTCATCAATATTATCCTGAACTCCGCAAAGAAGTCTGTATTCGGACCGACCATTGATGTCTATGATCCTTATCCGGTGAAGAATCCGGATGGCTCGATCAAGACGGATGGAGAGGGTAATCCGGTATACACCAACAGTGATATTACCAAGGCAGAGGATGGTTCTTACGAAACAGTCGTTCCGAGTATGGATTCAGTACCTGAATTCACATACAGAGTAACGATTCCGGATACATCGGATGAGGTATCTCATGTGAAGATCTACTACGATCTGTCACCGAATGCTTCAGCCGGTGAGTACGGATTTGTAAATGGTACGGATGTTTCGATCTTCGAGGCAGATGCCAAGGATGATGATTCCATCCTGAAGAATAAGTACAAGCTGATCAGTAAGGCAATCAAAGAGTTGGCACTGAAGCCGGAGTACTTCCGACCGTATGACAACAAGTATACCTACATTGTAATCGCGGTTAAGACCAGGAAGGGAACAGTTACACTGCAGCGTATCATGGTTAAGATCGCACCGAAGCTTTGGGATATGACCTAAGCGAAAACTTAACAGACAAAAGGGGAGCCATGCGGGAGCATGGCTCCTTTCCTTGAGTGGAAAAACTATTGACAGTATCTTTTTTTTTGAGTATTGTTTAACTTATGGAATGTAAAGAAAAAGACTATTCGAGGAGGATTCTATGAAAGCATTGATCCTGAACTCGGGGCTCGGTTCACGCATGGGAGTTCTTACATCGGATCATCCCAAGTGTATGACAGAGATCAGTCCCCGGGAAACGATTCTTTCCAGACAATTGCATCTGATCTGTCAGTCGGGGATCACCGACGTTGTGGTCACAACCGGTTATTATGATCAGGTTCTGATCGATTACTGTAATTCCCTGGATTATCCGCTGAATTATACATTCGTAAAGAATCCCCTATATGATTCAACAAATTATATCTACAGCATCTACTGTGCCCGGGACTACCTGGATGACGATATCCTGCTCATGCATGGTGATCTGGTTTTTGAAGGCGAGGTATTTGACAAGGTTGTATCCTATGACCATTCCTGTATGACGGTTTCGTCTACGGAGCCTCTTCCGGAGAAGGACTTTAAGGCGAAGGTGGAGAATGATAAGATCCTGGCTGTGGGAGTGGACATATTTGAGGACGCTATGGAAGCGCAGCCGCTGTATAAGCTGCAAAAAGAGGATTGGCGTCTTTGGCTGGATAAGATCATAGAGTTCTGTGAAAAGGACAACCGGAAGGTCTATGCGGAAAATGCGTTAAATGAGCTGAAAGGTGCTGCAGATATCCACGCCCTCGATGTCCGGGATATGTTGTGCGCGGAGATCGATAATCCTGAAGATCTGGCGGTTGTTTCTGCCCGGTTAAAGGAAATCGAAGCTCGTACAGTTTATATGTGCTTTTCTACGGATATCATCCATGGCGGACATATAGCGATCATAAAAAAAGCACAAAAACTCGGAAGACTGATCATTGGTGTTCTGTCGGACGAAGCGGTATGCTCCTATAAGAGGTTTCCCCTTGTCCCTGCTTCCGAAAGAAAGGTGATGTTTGAGAATATTGCGGGTGTTTATAAGGTGGTTGATCAAAGCACCCTCAGCTATAAAGAGAATCTGCTCAGATATCAACCCTCCATCGTAGTTCATGGGGATGACTGGTGCACCGGTTTCCAAAAACCCATCCGGGACGAGGTGATCTCAGTCCTTTCCACTTATGGCGGGAGACTGGTGGAGTATCCCTATAGTGTAGATGACAAGTACAGGGATATAGAGAACCGGACCCGTTCCGATCTGGCTATGCCGGACATCCGACGTGGTCGGTTGAGAAAGGTATTGGAAATGAAAGGCCTCGTAACGGCCATGGAGGCGCATGACGGACTGACAGGTCTGATTGTGGAAAATACCATCGTTCACCAGGATGGCGGGGCACATCAGTTTGATGCGATGTGGGTTTCTTCACTTTGTGACAGTACGGCAAAGGGCAAACCGGATATCGAACTGGTAGATATGACCTCCCGTTTCCGGACGATCGAGGATATTACGGAAGTCACCACAAAGCCTATAATCTTTGACGGGGATACGGGCGGAAAGACAGAGCATTTCGTTTATACGGTCAGATCGCTGGAGCGCCTGGGTGTGTCCATGGTCATCATTGAGGATAAGACCGGATTGAAAAAGAACAGTCTCTTTGGAACAGAGGTTCAGCAGACACAGGATTCCATTGAGAATTTCAGTGAGAAGATCCGGGCAGGAAAGAAAGCCCAGCGAACGAAGGAATTCATGATCTGTGCCAGGATCGAGTCTCTGATCCTTGAACAGGGGATGGAGGATGCTCTGACAAGAGCCTTTGCATTTGTGGAAGCTGGTGCAGACGCCATTATGATCCACAGCCGGAAGAAGGATCCGTCCGAGATCCGGGAATTCATAAAAGGCTTCCGTGAAAAAGACCAAAGTACCCCCATCGTGCTCGTTCCCACATCCTTTAATTCGGTTACGGAGGAGGAGTGGAAGGAACAGGGGGCCAACATCATCATTTATGCGAATCAGTTGATGAGAGCTACTGTTCCGGCAATCCAGAATGCAGCGAAGATGATCCTTGAGAATCATAGAGCAGAAGAATGTGATAAGATGCTGATGCCCTTTAATGAGATCATCCGTCTGATCCCGGAAGAGGTATAAATATGGAACAGACGATCATACAGAACGACAGAGACTATCAACAACTAAAAAAATGGATGGATCCTAATCATAAGATCCTTCTGGTCTGCGACGGATCCATCGGGTTCTTTCGGATCAATGCCTTCTTTGAGACATATAAGGACAAGGTGGTTCGTTTTACCGATTTTCAGCCGAATCCGGATTACAACAGTGTAGTGGAGGGCGTAAAAACCTTCCGGGACGAAGGGTGCGATGCGCTGATCGCAGTGGGAGGAGGCTCCGCCATTGATGTGGCAAAGTGTATCCGGCTATATGCCGGGATGCCGGGAAATGGAGCTGCGGGTGCTTTTCTGCAACAGGAATCCGGGGATACGGGGATCCCGTTCCTTGCTATGCCGACAACGGCCGGAACAGGTGCGGAGGCTACGCGTTATGCGGTGATCTATTATGAGGGGGTCAAGCAGTCCGTTACAAGTGTGTATGCGATACCGGATACGATACTTATGGACAGCAGCGTCTTAAAAACCTTACCGCTATATCAGAAGAAATGTACGATGCTGGATGCGCTCTGCCATGCGATCGAATCCTTTTGGTCGGTAAACAGTACGGAGGAAAGCAAACAGTACAGTAAAAAAGCTATACGACAGATCCTGGATCACATGGACGGATATCTTGCAAATGAGGATACAGCAAATGCAGATATGCTGATGGCTGCAAATACAGCAGGAAAGGCGATCAATATCACACAGACGACGGCAGGACATGCCATGAGCTATAAACTCACCGGACTCTTCGGTATACCTCATGGACATGCAGTGGCGCTGTGTAATCGTGTTCTGTTCCCGTGGATGACGGAGCATACGGAAATGTGCGGGGATCCAAGGGGAGCAGAATATCTGAAAAAGACTCTGATCGAGCTGGCTGGTGCCATGGGAGAGGATACTCCCGAGGCTGCTGCTGCACGATTTGAAGAATTATTCCGCCGATTGGATCTGGAGATACCCTGTGCCACGGAGGAACAGTTCGGTATATTGAAGCAAAGCGTGAACCCGGTCCGTCTGAAGAATCATCCGATCCCATTGGATGAAGAGACCATCGATGGACTGTATCATTGTATTTTAAGAACGAAATAGGGATGAATTATGAAAATAGACAGATTCGTAGAGATCATTGATTCCGACTTTTATACCGGTGTTCCGGACTCTCAGTTGAAACCATTATGCAATTATCTGATGGATCATTATGGGATCGATCCGAAGCATCATATCATAGCTGCAAATGAAGGAAACTGTACGGCACTTGCGGCCGGGTATCATCTGGCGACAGGGAAGGTTCCTGTCGTATATATGCAGAATTCCGGTGAAGGAAATATCATTAATCCGGTCGCCAGCCTTCTGAATGATAAGGTGTATGCCATTCCGGTTATTTTCATCATCGGCTGGCGAGGTGAGCCGGGAATCCATGATGAACCGCAGCATATCTATCAGGGAGAGGTTACTTTGAAACTCCTGGAGGATATGGATATCGCAGCTTATGTAGTCGGACAGGATACGACAGAAGAGGAACTGCAGGAAAAAATGAAGGAATATCGAAATCTCCTGGCGGAGGGGAAGGATGTTGCTTTCGTGATACGAAAGGGTGCTTTGACTGAGGCTCCGAAGGTAAACTACCATAATGAGAATACCATGGTACGTGAGGAGATCATAAGGCATATCGCAGCAGCAACCGGAGAGGATCCGGTGGTCAGTACTACGGGAAAGGCCAGCAGGGAACTCTTTGAGATCCGCGAGGGGAACGGGCAGAGCCATAAATATGATTTCCTGACGGTGGGATCCATGGGCCATAGTTCCTCTATTGCTTTGGGGATCGCGATCAATAAACCCGGTCAACGGATCTGGTGCATTGACGGGGATGGTGCAGTATTAATGCATATGGGTGCCATGGCAGTCATTGGTGCCACTCGTCCGAAGAACCTGGTCCATATCGTGATCAATAACGGAGCGCATGAAACGGTAGGCGGGATGCCGACGGTGGCAGGAGAGTTGGATCTGGTGGAGATTGCAAAGGCGTGCGGGTATCCGAAAGCAACAAGGGTTGCCTCCTTTGAGGAGTTGGATCAGGCGTTGGAGGATGCCAGGAACTATGGAGATCTTTCGCTGATCGAAGTGCTTTGTTCCATTGGAGCAAGAGAGGATCTCGGCCGTCCCACCACAACGGCACTTGAGAATAAGAAGGGCTTTATGGATTATTTGTCCTGCTTATGATCTTATACATAAAATCAAATACATAAAAAGAAGGGCTCAAATATCTGCAAGGCAGTATGTTTGAACCCTTCTTTTATCTGGCACTGTTTATTCTTTATGCACGGCCGGTATACTCACCGGTTCTGGTATCGATGGTGATCATATCACCTGTGTTGACAAAGAGCGGGATATTCAAGGTTGCTCCGGTCTCAACAGTACAGGGCTTAGTAGCATTTGTAGCTGTATTGCCCTTTACACCCGGTTCGCAGTCTGTTACTTCAAGAGTAACCTGGATCGGAGGCTCGCAGCTGAATACGGAACCCTTATAGAAGCTGAGCTTGCAGTTCTCATTCTCTTTTACGAACTTCATGGAATCTGCGATGAGAGAAGCATTTACGGGTGTCATCTCAAAGGTTTCGGAATCCATGAAGTAGTAGAGTTCACCATCCTTGTAGGAATACTGCATATCCTTCTTGTCGATATGAGCAGTTTCCAGCTTCTCGGTAGGACGGAAGGTACGCTCAACCACACCGCCGCTGATGATATTCTTAAGCTTTGCACGAACGAAAGCAGCACCTTTACCGGGCTTTACGTGCATGAACTCGATGACCTGGAATACATTTCCTTCAATCTCAACGGTGATACCGTTTCTGATCTCGCCTGCTGTCATAATAAAATCCTCCCTTTATGGCCGCTGAAACAGCAGCGGCATTCATTTGTTTTGAGTATGGTCTGCGTACAGCATATAACTGCACAAAATCGTTAATATTTTAATATATTCCGATTTAAATTTCAACTGTTTTTTCGGAATCGGTTTCGGAGGAATCCCCTCCGTCGGTTTCGGTAGTCGGAGAGGGGTTTCTCTTAGCTGTCTTCCTGCGAATGAGTACATAAGCGATGAGAAGCAGGATCGTGGCACCGGTAACTGCAAATCCGAGCCATGCACCACGTGGGGTGTAGATCACTTTGATGGTATGATCGCCGGCAGTTACAGGGATACCGACTCCGCCAAGATACTCCGAACCTTCGACCTTTGAGCCGTCGACGTAATAGGTCCATCCGGACATATATGGAAGAGAGAGGTAAACGGTTCCGGAATCGGGGGTGGTGATCTTCCCCGTAATGGAATTGAAACCGATCTCTATATCCTGCATGGTGGATGCGGCCAGCTTCTCATGGAGCTTCTCCATTTCCTCCTCGTCAAAGGTTGCGATCCGCATGTAATAATCTTTTCGTCCGAGAGGAAGATACATGGTCATATCAAAGACATCGGCCTCTCCGGCTGTTGTTGTGCCTGCATATGAGATGGTATTGAAGTAGGAGAAGTAGACGTCGCCTTCCACATCCTTTGCAAGATGGATCTTTGTAGGAATCTCGGTCTGTTTTCCCTCTAAATACTCGGAGGGATCTGCAGTGATATAGGTGATCTCCGATTCATTTTCTTCGTTGATCTTTGATCCGTCAGCTTCCGGCTCGATGATATGATACAGATCGCCACAGCCCATGGCATGGGAGAAAGCATTCTGAAGCTCAAAAGCATTTCCGCCATGCTGGTCTTCATTATAGTCGGAATACTCAGTCTTCGCCCAAGCAGCAAGCTCCTCATTATCCGCAAAATAGATTCCCAGTGGAAGGAAGTTCGGATTCTCATGAAGGACCATACAGCCGGACTGATCGATGACCGGGTAATGCGACCAGGAACTGTCGTCCGCATTATTGGATATATTATACCGGATATGCATCATCATATCTGCCAGAGGATTTCCGGTGAGATATGCGGTAGAATTTCCGGAGGTCAGAAGATTCCATTTGGTAAACAACGTCATATGCCCGTTTGTAGAGTAGGAGGAGAAGAAGCTGTCGGAGATCATATCGGTGGATTCGGCAATATTGTAATAGTCGGCAATGAATTCCGTAGCAGTGAAGGGCTCCTGCATCTCAGGATGGCGGGCAGACAAGGTGTTGATACTGTTCTGATCCCGGTCATCGGGGACTGTGGCTCCAATCGCATTTGGGAAGATATATACCGCGTTCAGTATCATTTCGCTGATAAGTACCACAAGCATGGCATTTCGCAGGGCATTCTTATGTTTTTTCAGGAACTGGAGACACGCCAGTATAATATAGATGCCTAAAATGATCATACTCATAACGTATGCAGTGGTCTTTACCGGCTCTCTTAAGTCGGAGAGAAGTGCAATGGTCCAAAGGATTCCCAGGATCACGGCAGGAATGGTGATGCTGAGACAGAAGGTCTTTCGCTTATAATCCTGCCAGGACAGAATGCACTCTGCAAACATGATGACAAGAAGCACGATGAAGAAAGCACTGAACCGATTCGGAACCTGTGTCTGATAATGGAATCCGTGGAAGACATAGTTCAGTATGCTGCTTCCGAATGCAATAAAGTATAAGGAAAGAAGCACGGTTCTTCGGATCCGTACCGAAAGATCAACCTTTTTATTCAGGAGATACAGAGGGATCACAAGTAGCGCAAGGATCCCAATGTAATAGTTGACACGGAAATCGTCGGTGGTTGTGATCACGGCTTCCCGGTGACTCATATAGTCGGAGATCACGGAGAGATAATTTCCTCCTGATTTTGAAAGCGGAGAGATGGAATCACCGGCTTTATAGGGAGAGTCCAGAGTTCGCATAAAATACGGGATCAGGCGGAAACATGCAAGACCTGCAGATGCGATTGAAGCGGCTGCAAATCGAAGTCCCTTTTGTATGAAATCCTTGAAGCTGTCGAATTTGAGTGTAAAGAAGTAGAGAAACAGGAATTCACAAAGCATGAAACCGTAGTATGCATCCCCCATCATGATAAATAGCAGGATGATATATAAGGCAGGTTTTTTGTCATATACCAGGCGTTCCAAACCGAGCAGGATCAGAGGAACATAGGACAGGAAGTCGAAGTTTGCATATACAAAGTAGCTGATGCCGTAGGTGGAAAGTCCATAGGAAAGTCCGATGACAATGAGACGCCAGTCTTTTTTATTCATCTTTCGACCATGGCGGTGTGTCAGATAAAGGAGAATCGTGATCGATGGAAATATGAAGCATAGTCCATAACGGAACGCCATATCAAAAAGGATCATGGATTCCGGCATGATTCGATATTTCAGTAAAGTCCATGGTGTTAGCAGATAGCTTAGGAAACTGTTGTATTGGTCAATAGCGATTCCAGTGTTCCAGTCTAAAGGTCCATAGGTCCCATTTTTCAGTGCCTTCATGATACCGGCATTTCCATAATACCCTTGCAGGTAGCCGTCACCGATCAGCACAGATTTATTACCGAAGGGGATACTGCTGGTATACATCAGCATCAGGATGTATATGAGTGCCATCACGGAAATCGTGATGACATATACATAGTTTTCCCTGATCCAATCGGACAGGGAATGAATACCGCCGGCAGTTGCACGGATCTTCAGCTGATCCTTCACTGCAAGGAAGATAAGGATCGCAAGACATGCAAGACTGATCAGTATTCCTACGTAGAAGAGTGAAGGAGTGTACTCCAGCTCGATGGTATTCTGCCCGGAAGAGACAGGAACCATAAGAGCCTGGCCAAGGAAGTTATCCATGGTTCCGGCAGCATTGGTAGAAGAACTGATCTTCCAACCGGACAGCGTGCTATAGGGAAGCAGGAGATACCCATCCTCCGGGGCGTCGATGCTATAGGAAACCGAGCCTTCGGAGCGGATCTTTGATGCGGGGATCAGAAGGTTCTTACAGAAGGCTTCAAATCCTTCTTTATGGAAAAAGACATATTCGGATCGCGGGGTCGTAGGCGTTTCTTCCCAACTGGAAAAAGTATGAAGGAAAGTGGCAAGTTCCCCTTTCTTTACATCTCCGTGGAAACGGATGCTGTACAGGGAGCTGTAGAGAGGACCATCTCCTTCGGGGACAAAGTTGAACATATAATCCAGGTGTCTTACATCCTCGACACCATTTTCGTCAAATTTGGGAAGAAAACCATTACTGGGTTCTCCCAAAGCAGTATAGAAAACCGGCGTGGAATCAAGCACATCCAGTATCAGGTCATTGGTTGTGGTAAATGGAGCTTCTTCACGGTAAGCCCAATCCTCCACGGATTTCGGAATAAATACGCCGTTTGCGGAGTATTCATTTTCATAGATGGAGACATCCCCTACATCCGTCATGTGCCGGAGAGTGGGATCCACATTTTTTACGTCCTTCGAGGTGATGATGAAGTGATAGTCCAGGAGCGTGTAGGCCACTACTGTATCCTGATTAGTTTCCGGGTCATAGATCTTGATATGAGCCTCAGGCATAGCCTGATGGAGCAGTCGGGAGACTTCGTAGTATTGGCTGTCCATAGTGGAGGAATACGCCTTTGATTCGGATCCGGCAAGACGCAGGTTGTCCACATAGGTCATTCCGACTTCAAGGATCAGGATGACAGGGATAAGCAGAGCCAGCAGCCATTTTCCAAGATTATCGCTCCGGTAGAGCAAGGTCAGGAAATAATATCCCATAAGGAATTCCATGGCATACAGGAACGGGCTGAAGGAATTGTAATTGTCGCAAAGGAAGAAACTTACGGGGATCAGAACCAGAAGCACGACAAGCGCGGCATGGAGCTGCCATACCGGTGTATGTTCGATATTCTGAAAGACTTCATAAGCCATGGACAGAAGCTGTGCGATAAAGAGGAAACCGAACAGGCAGACGGTCATCTCCCGGTGGGAGAAACCGTTGAAGAGATAGTTGGGGGTCACCAGCATGAGGCCGGTGCCCAGTGCGGCCAGGATGCCGGTCTGACGAAGACGTCTGGAAAGCTTGATGTTCGGGTTCAGAACATAAAGTATCACAAGAAAGACGGCCAGTATTCCGCAGAAGATATCGATGCCATAGCTGTATGCGCTGGTGGCAGAGGTCCGTGTGGTCGGCAGGAGATTCTTGATGATATCAAAAAATGTGGTAACGACACCGCCATAGGGGAATTTGACGGATACCTGATCCCGGAAGGTGGTGCTTCCGAGGCAGTTCAGTACGATCACAGCTCCCGCACCGAATGCCATAAGATCCGAGAGAAGCTTCAGGAGAAGATTTCGGATCGCATGGTGAAGATCTTTATGATCGAAAAGGATGGCATAGAGGACAGAGAAGAGGAAGACCACGATCGCCATCTGAAAACTGCAGAAGATGCAGGCAGTCATCAGAGCTGCGTATAGTCTCCATTTTCCGTTCTCCATCAGTTCATCCAGTGCCATGAGCAGGATGGGGAAGATGGCAACCACAGAGAGATTCCCTACATTCAGTCCCTGACCCAGCATATATGCGGAAAGGGCATAGGCGATGGAAAAACCAAGGATCGGAAAGTCGAATTTTGCAAGAAGCGCACCGATTCCGGTGGATGGAGCTTCTGCTCCGCCGATGACAAGATCTTTCTTTGCTGTCTTACCGCTTTTTTCTGCTTTTTCCTTTGCTCTTGCCTTCCTGGCTGCGCGGCGTTCGCTGATGGCCCGGATCGCATCGCTGCGTGACTCTTCCATGGCCAGCTTCCGCTGCAGGATACGTTCTTTCCGATGGTTCAGGAAAAATGCGAAGAAGAGACCAGCCAGACCGATCTTCAGTGCATAGAGCAGATTGAAGACAGCAAGAATGGCGGTCCGCGGGAAGATCAGGATGATCAGATTCAGGGGATCGGACAGATAATAGGTGAAGATCGTAGTAAAATCATAACCGGAGCCGGTGGTGAGACTGTAGAGAAGTCCTTTCCCTTCATGAACCCGGTCATAGAGTTCGTAGTAATAGGTGAGATGCTGTGAGTGCCCGCCGGCGGTCATTACATCCTTGCCTCCGAAGGGGGCAAAGGAACCGGCCAGCATGCCAAGCAGCACGGCGATCACCGGGATCAGGAATGCCAGTACATAAAGAGAGCGGTTGGACTTCTTCGGATGAAAGTCGGCGGCTTTCTTTGCTTCGGAAGCTTTTTTTGCTTTCGATCGATCCTTTATGTCTATGGTCTTTTTTGTCGCAGACTTACTGCCGGAGCCTGCCGTAGTGCCCGTGTTTTTTTTCTTTGAGTCGGTGCTTGACTTAGCCATGATCTCCTCCCAAAAATAAAGCAAAATTAACAATTCATTATATCATATTAACATAGCTTTTTCTACATTTTCATGGAAGATGAAATGTATCCCCAAAGATCCCCAAAGGAAAATGCGGATACTGTGTGACAAAGAGGGATGCCTGTCTGATTCAATGGAATATCTTTCATTTCGGTCAGGAGTATGCTATAATCTAACCGACTATGAACTTTTGGGTAAGACTTAAACCAAAGAGGTATCAAAAATGAAGAAAAATCGAACGGCAGCAGGAATTCTTGCGCTTCTGCTCGGAACCATCGGAGTACATAAATTCTATCTTGGAAAGTGGAAACAGGGGCTGCTCTGCCTGCTGTTTTTCTGGACGGGGATCCCAGGCTTAGTTGGGCTTTATGATGGCGTGATACTGCTGGGGACCGATGAGGAAGAAACTGTGGCAGGCGAAGCATCGTGATGAGGGACGCATGTCATCCTGAGAGGGCACGCAGTTTATGCGCCGGGTCTCGACCGGGCGGCAGCGCTAAGCGGGAGATCAACGTACGGGAGGAAATTATGGAAGAAGAGAAGAAGGCAACACTTACCATCAGGGATGATGAGGGAACCGGATTTATCCAGATCGCCGGAGATGTGGTCTCCAATATCGCCGGGCTTGCCGCTACGGAAGTGGATGGTGTTTCAAGGCTCAGCGGAAATGTGCCGAATGAGCTGATCTCCAAACTCGGCAGGAAGAATCTGTCCAAGGGGATCCGGGTAACATACGGGACGGATACATTTACCATAGATGTTGCTGTGGTCGTGAAGTTCGGTTTCAATATCGTGGATGTCTCAAAGGCGGTTCAGGAGAAGGTGGCACAGGCACTCTATACCATGACGGGCCTTAAGGTATCCAGGGTAAATGTGCGTGTGTCCGGGATCGATTTTTCAGAGAAATAGAGGTTGGATCAATGACAAGAAGTGAAGCAAGAGACAGCATCTTTCGGATCGTTTTTCGGGAGGCTTTCTTTCCCGCAGAGGGGATGGGAGAGCAGACGGAAGAATATCTGACGATGCTGGGAGAAGAACCGGAGGTCTTCCTGCCCGGGATGCGGAAGGAGATCGAAGAAGAGGACCGGGCTTATATCCGTGCGAAGGTTGATGCGATCCTTGAACGGACAGGAGAACTGGACCGGCTTCTGGAACAGGCGAGCAGGGACTGGAAGATGAACCGGGTCGGAAAGGCCGAACTGGCGATCCTTCGTGTGGCTGCTTATGAGATCTGCTTTGATGAGGACATCCCCGATAAGGTAGCCATCAATGAGGCGCTTGAGCTCGCCAAGAAATACTGTGACGAAAAGGCAGTGCCCTTCATCAATGGTGTTCTGAACCAGTTGTATACCAGGGAGACCAAAGAGGAAGATGCAGACTCTTTATAAGAACCTGAAGTTTTGAAGGGATGTGACAGCCGGATGAAAGTATATACGGTAGGGCAGGTAAACCGCTATCTTTCGGGTCTGATCGATCAGGATTATCTGCTGCAGCGCATTTTCATAAAGGGTGAGATATCCAATTGTAAATATCACAGCATGGGACATATTTACTTCTCTCTGAAGGACGAAAGCGGTTCCATGCCGTGTGTTATGTTTAAGGGAAATCAGGCGGCCGGTCTTACATTCCGATTGGAGGACGGACAGGCGGTGGTGATCGAAGGGCAGATCCGGATCTATGAGAAGGATACCAGGATCAACCTCTATGCGAAGAAGATCCGGCTGGACGGTGACGGGGCAGGAAAACTCCATGTCCTGTATGAACAGTTGAAACAGAAGCTTTTTGAAGAGGGACTGTTTGATTTTGAGAAGAAAAAGGAGATCCCGAAATATCCGAAGAAGGTGGGGATCGTTACGGCATCCACCGGGGCTGCAATCCAGGATATCTGTAATATAGCAAGAAGACGGAATCCCTATGTGGAACTGGTCCTCTATCCTGCGAAAGTACAGGGAGAGGGGGCTGCAGCCACCATAGCCCGAGGTATCCGGACGCTGGACGGGATGGGGATGGATACGATCATCATCGGCCGTGGAGGAGGTTCCATTGAGGACCTTTGGGCCTTCAACGAGGAGATCGTGGCCAGAGCGATCTATGAAGCGAAGACCCCCGTCATTTCCGGTACGGGACATGAAACGGATAATACCATAGCGGATTATGCGGCGGATCTCAGGGCGCCGACACCTTCGGCGGCAGCGGAGCTGGCCATCCCGGATGTGATGTCGACACTGCGGAAACTGCAGGATATGAGAGATATGCTGGACCGGCATCTGCAGGGACGGCTGGAGGTCCTTCGTACGCAGTTGGCCGGATACAGGGCCCGACTGGAGCATAAGGGACCGGAAGGAAGGCTGAAGGATCAGAAGCTGCGGCTGGAACAGATACAGCGGCAGATGCAGGAGCGGATCCGGCAGAAGCTGGAGCTTACTGAAAGAAGAGCGAAAGAGACCGGGGATGCACTCAGGCTGGCCATGCAGCGGAAATACGAGCTGACCGCCCAGCGTGCTGCCCTTCTTGCGGAAAGGCTGCACGGACTGTCACCTACGGCAAAACTGGTGGGAGGCTTCGGTTATTTTACAAAGGAAGGACAACCGGTACGTTCGATCTCGGAACTTCGCACGGATGACGTGATCCGCATCACATTGCATGACGGGAAACGGGATGCGAAGATCCTGCCGTAGATCGTGTTGTACTGGAAAGATATACAGGAGAAGGATATGCCGGCAAAGAAGAAGGAAGAAGAAAAGAAGCTTACAGTGGAGGAATCTCTGAGCCGTCTTGAGGAGATCCTGCAGGAACTGGAGTCTCCGGAAACCGGGCTTCAGGATGCCATGAAGCTGTATACGGAAGGAGTTGGTCTTTTGGGTGAATGCCAGAAGACCCTCGAAGGTGTGGAACAGCAGTTGAAGATCCTTTCACCGGAGGAGAACGGGGTATGACAGAGGATAAAAGAAGAGAAGAGATCGAGAGCGCATTGAAACGTTATATGCCGGCGGATGCAGGACCGGCGAATAAAGTACGTGAGGCAATGGAGTATGCACTGATGGCCGGCGGAAAGAGGATCCGGCCGCAGCTTCTGATGCTGACCTATGACGCTTTTATGCAAAGGGTGGATTCTACGCAGGATACATTGATCCCGCCCATTCCGAGAGAGATCGCGCTGATCTTTGCCTCGGCATTGGAAATGATCCATACTTACTCCCTGATCCATGACGATCTGCCGGCATTGGACGATGATTCTCTGCGCCGGGGACGCCCCACCGTGCATGTGGCATTTGGAGAGGATATCGCCATTCTGGCAGGAGACGGTCTTCTGAATCTGGCTTTTGAAGTGGCGGCGGAGGCAATGGAGATCTTTCCGTGTGAGAGAAGGATCGAACAGGCGATGCGCATTTTGGCAAAACGCCCGGGGCTCTTCGGTATGCTGGGCGGCCAGACTGCGGATGTGACTCTGGCGGGAACGAAGATGGATGATGTCAAACTGGAATATATCTATGCGAACAAGACAGCGGCTCTTCTGGAATGTGCCATGGAAATGGGGGCTGTCCTTGGCGGCGCTGCCACACAGGAGGTGGAGGCGGTTCGTAAGGCTGCCTATCATGCAGGTCTGGCTTTCCAGGTGCAGGACGATATATTGGACGAGATCGGAGATGAGGCATCTCTTGGCAAGGAAGTAGGACAGGATGCCAGAAATGAGAAGACGACCTATGTTACACTGTATGGTATGGATGCGGCAAGGTCTTACGTTCAGGAAATGACGGATACGTCGGAGAAGCTTCTCAGGGAACTGTTCCCGGAGGACGAAGGAAAGGCCATCGGAACAGCGGCAGAGGAACTGATCGCGCTGTTGCAGGGGCTGGTGGGACGGCAGAAGTGACAAATGATCGTCATCCTGAGCGAAGCGAAGGATCTTATGGTGTTGCAGGAGAGAAGATTCTTCGCTGCGCTCAGAATGACATGGGGTCATGGCAGGGGAGATGGCGGAAAGATTCTTCGCTGCGCTCAGAATGACATGGGGTCATGGCAGGGGAGATGGCGGAAAGATTCTTCGCTGCGCTCAGAATGACATGTAGTCAGAATGACATGTAGTCAGAATGACATGTAGATAATAGAAACTAAGGAGAAAGTTGACCATGCGTCTGCTGGATCAGATCAATCATGAAAATGATATACGGGAGATCGCTCCGGAGGATTATCCGCGTCTTGCGGATGAGATCCGGAATTTCCTGTTGGATAAAGTGAGTCAGACCGGCGGTCACCTGGGGGCAAATCTCGGAGTTGTGGAGCTTACCATGGCACTGCATCTCTGCATGGAATTCCCCGGGGATCAGCTGGTTTTTGATGTGGGACATCAGAGTTATACCCATAAGATCCTTACCGGCCGGAAGGATGGCTTTGATACCCTGCGTCAGCTGGATGGGATGAGCGGTTTTCCGAAGGGGAGTGAAAGCCCCTGTGATGCATTTGACACAGGACATAGTTCCACTTCCATCTCGGCGGCTTTAGGGATCGTGGAAGCGGCACGGATCAAATGTACTGCGGATCCGACCCTTGCGATGCCCCGGGTGGCAGCGGTGATCGGCGACGGTTCCATGACCGGCGGAATGGCATATGAGGCGCTGGATGCAGTGTCACAGCTGAAGGCTCCGCTGGTGATCGTACTAAATGACAATGAGATGTCCATCGGTAAAAATGTCGGTGGTTTCTCCAAAGCCATGAACCGGATCCGCGTCGGAAAATCCTACAATGAACTGAAATCGGATGTGGAAAGCGCGCTGATGACCATTCCCGGTGTCGGACCAAAGGTAGCCAAGAGCATAAAGAGGTCCAAGGATTCGGTGAAGAATCTTCTGGTTCCGGGTATGTTCTTCGAGGAAATGGGGATCACCTACATCGGTCCGGTGGACGGACACAATGTGGAAGAAATGGTATCCACATTTGAAAGGGCATTTCGTCTGAATAAGCCAATTATCGTGCATGTGAAGACGAAGAAAGGGAAGGGGTACCTTCCCGCAGAGAGGCATCCGGAACGGTTCCACGGGATCGGTCCCTTTGACCGTGTGACCGGCGAACCGACACAGGCCAGATATAAAATGTTTACCGATGTTTTTGCAAAGACCATGCTGTCGCTGGGAGAGAAGTATCCGGAACTGGTGGCGGTTTCCGCAGCCATGATCCGGGGGACCGGACTTCGCGCATTTAAAAAGGCATACCCCGACCGGACCTACGATGTGGGGATCGCCGAGCAGCATGCCGTTACATTTGCGGCAGGACTCGCAAAGCAGGGGATCATCCCTGTGGTGGCTATCTATTCGTCCTTCCTGCAGAGAGCGTATGATCAGATCCTGCATGATGTCTGTCTGCAGCATCTTCATGTCATTTTCGCCATCGACCGTTCCGGTCTTGTGGGCGGAGACGGGGAGACGCATCAGGGGATCTACGATACGGCATATCTGGATGAGATGCCGGGTCTTACCGTACTTTCTCCGAGGTGCGGGGCTGAGCTTGCGGCCATGCTGGAATATGCCGTGACTATAGAGGGCCCTATAGCGATCAAGTATCCCAAAGGAAGCGCCCTGGATGTGCCCGGCCGGGTGATCGCTCCCATCGAGCAGGGAAGGTCGGAGTACATCAGTCACAGGACGGAAAAGAAAGGAAAGGGGAAGCATATCACCATCGTTTCCGTCGGTGCCATGGCTGCCGAAGCGGAAACCGCATCCCGTATCCTGGAACGTGAGGACAGTGTCAGGGTTTCGCTGATCAACGCCCGTTTTATCAAGCCTCTGGATGAAACCATGCTCTGTGCCGCAACAAAGGAAAGTGATCTTCTTGTGATCCTGGAGGAAGCGGTGCAGCACGGCAGTTATGGTGAGGCAGTGGCCTATCAGCTTCAGAAGCACGGGGTTTCGACGCCCTTCATGCACATTTGCATAGAGGAGGAGATCGTACAGCATGGTACGGTTTCATCTCTTCGTACAAGGCTGGGACTGGATGTGGATTCGGTCGTCAGCAGGATCCGAAAGGAACTGAAGAAGTGAAAAAGAGACTGGATATCCTGCTGGTAGAGCAGGGGTTGGCGGACTCCCGGGAGAAGGCAAAGGCCATCATCATGTCCGGGATCGTATATGTGGATAATGAGAAGGAAGATAAGGCAGGAAGCACATTTGAAGAGACCTGCCGGATCGAGGTCCGGGGAAAGACTTTGCCCTACGTCAGCCGTGGGGGGCTGAAGCTGGAGAAGGCCATGAAGAGCTTCCCCATAACCCTGCAGGACAGGGTCTGTATGGATGTCGGAGCTTCCACCGGCGGCTTTACGGACTGTATGCTGCAAAACGGTGCAAGACAGGTCTTCGCAGTGGATGTGGGGCACGGACAGCTGGACTGGAAACTGCGAAACGATCCGCGTGTCGTCTGTATGGAGAAGACCAATATCCGTTATGTGACACGTGAAAATATCGGCGGTGCACAGCTGGATTTTGCATCGATCGATGTATCCTTTATCTCTCTTACGAAGGTGCTTCCTCCGGTATATGAAATGCTTCGGGACGAGGGGGAGGTCGTTGCCCTGATCAAGCCGCAGTTCGAAGCGGGCAGGGAGAAGGTCGGAAAGAAGGGTGTGGTCAGGGACCGAAAGGTTCACCGGGAAGTGATCGAAAAGATCCTGGATTATGCCCCTGTGGCAGGCTTTACGGTTCGCGGGCTTACCTATTCGCCGGTCAAAGGACCGGAAGGAAATATCGAGTATCTGGTCTGGCTGCAAAAAGGAGGTACATCATCTTTCGAAAATGAACCGGCGGGCGGATCGGAGATCTCTGCGGAAGCAGTGGTTGAGGAGAGCCATGCAAAGCTGGATAAACCGACTGATGTCTGATCCAAAATACAGGTGTAACGTCTTCAGATCCACCGGCAGGGATGAGGTCCACGGACCGCTTCGTGACCGGCTGTAAGACAGAATGAAAGAGATAGGAAAGATAGGAAAGAATAGAAAATGCATTTTCTGCTTTTTTCAAATGTAAATAAGGACCCGGATCAGAGTATCACGGACAGGCTGGAGAAGCTGATCCGTTCGAAGGGGCATGAAACCACCAGACTGCTGGAAGGGGATGAGGCGCCGGAGAAAGGGATCTCCGCGCAGCTCCTGGATACTCTGGACTGTGTGATCGTACTGGGCGGCGACGGGACCATGCTGCGGGCCAGCCATGCCATTATGGATGGTCCGGTGCCCATGATCGGTCTGAATCTCGGGACCACCGGCTTCCTTACGGAGGTGGAGTGTTCGGCCATGGAGCAGATGGTAGACCGTCTGATCAACAAAGACTACTTCGTGGAAGAGCGGATGCAGTTGACAGGTGTGATCCGGCGAAATACCGGAAGTAGCGGAGAGAATACAGCGGGCAGCGGGCGAAATGCCGGGGACACCGGAGAGAATACAGCGGGCAGCGGGCGAAATGCCGAAGGCGCCGATCTGCCTGCAGGCGGAAAGTCAGAGGAACATTTTTCCGCATTAAATGATGTGGTGGTCATCAGGGAGGGTGTGCTTCGACTTATCGCATTAAAGATCTATGTAAATGATGCTTTCTTTGATACGTATGAAGCAGACGGAGTGATCATCTCCACACCCACCGGTTCTACGGGATATAATCTGTCGGCAGGAGGCCCCATTGTATCACCCAAGACGCGGCTTCTTGTGATGACACCCATTTCCCCGCATTCTCTTTCCAAGAAGAGCGTGGTCTTCGGAGAGGGAGACCGGATCCGTATCACCCTGGAGGAAAAGCGGAAAACCCAGGTAAATGAGGCAATCGTATCCTTTGACGGATATAAGAATTATTCCATCTCCGTTGAAGATGAGGTAGAGGTATATGCAGCGGAGGCACCCCTGCGGCTGATCAGGTTCGAGGATCGGAGTTTCTATGAGGTGCTTTCCAGAAAACTGAGTCAGAATTAGATGACTGTGTATTCGGTATGATGATCCTCACCGCTCCTGCAAAGGCAGGACGAATTATGAGGAGGAAGTATGTTAGTTAGTTTAAGAATAGAAAATATCGCACTGATCGACCGGCTCGAGGTCACATTTGAAGAAGGACTGAATGTGCTGACCGGCGAGACCGGTGCAGGAAAGTCCGTGGTGATCGGAGCTATCGGTATCGCGCTCGGAGGAAAGTTCGATAAGACGCTGCTGCGTGACGATACAAAGGATGGTCTGGTGGAGGTGCTGTTCTCGCTGGAACCTTCTGTGAAGAAGAAGCTTCAGGAGGGGGAGATCCTTCCGGA
>CACYMQ010000018.1 GCA_902775555.1 uncultured Lachnospiraceae bacterium | reverse complement strand
CTTTCTGTCACGCCCGGATTTAAGACAAGCCTCCTCGTACCAGATGCGATTTACGCGACCTGCTACGACGATTGCTTTCGGATACGCTTTTTTTAACTGGTCATTCAGAGTTCTGATCACTTCGTATGCTTTTGCCCGGGATACTCCCAGGTCGAACTGCACCTGATCTACTCCGACGAATAAAGTGTCCTTGTCGTTTCTCATAGTCTCACCTCCTTCAAATATTAGTATTTGCTATCACAATCAGTATATCATATTGAAATATGTTGTCAATATCATTATTTGCTATATTTTTCATTTTTTGCTATCAATATCAAAATCTTTATGTTATACTTACATTAAAGAGCAAAACCATATGTTCAACATCATCAGATACACACGACGGGAAAGGGGTCCATTTACCATGAGCTTATTTGCAAATGACAAAAATAATATATTCGGAAGGCGACTCAGAATCCTGCGGGAAACCGTAATGAACAAAACACAGAAGGAATTCTCCGAAATGCTCGGAATCATAATTACCTGAACTCCATGGGGGATCTGGTTGGATTTCTTTTTGATCTCTATGATGCAAATGAACTGACCTTTAAGACCGAGATCCAAAACCGGATTGACCGGGAGCACCCGGAAGATGGGGACAGCGGTCGCAACCTGGTCCGGCTGACCTTCTATTACGGCGATATCCTTCGGGATGGAAAGCCGCTGTTCTCCGCAGATGTCTGCCAGGCTCTGGAGATAGTTCAGGAGATGCATAACGAGCTGAAAAACTATGAATGCACGCAAGAGTTCTATGACAGCCGGAAGAAGGAGATGATTGAGCGATACAACGCCTTCCCGCTGACTATGTTCAATACTTCTTCCCTCACAGAAAAAGAGAGATTTAACCGGCGTCTTGCCGTTATGCGTGCGATACTTGATGCGGAAACCGCAAAGAATAAAAAAGACGAAAATTGAGAAATGACCTGGAAATGTAGGCATAATGTAGGCATAAAAAACGAGAGCCCTTGTAAATTAAGGGCTCTCGATCCTTTTTGTATTAAAGGAGTTCTATGGTTCCCGGCGGCTTGGAGGTGAGATCATAGAGTACGCGGTTCACTCCCTTTACCTCATTGATGATCCGGGTCATACAACGCTGCAAAACCGCAAAAGGAATGTCTGTGCAGTCTGCGGTCATGAAGTCACTGGTGCAGACAGCGCGAAGGACCACAGCGTAATCATAGGTCCGGAAATCTCCCATAACACCCACGGACCGCATATTGGACAGGGCCGCAAAATACTGGTTCGGAGGTGTAACGATCTCTCCTCTATCAATAGCCGCATCTACCTCTTCCCGGTAGATGGCGTCCGCTTCCTGCACGATGCGCACCTTCTCCTGAGTGATATCATCTATGATACGGACACCCAGTCCCGGTCCCGGGAAGGGCTGACGGAATACCAGATACTCCGGGATCCCCAGCTCCAGGCCGGCCTTACGCACCTCATCCTTAAAGAGCATCCGGAGAGGCTCTACGATCTCCTTGAAATCCACATGCTCCGGCAGTCCGCCCACATTGTGATGGGATTTGATCACGGCTGACTTTCCGAGGCCGGATTCGATCACATCCGGATAGATGGTTCCCTGCGCCAGAAAATCCACTGCTCCGATCTTCTTCGCTTCTTCCTCAAAGACACGGATGAATTCCTCACCGATGATATGGCGCTTTCTCTCCGGATCCGTCTCACCGGCAAGTTTCAGATAGAAACGCTCCTGTGCATTTACGCGGATGAAATTCAGATCATACTGACCCTTCGGCCCGAAGACCGCTTCCACCTCATCTCCTTCATCCTTTCGAAGCAGGCCATGATCCACGAAGACGCAGGTAAGCTGTTTACCAACAGCCTTGGACAGCAGTACCGCAGCCACGGAGGAATCCACACCACCGGACAGAGCACAGAGCACCCGGCCCGTACCGATCTTCTCTCTCAGTTCCCGGACAGCAGTTTCCACAAAGGAATCCATCCGCCAGCTTCCACTGCAGCCACAGACACGAATGACGAAGTTTTTCAGGATCTCCTGTCCAAACTCTGTATGCTGAACTTCCGGATGGAACTGCGTTGCATACAGTTTCTTCTCCGGGCACTCCATAGCTGCCACCGGACAGTGTTCCGTCTTCGCAGTGATCCGGAAGCCTTCTGGAACTTCTGCAATATAATCTGTATGACTCATCCAGGAAGTGAAGGTTTCACCTACATTTGAGAAAAGGATCGAGCCTTCCCCGCTCCCGTTCTCCGCATCGGAAACGGATACCATGGTCCGGGTCCGCCCATATTCACTGACAGGCGCAGTCGCAACCTTCCCCCCAAGCAAATGTGCCATGAGTTGGGATCCATAGCAGATTCCGAGGATTGGGATCCCAAGTTCAAAGATCTCCCTGCTGTAGGATGGCGACTCCTCCAGATAGACACTGTTTGGCCCACCTGTGAAAATGATCCCCTTCGGTTTTAATTCCTTTAACTGTTCAATGGTGATCGTATACGGATGCACCTCCGCATACACATTGCACTCCCGCACCCTTCGTGCGATCAACTGATTGTACTGTCCTCCGAAATCCAGGACGACGATCATCTCACGGTCCATAATGGTTCTATCCCTTCCTCTTATTCTTAAGAATCCCCTGCAACGAACGCAGGGGATCCCTTAGTCACTCTATTACTCTTCTGTCGTTTCCGTACTCTTATCCTCTGTCGTTTCCGTACTCTTATCTTCTGTCGTTTCCGTACTCTTGTCCTCTGTCGTTTCCGTTGTCTCGGAACCGGTTCCTTCGGTAGACTCCGAGTTCTTCCCCTCAGTGGTTTCGGTCGTGCCGGAACCTGCACTCTCGGCGGACCGGGGCGCCGGAAGCGGCTGTCCGCCCAATGCCTTGATTGCTGCAGCAAGCTGTGGATCTTCATTATAGGGAAGCTTATACAGCATCCGCTTCTGCTCCTTGGTAAGCTCTACCACCTGATCCGGCTCGATCCCCGTTTCATGGATATTGCTTCCTGCCGGAAGGAAGTATTTAGCTATGGTCATCTTCACCGCGGATCCGTCCGTAAGGGGGAATGTCTGCTGTACGATCCCCTTTCCGTAGCTCTTCTCGCCGATCATGACTACTTTCCCATAGTCTCTGAGACATCCGATAAAGATCTCGGAAGAGCTGGCGCTGTTGCCGTTCATCAACACTGCCATGGGAAGATCTACAAAGTGTCCGTCCTTGGCGGAATCACTGTAAAGGATCGTTCCGTTCTTATCCCTCATTTCCAGGATCAGCCCGGGCTTCGCAGGATCTCCGTCCTTTGCGATCGCATCATCCTTTACCAGATAATCCACCATCTGATCGACAATATCGGTAAGTCCTCCCGGATTATTCCGGACATCAAAGATCAGACCCTTCGCCCCCTTGGATACCAGTTCATCCACTGCAGCGCGGAACTGGTCTGCGGTCGTTTCGATAAACTGGGAGATCTTGATATATCCATATCCGTTCTCCAGCATCTCATATTCCACCGTAACGCTCTGGATCTTTCTCCTGGGAACATCAAATTCCAGGAAATCCGATTCCCCTTCGCGGTACATTTTCAAATGTGCCGTAGACCCTTCCGATCCCCGGATGATCTTCACCACCTCATCCAGTTCCATATCGGTAGTGAGTTCCGTTCCGTCAATCTCCACAAAAACATCATCCGGAAGCAGACCCACCTCCTCGGCAGGACTGTTCTTGATCGGCGACACGATATAGATCTCGCCTGTCTGCATGTTCTTGGATACAGTCGCGCCGATCCCTACATATTCCCCTTCGTCATCCTCTTTGACTCTGGCGAACTCCTCCGGCGTATAATAGGTCGCATATTTATCATCCAGTCCATACATCAGACCTTTATAATAAGCAGCTTCCCGTTTCTCCGGATCTGTTTCATAATAAAAGTTGTTATTGATCAGCGACTCAATAACCCTCGTTTTATCCTGGATCTTTTGGGAATTGATATCAAATCCGGCATTACTTTCCGCGCCGGCATTTTCACTGGTCTCTTCTCCTGACTTCCCACAGCTTCCGGCAGACATCATAAGTCCTGCAGTAAGCGCTAATACAAGGACCCTTTTCAGTTTTCTCATCGTTAGTTCCGCTTCCTTTCCACTCCCCTCCCCGTTAAACGGGCGGGTATGGCATATAGATTTACGCTTTGGGATCAATACGGCAGTCCGAGATACGGTCTCGGATTTACATATTGCCCATTCAACCGCACACTGAAATGCAGATGCGGTCCGCCGGTCACACCGGTCATTCCCACATGTCCCACTACGGTTCCCGCAGTAACGCTCTGACCTGTGACAACGGCATAATCATTCAGATGATGATAGATGATGGTGATCCCGCTTCCGACATCCATCATGACCGTCTTTCCACCGGTACCGTAATATCCAACGTAGATCACGGTTCCGTCTGCAGCTGCAACCACCGGATCATACATTTTTGCCTTGATATCGATTCCTTTATGATCCTTCGACGCGCCCGGGATACCGATATCGCCACGGTATCCGTAATCGGATGTGATATAGGTACTTGAGGGTTGCGGCCACACAAATACCGCTCCGTTATAATTCACGATATCGTAGGTGATCGTAGTATGTGCCTGTGCCTCGATCTCAGCGATCCGGTTTGCCTGGATCTGCTCCTGAACCTGAAGCTTGGTAAGTCCGGCCTGTGCTTCATCAATCTGGGCCTGATAATCATTGATCTGTCTCTCTTTCTCATCCGAGAGTATGACCATTGCATCCTGCCGGTCCTTATAGACCTCTTCCATGATCCCGTAATCCTCAACCATGGTTTCAAGCATTTTCAGTTTGTTGGCAAGCTGCTGGCGTGCCGCCTGGTAATTCTTAAGAAGAACCTCGTCATACCGGCTCACCTGCTCCACATACTCTGTTTTATTCAGAACGTCCGCGAAGGAAACCGCCTGAAGCAGAGCATCCATATAGGAATAATTTCCGTTCTCGTAGGAATTCTGGATATGGTCCTTCAGTTTATTATACTGGACCTGGACATCCTCTTCGGCGAATTCCATTTCATACTTCAACTGTGTGATCGTGGCATCCACCTTGCTGCGCTGCATGGCCAGCTCATCCATCTCATCCTGCAGACGGATGATCTCGTTATCCATCTCCTGCAGATTCTCAATGAAGCTGTTCTGCGTCTTCTTCATTTCATTCAGTTTCTTCTGAACCGCCTGGGATTCCTGAACGCTTTCGGCATACTGCTGGCGAAGTGCTGCAATCTCTGCTGCATTGTAATAGGGAGCGACCACAGCGGTGGAAGCCTGAGTGGAACCCTGCTCGGAGTTCTGTTCACTCCCCTGTTCGGAGTTCTGCTCGGATCCCTGCTCGGAGTTCTGTTCACTCCCCTGTTCGGAGTTTTGCTCGGATCCCTGCTCAGGATTTCCTTCCGAAGCCTTTTCCGAAGTTTTTTCAGTGGTCGTTTCCGAAGACGTCTCAGACTTCTGCTCTGAAGCTTCAGTCGAATCCGGCTCTGCGTCGGTCTGACTTGTCTGCTCTGAGCTTCCATCTCCAACAGGAGTAACCGGATCATCCGCATAAACGGATGCCCCGGACAGTCCGAAGATCAGTATACATGCTAACAATAAACGCAGTCTTTTCTTCAATCGGATCGCCTCCTAATTGCCAATGTCATACCTTCAAATGTTTCTTGGTCGTCAACCAGCTTCCTATGAAACCGATGCCGATACCGATCAGCAGGGACATAGGTGCAAGAACCTTGAACAGATCCATCGCCGGTACGAATTCAAAGATGGACTGTAACACGGCAAATCGTCCTACCACGTAGTCGATCACCGCTTCATACATATAATACAGGATCACTACAGGGATAACCGAACCGATCAGACCGATCGTCACACCCTCTACAATAAACGGTGCACGTACAAATGCATTGGTTGCACCGATCAGCTTCATGATCTTGATCTCTTCCTTCCGGACAGTGATACCGATGGTAATGGTATTGCTGATAAGGAATATGGATACCAAGAACAGGATCGCTATGATAAATGCAGATGCATAACCTACGAACTTGTTAATGGCTGCCACATTGTTCGCCGTATATTCGGAGCTCTTTACCTTTCGCACGCCCTTAATGGAGCTTACGAACTGTACAAAGTCCGCCTGATAGGTTACATCCTTCAGCGTAATGGTGAAGGATGAAGAGTTTGCCAACGGGTTATCTGCACCGAAGGTCTCTCTTGCCGCTTCCGGATCATCATAGTTCGCTTCGGAGAACTGCTTCCATGCGTCCTCTGCCGAAACATAATCCAGCGTAGCCACTTCATCTCTTGTCCTGATCTGCTCCCGGATCAGATCGATCTGATTCTCCGAGATACCCGTATCAAAGAATACGGAGATGGAGATATTTCCTTCAATATTCTTGATGGCAGTACGGAAATTGACGATAACTGCATAAAGAAGTCCAAACAGGAAGAGGCAGGCAACAATGGTACCGATGGATGCCAGAGAGAACAGGAGATTTCTCCGGATGTTCTTAAAGCCCTGTCGCAGACTATAACCGATTGAACTAATCCTCATCGATATAGCCTCCCTTCTCCACATCACTGATAATAACGCCCTTCTTCAACGTTATTACCCGCTTCTTCATGGCATTTACGATCTCCTTATTATGTGTTACCACTACCACAGTGGTACCTTTTGCATTGATCTCCTCCAGAAGATTCATTACCTCCCAGGTATTCTTGGAGTCAAGGTTTCCGGTAGGCTCATCTGCCAGAATGATATCCGGCTTATTTACAAGGGCACGGGCCAGAGCAACTCTCTGCTGCTCACCGCCGGACAGCTGACGGGGATAGGATTTATACTTGTCGGCCAGTCCTACCATGGTAAGCATGGCAGGAACCTGACGACGGATATACCTTGCGGGTGTTTCCACAACCCGCTGGGCAAATGCTACATTTTCATAAACCGTCCGATCCTTGATCAGTCGGAAATTCTGGAATACGAATCCAAGCTTTCTTCGTACCTTGGGGATCTGGCGGCGTTTCAGTTTCGAATAGTCAAAGCCTGCCACCCGGATCTTACCCTTTGTCGGAACCAGCTCCCGGAGCATCAGTTCCAGCATGGTTGTCTTCCCGGATCCGGAACTTCCCACGATAAAGACGAATTCACCCTTCTCGATATGAAGGCTGACGTCCTGCAATGCAAGGGTTCCGGTCGGGTACTTCATTGTTACATTTTCCATTGTAATCATAATGGGTATCCTTCCACTTATTACTTATGGTTACGTCAGAATTCCAACGTCTCCATATATTTCATATATTTAACTACCATCAATGCGATCTTGAAAGTGATGGCGTCCTCGAAGACGCGAAGATCCAGACCGGTAGCCTTCTGGATCTTGTCCAGCCGGTAAACCAGTGTATTTCTGTGAATATACAGCTGGCGTGAGGTCTCGGAAACATTCAGGCTGTTTTCGAAGAACTTGTTGATCGTGACCAGAGTCTCATCGTCAAATTCATCCGGAGACTTTCCGTCGAAGATCTCCTTGATGAACATACGGCAGAGCGGGATAGGCAGCTGATAGATCAGCCGGCCGATGCCCAGATTGTTGTACGCAATGATATTCTTGTCACTGTAGAAGATCTTACCTACATCCAGAGCCATCTTTGCCTCTTTGTAGGAACGGGATACTTCCTTGATCTCATTTACGATGGTACCGAAGGCTACATGTACGCTGGACATGGCCTCCGTATTCAGCATATCCACGATCACCTTTGCGATCCGGGACAACTCATCATAATTCTCGGTGGCCTTTACTTCCTTCACCAGGATGATATTCTTCTCATCCACGGCAGTGATGAAATCCTTCGTCTTGCTGGCGAAAAGATTTCTGACGGTCTCCAGAGCATTATTATCCTTTTCTGTCTTCGTCTCAATGATAAAGACGACTCTTTTTACATCGGTATCGATGTGCAGTTTCTTTGCACGATTATAGATATCCACAAGCAGAAGATTGTCCAACAGCAGGTTCTTGATGAAATTATCCTTATCGAACCGCTCCTTATATGCTACGAGGAGATTCTGGATCTGAAATGCTGCCATCTTGCCTACCATGTAGGTTGTATCATTCTCTCCCTTTGCCATGATCACGTATTCCAGCTGCTTATCATCGTTCACCTTAAAGAACTGACACCCCAGCATGGCCTGACTCTCTGCCGGTGAATCCGCAAAAGCCGTAACTGCCTCCTCGTATCCGTCTACCGACCCTTCAATCGTCTTTGCCAGCACCCTGCCTTCCACATCCATAACAACCAGGTCAACCTTGGTTATGATACGGATTCCTTCAATGGTATCCTGCAGAATCTGATTTGAAATCATGCTTCTTCTCCTTTTCATTTCACAAAAAAATAAAGAGGAAATACGGCCATTCGCTGTATTTCCTCAGAAATTTCATATATTTTTACTATTTTACTATTCGCAGCCCCACGCATCGGCCTCGCCCCATCCGCACTCCGTGCGTATGCCGCCGCTTCGCGGCTCATGGCCGAGGCGATGCGTGAGGCCACTGCTTCGCTCATTCTCTCCTCACCATTCACAGTCCCTCACGTTTCGACCGCGACCCATCCGCACTCCGTGCGTATGTCGCCGCTTCGCGGCTTTACGTCGCGGCGATACGTGAGGCCCCTGCTTCGCAGGTTGATCACATAAAAACAGGCGGCCCTGCATGCAAGCATGCGGCCGCCTGTTTCTATGTACTCACTGCGAATAGTGGCTTTTGTCGCGTCAGTTCGCAATAATTTGTTCAGTTTCCTTGTCGAAGATGTGGATCTTGGACAGGTCGAATGCAAACT
The DNA here is from genome assembly GCA_902775555.1 of uncultured Lachnospiraceae bacterium. Lineage (GTDB taxonomy): Bacteria > Bacillota > Clostridia > Lachnospirales > Lachnospiraceae > Eubacterium_Q. The sequence goes on along the minus strand of CACYMQ010000018.1, from coordinate 53,246 downwards.
GTACGGTGTCGCCGGGGCGGGCAGTTGTACGTGCATTAACTCGAGCTGTGATATCGAACTGGTCGATGGAGAAGTACAGGTATACTTCAGCACCAAGCATTTCGTAGATATTGATACGTGCATCGATAACGGACTCCGGTGAGGACTCGATGAAGAGCTGCTCATCATGGATATCCTCGGGACGGATACCAAGAACAACATCCTTGTCAATGAATCCGCCTGCGATCAGCTTGTTAGCCTTAGCTTCAGGAACCTTGATGGAGTGAGAACCGAACATCAGAAGTACATCTGCTCCGGACTTAACCACCTTGCAGTCGATGAAGTTCATCGGCGGCATTCCCATGAATCCTGCTACGAACAGGTTGATCGGATGATCGTACAGATTCTGCGGTGTATCTACCTGCTGGATGATACCATCCTTCATAACTACGATACGGGTACCCAGTGTCATAGCCTCGGTCTGGTCATGTGTTACGTAGATGATGGTTGTCTGCAGTCTCTGATGAAGCTTGGAGATCTCGACACGCATCTGAACACGAAGCTTAGCATCCAGGTTGGAAAGAGGCTCGTCCATCAGGAATACCTTCGGCTCACGCACGATGGCACGTCCCATAGCCACACGCTGTCTCTGACCACCGGAAAGAGCCTTCGGCTTACGATCCAGCAGGTGCTCGATCTCAAGGATCTTAGCTGCCTCATGTACGGACTTATCGATCTTCTCCTTGGAAACCTTACGAAGCTTCAGACCAAATGCCATATTGTCATATACGGACATATGAGGATACAGAGCGTAGTTCTGGAATACCATGGCGATATCTCTATCCTTGGGCTCTACTGCGTTCACAAGCTTATCGCCGATCCACAGCTCACCGGAACTGATGTCCTCGAGTCCTGCGATCATACGAAGGGTTGTAGACTTACCACATCCGGAAGGTCCAACGAAAATGATGAACTCCTTGTCTGCGATCTCCAGATTGAAGTCTTTAACTGCGTTAAAGCCATTCGGGTAGATCTTATAAATGTTCTTCAGTGATAAACTAGCCATTTTTACTTCCTCCTAAGAATAATATAAACTTACTAAGATAGTTTTATCTCCGTTTTTTCACTGCTACCTATATTAACCTTTTTGTTTTTATTAAACTATATGTGAATTGCATAAATAAGTCCGAAAAAGTTTGTCTATCTTGCACACCGTCCCAATAACGCCCATCATTTTGAACAAAAAAAGGAAGGTGCTTCTTTTGAAAAGCACCCATCCTTTGTGAAAAATACATCAAATATGTAAACCACTTATCAAGATGACAAAATCAAGGGGTCAATCTTGTACAACCTGCTGTCATTTCTTTAATTTACCGATAAAATATCGTCTTTTGTACCTATAACTATGATCACATCCAGGTCCTTGATATCCACATCCGTATCCTCCGGATTAAAATTTCCGGTTTCCACGGTGGAGCCTGCGAAATATCCCGAAAGTTCAAGTCCCTTTCCTTCCTTCAGTACATAGATTTTGGAGTTCTCGGTAACCTCCTTATAATTTCCTGCTTCCACAGAGGTGTATCCCTGTCCGTTCAGCTTCTCTCTCCAGGCGCCTGCAAGTCCGTTGGTCTCCGTTCCGTTCAGCACGGCGATCTTGATCCCGAAGTCCACCTGCGGAGCCTCCGTAGTTGCTTCCGTCTTCTGCGCAGTAAGCAGCGGATCCGACTGATTCTCCGATGCAACCACGCCTGTATTTCCCGTGGTTCCTTCTTTTTCGCTCTTCCCGTGGATCAGGGAACGGACTAAAGCGAAGATAAGGCAGACGATCACGATCGCAAGGATCACCACAACCGCTCTCAGAAACATGGAAAAAAAGATGCCTGAGGCACTCTGTTTCTTCTTCATACGCCACCCCTCCTAAGTAACCAATCACTAACCCATAGTATAGCAAATGTCTTTTCCGTTTTCAATAAAATGAGAGACTATTTTATGATACATGGTTTACGGCCGAACATATGTTTGTCGGGCTTTTTATATTTGTCATGAGTTGGTATATATCCAAACGAAAATGTGATACAATACTGTTATAAAATGAGATGAAGGGATTCCTGCATATGAGAACAGCTTTACTCACCGGAGCTTCCCGGGGGATCGGGCGGGCGACCGCACTGGCGCTGGCCGAAGCCGGCACATACCCCCTGCTCTGCCTGACCGCTTATAAAAATGAAGAAATGCTTCAGGCCCTTGCGAATGAGATCCGGAGCAATTATCCTGAGCAGGCAGTTCTCTGCCGCACCGGCGATATCGGAGATCTTTCCTTCGTGGAACAACTGGCCGGCGAACTGCACGGATCCGGCGGGACCGTACAGCTTCTGATCAACAATGCCGCTGTCAGCTATCACGGGCTTCTGATCGATATGCAACCGGAGGAATGGGACCGGGTCCTCAGAACCAACCTGACGGCCCTTTACAACACCTGTCACACATTTATTCCGGATCTTATGTCAACTCAAAACGGCAGGATCATCAATCTGTCCTCCGTCTGGGGCAGCGTGGGCGCCTCCTGTGAGGTTGCCTACAGCGCAGCCAAGGGAGGAGTGATCGCCTTCAGCCGTGCACTGGCCAAGGAGCTTGCGCCCTCGGGGATCGCAGTCAACTGTCTGCAGCCCGGAGTTGTAGATACGGATATGAACGGTCTTCTGACGGAGGCTGACCGGAGCGCACTGTCGGAGGAGATCCCTTATGACCGCTTTGCCACCCCGAAGGAAGTGGCGGATGCCATCCTGCGGCTTTCGGAGATGCCTTCCTACCTCACCGGGGCCTCCATACGCATCGACGGCGGATGGTACTGACGGCGAAAGATCCTTCGGGCTGAAGCCCTCAGGATGACAATGTCATTCTGAGCGGGCGCACGCGTGCCGGTGGCACGCATTACGTGCGCCGAGTATCGACCAAGCGGCAGCGCGAAGCGAAGAATCTAACCGGCACAGACAGTTCCGGCGCGGACGGTTCCGGCCAGTACGGTTCCGGCGTGGGCGGCACTGACCCGGGCAGCTGCCGGGAAATCATGGAATCATAACGGAGGATACAGCATGGGAGATGTATTTGTAGAGTTTTTCTCGGAAGAAGCACTGGAGAATATCATGGTCCTGCTGCAGTATAAACCTGAAAGGATCATATATCTCGGTCATAAACACAATATGATCACCAAGAAAATGAAGAGCCTCAGGAAGTTTGCTTCCATCACCTCTCCGGACACGGTCCTGGAATTCATCGAAGTTCCGAGAGACAGTCTGGAACTATGCATCCAGACCCTGGATGACATCTGTATCGAATATCCGGACGCCCGCTTCGAGCTGACCGGTGGCGGGGAGATGTTCCTGATCGCCTTCGGATATGTGAGTGCCAGCCGTCAGACCCGGACACTCCGGATCGATCCCTACACGGGAACCGAGATGGATTTCTCAGAGGGCATGGCCCCTGTTTCCTGCAAATCCAACGTCAGAATTTCCGTCGCCGAGAATATCATTCTCCACGGCGGTGTTCTTCGTGCTCCGATGAACAACTGGCGCTTTACAGATCAGTTCCGGGAAGAGATCCGTATCATCTGGGGGGTTGCAAAAGAACTCCGCCACAGCTGGAACAAGCATCTGGCGGTGATCGAGGAGGTTGTGAAGAATTATCCGGCAGACGATGACGGTGTCTACCGGATGCCGAAGGCAGCTCTCAGGGATGCAGTCCAGACCCTTCAGCGCCTGAATGAAGCGGGAATGATGAATTTCTTCCGTTATGAGCATTCCCGTGTCGTCTTCCGCTTCAAGTCAAAACAGATCCGGGAGATCGTCACCAAGACGGGAAATATCCTGGAGCTTCATGTGTATGAGGTTGCCACCCGTAAACCCACGGACTTCACGGATGCCGTGGTCGGAGCCGTGATCGACTGGGACGGTGAAGCCACAAATCCGTCCTTCGAAACGGAAGGCCACCCCAGAAGCGAAACCATCAATGAAATCGACGTGATCCTGATGCGTTCCGCCGTTCCCACATTTATCTCCTGTAAGAGCGGCCGCGCGGACTCCAAGGCTCTGCACGAACTCGAAACCGTCACATCGCGGTTCGGGGGTAAATATGCAAAGAAGGTCCTCGCCATGTCTACGCCCTGCGACGCATCCACAAGCGGGACCTCCTTCTTTAAACAAAGAGCCAAGGATATGCATATCTGGGTCATTGACGACCTCTACTCCATGTCGGACGAGCAGCTTCTCCGGAAACTCCAGCGTATCCAGGGAGCCTGATGCTCAGTGTTCTTTATTTGCAAAGCGGGTATATTTTCCCTGCCATACCAGTTCGATGGTCCCTACGGCACCGTTTCTCTGCTTGGCCACGATGATATCGGCAATACCCGGTTTCTCTGAAGCTTCTTTATTGTAATAATCATCCCTGTAAATGAACATAACCACGTCCGCATCCTGCTCGATGGACCCGGACTCACGCAGGTCGGCCAGTACCGGCCTGTGATCTGTACGCGAGTCTACCGCACGGTTCAACTGGGAAAGCGCGATCACCGGCACCTCCAGTTCCCTTGCAACTCCCTTCAGGGAGCGGGATACCTCAGCGATAAAGTTCTGCCGGGACTCTACCGGTTTATTGGAATTCATGAGCTGGAGATAATCCACGATGATCAGTCCCAGCTGTTTATTTTTCTTCAACTTCCGGCATTTCGTACGAAGCTCCGGTATGGTCACGGAAGAATTATCCTCTATGAAAAGCGGCACGTGGGATAACTTCTCCGTACTGTCTATGATCTTATCCCAGTCACTGTCTGTCAGATTGCCTGTACGGATCGACTGCGCATCAACCATCGCGTCCATGGCGATCAGACGGCTGACCAGCGACTCCTTGTCCATCTCCAGGGAGAAGATCACCGTCGGGATCCTTTCCTTCATGATCACATGCTTTGCGATATTCAGGACCAGTGCGGTCTTTCCCATGGAAGGGCGCGCGGCAACCAGCACAAGTTCGCCTTTATGTAAACCTGTCAGCTGCTGATCCAGATCCAGGAACCCCGTGGGGATCCCACTGAGCTTCCCGTCTCTTCGGGATGCCTCCTCCATCTGATCGATGACATCCACCACGATGCTCTGCATCGAAGCAAATTCCCTGTTTTTATTCTTATTCTGGATCAGATTGAAGATGCTCTCCTCTGCCTGATCCATGATGGCATCCACGCTTCCCCTGGATTCATAACAATCCTTTGCGATATTCTCTGCCGTCCGGATCATTTTCCGCATGGCAGACTTATCCCTTACGATCTGCGCATACTCAACCGCATGGACCGATGTCTGCTGCTCAGCCAGGATATCCCCCAGATAACTCATATCATACAGAGTCTCCGGTGCTCCCATGGATCTGAGCCTTTCCGCAAGGATCACCTCATCCACTGCCTTTCCTTCCTCATGCAGACCTGCGATCGCTTCAAAAAGGATCCCGTACTGGGCATTATAGAAATCTTCCTTATCCAAAAGACTGCTAACCTCGGATACCGCATCCGCATCCATCAGCATGGAACCTATGACACTCCGCTCCGCCAGATTATCGTGGGGCATTATTCTTTTTACAACACCATCTGTATCTGCCATAAGCTTTGATCATCCCTGTTCCTTCACATTTACAGGAAGCTCAGCCGTTACTTCCGGATGAAGTTTGATCTGAACCCTGTAGGTCCCCAGCGCCTTGATGGGATCCTTCACCTGGATCTTCTTCTTGTCAATGTTGAGACCCAGCTGTTTCTTCATCAGTTCCGCGATCTCCTTGGAGGAAATGGATCCGAAGGCCTTTCCGCCTTCTCCCATCTTCATTTCCGCCGTTACGGAGGAGGCACCGATCTTCTCCGCCAGAGCCTTTGCCTCTGCCAGATTCTCTGCCGCCACCTTTGCATCATTCTGATTCTTCAGCTTCAGATCATTCAGATTCTTGGGTGTTGCCTCTACTCCCAACTTCTTGGGAAGGACGAAGTTTCTTGCATAACCCGGATTAACTTCTACGATCTCTCCCTTTTTTCCGAGAGATTTTACATCCTGTAATAAAATAACCTTCATTTTTTTACCATCCTTTTATTAAATACTTCCTTCCGCCGTCATCTCTTTCAGGGTACGGCGAAGCTCCTGGAAAAAATCCTCCTTTGTCACACCCGGAAGCTGGGCGCCTGCCACATTGGCATGTCCGCCGCCGTTGAAGCGTTCCATGACCAGTTGGACATTTACATCACCGATGGAACGGGCCGACACATACAGAGTCCCGTTCTCCGCTTCCGTTACAACGAAGGATGCTTTGACATTCTCTACATTCAGCAGTTCATTTGCCGCCTTTGCCACGGGAACGGTGGGTGCATCCTTCGAATCCGGATCCGCCGTCACATAGGAAATGGCAAAACAACCCATATACATCTCCGCATTGCTGATACCCTGTGCCCGTTCCTTCATGGACTCCAGGGAACTGCGGAACATCTTCCGGACCCGGGTGATATCCGCACCGCTCTTCCGAAGATAGGAAGCCGCTTCAAATGTCCGGACTCCCGTCTTATTCAGGAAGTTATCCGTATCGATCAGGATACCGGAATACATGGCATCTGCTTCCACCGGACGGATCTTCGGCTTTACGGAAATGTACTGGAACATTTCCGTGATCATCTCACAGGCGGAAGACGCAAAAGGCTCGATGTAGGACAGCGTTGCATTCTCGATCGGCTCATGCGACTGTCTGTGATGATCGAATACAACGACAGTGGATACCAGGGAAAGCAGCTCCTCACACTCCGTCATGCTGGGACGGTTGACATCGCAGACCACCAGCATGGTATTTGCATCCACCATACTGAGGGCACGTCCGCTGGAAATGATCATGTCTCCATAGAAATTGTTGCCTTTAAAACTGTTGACCAGAGGACGGATCGCTTCCGTATCCTCATCCAGAACGATAAATGCCTTTCTTCCGAGCGTCGTCACCAGGCGATAGATCCCCACTGCCGACCCGAAGGCATCCGCATCCGGACGTTTATGTGCCATAATGATGACGCGTTCCTTGTTCTCCAACAGTTCTTCAAAGGCCTGTGCCTTAACCCGGGCCTTCACACGGGTGGTCTTCTCTGTTCCGGCGCTCTTGCCGCCGAAGTAGGTTACCTGTTCCCCGTTTTTCAGTGCCACCTGATCCCCGCCTCGTCCGAGTGCCAGACCGATGGCGATCTTCGCATTTTCAAATGCATCCGTGAAGCTTTCATTTCCCGCACCGATACCGATGGAAAGCGTCATGGGGATCTCATTTCCCACGTTCAGATTCTTTACCGCATCCAACAGGGAGAACCTGTCATCCTGCAGGGTCTTGATGTACTTCTGACGAAAGACGAAGAGATACTTGTCATTCTCCAGGTGCTTCACGATGGCGTCGATATTGGACAGGTACATATTGATCTTCCGGTCCACAAGTGCCGTCAGGATGGAGTGCTTTACCTCCTCCAGGGAATTCATAACCTCATCATAGTTATCGATATAGACAAGACCCGCAAAAAGCTTCTGATCGTATGCTTCCTTCTCCAGCCGGCGCTCGTTCGTAACATCGAAAAGGTACATGACGATGACCACGTCATCCCCCTTCTTCTCCTGCTTATTATCCTCAAATACGGTGGACAGATCCACTCTGCGGATCATGGCATTGAACCGGCGGTCATTGTATCTGACATCCATCTTGAACTCGCCCTCGACATCTTCGAAAAGGGCAGGATCCAGTTCCGGAAAATAACTGTCGATCTTCCGTTGGAGAAATTTCTTCTCATTGACTCCGATGGTCTTATAGAACATGGCATTGGCCCAAAGCACCTTGCCGTCTGTGTCCAGAAGCGCATAGGGCACTGCAAGTCCGTGAAGAAGCTCTTTTTGTACCTTACCCTGTTCCAGGGAATAGTCCACCATGGTAGCCTTGACCATGGGTGCCAGGCGAAGGTAGGCCACTATGACCACAAGGATATAGACCGCCACAACGATAATGGTGATCACGGCCTCCCTGGACTCTATCCCGAAATTCATGATGCAGATGGCCAGAAGGGCCACAGCCAGCAAGATCGGAACCAGGATCAGATATTTGATTTTACTCCGTACTCCTCTGCTACCTGACATGATAGTCTCCCACGATCTCCTTTATTTTTCGAAGCTCTTCAGCCGCTCCAGCACCTGCTCGTAAGTCTCTTTATACTTCTGCAGCTTCTGCTTCTCTTCTTCTACCTTCGCTGCCGGAGCCTTGCTGAGGAAACGCTCATTTCCGAGCATATTCTCTCCCCGTTTGATCTCGGCTTCAAGGCGCGTCTTCTCCTTGTTCAGGCGCTCCAGCTCCTTCTCGGTATCCACAAGATCCGCAAAGGGCATGTAGAGAACCGCATTATGGATCACGGCCGAGACCGCATCCTCTGCGATGCCCGATCTGTCTGCCTGTACTTCAACCTCGCCGGCATAAGCCAGAGGTGCGAAGAAATTCTTCGTTTCTTCGAAAAGCTTCCGGAGTTCTTCCTCTTCCGAAACCACGATCACGCCTGCCTTCTTTGACGGCGGAACATTCATCTCCGCACGGACATTCCGGATACTGCGGATCGCCTCCTTGAGTATGTCGGTATGCTTCTCTTCCTTCTCAAAATGAAGTGCATCGCTGTAAACCGGCCAGTCGGAGATCATGATGGACTCCTCGTCCGTCAGTGTGCAGAAGATCTCCTCCGTTACGAAGGGCATGTAAGGATGAAGCAGCTTCAGTGCATTTGACAGCACGGTACGCAGTGTATAGAGGGCAGCCGCCTTCGTCTCATCCGCGTCATCCCAGAGTCTGGGCTTCACCATCTCGATATACCAGTCGCAGAATTCCTCCCAGAGGAAGCTGTAGATCTTATCTGCCGCGATACCCAGCTCATACTTCTCCATATTTTCGGTAACATCCTTCACCAGGGTGTTACACTTGCTGAGGATCCAGCGGTCCGCCAGCGTCAGTTGCTCTGCCGTCACGGAAGCAATGGCTGCGGGATCCGCCTTATCGATATTCATCATGATGAATCTGGATGCGTTCCAGATCTTATTTGCAAAATTCCGGCTTGCCTTTACACGCTCCCAGTAGAAACGCATATCATTTCCCGGTGCATTTCCGGTGATCAGCGTGAAACGGAGTGCGTCCGCACCATACTGGTCGATCACATCCAGCGGATCGATGCCGTTGCCCAGGGACTTACTCATCTTACGTCCCTGATCGTCTCTGACCAGTCCGTGGAACAGTACGGTATGGAAGGGCAGCTTCCCGGTCTGCTCGATGGAGGAGAAGACCATACGGATAACCCAGAAGAAAATGATATCGTAGCCCGTTACCAGCACATCCGTAGGGAAGAAATACTTATAATCCTCATTTTCCGTATCCGGCCAGCCCACCGTGGAGAAGGGCCACAGGGCGGAAGAAAACCAGGTATCCAGTGTGTCCGGATCCTGCGTCAGGTTCTCACATCCGCACTTCGGACACTTGCAGGGAACGCCGTCCACTGTCGGGTTCACCACCGTAACCTCACCGCACGCATCGCAGTACCATGCCGGGATCCGGTGTCCCCACCAGAGCTGACGGGAGATACACCAGTCACGGATATTGTCCAGCCAGTTATAATATACCTTGTTCATTCGCTCCGGAACCAGACGAAGCTCGCCCTTTTCCACCGCTTCCTTCGCCGGTTTGGCCATTTCGGCCATCTTAACGAACCACTGGGGCTTAACCAGCGGCTCAACCGTAGTTCCGCAGCGGTCATGGGTTCCTACCATATGGGTATGTGGAACGACCTTGACCAGAAGGCCCAGTGCCTCCAGATCCGCTACGATGGCCTTTCTTGCCTCATAGCGTTCCATGCCGTCGTACTTGCTGCCGGGAAGCCGGATGGTCGCATCATCGTTCATGATGTTGATCTCTTCCAGCTGATTTCTCTTTCCGACCTCGAAGTCATTCGGATCATGGGACGGCGTGATCTTCACGCAGCCGGTTCCGAACTCCTTATCTACATAACTGTCCGCGATCACCGGAATGGTCCGGCCGGTCAGCGGCAGCTCCAGTGTCTTGCCAACGATATCCTTGTAACGCTCATCCTCCGGATTGACGGCGACCGCGGTATCACCCAGCATGGTCTCCGGACGGGTGGTTGCGATCTCCACAAAACGTCCCGGCTCTCCCACTACGGGATAATTGATATGCCAGAAATGTCCTTCCTGCTCTTCATGCAGAACCTCCGCATCGGAAATGGAGGTCTTGCATACCGGGCACCAGTTTACGATCCGTGAGCCCTTATAGATCCAGCCCTTATCATAGAGTTTCTTGAAGACGGTTCCCACCGCCTTGTTGTTTCCTTCATCCATGGTGAAGCGTTCTCTCTGCCAGTCCGCGGAGGAACCCATCCTCTTCAGCTGCTGGACGATCCGTCCGCCATACTCCTCGCGCCATTCCCAGGCACGTTTCAGAAAGCCTTCGCGTCCCAGATCTGCCTTCTCGATGCCCTGCTCCCGCAGCGCATTGATGATCTTCACCTCAGTGGAAATGGCCGCATGGTCGGTACCCGGCTGCCACAGTGCATTGTACCCCTGCATCCGCTTCATACGGATCAGTATATCCTGCATGGTATTGTCCAGCGCATGCCCCATGTGCAGCTGTCCCGTGATATTCGGAGGCGGCATCACGATGGTGAAGGGCTTCTTCGACCGATCGGCCTCTGCATGAAAATACCCTGCATCCACCCATTTTTGATACAGTCTTCCCTCAATCTCCTCCGGGTTGTAATTCTTTTCCAGTTCCTTAGCCATTTTCTTATATGTCTCCTTGCATTTGATTATCTAAACAATCTGGTCGCGGAATTCATCCTTCAGCTGGGCCAGGATGATATCCATCCGCTTGTCATAGTCCGTCATGTCCTTGTGCATCTTATTGTAGACGGCACGCTGGAGCATGGCATAGATCGTCATCTCCCGGACATCATCCTTGGAGTCTCCGATCTCCATCATGATATCCTCAAAATAGCGCTCCGAAAGTCCCATTTTATGGACCTCGTTCTTCAAGGTGGTGATATCCTCGGTGACCGAAACCACATAAAAATATCCCTTCAGCGATTCCTGATTGCTGTTCAGGTCATAGGCCTTCAGGAAGAAGCGCTTGGCATCCTCCGTATCCAGGTTATTCGCTGCCGCCACTGCGCGGTTATGATATACATTTCCGAGGAATTCCTTGTCCTGGATCTCCGCTTCCTGTTCGATGATCCCGTCATATATGATGGATGCACGAATGAACCTGCGGTATCCCAGGTACCCGTCCGCCTTCAGCTTCTCCCTCTGCAGGGGGGACAGCTTCCGGTATTTCTGCCAGGCCGCCGCATAGGTCTTCACCTCGTCCGGCGTATAGTAATCCCCGTAATTCAGGATCTCCACCAGCAGATCCTGTGCGAAGGGGGTCTTGTTCGCAAGTCCCGCCAGCCGGTCCGCCAGCCCGGGCATATCCAGTTCATCCCGGATCCAGCTCCATAGCTTGTCCGACAGAGCCGTCTTTGAGATCAGCACCGTATTGTTGTAAATGTAGAAACACAGTTCCTCATAGGTGTAGATCTCCACCTTGGTATTCAAAAATGTAAAAGGAGTCTCTGCCTGTTTGGGCGAACATACGATTATTTTTGCCATACGATGGAGAACTCCTTTCTGTAGACTTTATTGGTCGTTGGAAAGAGCTTTCCGAAGCCCAGATCACGGATGATCACCGCACCGTCCGTAGGATTCTCGAATTCTACCTCCAAAGACAGCTTCGTGGTCTTGTTGGGGCGCTTCGGGATCCCGTGGATCCTTGCAACCTCCCGCTTTTCTTCCTCCGTGTGACGGCTGCGGTAAACCAGCGTAATGGTATCCGTATCATCCAGGATCACATGGATCTTTCCATGAATGTTGTACCACTGCTTTCCGCCGTTTACGATAGGGATAAAGGTATCCTTCTCGTCTCCGAGCGAGATCCCCACGTCAAAAAGAACATTTTCCTTGGTTTCCACAAAGAACTGATCATAGAAGGCCTTGTATTCTCCGCCCACCGCACGGTAGCAGGCTCCCTTGGTGTAGATAGAAGCCGACTCCCGTCAGGTATACCGAGGAGATATATGCCTTCTTCATTTCATAATCCGCGATCTTCGCAAAATCCACATCCATCTGATAGGTATCATTCCCGTAATGCCCCAGCGACATCTGCGAAGAATAATCCTCATGGGTCACCGTCACCAGCTTCGGACTCTTATTCCTGGAAATGTCGATCCGGTAATAATTCAGTCCGTCGGCATTGTAATCATAAAGCGCGACGGAATTGATCCAGAGTCCCTGCTCCTGATTGAAAATATAATAGAGGCCGCTGTCCAGATGACTGGTGATCTCTATCGCGGATTCCGGAACCTCCATCAGCTTATAGAGTCCCGAAAGCAGGTTGTAGATCCTGCTGCTGTATTCCGGCACCGAGATCACAAGCTTACGGATCGTGGCGTCCTCGTACCGGTACAGGAAGGAATCGATATGAAGCTTCACCATCTTAACAAAGAGGTCCGGATAGGTATATTCCTCACCCTCCACCATAATGGTCTCTTTGCTCTCCAGGTTCTCAAAGATACCGTCAATGATGACTCCGTCTTCATTGAAACGTGCCTCGGAGGCTTCCCCTCCCACATACCAGTGTCCTGTCTCCGTACTGTGGAACAGGATATTGGGCATGAGATACGTCTCTTTATTATTCAATTGGCTGACTGACTCCGGCTCACGCGTGATGTCATTGTAATATGACAACTGTGTGAAATCGGAGCATAGATCCATTCCGATATAAAATGCGTCTGCCATAGTTTCTTCCTCTGTTTTCTATACTGCGTCTTATAAGATTCTTCGCTTCGCTCAGAATGACACCGCTCAGATTGACACGAGTGCTTCGCTCAGAATGACACGAGTGTCTGTCATCCTGAGGGCGTATGCCCGAAGGATCTGTTACAATAATGTCAGATTCTCCTCAAAGAGGTGGATGGTATTGATGTAGACATCCAGGTCCTCAAGCAGCTCCCGGTCCTTCCGCATCTCCTGCTTAACCAGCATGCTGTTGATCATCTCGAAGCGGTTCAGATCCTGCTTGTTGTAGGACTTCTTCTTCAGGACCTCGCTCTCCACGATCTGCGCATTTCCCTCGGGGTCGTCTTCGATCTGGTAGACCAGACGTTCTCCGTGGAATACGACGAATTCCATGACATACAGACCGCTGACCACTTCCTCCATCCGGTGGACCTTGGTCTTCTCATTTGCTCTCACGCCGGTTCCCGTGCTGTAACGGACGAAGACCTGCCGCCGGTTCTCGGACTTGTAGATCAGATAGGTCTTCAGGAACACATCCTGCGGCAGTTCCAGGAAGGAAACGAAGCTCTTGTAGAAGGGAAGGATCTTTCCCGCATCCACAAAGCGCAGCGCCGTTTCGCTGATCCATTTCTTCTGCTCGTTCGTATAGCGCTCCAGGCGGCTGAAGTATAAGAGCAGCGCCATGGATGAGATCTCGTCGTCGATATTGCCCTTCATGATCTCGGAATAAAGGGCCTCGAAGATATAGTTCGGGACCTGCATATCCCGGATCAGATAATTATGGGCTGCCAGCCGGAGAAAGGCCTTTACCACCAGGCCACGGCTCCGTCCGTTGTAGTAAGTGGCGAAGACATCATAGATATATTCCAGATGCTCTCCCGCAAACATCATCTGTGCCAGGGTATTCTCGGCCAGGGTTCCCACATCGGTCACACGATCCTTCGCCAGCTTAAAGAGTCCGGCCAGTTCGTCGATGGAACCATTGAAATTCATGGCCATGTAGGTCAGTATATTTGCATTTACGGTACCTGTCTTATACAGGTTCAGGCAGATGGACATCAGGTTCTCATTCAGGAAGCCCTCTGAATCCTGCACGCCGTAGTCCGCCAGACGGTACAGCTCCCTGACATCCAGCTCGTTAAATCCATAGAGCTTTACGGCCTGGAACGCCTTATCGAAAAGGTTCATGTCGATCAGGTACGTAATGATCGTCCGGGCATTTGCATGGGTCAGATAGCCGATATCCAATCTCCGGAGGTACTTCACCAGCACATCCGTATCCAGATTCTCGTGATAATACTCAATGATCTCCAGACACGCGGACTGCTTGTAATCGTCCGAGATCTCATCACAGTTGATGATCTCCCGCGCCGCATTGACCTCCCGCGCGTTCTTGTAGGTGAACTCACCGATGCTCTCATAGTTGTAGAGAAGGACCCGGTAATCTCTGGGGCTGTATTCCCGGCAAATGGGAATATAGGCCTTCTCATCCACGATCCGTTCGAAGTGGTAGGGAATGGAACCCGCATAACGGTTTCCGTCCTTATCCTCGAAAATGATGGAAGCATTGTCGGACAGGATCTCCACATAAGCCTCCCCGTCATCCAGCTGCACATGCTGGACATGGGACAGTTCGCTGTGGCTCACGATCACGGCCCGGATATTCTTGTTGTAGCAGACCAGTTTCCGGCGGAAGATGATATTGATCAGCTTGCCGGCGAACAGGGAGCTGACAGATTCCGGTTCCAGGAACTCGTCATAGATCACCGTCAGATCATCATTGACCTTGCCCTTCATGATCATGCTCTCCATGAAATCCTCCATGGTAGGCGCATATTCATGATAGATCTTCATATGCTCGGACTTGTTATAGATCACATTTGCATAGAGGTAAGCCAGCTCATCCTCATTCAGCGTATTCTTGTAATTCAGATACATGAGGACCGAAGCCGGGATCAGTTCATAATGCGCCCGGTCCATGCTCCGGATATAACACTCATTCAACCCGATGAACTTCAGCGACTGAAGTACCGCTGCCTTATAGAAACGATGATAGCGGACGTCCAGCATATTTGCGGAGATCAGCATGGAGCAGATGGAACCCAGGACCTCCAGATTCTCATTTTCCTTCTTGAGGAGCCGTTCCTCCTCCTCGGCACGGATGGTCTCGTCAAATCTGTCATCGAAGGACTGACGGACCTTACGCTCGAGCTTCTCGCTTTCCGGATCGTATTTTTCATCCTCGGTGGAAAGACGGAGCGGATCCTCCGGATCATTGATGCCGGCGCTCTCCTCTTCTTCCTCCCCGGTCTCTTCCTCCTCATCGAAGCCGGCAAAGATGAAATCATCCTCCGCAAAGGACTCTTCCTCCGCCTTCTCCTCTGTCTCTTCCTCAACCGGTTCCTCTCCGATCATGGACTGACGCTCACGCTTCAGTCTTTCCCTTCTCAGTTCATCTTCATTCTTATCGTAAATGGAGCGGAGCACATCGAAGATCTGCTTATTGAACTCCTTATTGCGTCCTGCCAGCTTCACGAACTCGTTCAGTACATCATCCGTGATATAGTCATGACGAAGTCCCCATTTAATGGTTGTGATCTCAAAGGGAGTCAGGCGCTTCAGCATCAGCGGATTCGAATTCAGGATATCGCAGAGTTCGAAATAAATGATGGGACTGTTCTCTCCCTCTTCGAACATTTCCCCGAGTTCCCGGTACAGCGCACCCTTATCGTCATTATATACAGGGTCCACGAAGAGCAGCAGCCAGAAGAAGAACATCTTCGGCTCCTGTGTCCTGTAATTGCGGCGGATCATATTCGCAGTCTTCTCTATGGTCTCCTCGTCACGCAGCACCATGGCCTTCAGGTATTCGTAGTAGCATTTCTCCTGATTCGACATGAGGCTCCGGTCCACATCGGCCTCGATCCTGAGGAATTCCTGCTCTACCTTGGCCAGATCCCCCTTCAGGATGTTCATGTGCATCACGGCAAGCCGGTACATATCCTCTTCCGGCTCCATCTCCATCAGCACACGCAGCGCTTCCAGGGTATCCGCCACATACTCCTCCAGCCCGATCCGGTCCATGCGGAAATCCAGATAGGCCTGGGTGAGATTGATCTTGCACTGCTTATATTCCTGCTCCTTCAGGCGGTTTTCCTGATCCACCCTCCGCTGCTTCGGTCTCTCCAGATGGATGTCGATCTCGATCTTCTGGTAGATATTCTCTATGATCAGCTTCCCGCTGTTCTCGCCGTCCGGCACATGCTCCGGAGAGATGTAGACATTGAGATCACAGGTATTTGCCATGAAATCCGACGAAGTCAGTGTCTTCTTGGCCGGAATGATGAATTCCGCATTGCTCCGAACCTCGGAATGGGTATAACCCCAGGTATTCTTAGAAAGTGTGATGGAGACGCTCTCCGTCTCGGCAGGCATCACCATATCCAGCTTCGCCTTGTCCGTGGAAAGGGTAACCGTCCTCTTCTTATGCACAAGAACAAGGAACTCCTCCATAGCCTGATCCACGGAATGACTGTCCAGAAGACTCTCATAGACCAGTTTCAGATGGGGTTCCCTGTTGATAAATGTACGGCGGAAGTCATCGCTCATAAAAAGCCTGGCCGCTTCCGTCCAGTTTCTCTCTGCCAATGCCGCGAACTTGAAAAGGTCATCGATCCTCTCGCTCCCGCAGGTCACACAGGGAGGAACGATACTGATATCGTAAGGCAGACGGAATTCACCCCCGTCGGTGATCACATTGATGTGCCCACGGAAGTTCTGTCCTGCCTCCAGACAGGTTGCATCAAAGGAATAACACACCTCGAAACGGCGGCTGATGAAACTATGACTCTCGAAACGAAGAAGATACCGGCTGTCGTATACCATCCCCTTTATGGGGAATTTATTCCTGCTCTCTACGGTGAAGGAGCCTTCATAGATGGTTCCGGCCTCTATGTTCAGTTTGAAGTTCTGTTTCGATATATGCACGTCCGGGCGGTCGATCCGAAACTCACCCTTTGCATACTGCTCTACAATGGCCTTCATGCAGCTATCTCCGATAAAAAAACTTGCGGATTCCACTCATCTTGTTGTAGAATAGAACCAGCGTGTATTGAACATACGAAATCAACTTATTATAGCAGATTCGTTCATGTTTTGAAAGTCTAAATATCTGCACGCCGGAGGTTTCGGAATGAGTCCAAATCAACTACGGATCGATCAATACGAAACGGTGCTTTACGATGCAAACCTGAATCCCCTGGGGATCCCGAAATCCGTAAAGCAGTCCATCGCAAATAATATCGGTTCCATCATCAAATACCCCGACATTTACTACGCAAATCTGAAGACAGCCATCGCGTACTACGCAGGAACATCTTTGGAACGGATCATCATGGGGAACGGATCTCCGGATCTGCTCCGTCTCTTCGCGGCCCTTCTTACCCCGAAGAAAGCCATGATCCTGGTTCCCAGCAGCACGGAATATGAGAAGGTGATCACCTCCTACGGCTGTGAAGCGGTATTCTATGAACTGGATGAGGAAAAGGATTTTGAGCTGGACGTTCCCGATCTGATCCGGTCCCTGGATTCCTCCCTGGATCTGCTGATCCTCGGGAATCCCAACAACCCCACCTCCAAACGGATCCTCCGGGAGGATGTGGCAGCCATCGCCGAAGCATGCAGATCGCTGGACATTTTCCTTCTGGTGGATGAAATGTATGTGGAGTTCCTGGACGACTATGAATCGGTAACGGCAGTTCCCCTGACCGACGAATACGCGAATCTGGCCGTTCTCCGGAGCGTATCCAAGTTCTTTGCGGTACCCGGACTTCGTTTCGCTTATGCCGTAATGAACAACAAAGAACTGGATCAGATCATCGATCTTACCACTACCAAGAACAATATCGCCACACTTTCGGCCATCGCCGGGATCGATATGTTCCGGGATACCAAGTACATCGAGGATTCCCGCTCCACGATCCATACAGAGAGAAGTCTGGTGTATCTGGCCATGGCACCCTGCCGTACGATCAAGCTCTATAAGCCCTCCGCCAACTTCATGCTGATGAAGCTGCTTTCCGAGGACCTTACCTCTTCCAAGGTAGCCGAGCATTGTGCCCTTCGGGGGATCATGATCCGGAAATGTGATGATATCCGCGGACTCTCCAACAAGTACATCCGCTTCTGCTTCATGAACCCGAAGCAAAATGACCTGATGGTCAATACGATCCTCGAGATTGTCTAAACCTGGCACATTTTCTTTGACATCTCAAAAAAAATGTGTTAGCATAACTTAAACCGTTGAAGAAGAGTAAGTAGGCCGGGCCGCTATTCTCACAGAGAACTGCAGAAGGGTGAGACTGCAGTGGATATGCTTCTGCCGAATGGACTTCCGAGGGCAACCTGAAAGCGGAACCGCAAGTATGGACGCCGGAGTACGTGATCTCCGTTAAGAAATCCGGCATATCGTAAGGTATGCGCTAAGTGGATGCAGGATATGCATCAAGCCGGGTGGCACCGCAGGCAGAAAGAAGAATTTCAGGCCTGTCCCAGCAGTAACTGTTTGGGACAGGCCTTTGTGCGTTTTCCCAACGATCTGCTCAAAATATCGTACCGTTTTAACGGGCGGAAAAAAGGAGGAAAAACTATGGCAGCAGAAACAAAGATCCCGTACAAGATTTATCTCACCGAAGAGGAAATGCCGACGGCATGGTATAACCTGCGCGCCGACATGAAGGTAAAACCCGCACCGCTTCTGAATCCCGGCACAGGCAAGCCCCTGACTGCCGAGGAGCTGACACCCATCTTCTGCGAGGAGCTGGTGAAGCAGGAGCTGGACAATGACACTCCCTACATCGAGATCCCGCAGGAGATCCGTGATTTCTATAAAATGTTCCGTCCCTCACCGCTGGTACGGGCATACTGCCTGGAGGAGAAGCTGAAGACTCCGGCAAAGATCTATTACAAATTCGAAGGAAATAACACCAGCGGAAGCCACAAGCTGAATTCCGCCATCGCACAGGCATATTACGCAAAAAAGCAGGGCCTGAAGGGCGTTACCACAGAGACCGGAGCCGGTCAGTGGGGAACTGCTCTCTCCATGGCCTGCGCATATCTGGGACTGGACTGCAAGGTCTATATGGTAAAGGTTTCCTATGAGCAGAAGCCCTTCCGCCGCGAAGTAATGCGGACCTATGGTGCATCCGTAGTTCCGTCTCCCTCGGACACCACCGAGGTAGGTCGCAAGATCCTGGCTGAGTTCCCGGGAACCACCGGAAGCCTTGGCTGTGCGATTTCCGAAGCGGTCGAGGTAGCTACCAAAAATCCCGGATACCGCTACGTTCTGGGTTCCGTGCTGAACCAGGTACTCCTGCATCAGTCCGTGATCGGTCTTGAGACCAAGGCTGCACTGGACAAGTACGGCATCAAGCCGGATATCATCATCGGCTGTGCCGGCGGCGGTTCAAACCTGGGCGGACTCATCGCTCCCTTCATGGGCGAGAAGCTTCGCGGAGAGGCTGATTACCGCATCGTTGCCGTAGAGCCGGCATCCTGCCCGAGCTTCACCCGCGGAACATACGCTTACGACTTCTGCGATACCGGCATGATCTGCCCGTTGGCAAAGATGTATACACTGGGATCCAGCTTCATCCCGTCCGCAAACCATGCAGGCGGCCTCCGGTTCCACGGCATGAGCAGCACACTGTCGCAGCTGTATCATGACGGTTATATGGAAGCAACCAGCGTTGAGCAGACCGAAGTCTTTGAAGCAGCCGAGTTCTTTGCGCGCACCGAGGGCATCCTTCCGGCACCCGAGAGCTCCCATGCGATCCGTGTTGCGATCAATGAAGCAAAGAAATGTGCCGAGACCGGTGAGGAGAAGACCATTGTCTTCGGTCTGACAGGAACCGGATATTTTGATCTGGTAGCATATCAGAAGTACAATGACGGTGAGATGACGGACTACATCCCGACGGACGAAGAGATCGCCGCATCCATCGCAAAGCTTCCGAAGGTTGAATAACAGATCCGGCCTTCCGGCCTGAACCATAAAAAGGAGCTGCATGATCAGCAGCTCCTTTTTTATGTTTTAGATATCCACACTCAGGCAGACGCGCCCGTGATGCTTACGGATTTACACAGGTTCCGTTCTTCCGGAAGGTATAATTCTTTCCGTCGACCCGTGCCGTTCCCGTTACCATGATACCCTTTTGATTCATATAATACCACTTGCCATCCAGCCGGATCCATCCGGTCCACATCGCACCATGACTGAAATAGTACCAGTTGGACCCGATCTTCTGCCAGCCGTTCGCCATGGCACCGCTCTCATCCATGTAGTACCATTTTCCGTCGATCTTCTGCCATCCGGTCTGCATCTCACCGTACTCATTGAAATAGTACCATTTTCTTCCGATCTCCGACCAGCCGATCTCCTTCATTCCCTTGGAATTGATATGCCAGGTCTTACCCTTGACCTTCATCCAGCAGTTCGGTGTATAAGTGGGATACTTCTTGTCCGCACTCGGTACATTTGCATTGATATGCATGCAATGTGCTTCCGTCAGATGCGCACCGCAGGCATAGCATGCCGGCCAGCGATTGACAACGCCCACGTTCCGGTTGTTGTGGCAGTAGATCTTTGCCAGACCGTCTTCACTCCAGCCCACAAAAAGAAGGGAGTGAACGAACGGATGCCCGTCTGTACATTTGGGGCAGTAAAGCAGGATCGGATCACCTGTGGTGATCTCCCCCTTCGGTACATTTTCCAGACGGATATATCCCTTGCTGTCCATGGGGATCACGATCTCCGTGACTCTGGGATCCTTTGCCAGCTTGTCATGCAGGAAGGTGGCATGCTGGTCATACTCGTTCATGCCGCCCTTGCCGATACAGTTGGACAGGAACTCGGCGCACAGCCAGCCGTTAACGCACTGGCTTCTCGGCAGACCCTTATTTACATCCACCGCGGTATGGGTGATGGCAAATTCCACAGCGGCGTCCGCCTTGTATTTAAAACCGCCCTTGGAAGTACCGGATGAGGAGCCGGAGGTATTCACCTCGCCACACCAGACTCCGTTTCTGTCGAAGTCATGGAACTTATTTCCGATGATCTTCTGTCCGGTCACCATCTCACCGGATGAATCCAGATAATACCATTTCTCTCCCTGCTTCATCCAGCCGGTCTTCATCACACCGGATTCCCGGAAGAAATACCATTTGTCGTCGATCTTCTTCCAACCGGTCTGCTTTACACCGTTCTCATCGAAGTAATAGGTCTTTTTACCGATATTCTTCCAGCCGGTGGACATCGCTCCGTCCTTCGTAAAGAAATAATACTTCTTTCCGATATACTTCCAGCCGGTCTTCATGATCCCGTCGGATCCGAAATAATACCATTTTCCGTTGATCTCGGCCCAGCCGTTCTGCTTAACCCCTCCTGCATTGTAATAGGTCCAATCCGCGCCGGACTTCACCCACTTGTTCACCATGGTACCCTGATCGGCATAACGCACCCCCGTCCCGCCGACTCCCGTAATTACCGCCGCTTCCGATGGCATTGAGGGTGCACATACCATTCCCATCAATACCAGCCCGGCTGCCAGGCTCACCCCTTTTCTCATAAGCAACTTCTCCTCCCTGTTTTCTCCGGCCTCTTAAACTCTGCCGGATACTATTCTCATATTTAAAAGACGCTGTTTTCGTGTCACCGTCCCATGGAGCGCTTCAGGATCTCCGTATACCAGTCCACCAGCTGAATTCCGAACATCAGCGCCAGATACAGGCCGATGCAGAGAGAAGGTCCGAAGGGGATATGATCCTTCCCCCCCTTCTTCTTACGGATCAGCAGGATCACGCTGATCACGCCGCCGACGACTGCCCCCATAAAGAATCCGATAACCGTCATCTTCCAGCCAAGTAACGCTCCGGCGGCTATCAGAAGTTTGATATCACCAAAGCCGAAGGCTTCCAGTTCCTTCCACACCCACATCAGGGAATTCAGCAGGATCAGCGGTGCACCTACACACATCATTCCGATCAGCCGGTCCGTGATGACCGCCGGCGGTTTCACCAGCAGGATGTAGATAAAAGGCGGAAGGAACACCACCAGCGCCTGAAGAAACATCATAAATCCCCAATGCTTTTCGGAGAATTCCACCTTGTCCAGTATCAGCCAGTCAAATACTCCGAACAGCAGGATCACTCCCGCTCCCAGCAGCTTATCACTCACGGAAATATCCGGGAGAAAGAAGACCGACAGCACAGCGAGACACAGGATAAATACGTTCAGGGGGAAAGGGATCATCTGCGTATCCAGGTCGATCCATGCGATCAGGATGAGATCCAGCAGAAATGCCAGCAGGATACAGTTCGACACGCTGATGTCATAACGAAATGCCAGGGATACGGAAGCAACCGCACCCAGAAACAAACTGGCCGCAAACCGCCCCGGGCGTTCCTTTACGGCATCGCCGAAGGGCATCCTCGTCAGCTTCGCTTCCGCCTCTCTCTTTGCTTCAAAGGCTTCTCTTTCCTTCTTGGACAGCTTGCCGTGGATCTCCACATCGTACTCTTCTTCCGAAATGATCCGTGCATTCCAGCGTCGGTTGATGACAGCAAGTACACCGGCGATACAGATCCCGGCTATGATAAATAAAGCGATCCAAAGCGCCTGCATACTCCTTCCTCCTTCATTCGGTCTTACATGATCCTTCCTTGGTTCCACAAGGGTCCTGCCTCTTCCTTCACGAGGGTCCGGCAGTTACTCTCTTACTCTTCTTCCTTTTGGGGAACCAGCGCGATCCCCAGTTCTTCCAGCTGCACAGGATCCACAACATTCGGAGCCTCACTCATCAGGTCCGAAGCATCCTTCACCTTCGGGAATGCCATAACGTCACGGATCGAATCACATTTGCACATCAGCATGAGAAGACGGTCCAGACCGTAAGCCAGACCTGCATGGGGCGGTACACCATACTTGAAAGCAGTCAGCAGGAATCCGAACTTATCCTCCGCGCTTTCCCTGGTAAGACCGATCACCTCAAACATCTTCTCCTGTATATCATTCTGGTGGATACGGACAGAACCTCCGCCGATCTCCACACCATTCAGCACGATGTCATACGCTTTTGCGCGGACTGCACCCGGATCACTCTCCAGCTTGTCCAGATCCTCCTCCATAGGCATGGTGAAGGGATGATGCATGGCAACGAAACGGTTCTCCTCCTCGCTCCACTCAAGAAGCGGGAATTCGGTGATCCATACGAACCGGTAGGTATCCTTATCGCAAAGCCCCATTTCCTCTGCCATATGACAGCGGAGCGCACCCAGCGTCTCCAGCACAAGCTTCTTCCTGGCATCCGCCAGGATCAGGATCAGATCTCCGGGGCATGCCTCTGTCTTCTTCTTTATCGCTTCCAGTTCTTCCGGCTTCATGAACTTGGCAAAGGAGCATTTCTCCTCTCCTTCCGCCGGGATCGAGATATATGCCATTCCCTTCATGCCATAGCCCTTTACGAACTCTGTCAGGGCATCCAGTTTCTTACGCGGCATACCGCCCATTCCCTTTACATTGATGGCACGCACGGTCCCGCCGGCTTCAAGGGCACCGGAGAATACCACGAATTCCGTCCCCCGGACCTCATCGGAAATGTCGGTCAGTTCCATACCGAAACGAAGATCCGGCTTATCGGAGCCATAGCGCTCCATCGCCTCCGCCCATGTCATTCTCTGTATGGGGAGCTGTACATCCACACCGATGGCATCCTTGAACATCCGCTGCAGCAGACGCTCATTCACATCGATGACATCATCTACATCCACGAAGGACAGCTCCATATCGATCTGCGTAAATTCCGGCTGACGGTCTGCACGAAGATCCTCGTCACGGAAACATTTTGCGATCTGGAAATACCGGTCATAACCGGAACACATCAGAAGCTGCTTAAAGAGCTGCGGAGACTGGGGAAGTGCATAGAATTTCCCCGGATGGATCCGGCTCGGAACCAGATAATCTCTTGCTCCCTCAGGTGTGGACTTGCAGAGGATCGGGGTTTCGATCTCAAGGAAGCCCTCCTCCGCCATAAACGCGCGCACGGTGGTAGTCACCTTGCTTCGAAGCATGATATTCTTCTGGATGTCAGGGCGGCGAAGATCCAGGAACCGGTATTTCAGCCGGATATCCTCCTTGGTCTTGCTGTCTGCCTCCACCGGGAACGGAGGGGTCTCCGCCTCGGACAGGATCCGGAGAGAGTCCGCGATCAGCTCGATCTCGCCGGTAGCCATATTCTCATTTACTCCGCCTGCGCGAAGCTCTATCTTTCCGGTAACTGCGATGACGAACTCCGAGCGAAGTCTGGCTGCCCGCTCGAAGGCATCCGTACCGGCTGTCTTCTCTTCAAAAATGATCTGCAGTACTCCGGACCGGTCCCGAAGGTCGGTGAATACGATACCGCCCTTGTTGCGGCTCTTCTGTACCCAGCCCATTACCGTAACCGATTCCCCTACATTTGCCTTTGAAAGCTCTGCACATCTGTGGGACCGCTTCAGTCCCTTCATGGATTCTGCCATTCCTGTCCATCTCCTTCTGATGACACTTTTTCTATTGCTGTATCAGCGGCATTATGACTGCCGCGAAAGTAACAGCCGTTCTTTGATTTTATCACATCCGGGGACGGAAAACAACGTAAAAAAGAAGCCCCTCCGCCGGTACAAACGCCGGCGAAGAGGCAGTCATCCTATGAGTCACAGATCCTGTCAGGAGAACCGGAGCATTCCCTCCGTTGCCTCCCGCTTCCGTTCGATCATCTCGTCGATCCGGTCCATGTACTGATCTACATTTTTCACGTCCTCCACCCGGTCCACTCCGGTGATGACGCCCTCCTCCTCATTCATACGGAGAAGCTTCGTAACGGACCCGGCGCCCGCCGCCATGATATCCAGCCTTTCTTCTATGATCAACACATTGTAGAGACAGGGAACCTTGGCATATCCCACATTTTCCAGATTGCCGGAAATGTTCTTCTGCCTGTAAAGATAATAAGGCTCCAGCCCCATCCTTCGCGCGGAATCATGTGCCAGCGTCAGCATCTGATCCGTATATCTGTGAAATGTGTGACGCAGCTCGTCAAACTGATTCTTAAGCTCCGAAGCGCGCTTCACCGCCAGGCTGTGCACCGTCAGACTGTCCGGCGCCAGCTTCTCTATGATGCCGAGCGTATAGCGCATGTCGTCCGTCGTCTCCTTCGGAAGCCCCGCTATGATATCCATGTTGATATTATCAAAGGACAGCTCTCTCGCCATCCGGAATGCACGGATCACATCCTCGGAATTATGATCTCTTCCGATCCTCTGCAGCGTCTTGTCCCGCATGGTCTGCGGATTGATACTGATCCTTGTCACTCCCCTTCGCTTCAGCACCCGCATTTTGTCCACGGATATGCTGTCCGGGCGTCCGGCTTCCACTGTATATTCCCTGAGGTTCGTGAAATCGAAATTATCCTCCACCGCTCCCAGCAGCCGGTCCAGGAATCCCGCTTCAAGAGAGGTCGGAGTTCCGCCACCGATATAAACGGAGACCAGCCTCCGTTTCCGGTTTACATAAGAAATAATCTGCAATTCCCGTATCAAGGCATCCAGATAGTCACTGATGGACTGGGAATACATATCGATGGGATAGGATGCGAAGGAACAATAGAGACATCTGGTGGGACAGAATGGGATGCCGATATACAGGCAGTAATCCCGCATGGGATCCACATCCTCCAGGATCTCCTTCTCCCGGATCGCCACGTCCACTGCCAGAGTCGCCTTCTCCTCCGATACCTGGTACGCCTCCATATATCCGTCTATGATCTCATCCCGTTCCAAACCATCCCGAAGTGCCTTGGAAGCGATCTTGGTGGGACGCATGCCTGTCAGACTTCCCCAGGGAAGCTCCCTGCCCGTATAATCCGAGAGCAGGCGGTAGGCCGCCAGCTTCAGACGGTTCCTGAACCTGGACTTATCCTCATAATCCCCGTTGATATAGGCGGTAAAGACCACCTTACCGTTCTCTTCCAGCCTGAGTCTGGTATGATGCTCTAAAAAAAGGGCAGTAAAGACAAACCGGAACTCCGCAAAGAGCTCCCGTTTGTAATCTGCCACCTGTCCGGGCGTCACGCCCTGGATCTTCTCCTCCGCATAGAATGCCTGCAGCATGGAACGAAGATCATTGGTATAGGTTGTTTCATTTTCTACCAGAAGTATCATATGAAGCCCCCTTTCTCCAACACGTCATTCTGCCTCTACAGTATCTTTCCCTGCTCAGAAATACATATTCTCCCGAATCTCCTTCTCGATGGTGGTTGCCCGGTCATGTCCCGGGAAAACCAGTGTTTCTTCCGGGAGGGTGAAGAGCTTCTGCCGGATCCCGCTCATCAGGGCATCCTGGCTTCCGCCCGGGAAGTCGGTCCTTCCCACGCTTCCGGAGAAAAGGGTATCCCCGTCAAAAAGCAGATGCTGCTCCGGGAAATAATAGCAGATCCCGCCGGGTGTATGCCCCGGGATCTGGATGCACTGCATCTTCGTGCCAAGGATCTCGATCTCCTCGCCATCGGTCACGGTCCGGTCCGCCTCCAGCGTAAATGCCTCACCGATAAAGGGCATGGAGAGATTCAGCTGAGGATCCTTCAGCCACTGTACGTCATCCGCTCCGATGATCACCTCTGCCTCCGGATATTCTTCCTTCAGACGCGGAACCGCCATGCAATGATCAAAATGTCCGTGGGTCAGGAGGATCGCCTTCGGGATCAGTCCCTGATCCTCGATCATCTTTACCAGATGTTCACCGCTGTCTGCGGGATCGATGATCACCGCATCCTTGGTCTGCACATTTGCTACCGTATAACAGTTGGTGCTGATGGGTCCGAGAACCGCCGAAATGATATTCAGATCAACCATTGCTTTTACCTCTCTCTGTATCTGTCTGTCCGGGCAGGCTGAATTATGTCAACCTGTGGTCCGTTCGATATCGATGATGCCCTCGATGCCGCGGATCTTCGCGGACAACCAGGCCAGCTGCTCCTTGGAGCGGACACCGAACTGCATGGATATGGTGGCCTTCCCCTGCTTGGAGGTACGTACCGTCATACCCTTGATATTTACCTTTGCCTCATTAAAGATCTTGGAAATCTCAAAGAGGATACCCTGCCGGCCTGTGGCGTAAACATTGATCTCCGTCACGTACTCGGAGTCGGCATCCTGTACACCTTCCGCCCACTCCGCATCGATGAGCCGGGCTCTGTCTCCCTCTTCCATGCTTACGATATTGATACAATCCGTCCGATGGATGGAGATCCCGCGTCCGCGGGTAATGAATCCCACGATCTCATCTCCGGGCACCGGTGAGCAGCATTTGGAGAAACGCACCGCCACATCATGGATCCCATGAACCTTGATCCCGTCCTTCGGAATCTCGTAGACCCGGTTCCCTCTGCGGATCTCGGATACCACCTCTTCGTCGGTCTTCCCGGCATTTTCCATCCGTTCCTTTTCAACCGTGAGGCGGTTAACGATCTGCCCTTCCTTGATCCCTCCGTGGCCTACCGCTGCCATAAGGCTGTCCCAGTCCGGGAAGTTGTACTTCTTAAGGGTTGCCTCCATAAGAGGCTGCGTCAGAAGCTCGGAGAGAATGATATTCTTGGATCTGCAGTATTCCTCCAGGGCCGTCTTGCCCTTCTGTATATTTCCGGCTTTATGCTCCTGCCTGAACCACTGGTTGATCTTGGTCTTGGCCTGGGAGCTCTTTACGACCTTCAGCCAGTCCTGGCTGGGTCCCTTGGAATTGCCGGAGGTGATGATCTCAACCCGGTCACCGCTCCGAAGCTCTGTTTCGATGGGCACCATGGACCCGTTGATCCTTGCCCCCACCATGGTATTTCCCACAGCCGTATGGATCAGATATGCAAAATCGATCGGTGTGGATCCCTTCGGCAGACTCTTTACATCACCCGCCGGGGTAAAGACATATACCTGATCCTGGAACAGATCCAGATCGGTCTTAACCGCATTCATGAACTCCTTATTATCCTGGGTATCATTCTGCCACTCCAGGATCTCACGGAGCCAGTTCAGTTTTTCTTCCTCGCGGCTCACATTTTTCGAACCGCTTTCCTTATATTTCCAATGGGCAGCGATACCATACTCCGCTGTCCTGTGCATCTCGTAGGTTCGGATCTGGATCTCGAAGGGACGTCCTTCATGTCCGATCAATGTGGTATGAAGCGACTGGTACATGTTCGCCTTCGGCATGGCGATATAGTCCTTGAAACGTCCCGGGATCGGTTTATACTTCGCATGGATGATACCCAATGCGGCATAACAGTCCCTGACCGTATCTACCTTTACACGAAGCGCAAATACATCATAGATCTGATCCAGTGTCTTGTTCTGGGTCTTCATCTTCTTGTAAATGCTGAACATATGCTTCACGCGTCCGTCGATCTCCGCTTCGATCCCCGCCTCGGCGATATAGGCTTTGACCTCTTCCACCATCTGGGCAATGAAATCCTCACGTTCGGTCAGACGCTCATCGATCTTCTGCTTCAGTCCCGCATAGATCTGGGGATAGAGATAACGCATGCAGAGATCATCCATTTCGATCTTGATCCTGGAGATACCCAGCCTGTGTGCGATGGGCGCATAGATATCCATGGTCTCTCTCGCCTTCTCGATCTGCTTGGCCGGAGACTGATACTGCAGCGTCCGCAGGTTGTGAAGACGGTCCGCAAGTTTGATGATGATGACACGGATATCCTTGGCCATGGCAAGGAACATCTTCCGTAGATTCTCCGCCTGGATCTCGATCTTATCCTGGGTCAGGTTCAACTGCGTCAGTTTTGTGACTCCGTCCACAAGAAGAGCCACCTCTTCGGAGAATTCTCTGGCCACCTCTTCCTTGGTCATGGCTGTATCTTCCACCACGTCATGGAGAAGTCCGGCCGCGATGGTTTCCTTGTCCATTTCCAGTTCTGCCAGGATGATAGCCACGCAGATGGGATGAATGATATAGGGTTCTCCGGATTTTCTCTTCTGTCCCTCATGGGCTTCATCCGCCACATGATAAGCTTTCTCGATCATGGAAAAATCATCGGACGGATGGTAGAGCCGGATCTTTTCCAGAAGGACCTGATAGAGTTCGTCTGGGGCAGTAAAATCCTCCGGCGTGGACAATTCCTGTTCCGGTCTGTGCTGTTTGATCAAGGTATGAATTGTATCTTCCATCATTTCCTCCTTTCTCTTGTTTTCTCAATTTATGCCTGTCATCCTGAGCAGCGCTTGTCATCCTGAGCGAAGCGAAGGATCTTTCGGATTTAAGATTCTTCGTCGCTTCGCTCCTCAGAATGACACGGCGGGGTCTGCCTTCCCTCACACGCGCTTTCCTCACATGCGTTTTCTTCCGTCACACGCGCTTTCTTCACATGCGTTTTCTTCCCTCACACGTGCTTTCTTCCGGCTCAGGCTCCCTCGTACTGTACGACGCTGGCCACATCATACCCGGCCAGGCGCTCACGTCCCTTCAGATCCGTGAGTTCGATGAGGAAGATCATCTTTACAACCTCTCCCCCCAGCTGTTCTACCAGCTTTGCAGCTGCTTCTATGGTCCCTCCGGTAGCGATCAGGTCATCGATGATCACCACCTTCTGCCCGGGTTTGATCGCATCCTTATGGATCTCGATGGTTGCGGTCCCGTATTCCAGATCATAGGTCATCTCCACCGTTTCTCTCGGCAGCTTCCCTTTCTTCCTGACGGGAACAAAAGCCTTTCCCTGTCTGTATGCCAGCGGAGCACCGAAAATGAATCCTCTGGACTCTACACCGGCGATCACGTCATACTCCACCCCGTCCAGAAGCCGGATCAGTTCTTCCACAGATAACTGAAAGCCTTCCGGGTCATCCAATACGCTTGTCACATCCCTGAACATAACCCCCGGTGTCGGAAAATCCGGAATCGATTTAATATAATCCTTCAACTCTTTCATAACGTTCTTCCATGCTCCTTACTCTACACATTTTCTGTAATGCTCTATGATACAATCCGCGCTTCGCTCCCCGCGGAATTCATTTACCGACACTCTGTACATGATATCCAGTTTCGGATATGTTCCTATTTTACCATACTCGTTGGGTTCCGACCACATTTTTATATCCTCATTTAAGGATTGCACATCAAATGTCTTGGCGAAAACCCTCTGTCCTTTCCCATCCCTCAGAATGAGCTGTCCTACCCTGCCTCCGCCGAAGACCCTGAAATCCTCCAGCTGAAGACCTTTTTCTGCAAAGAGCGGTTTGGGATTTCCTGTTCCGAAGGGTTCCAGCTGTTCCAGCTGCTCCGCCAGGTTCAAGTTTACATAATATAGCGGCATCGGCACGTCGATAAAGAGTTTCTCCGTCAGATCTGCGTCCGTCAGCTCCTCCTCTTCGTTCAACGTGGCTGCCAGAGCGGAAAACTCTTCTTCCCTTATGGTAAGTCCCGCTGCCATGGGATGCCCGCCGAATTTTTCTATATGGGAAGCCGCGGAGGTCAGCGCCTCAAAGAGATTGTATTCCTCTACGGACCGTCCGGACCCTTTCAGAAATCCTTCCTTATCTTCTGCCTTCGTGAAAATGATCACAGGACGATAATAACGCTCCCGGATCCTGCCCGCCACGATCCCGGCCAGGGACTCATGAAGCTCCGGCACCCGGACCAGCAGGACATGATCCTTTTCGATCAAATGCTCTTCTTCGATGATCTTTACTGCCTGCTCGACCCCACGGACCGTCGCATTCTTTCTTTCATCATTCAGCCGCTTCATATCCATAGCCAGCCGGGAGATCTCTTCCGGATCCTCCGACAGGAACAGCTTCATGGCTTCCTTTGCACTGGAGAGCCTTCCCTCCGAGTTGATACAGGGCCCGATCCGAAATCCCAAATGGTAAGCGGAAATGTCGGATCCAAGCAGATCATTTACACGGAGCAGTTCCCGAAGGCCTGCATTCTCCGGGTCCGACATGACCCGCATTCCCTCCCGCACCAGGATCCGATTCTCATCTACAAGCGGCATAACATCACATACGGTACCCAGGGCTGCGAAATCCAGGTACTTCGTAACGGAGAGCGGCTTTCCCTCCGCTTCGGCCAGTTCCCGGATCAGCTTGTAGGCCACCTCCGCACCGCAAATACTCTTGAACGGATATTCACAGAGCGGCTGCCACGGATTCACGATCACATCCGCCGCCGGGAGTCCGTCCTGTATCTGGTGGTGATCCGTTATGATCACCGTCATACCCAGTTCCTTTGCCCGATCCACTGCTTCAAAGGCGGAGACCCCGTTATCGCAGGTAAGCAGCGTATCGATTCCGTCATCATAGGCTTCCTCCACCAGACGCACATTCATCCCGTATCCGTCCCGGATCCGGTCCGGGATGTCATATGAGATCACTGCCCCCAGTTTCTTCAGCCCGTCATAGAGGATATAGTTCGATGTGACTCCGTCCACATCATAGTCGGAAATGATCCGGATCGGTTTCTTCTCCTTCAGCTTCTCCTGCAGGAGCGATACAGCTTCGCGTATGCCCTTCATCCGCTTTGCATCCGGAATACTGTTCAGTCCTCCATAGAGATAGCGTTCCTGCGCTTCCGGCGTGGACATCCCGCGGTTCACAAGCACTCTGGCCATGACCGGAGAGATCCCCAGCCGTTCGCCCAATGCCCGGAAGTCCGCCCTCTTCGTATACATTCGCCACTCTACATTCTTTCTCATTCCCGCTCCTCAAGGAATCAAAGGAGCCACAGGATAACCTGTGGCTCTGAATTCGTATGTCTTTACTTACCTGCCTTTGCCGTCTTCTTATTCGACGTATCCGCAGGTGCCTTCTTCTTGCCTCCGATATGCTTCTTCAGGAACAGCCATAGCGGACCGGTAATGAAGATTGAGGAGTAGAGACCACAGAGCAGACCTGCGATCAGGGTCAGGGTGAATTCCTTCAGCGAAGGAACGCCCAGGATATACAACATCAGCACCGTAACAAAGGTCGTCAGTGTTGAATAGATATTTCTGGTCATGGTCTGTGAGATACTGGTATCCACTACCGTATCGTAACCCACCTGGTTGACGTTCATATCGCGCAGGTTCTCACGGATACGGTCAAAGATGATGATGGTCGCATTGATGGAGTAACCCACAATGGTCAGCATACATGCGATAAATGTACCGCCGACCGACAGATAGGCCACGGAGTAAACCATGAAGACTACCATGACGTCGTGTACAAGGGCGATCACGGCTGCCGCACCGAAACGGACATCCGAGAACCGGAACGCGATGTAGATCAGCATCAGGATCGACGCTACGATTACGGCTACGATGGCATCTCTCTGCATCTCGCTGGAGATGGTGCTGCTGATATTCTGCGAATCGATCTTGTCATCCGTCAGATTGAACTTGGATTCCAACGCTTTGCTTACCGCAGAACGCGTATCTTCATTCAGCTCTGAGGTCTTGAATACGATCTGGTTGGTATTGTCAACGATCTGGATCTGAACGGTTCCCGCATTGATACCCGCTGCCTCTGCGATCACGGGAGCGATCTCCGACTCAGCCTCTGCCAGAGTATATGCCTTGTCGAAGGTTACGGTGGTAGATGTACCGCCGCTGAACTCCAGACTGTAATTCAGAGTACTTCCACGGCTGTCCATATTCTTATTTACAAAGAGTGCACCGACACCGCATACGATCACCAGAATGGAGATCAGGGAAGTAAACTTGAAAGCCTTGGAGAACTTCACTACCTTCTTATGCCTGGACTCGCCGTAAAGCTTCTTATTCGTTACACCCAGATTTGCAAAGCAGTTCAGAAGAACTCTTGTTACAACAAGGGCTGTGAACATGGAAAGAACGATACCGAGGATCAGGGTCTTCGCAAAGCCCATGACCGCACCGGAACCCATGGAAAGAAGCACAACGCCTGCGATGATGGTCGTGATATTTCCGTCGAAGATAGCGGAGAAGGCCTTGGAGAAACCGTTCTTGATGGCAGTCTTAACCGTCTTTCCGTCTCCGATCTCCTCTTTAATACGCGTGAATATGATGACGTTCGCATCCACGGCCATACCTATACCCAGTATGATACCTGCAAGACCGGGAAGAGTCAGTGAGATATTCAGGGTCTGGATAAAGAACAGATCCAGGATCACATATACGGAAAGAGCGATGGATGCAAGGAATCCGGGGAAACGGAATACGATGATCATGATCAGGAACACAAGTCCGAGACCGATACCACCGGCCATCAGAGATGTGGAAACCGCATCATTACCCAGCTTTGCACCAACGACCTGCGAACGCAGCTCCTTAAGAGTCAGCGGCAGTGCACCGATCTTGATGGTACTTGCCAGCGACTCAGCTTCCTCATAAGTGGAGATATTGTTGATCTCGGCATTTCCGCCGGTGATCGCCTCATTTACATTCGGGGCACTTACGATCTCTCCGTCATATACGATGTAGATTGGAGAGCCGACATTTGCTGCGGTAACATCCCCGAATTTTTTAGCGCCTTCCTCGGTGAACTGCAGGGAAACCACATTTTCCTTGGTTCCTGTGGTCTGATCCTCACGGATCCCGCCCTGGGCATCCTTAACATCGGCACCGGTCAGAGCTGCCGTATAGGCCTGACCCTGCTGAAATGCAGTGATATTGGCAGGATCGATAAACTCCAGTGTACCGGGACGTCCCAGCTCATCCAGGATCTTATTGGGATCGTACTTGCTGGTATCCACCGGGATCTCTACGGTCAGACGGTCGCTGCCTTCCAGGTATACCTCACCGTCCGTGCTGTAGTTATCAACTCTTCGCTGCAGCTTGTCCTTGGTTGCGGCGATCGCTGCATCATCTGCATCCTTCTCTACGATCTCGTAGGTTACACTGACACCGCCCCGAAGGTCAAGACCCAGGACGATATCCTCTGCACGTCCTGCATTGGTTTCACCCAATCCGCACAGGACCGTATAAACGGCACCTGCAACCAGCAAGGCGAAGAGCAGAAGACCGAGCACCGCATTTCTCTTTGCTTTCTTCATCGTTTTACTCCTTATTTTTCATCCGGTTTCCCGGAAAAATGTACCTCTTATCACATGGTTTCCCACACTCGGCGTGTTTTCATATACCATGTACCTGTTCTCAGCACACCGGCATACCTCCGGTCACCTCACAGGTATCCTCACAGTCAGTTCCTTCATCCTGCCTGCCGCAGGCATCGCTTTCCTTCTGTAAGGCTCCTGCTGCCCGTGTCCCAGCCAGAGCCGCTTTCATCATCAGCGCACATTCCACGCGCTTCCGCTCCAGTTCACAGCCGATATCATAGGCCTCCAGGATCTTTCCATGGAAGGCAAATGCATTCGCCGCACAGCCTCCGCTGCAGAAGAATCTTGCGAAGCAGTCTCTGCATTTCTCCTTGGCATAGACGTTGTTGCACTTAAACTCATCCACCAGCTCTGTCTTCTGCACGCCCTTCCATACATCACCGAGCAGGAATCTTTCATCTCCCACAAACTGATGACATGGATACAGATCGCCCCAGGGGGTCACGGCCAGATACTCCGTTCCGGAACCACAGCCGGCCAGACGTTTGTATACGCACGGACCGCCGGTCAGATCGATCATGAAATGGAAGAAGGTCACCGGCTTCCCTGCCTTTGCTCTTTCCACCAGAGCCGCTGCCAGACGGTCGTACTGCTCCAAAAGCTTCGGTACGTCCTCCTCACGGATGGAGTAATCCTCCTCCGGCGGCGCTACCACCGGTTCCATGGAGATCACATCGAAGCCTTCATCGATGAGATTCAGTACGTCCTCACAAAAATCCGTATTCTTACGGGTAAAGGTTCCGCGGATATAGTACTCGCCCTTCCGCTTCTCCTTGAAATGTTTATATTTAGGAAGAATGATATCATAACTTCCTTTCCCGTTCCGGGTGGGACGCATGGCATCATTTACCTCACGCCTTCCGTCTATGGAAAGGACAACATTCTTCAGTTCGCGGTTTGCAAAATCAATGACCTCGTCATCCAGAAGGATCCCGTTCGTAGTCAGGGTAAAACGGAAATTCTTTCCGGTCTCCTTCTCCCTCTGCCGCCCGTAAGCCACCAGCTGCTTCACCACTTCGAAATTCATAAGGGGCTCGCCGCCGAAGAAGTCAACCTCGAGATTCCTCCGGTTCCCGGAATTGGCGATCAGGAAATCCAGCGCCTGCTTTCCCACCTCATAGGACATCAGCGCACGGTCTCCGTGATACTCTCCCTGTCCGGCAAAGCAGTATCTGCATGCCAGATTGCAGTCATGGGACACATTCAGGCAGAGTGCTTTCACCACGGTCTTTCTCTTCTTGAAATCGATCACCGCATTCTCATAGGTATCCTCTGCAAAGAGACGACCATCCGCCTCCAGCTTCCGTACCGCCTCGTATGCTTCCGCGATCCCTTCTTCCGTCTCTTCGGGATAGTCCTCCTTCAGTCTGCGGATCACCGTATCCTTCGGATTCTTCTCGTAGAGTGAGATCAGGTCATATACCAGATCGTCAACCACATGGACGGAGCCGCTGCAGACATCCAGCACGATATTATAACCGTTATTCTTAAATTGATGAACCTGCTTCATAACGCTCTCCATGCAAGATAAGAGGACTATCCCTCGGGATGGTCCCCTTACCTAAAGATTTCTATAACAGAGTCTTTTACAGGGCCTTTTACTGATTTTCGCAGCTCTGATTTCCTACCGTGCAGGAAGTCTTGCATGCAGACTGGCAGGATGTCTGGCACTCGCCACATCCACCATGCTCCTGTGTTTCCTGATATGTGGTCTCTGTAAGTGTCTGAATTCTATCCATTTTTTCTTCCTCCCTTTAACGTCCCTTTTCTGAAAAGGGACAAAGTCCAGGTGACATTATAACACATTCCCATACATTTGCAAACAAAAACTATCATAGCAGCGGGATCAACTGATCCGCACGGTCCAGGATCACATCCACATGTGCCCTTACCACATCATCCGGCTGGATAAGATCCACCACCATGACCGTGAAAAGACCGGCTCTCTTACAGGAGACCACTCCGTTGATGGAGTCCTCAACCCCCACTGCTTCCGCCGGATCCACGCCCAGCCGTTGGCACGCCGCCAGGTATATGTCCGGATTCGGTTTTCCTCTGGGAACGGAATCTCCGTAAACGATCTCATCAAAATAATCATAGAGGCCATGGCGTTTCAGATGGTACTCCGCTCTCTCATGTGCCGTAGAGGTTGCGAGTCCGATCCGGATCCCTTCTCTCTTCAGGTGATCCATAAGTTCCCGGATTCCCGGCTTTACGTCATATCCGGGATCTCTGCCATAGGCATCCACACCGGCATTCACACCCTCCCGGAACACAAAATAGTCAACCTCCGTACCGAAGGTTTCTTCAAAGTGCCTGCGGTTGGTGTCCTTCGTTCCGCCGGCGATCTTGTTGCAGAAGGGCTCCACCAGTTCATCCGGGAACCCGTATTTTGCCGCCTCCCGGTGCTCCATCATACGGTAGACCCGTTCGGAATCAAAGATCACACCATCCATATCAAAAACAACTGCTTTATATTTTCCCATATAAGTTCCTCTATATAAACTTTGCCGCCGAGGCTCCGGCGTTCCTATACAAGAACAGCGCGGGCGACGGACCCGCGCTATTCCACATTTTATGATCATCATTCCATGATCTGTTTAGCATTTCGTCTGCTTAGCACTTCCCAGCTTCCTACTTCTTACTCCAGCTCTTCCTGCGGATGATGAGCAGTATGATCAGGAGAAGCAGAACTCCTCCGCCGGCTGCCACGATCCACCACCAGTTGAACTTGGATCCGTAGGTAAATGTCCACTCAAGCTCTGCCTGGTTCTCTGCCTCGTCATGGGCCTTCACCACAAGCTTGTAATCTCCGGCGGAATCTACCTTGAAGTTTGCTGTATTTCCGTCCAGAGTGACCGGACTGTCATTTAATGTAACAGAATCCAGGATATCCGTGTCGATCTGAAGTGAAACCGAGATATTTACCGGCTCCTCGATCCTCTGCTTATCCTCGATACCGGTTACGATGATATTCGGAGCGATCTGATCCAGCTGGAAGGTCACTTCCTTGCTGGAGGTATTGCCCAGTTCATCCGTAGCCGTAACACGAAGGACATGAGAACCATCCGTCAGATTTGCCATACCGTCGTATACCGTACCATCCAGGTAGATGGTCACATCACATACCGTCAGGTCACGAACCAGTTTCTGCTCGTCGATATCCCATACGAACTTATTCAGCTTCTTTCCGTCATACTTCGACAGATCACCGATCTCCGGAGCTGTCTTATCAATAGTGAAATGTACGGACTGCTTTGCTTCATTTCCGGCTCTGTCCTTGGAATTAATATTCAGGTCATAGATGCCGTCTTCCTTAAAGATCTGGACGATATTCAGTTC
This sequence comes from uncultured Lachnospiraceae bacterium, assembly GCA_902775555.1. GTDB lineage: Bacteria > Bacillota > Clostridia > Lachnospirales > Lachnospiraceae > Eubacterium_Q. Next base: position 15,857 of record CACYMQ010000018.1, on the reverse strand, counting down.
ACGGCTTCTATTTGCATTGAAGGGTTCGACCTTAACGGCATTTTTCTTACCGTCGATGTCGATACGTGTACCGTCAATGTTCAGCGTATTCGTGGTATAGAAATTCTCGGTTACCAGGATTCCGACTTCCACATCTTCCTTGGTCTTGTCGTAATTCTTTACGCCATTCAGAACGATAGTCGGAGCCGTTGCATCCAGCATGAAGCTGTAACTTGTATTTGCCGTATTTCCGGTTCTGTCTTCTGCCTCAAATTCGAAGCGGTACTCGCCGTCTTCCGAGAAGTTCTCCGTCATACTGGAATCCTGTCCGGTAGCCTTGAAGTCCACTGTACGGATCAGAGACTCGCCCGAACCGTCCACCTTTCTGTAGACTCTTACGATGGCCTTCGTCATATCACTGTAGAAGGCTTCATGTACATTGTAAACGATGTTGACTGCCTGTGTTGATGCACCGCCGTCCGAGGCACCGCTGATCCGGAGCTCCGGAGCCGTCTTATCCACACGGAAGGTTGCCTCATGGGTTGCACTTTCATTTCCCGCAAGATCCACCGCTACAAAGCTTACATCATAGTCTGATTCTGCAGTAAAGTCCTGTGAGCCTTCATTGACCTTCGAAACAGTTGTGGATGCAGTTCCTCCCGGAGGTGTCACCTTCAGGGTTCTTGTCAGATCTTCTTTATCCTTATTTGCATCCGATACCGTAACCGCTACCGTACCGTTTGTGTTCAGATATCTGGTCTCTCCGCCGCTGACAAATGAGCTTGCGTTCAGCGTTGTGTTAAGTACCGGTTTTGTCTTGTCGATCACAAAGGATACATTCTTTACCGTCGAAACATTTCCGGAACGATCCCAGGTGGTAACGGCGATTGTATGCATTCCCTCCGAACTTGCAGTATAAGGAATGCTGTAGGCGCCGGACTCCTGGCTGTCATAGTTATCGATCTCCAGGATCGGAGTATCACTTGCAGAATCCGTAGCCAGGATCTTCTTCATATTGTAATCTTCCGCCGTAATATCCATTACAACATCATGATTATAATACTGCGCATAGCTGTAGGAAGCACCTGTTTCCTCATTCTCATACTTCGTCTGATACCGGGCATACTTCGCAGCATCCTCCGGCTTGCGGATGGTGATGTCATTCACGGGAACCGTCTTGTCCACTGTGAAACGGATCTTCCTTGTGGTCTTATTACCTGCAAGATCCACAGCCGCATATGTGATCACGTAATCTCCATCCGACGAATACTTATAGGTGCCGTCCTTCTGATCCTTCCGTACCGTCGTGGTGGACTTGGATCCATCGTGGGGCATCAGTTCTTCCGTGATCGTCAGACCATGGACAGCATCCTTATTGTTATCCGAAACGGTCACGCCGATGTTTGCCGTCTTACGAAGATAACTATAACTCTTTTCATAATAAGGAGCATCGCCAAGGGTTGTTGCGATGGAAGGATTTGTGGTATCGATCACAAACTGCGGTACTACAGCTGCATTTGTATTCGTTGCGTCATCCACTGCCTCAAGCCTGATCGTATGAACGGCCTGCCCTTTAACCACAAGACGCGCGTCCTTTACTCCGCCTGCAGAATCCTTCCAGCTTACTTTCTGCTCGATGGAGTTATCGGTCACCTTTAATGTCGCAGGATCCAGATGCGGCTCCTCCACATGCAGGAGTACCACCACTTCCTTCTCATTGGTATACATACCGTTTTTAATGATCTCCGGACTCTCAAGCTTTGCAGAAAGAGTCGGAGGCGTATTGTCCAAAGTGAAATTGAAGGATTGTGTTACCGTTTCATATCCGCCATATGGTGTTGTAACAGATTCCACTGGAAGATCTGCGATTGTCACGGTAACGGTATAATCTCCATCCTCAGGGCTTCCGCCAAGCAATGTACTGAGAGCCGTTGCCTTCAGTTCCATCTTGCTTTTATCCACAAAGGAAGTGATATCCACCGTAGCACCGTTTTTCCTGCTGATGCTGGCTTTGACATCAACCACTCCCAGGTTATCCCATGTGGCAAAAGATACCATAGGATCTCCCTTGACCGAACTTGTAACGGTATCCTGACCGTTAACCCTGATGGAAGTGACTTGGGGCGGTATTGCATCCACATAAACCGTGGTTTTCGGGAATTTGTAAAGATTTCCCATCGCATCCATCAAGTGGAATTCAACTTCCGTTCCGGATGTATCATTTGATGCATCCACCTTAAGTACTGCGCTTCCTTTTCCGGTCGAACCATCGAACTGATTCGAACTAACGATAACGCCGGTCTGGAGCGGGAATGTCTTGGAACCATCCGGATCATTGTGGAACCCGCCGGAAGGATCGCTATCTGTATATGTGACATTGATGATCAGATTTCTGAACCATCCGCCACTGCTTATCCTTGCCAGATCATCCGGATCAAATGTATAACTTACATCCGGGTCCGTCATATCAATATTGATGACGTCAATCTCATTTTTACCAACCGCATCATTATGATTTGTTGCGGTCATGGTGATCTTTTCCAGTTTTGCGGTTTTATCAACCTTTACATTGTAAGTATACGTATAATGGTATACTCCCGCCGCATCCTGTGTCATTGTTTCATCAAGTTTAGCCTTTTCGATATCAACCACAACATCCGTGGATTTCCCATCGATCGTCTGCTTCAGTGTTAACTGGGCTGATTCGAGAGGTGCATCGGCATCGAACGTATACTCGATGTCAAAATTCCCGTTACCGGTCACCTGCTTCGTCTTTGCATTTTCATCCTTGATATCACTATTGACCTTGATTTCATCTTTTGCAAAAAAGACTGTTACCGTCTTCGTAGTAACATTTCCTGCATTATCTTCAATTACAATTTCAAATGGCAGGCCGTTTGTCTGGTATTTATAAGCGTCATTCGCCGGGAAGGTAAACTTATAATCGTTGCCGTCAACAGACGTCGCCACATGAGGTCCCCACATATTGACTGTAACTGATTTGACCTGACTTTCATTCGGCGTATTCGCTTCATCCGTGGCTGTTACCGTAAGTGTGAAATCTTTTGCAGCACTGAGCTTTGTCGCGAATGTTCCGTCAGCTTCCGTCTGTGTGCGGTCACCGCCACTAAAAGTCTGGGTGATCTGAACCTTGTCACACCTGGGTTTGGAATTATCATAAAACAGTTTTACCGAACCTGCGGGATCTGCCTCGACATTCCCGCTTTCCGCACTTACTTTATACTCATATTCGCCGGCTGTAGTCAATGTGACGGGGAACTCAAACGTCCCATAATTCGCATTGACGGTCTGTGCATCCCCCACCTGGTCAGAACCCTTAAGAAGTTTTGCGGTGATGGAAGTCCCTTCAGTGGTGTTAACGGCTGCTGTGACCTTCACAACCTTATTATCTTTCGTATCGTCTACATTGACCAGATACCTTCCGGTAGTATCCGTTCTCGAAATCACGGTATCCCCGGACTTCAGGCCGACACTTTGAATCGTCGGCTTTGTTGATTTATACGAAATAACCGCAGTAAATGATTCTGCTTTTTTTCCGGAAGCAGAAACATCTATGGTATATTCCACATTCTGCAATCCGTCATTACCGGCCGCTCCCGGGATCGTAACGCTGTTCCCGCTTCCCGTGATCGTATCGGAGCCCTTCTTCGCCACGATGCTGTCGATGGTATCGGTCGTTGTAAACGCGATAACAACCGGATCCATAGGACCCACTCCGCCGATGGTAAATTTCTTCGAACCGGGATCATAAGAACCTTCCACCGAACCGGCACTTATGGTCATCTTACTGAAATTGAAACAGAAGTTCCTTTCATAATCTAAAGTCTTCCAGTCTATGATCTCCTCTGTCCCGTTCTTATTTATAACAACCTTTGTATAGATATGATAGAAACCATCAGCAGAATCACCGTCAGCATTAAGGGCTGTTCCCATCGTGCTAAGGGATCCCCATCCGTTAATGCTGCCAGCCTGATCCTTACTCTTTACATCCGCAGAACTGCTGTTCTTTTCGTACGCATATGAAACCTGCGCATATTTCAGTTCCAGTGGATCTGTTGATGTTGATCCAACGGAATAGATGGGATCTTCATCAGATACTGTCACTGTCTGCTTCTCGTCATCCACTGTAACCGTAGGAATATTGACCAGTGGCTGATTTACAAGTTCAACAGAGGACAGTTCCGTCACGGTCGCATCCACCTGTGAACTCCCCGGATCGCCCCCTGACGATGGAACCGCCTCTGCCCCGTTATGGATCAGGCAAAGAACCGCCTTCTTTGTACAGCCGCTTTCACTCAGGCCGCTCAGATGTGTAACGGGCTGACCACCCGAAACCGTCCACGGAGATGTGCCATCCGGCGCAGGGACCTTGCCATCCTCATACCAGCCATAGTATTCATCAGCTGAGTCCGAAGTAACTGCAGGTAAAAGGAATTTCACTTTTTCTACAGGATTTACGATCTTATATTTCTGTCCCGAAGTTTTAAAGTCCTTCCCGCTCAGGAACTGCGTCTCCTCATACTCATCGATCCCAGAATAAATAATAGTTGACGCAGCATTTGCCTCGTCGTTCCTATTGTTAATGTAGATCACACTGAAAACCATGGCCAGACTGAGCAGAATAGCAGTCACACGGCGTGCGATCTGTTTTTTCCTTCTCGCTCTCTTGTTCATTGTTCCCATCCTTTCTTTTGCCCTGTTCCGGGCATTACTTTCAAGTTTCACCTTAATTGATAATTCACTTTATCACAGACTTTCTTCCGTATGAACGATCGTCTCACTGTAAAGCACTCTTATCTCTCTGCTGTCAGGAGCAACCGGCTCCGTTTCTGTATGTATGCTTCGAAGAACCGCTGTCTCCTCGGCACTGTACCGGCCGACGATATTTGCATCCTCCGGTACGGAGGTTCCGGACAGGAGTACATCCGTCTCCATGTCTCTGTTCTGTGCCGGACGGGGTCCGGTACTAAGTACATCCGTCTCTTCATCCATCTCGGGACTGTAATCCGGCATTCTTACCGTTCCACCGCCAACCATCTGACTTTCAGATCCGGAGCTGAGCACATCCGTTTCTTCTTCATCCTGAGGGCTACTGTTCTGACCCCCTAAAACATCCGTTTCCGCCTCTGTTTTTGCACCGACTCCGTCGCCGTTCAGACTTCCCGTAAAGCCCAGGACCTCGGTTTCTTCATAGGCTTTACTCCGATCCTTCATGGTCCTTCCCACCGTAGATCCGGTTTCCAGATCCACCTGGGTGGTCGCGGTCTGCATATCCCTTGCCGCATCTCTGACGGCAGCCTGTTGGGCAGCCTGCTGTGCGGCCTGCTGTGCAGCCATGGTTCCTGTTTTTCCTGTTTTATTAAGGGATCCCGTATCCATTTCCACTTCACGTACGTGGATCCTCTTTTCAGAACCCCTTCTGGATTCTCTTTTTGTTCTTGCTTCGATTCCACCGGCCCGGATCTCTTCGATCGCACGTTTCTGTGTACGTCCGGTAACCACGCCCAACGCTCTCGGTATCTTCAGTACAAAGAAGAGTACGACTGCAGCGATCAGGAAGGCGATTGCGAGGATGAGTCCGGCATAAAATAGTGTACGATACATAGCTGTCACTCTCCCTTCTCTTCTGTTGTAGTTCCTGCACCGCTGCGCGTGGATTCCAGAGTATCCATATCAGATACACGCTTCACCCAGTTGGAGTTCTTCTCGATCCCGGGCACCTTGCGTCCTGCTTCATAGATCTCCAGGATCGTACTTCGGTTCGTTGCGGACCATTTGGTTATATCATTTTCCTTATCTGCAAAGGTCTGATATACATACATCAGATGTCTTGTGTAGACCCTTGCCAGATTCTCATTGGCAGCATCACCTGCTTTCGAGAGTTCATCTTCCGCTTCCTTGAAGGTTTTGACCGCATTGTCAAAATCCCCCTGAACACCATAGATCTCTGCGATCCGGCACATTTTCTCTTCATAAGATTTCCTGTAGGTCGTAAGGCTTTCGTTATCACCTTCCGCCTGAAGGATATTGAGATTTCCCTTGATATAGCTTACAACCTCCTCACAGCTTTGGATCGCAAGCTTATAGTAGGAGGAATTTGTCTTCCCGAGTTCATAACGGATCTCGGAAAGGCTGTTGTTAAAGTCGTAATCAAACTGGTTTGCATCCTCACCATCATAGTTTTCGAGATCTTCAAGTGCCTTTCCCATGACCTCTTCGCCCTTTTCCGCAACCCCTTCCGTGGTTACATATGTGGCGTAGATGCTGCCCAGGGTCTGATAATTCACATATTTCTGTTTATCGGTATTTGAGAACCGGCTCATGTTATAGTCAGCAAACCGGTTTACATTTCCGATCAGGTCTTCTACATTCGGATTACTGCTGGAGCGGATAAATGCGATACTCTCATAATAACCCGCCAGTTCGCCGTATTCCGGATCATCCGCGGGAACCATGCGGAAATACTTGTCCGCAGCCGCATAATCACCAAGCTCGGTGAAATATGCCAGACCCAGCCGGTACAGGACCTCTGCATTCTTGCTTACATCGGAATCTCCGTTATTCACACGGTTGGCGATGGTACTCAGACCATCATCCATCTTAAGCGCATTTGCTTCCGCCACATTGGGATTCCTGGTGGCATCGATATACAGGTCAATGTAATCTACATAAGCATCCGGCTGATCATCCTTCAGATCAAAAGCCTTCTTATATTCCTCTGCCGCTTCCTGATATCTCTGCTGGATCTTCAGATCATTTCCGGATTCGATATAGGCTGCATAATTCTCCTTCTCCTCACGGCGCATACCGTTATATCCGATAATGGCCGTTACTGCGGAGACGATGGAAAGTGCCGCACAGACACCGAAGAGGATCACTTTCTTCTTATTTGCCTTCTTATAAGAATCATCCAGTTCGGTATAATGCTCCAACGCGTAGAGGAGCTCCGAGCAGGACTGATATCTGTCATTCGGATTCGGCTGGGTACATTTCAGGATGATCTGTTCCAGACCGGTAGACAGCGCCTGATTCCACTGACGGATGGGCTTGATCTCGTAAGGAGGCTCACAGGGATTCATACCTGTTACCATATGATAGAGCGTCGCACCCAGGTTGTAGATATCGGTCCGGGCATCCGTCTTATAGATGCCTCGTCCCTGCGCATCACCGAACTGCTCAGGTGCGGCGTAGCCCCGGGTTCCGAGAGCTGTTGTATCCGCGTTATTCTCTATCGTGTACTCTTTCGCCGTTCCGAAGTCGATCAGCTTCACGCCGCCCTCGGGGCGAAGCATAACATTTGCCGGCTTCATATCACGATAAATGATGGGCGGATTCATGGAATGGAGATAATCCAGAGCCGAAGCCAGCTGGATACCCCAGTCGATCACATCCTCCTGAGACTGGGCACCTTCCTGTTTCAGAACATCTCCCAGGTTGGTTCCCTCGATGAAGTCCATTACTACATAAATCGTACCGCGGCTGTTAATGATATCAACAATTCGCGGAAGAACGGGGTGATCAACATTCTTCAGAATATTTGCTTCCCGCTCAAGTCCTTTCAGAAGTGTCTCCGTGCTCTTGGATCCGTCATTTTTCATCTCCTTGACCGCCCACTGTTTGTTCAGTCGGTTATCACGGGCAAGGTAAACGATCGACATACCACCGCGACCGATCTCCTTCAGTATTTCATATTTTCCGTCAAGGACGGTTCCTTCTTTAGTCATCCTGTTTTATCCCCGTTACATAGTCTTAATCACTGCTACAGTAATATTATCCGTTTCCTTCCGGTTCTTTACGACTTCCGTCAGGTAGACACAACCGTATTTCATTTCTTCTTCTGTCATGCATGCCTGCGGCCCCAGCTTCTCAACCATTTCATCATCCGAGATCTGGTGACGGAATCCATCCGAACAAAGCATATACACTGCGCCTTTCTTCAGATGTCCCTTAACAAAATCAGGCTCAACCACACTTGAGGCTCCCACACACTGAAGCAGGACGCTTCGTCTGGGATCTACAGCCGCCTGTTCCGGTGTCATACGTCCATTTGCGATCTCTCTGGCAACAAAGGTCTGGTCATTGGTCAGCATCCGTACCCCGGCGTCCGACATTTCATAGATCCGGCTGTCACCGACATGAACGATATAGAACTCATCGTTGCACATAAGGATCGCCGAAACCGTAGTTCCGAGCATGAGATTGTTCTCTGCGCCATAACGTCCCAGTCGTATATTCTGTTCCTGTATGATACGATTCCAGTCATTTCTGAGTGTCGCAACCGTGAAGCTTCCTGTCAGCATCATCTGCGACATATCCTTGTCAAACCATTCGCAAAAAGCCTGGATCACTTCTTTGGATGCCAGTTCGCCTTTTGCGAGGCCTCCCATTCCGTCACAGACGATGCCAAAAGCCACCTTTCCGGAAGGTGTATCTATGATACGGAGTGCAAGGGAATCCTGATTTGTATTCTTTCGGATCCCGATATCCGTGTTATAGGTTGCAGTAAAATCCATGTTACTCTCCTCTTCTGAGCCGGAATATAAAGTCTTCGTCGCCCATGCGTATGATCGAACCGTTCTTGAGAAGGATCTCTTCTCCCGGTGCAAGGCGTTTTCCGTCTACAAAGGTTCCGTTCGTGGAATTCAGATCCTTCAGATAATTAACGCCGTTTCTGCGAACGATCTCACAATGGGTCCGGCTGATCGCGGTATTATTCTCCAGCGAGTAGTCTGCATGGAGTTTTGATTTTCCAATGGTGAAGCGCTCTTTGGTAAATACGATGCACTCACCTGTATTCTTACGCACAAAGTTGGGTTCCGGTTTTCCGGGCTGTCCAGACGGTGCTCCTGCCGGCGGTACTACACCCTTCGGCATACCTTGCGGTGCTCCCTGCGGCATGCCCTGTGGCGGCATTCCGGGCTTCGGTGCTTCCGGTGCTTTCGGTCCTGCAGGCATTCCTGCCGGCGGTACTACACCCTGCGGCATTCCCTGCGGCATACCCTGTGGCGGCATTCCGGGCTTCGGTGCTTCCGGTCCTGCAGGCATTCCTGCCGGCGGTACTACACCCTTCGGCATGCCCTGCGGCATGCCTTGCGGTGCTCCCTGCGGTGGCATTCCCATCGGAGGTACCGCACCCTGTGGCGGTGTTGCCGGCTTCGGTGCTTCCGGTGCCTTCGGAGGTTCCGGTTTTGCTATATTTGTCATCATCGAACCAAGATCCAATTCTTCTGCGGATGTCAGTTCGGAGGTCGGATTCTTCATTGCTGCCGGAATATCGGACTCGACAGGTGCATTGCCCATCTTCGGTGCTTCCGGAGCCTTCGGTCCTGCGGGCATTCCCATCGGAGGTACAACACCCTGTGGCATGCCTTGCGGTGCTCCCTGCGGCATTCCCATCGGAGGTACCATTCCCTGTGACGGTGTTGCCGGCTTCGGGGCTTCCGGTGCCTTCGGTCCGGCAGGCATTCCCATCGGAGGTACCATTCCCTGTGGCGGTGTTGCCGGCTTCGGGGCTTCCGGTGCTTTCGGCGCTTCCGGTGCCTTCGGTCCTTCCGGCGCCTTCGGTCCGGCGGGCATTCCCATCGGAGGTACTACTCCCTGCGGTGGCATTCCCATCGGCGGGATTGCCATCTTCGGTGCTTCCGGCTTTTCTTCCATCTTCGGAGTTTCCGGTGCTTTCGGCGCTTCCGGTGCCTTCGGCGTTTCCGGAACTTCCGGCTTCTCTTCCATCTTCGGTGCCATTCCCATCGGCGCACCCTGCGGAGGTACTACGCCCTTCGGCATTCCCATCGGAGGTACCATTCCCTGCGGCGCTCCCTGCGGTGGCATTCCCATCGGAGGTACCATTCCCTGCGGTGCTCCCTGTGGCGGTACTGCGCCCTGGGGCATTCCCATCGGCGGCACCATTCCCTGCGGTGGCATTCCCATCGGCGGTACCATTCCCATCGGTGCTCCCTGCGGCGGGATTGCCATCTTCGGTACTTCCGGTGCCTTCGGAGCTTCCGGCTTCTCTTCCATCTTCGGTGCCTTCGGAGCTTCCGGCTTCTCTTCCATCTTCGGTGCCTTCGGAGCTTCCGGCTTTTCTTCCACCTTCGGTGCTTCCGGTGCCTTCGGAGCTTCCGGCTTCTCTTCCATCTTCGGTGCTTCCGGTGCCTTCGGAGCTTCCGGCTTCTCCTCCATCTTCGGTGCTTCCGGGGTCTTCGGAACTTCCAGCGTTACCGGGATTCCCTGGGACTTCATCTCTTCACCCTGAGGCATACCCTGCGGTCTCATACCCTGGGGCATTCCCTGCGGTGCCATACCCTGTGGTGCCATGCCCTGTGGCGGCATGCCCTGCGGTCTCATGCCCTGCGGCGGCATTCCCTGCGGTGCCATACCCTGTGGCGGCATGCCCTGCGGTCTCATGCCCTGTGGTGGCATTCCCTGCGGTGCCATACCCTGTGGCGGCATTCCCTGCGGTCTCATGCCCTGTGGCGGCATTCCCTGCGGTGCCATGCCCTGCGGCGGCATTCCCTGTGGTGCCATGCCCTGTGGCGGCATTCCCTGCGGTGCCATGCCCTGCGGTGGCATTCCCTGCGGTGCCATGCCCTGCGGCGCACCATACGCTGCCTGTCCTGCAGCACGATTTCTCATTACTTCCATGCGATTCACTTTGCCCGGTCCTGCTTCCGCTCCGGTCATGGACAGGAGTTCATTGACCAGCTTAAGGAATCTCTCAATATTAAACTGATAAGCATTTATCTCTGAAAGCAACCGCGCAACATAATTGTCCCGGTCTGCCTCCTCGAATTTCATTTTGGAGATCAGCCCCCGCAGGAAGCAGGGAACCTCCGTCATATCCACAGCTTCCTGCTTGATCGGAAGGAGCATACAGATGGTATGCGCATTCTGCGGATTCACAAAGATCACATCTTCATCCTTAACGATACAGCTTACGGGAATCCCCTGTGATCCTGCGGAAAATGTAGTTGCGAGATTTCTCAGGATCGTAAGAACTTCCTGTTTTCCGAGAACCTTCTGGATGTAGGAGGAAAGTGTCGGAAAATCCGGCACATTAACCGTCATGGTCTTCTGCCCGTTTATCTCTGCCGGCTGCATGTACATCATGCCGTGTACCTGTGTCGTTCTGGACCGGTCCACAGCCCGTTCATCCACCTGATCCGCAACCTGCACCAGATACTTCAGCATCTGATAACCATTCATCCGGTCAACCTCAATACGATACTTCTTCATGCTGCTCTTCCCCCAATCTTACTCTTAATACTTAAACAGGAATTCCTCATCACCCAGTCGGATCCTGGTGTTATTGTTCAGAAGAACCTCTTCTCCGTCCTCCAGTTCCTTGCCGTTGACATAGGTGTGATTCGTTGATTTATTGTCCTTGATATAGTATCCGTCATCCTTCTTTGTGATGATGGCATGCTGTCTGGAGATAGCTCCGTTACCGCTTACATGATAATCTACGCCACGATTGGCCTTACCGATCTTGAAGACATTTTTCGTGATCATGGTACGCTCTTCCGTGGTTTCACGGATCAGATACGGATTCACCTTGATCGCGGATACATCTACTGCCGGAGCCGCCGGCTCTTCCTTCTTTGCCTTTGCCTTCGATTTTGCCTTACCCTTCTCCTCATCAGGCGCAACTACGGAAGCGATATCCTCGGTTACTACGTTTCTCTTCTCTTTCGCATTCTTGGATTCCTGGGAATACTCCTGGACCTCATCACTTCTGAGCAGCTCTGTGCTCGCGCGGTCGCCGGTCTCCTGTACGATCTCGGCTTCCTGTGCAGCAGCGTTCTGAATGATGGCCGCACGGCTCACCTTGATGTTCTTGGTAGTTGCACGAGCCCCGCGTGTTGCCTGCTTTGCTTCCTCTGCAAGACGCTTTGCCTTTTCTGCAAGCTCCTCAAGTGTGGGCTCCGCAGGTTCTTCCGGAACCGCTTCTTCTTCGGCCGGTGTTTCTTCCTCTTCGATTTCTTCCTGCGATTCCTCTACAGCCTCTTCCTCAGGCTCCTCATCTTCCTGCGGTTCCTCCGCTGCCTCTTCTGCTTCGTCAGTTTCCTCCACAGGTTCCTCTGCTTCCGATACTTTCTCCGCATCGCTCAGTTCAACTTCATCATCGTCCTCGTCGTCACCGATCTCCGGCAGCGCTTCGTCTCCCGTTCCAAGATCATTCATGAAGTGGGAGATATCCTTTTCTTCCGGTTCAGGGATCGTACTGTCAACAACCTCTCCATCTTCTGTGGCGATGCTTGCATCTTCCGCCTCGAATTCGATCCCCTCATCCTCCATCAGAGCCTCTGTAAGGCCGATCAGATTTCGTAAGTTAAATGTATCACCATTGATGAAGGCAAGCAGTGTACCGACATATGCCACATCTCCGTCCAGATCATATTTGAAATTTGCGATCAGCTGACGGACAAAACTCTTGAACTCCGTGGATACGGATGCCTCTCCCTCTACAGGAAGGCAGATGAACTGCATCTTCATCGTATCCTGATCAACGTATATAAAGTCCTTATGAAGGAGGATATATGCGAGATGGAGCGCCTGCTCCTTGCAATTGATCATTCCCAGCGCCACATTTCTCAGAATCTTAAGAACCGTTTCTTTATTCATCACACCCGAGGTGTACTTCTGAAGCGAAACCTTTCCCGAAATGTCATATGTCAGATAATCATAATCCTCGTCCTGTTCAAAGATAACCCTGACCAGATCCTCCGGCATCTCGTCTTCCATGAAATCCAGTGTGTCTTCATCCAGTTCCATTCCCTCGCCCATAATGTAGGTGAGGTACCGTTCCTTTCCGATGGTTTTTGCGTGAAAGCTGAAACTTCTCATTTCTTTACTTCCTCCCTTTATTGTCTATACTTTCGACCCGGAACAGTTTACTCTGAGTCGTCATTCTTCTTGTCTTCAAATTCCTTCAGAATCTCGGATGCCTTAATACCTTCCGAAGATTCATGTTCTTCATAGGTCTTGTAGAACGCATGCTCACCTGTCTTTTCATCCACGATATGATAGTAATAATAACCATGTTCTACAGGATCCAACACCGCTTCGATACATGCCAGTCCCGGGTTACAGATAGGGCCGGCAGGAAGTCCGGAATACTTGTATGTATTATACTTGGAGTCAACCTCAAGGTCCTCATAGGTGACTTCCTTCTTGTCATAGAGCCCGTTGGTGATGGGGTACAGGACCGTCGAGTCGATCTGCAGGAGCATCTCATCCTTCAATCGGTTCTGGATAAGTCCTGCCACTATGGCACGTTCCTCCGGAACACGGCACTCACGCTCGATCATGGATGCCCTGGTAATGACTTCATAGGAATTCATCCCGAGTTCTTCTGCCTTCGCCTGAAGCTCGTCATTATAATAGATTTCAAATGTATCCAGCATCCAGTCCACAAGAGACTCCGCCGTAGTATCCTTAGTGATATCATAGGTTGCAGGGAAGAGATATCCCTCCAGACGATACTTGACATCCACGCCTACCGGAACATCCTCCAGGAAGCGGAATTTCGTCTTGGTCACGGACTTACAAGCATTTATAAAATCTGACGCCGAACAGATATCCTGCTCTTCACAGCGTTCTGCGATCTGGTCAATGGTGAAGCCCTCCGGCACCACCAGTTTCTGAAGCACGCCGCCGGTCTCATCCTCCTTGGACATGACAGCCATCATATCCAGTGTGTTCATTCCGGTATTCAGGGTATAGGTTCCGTGTCTCAGCTTGCCGCGATATTCCGAGTCCTGCAGCCTGTCCACGAAAGCACCTTCATATTTGATCAGGCCGTTCCTGTATAAAATGTGAGCGATCTGCTTTACGGATGCATTTTCCGGGATCACGACCTTTACGTCGGTCCCCTGTGTCGTACTGGTATTTGTCAGCTCGGCATCATATGCTGCTCTGTATTCCTTGATCCTCGTCATAACGATCATCCCAAGCGCCAGCGCAGCGCAGATCCCGATCACGAACTTGATGAATTTGATAGAAAACCTGCCCGGGGTCATATCCCGAACCCTCCTGATCCTGTGTGTTTTTTTAAAAAAGGGCATACTTGCACTAAGTTTACAATAATGCTATCATATAATAGCATCTTTTAATCAAAATATCAAGGAAAGAAGGGCATTATTTTGGCAAATCCAATCGTTACCATCACCATGGAAGACGGCGGCACAATGAAACTGGAACTGTATCCGGAAGTCGCCCCCAACACAGTCAACAATTTCATCACGCTGGCACAAAAAGGATACTATAACGGGCTGATCTTCCATCGGGTGATCAGCGGCTTCATGATCCAGGGCGGCGACCCGGACGGACGCGGGACCGGCGGACCGGGTTATTCCATCAAAGGCGAATTCTCCGGAAACGGATTCCCGAACGATCTGAAGCACACCCGCGGAGTGATCTCCATGGCACGCTCCATGCGTCCCGATTCCGCAGGTTCCCAGTTCTTCATCATGCATCAGGATTCTCCGCATCTGGACGGTCAGTATGCGGCTTTCGGCAAGCTGACCGAAGGCGAGGATGTACTGGACCGGATTGCAGGTACACGCACCGGCTGGGCTGATAAGCCGGTCAGTCCCCAGGTGATGAAGACCGTTACCGTCGATACCTTCGGGGTGGATTATCCGGCACCCGAAACCATCGCAGAGTAGCAAAGCGACGCTTCCGAAAAATGAAAAGACATGGCATTTCACGCGTGGCGTGATGCCATGTCTTTTCATTTTTCGTCACAGGGGTTTGGCTCGTTACACGTTCCAGTACCCGTCGAGGGTGGCGAAGTAGTCTTCGACTGTCTCAGGACGGCGGATCTCTGCTACACTTCCATCCTCACGGAGCAGAAGCTCCGCGGAGCGAAGACGCCCGTTGTAATTGTATCCCATAGAGAAGCCGTGGGCCCCCGTATCATGGATCACCAGATAGTCTCCCATATCGATCTTCGGAAGTTCCCGGTCAATGGCAAACTTATCATTATTCTCGCACAGGGAGCCGGTCACATCGTATACGTGATCCTTCGGTGCATCTTCCTTTCCGAGCACCGTGATGTGATGGTATGCCCCGTACATAGCGGGACGCATGAGATTTGCCGCACATGCATCGACTCCGATATACTCCTTGTAGATATGCTTCTCATGGATCGCCTTTGTCACCAGATGACCATAAGGCGCCAGCATAAACCGGCCGGATTCGGTGAAAATGCTGATATTTCCCATGCCCGCCGGAACCAGTATTTCCTCATATACCTTACGGACACCTTCACCGATCACCTTGATATCATTTCCCTCCTGATCGGGCTTATACGGAATCCCGATTCCTCCGGAAAGATTGATAAAGGAAAGCTCCACACCTGTCTTCTCTTTGATCTCAACCACAAGGCGGAACAGAATCCCCGCCAGGGTCGGATAGTAATCATTGGTCACGGTATTGCTTGCCAGAAATGCGTGAATACCGAATTCCTTCGCTCCGTGTGCCGCCAGATAACTGTACGCCTCCATCAGCTGATCCTTGGTCATACCGTACTTGGCGTCTCCGGGATTATCCATTATGGCATTTGAGATCTCGAAGAACCCGCCCGGATTGAACCGGCAGGAGATCCTCTCCGGGATCCCGCAGGTCTCCTCCAGCAGCGAAATGTGCGTGATGTCATCCAGATTGATGGTGGCGCCGAGCTTCGCCGCATATGCAAACTCTTCCGCCGGCGTATCGTTGGAAGAGAACATGATCTCCTTTCCCACGATGCCGCAGCGTTCGGACATCATCAGCTCCGCAAGAGACGAACAGTCCGTTCCGCAGCCTTCCTCATGAAGGATCCTGAGGATCGTCGGATTCGGAGTCGCCTTCACCGC
>CACYMQ010000017.1 GCA_902775555.1 uncultured Lachnospiraceae bacterium | reverse complement strand
TGCTTACTGATATTAAATACCACTCTCTTCTAAACTGATCATGGTCCCGTCTATAGCATTCATAAATACTGTGATCAAAACTTCTTTACCACTCTGAGGATTATTTCCATGTAATCTCAAACGCCATGACGGTATCATGGTACATGCAGTGGATTCTTCATCCTTGAACACCGGATAGTATCCTAACATTGCCTCGTTACAAGTCAGACTGTAACCTTTCAACGATTCAGTCTCCAGTTTTTCCGGGAGTTGTTCTACAAAGGCATTCATCATACTGTCAAACCCCAGAAGCGTAGTTTCATTCGACAATTCATTTCCGTATCGATACGCTATTTTCAGCGTACATCCAAACACGCCGTTGTCTGTGATCTGAATCTTTCCATAGTTTTCTTTTTGATAAAGCTCATCTATGTCATACAAAAAGAAATTCAGATGTGAACCCCGGTATTCCATCTCGTATCCATCCCAAATTGCATCTTTATAATCAGATTCCGATAGCTCATTCTGCTTTTCAGCATAGTTCCATGGCAAGAACAACAATTCACGCTTTCCGTCATTAAGAAATTGATCCATAATGAAAGAGTAGAGATAATTGATCGAATGACAAATAAATGTGATAATGATGAAGTACTTAAACTGGCAAAGGACTTCCGAGCGTTAGTTGTTAAAGCAATCGAATTAGATACCACTGTGGGGTTCTGCTTCTGATGTCTTGAGTTATATGGATTTCTACCTAAAGACATATTATTATAATGTGTCAAAATGTTGCAAGGAATGCTATGTAATTTTACAGAATAGATATTGATGCTCAAAACCTCATTTTTTCTACGTTGGAGAAAATAGAATGAGTATATATGGCGGATAACTTGCTCCATTTAATCCTTTGATGATTATCAGGAGTAAGTTGTTTTTATCTGGCACCTCGATCGGGTGAGTGTACCTCATCCGACACGTTTGTATTATGCGTCCTGCAGGCTGATCCGCGTCTCATTGATCTTCGGGTAGGCGCGTTCGAAGGCATCCACGACCGCAGCATCAAACTGCGTTCCTTTTCCTTTGAGGATCTCCGCATAAGCATCCTTTTCGTCCCAGGCCTGCTTGTAGCTCCGGCGGCTGGTCAGGGCGTCATAGACATCCGCCACAGCCACGATCTTTCCCTCCATACTGATATCTGCATCCTTCTTGCCCGCGGGATAACCATGACCGTCGGGGCGCTCATGGTGCTCCAGTGCCACGGTGCGGGCCATATGCATCACATCTCCCTCGACCTCATGCAGCAGCTTTCCCCCGTAACCCGGGTGTTTTTTTATCTCGGCGAACTCCTCATCCGACAGTCTCGCCGGCTTCTCAAGGATTTCCGCCGGTACCAGGAGTTTCCCCACATCATGCATGGTGGATGCCAGACGAAGCCTGTTGGCTTCTTCCTTTTCCATGCCCAGTTCCTCTGCCAGGATCCGCGTATATTCCGCAACCCTCCGGACGTGCTTTCCGGTCTGCTCACTTTTGTTCTCTGTGATCTCCGCAAAGGAGAGGATCATTTCCTCCTGGATACGGCTGGTTTCATCCGCACGGTTCTGAATGAAGGTCCCGTATTCGAAAATGTATGCAAGGAACCGCATCAGGAAAAAGGCGATGAACGCCGGTATAAAACCGGTAACCAGCAGAGATAACATCATCCAGGAGAGCTTCTTCATCTGTTCGGTGATCGCCCGGGTAAAGGGCGTATCATTTTTCGTGATATCCTTAAGGATCCGTGACACACGGGTAAGCGCAAAGACCAGGATGCCGAAACCGATCATCAGGGAGGCGCCGGCGATCATAAAACGGTAGCGCATTTCCACGCCCTCCAGAAGATTGTATATCATGCTGGTCAGAAGGAAATCATTATCCTCAAAGCCTTCCCCGAGCTCCTTGATACTATCCGGTGTAAAAAGCGGGGCAAATGTCAGGATCCCTCCCACAACGATTCCCAGAATACAGACCACCTTCATGATGATCGTAAACACCTGTACGATCTTCCCGAATTTCCTTATTCTTGCGCGTGTTTCTTCCATAGCTGTCCTCCTGTTACGATGTCTGATCGATCTGCCTGACAGGCCGTTCATTCGTTCTGCCTGGTAAATGGGACTGATCTTATTTTACAGGGGCCGGGAGAGAAATGCAACGCAAACGGTGGAAGTGGAACGATTGGGGACGGTTCTGGGACGCCCAGAACCGTCCCCAATCGTCCCACCTCCGTCCCCAATCGTCCCAGAACCGTCCCCACCCGTTCCATTTCAGTTTGCAAAATGTTATAATGCATTCATCTCATTTTGCGAAGGAAACAAAGGATGAACACACGTGATTTTCTTGACATACTGCATATTGCGGAAAAGCTGAAGGACACTCCCCGTCACTGTACAACCAGCAGGAGAAGGGTTGAGAGTGTGGCGGAGCACAGCTGGAGAGTGTCGCTTATGGCATCTCTCCTCAAAGAAGAATTTCCGGAGCTTGATATGGACAAGGTGGTTCATATGTGCCTGATCCATGATCTTGGAGAGTGCTTCAGGGGGGATATACCGACATTTGTAAAGACGGATGCGGACAGAGCGACAGAGGATGAACTGCTTATGGAATGGGTTCGGAGCCTGCCGGAGGGACTGTCCGACAGGCTGTCTTCGCTTTACAGGGAAATGGAAGAGCAGATCACTCCGGAATCCAAAGTGTTCAAAGCTCTGGATAAACTGGAGGCTCTGATCCAGCACAATGAATCGCCGATCGATACCTGGTCTGAAAATGAGTACGCATTAAATCAGACCTATGCATTTGATGTGGTATCCTTCTCGGAATGGCTCTCGGATCTCAGAAGGGATATCTTACTGGACACACTGCAGAAAATCGGAGAAGATAAAGGAAAGAAAGATGCAGGAGGTGAGGTTGATGACCGGATATATGGCTGAAATGAGGAAGCTGGTTGGTCACAGAACCATCATCCAATGTGCGGCAAGCATCATTTGTATTGATGAAAAAGGGCGCGCCCTGCTGGGAAAGCGCGCAGATAATCACAAATGGGGTTACTCCGGCGGTTCTGTGGAAATCGACGAGCGGGTTGAGGACTGTGCCAAAAGGGAATTATTCGAGGAAATGGGCCTCATCGCGGACGAGCTTACATTTTTCTGCGTGAATTCAGGGCCGGAGGCACATTATATCTATCCCAATGGCGATGAGGTATCCAATTTCGAGATTGTGTACTTATGTAAAAAATGGCACGGTGAAGCGAAAACTGCCGATGGAGAGATGGAAGAACTTCGTTTCTTCACAAGGGAAGAGATCAACCTTGACGAAATCTCCCCTCCGATTCGTCCGGTGATGAAGAAGTTTATCGAACAATACGGAATGTAAATTCGGTGGGACGATTGGGGACGGTTCTGGGACGCCCAGAACCGTCCCCAATCGTCCCGCCCCGATCGTCCCATTACATCCCCGACTGTCTGATCCGGGATACATTTCTGTTCATCACTTTCCTTCCATAGTGTACATAAGCAAAATCTTTGATCATATTCCAGGTCTGCCTGTGTTCTTTAAAGAAATCATCCGGGCTTTCAAATACTCCATAGTCTTCTACGACGGAGGTATTCTGAACAAAGAGATCCTCACCCTTCCAATTCAGATCGAGAGAGTGTAGATTCCGTACGGATATGGCATATTCTTTGAATGCACCCCTTTTACCCGGGCGGCGTTTCTTTACACCACGCACGTATGCCTCATCCGTTATCACACCCTCCAGGGAGGTCCATTTACCCTCATAGAAAACCTCAACCCATGTGTGAGCGATCCTTTCCGGAGCAAGCTTTGAAATGATACCGGAGGTAGCTCCTCTCTGAAAATCCTTGCTTACCTCCGAACCATGCAATCTGCAGGGCACACCCACTGCTCTGAGAAGAGCCATGAGCAAGGTACCCTTGGTATTGCATTGTCCGTACCCGTCTCTTAACACTTCCTCCGCGGTGAGGAGATCGGAACGGTTGTAACCGAACAGTATCTCATTTCGTACAAAATCATATACCGCACCGATCTTGTCATATTCACCAAGCGCTTCCCATCCGCGGGCTTTCACAAGCTTCTTTATACTGTCCGCCCTGTAATTCAGCATCCGGGTTTCCTTCAGATATTGATCATCCTGATCCGCCATCTCTTTCTTTTTGAAGGATGCAACAAATGTCACATCACACCTTTCCATCCTCTCCATCTCAAATCCATACTCCTCAAAAAACAGCCTTTTGTCACTGTAGTAATACTCCTTGAAATGCTTTGGCGTTGCAATGGATTCACATAAATACAGGGGTGAAAATTTCAGCTTACCCTTTATGGATTCCTGGGTATCCCAATCCAGAATGATCAGCCTTCCGTCATCTGCGAGAAGTCTTCCCGCCTCGGAAAGGACGGCCTTCCAAAGCCCGGGATCACACTCATGAAGCACAAGTCCGATGATGATATAATCAAATGTACCGCCCTTGATCCCGGTATCCGTTGCATCTCTGCATAAGAGCTTCACATTTTTCACCCTTTTATCATTCACCTTCAGCCTGGCTCTCCGGAGCATCTGCTTCGATCTGTCCAGTCCGATCACTGTTGCATCCGGCCTCTTGCAGGCTACAACCAGACCATTGGCAAATGTACCGCAGCAGAGATCCAGAACCTTAGCCTTGTCCTTCCGGATCATTTTCCCGACGATCTCCCTCGGATTCCTTCCTCCGGAAGTAAAGTACATCCGGTCAAGAGCATCATATATTAACGATATCTTCCTGTAAAATGTTGTGCTTAATCTTTTACCAGCCATGATCATCACCTCGTTCATATTGATATATGTTCAACTGTTCATATGTTATAATATCCCATCCATTTTGTCAATAGCTAAAACAGAAAATTATTTTTCCATATAAACCACTGGCAGCAAAAACCACCCGGGCTTCGGCTGCGTTTGCACTCCCCCTTTCTCTTTCTTTCTCGAATATCCTATGTTAAAATAGTAAAGGTACAGTCTTATATTATGAGCTCCTGACATGGTCCGGTCCTGCGGGAGTATCGCTGATCCTGAGAAGAAGGAGAATGGTCTATGGATTTTTCGGTAAGCTGGGGTAATCTCATCAATATCATTTTCATCGCTGCCGGCATCGGTATCTGTGGCCTGAGTATTGTGCAGGTCAGTTCCGGAATGCATCTCCGGGTGGAAGTAAAACGCTATTTTCAGATCTTTTTCAGTCTGATCATTGTATATATCTCTATGCATTTAGCCAGGATGCTGTTGGAAGGACAGGCGGGAAGCGGAGCCAATATCGCCATCCATACCGTGACGTATATCGAGTTTTTTGTGTCCGGATTTATGGCATACCTGATCTCCCTCCTGGTCCTTTTTATAGCGGATCCCGGGAAGACCGCGAAGATCGTCAGTACAGGACTTCTGGTTTTGCTGATCCTGCATGTTCTGCTCCTGACTGTGGCGCAGTTCACGGATATGTACTACTATTTTGATGAGCAAAATGTCTATCACCGTTCGTCCGGATATGCGCTTTCCAACCTGATGCAGGCCCTGATGCTTGTTCAGAATGTGGCATTGTTGATCCGCTATCGGGAGAAATTCAGCCGTCGTGTGGCATCCGCACTCTGGCTTTATATCGTTGCGCCGGTTGCTGCCATCATCATCCAGATCTTTATCTCGAGCGTGCAGTTTATCATCCTTGCCACCGTTATAGCGGCAGCCTTTCTCTATTACGTTATCGTTCGTGATCAGACAGAGAAATACGAGGTGCAGCAGAAAGAGAATTCGCGGCTGGAAACGGAGCTTACCATGGCGACCAGGATCCAGGCGGATACACTTCCCAATATCTTTCCGGCATTTCCCGAGAGAGAGGAGTTCAATATCTATGCATCCATGAATCCTGCAAAGGAAGTGGGCGGTGACTTCTACGATTTCTTCCTGATCGATAACCAGCGCTTGGGAATGGTCATGGCGGATGTATCCGGAAAGGGCGTTCCGGCGGCTCTGTTTATGATGGTATCCAAGATCCTGGTACAGAACTATGCCCTGATGGGACATAGCCCGAAGGAAGTCCTGGAGCTGACCAACCGGCAGATCTGTGCCAACAACAGGGAGGAGATGTTCGTTACGGTATGGTTTGGGATCCTGGATCTGGAAACCGGTGTCCTTACAGCGGCAAATGCAGGACATGAATATCCCGTTCTGAAGAAACCCGGAGAACATTTTGAACTGATCAAGGATAAGCACGGTTTCGTGATCGGCGGCATGGATGGGTCTAAATATAAGGAATATGAACTTATGATGGAGCCGGGAGCCAAGATCTTCCTTTATACGGATGGTGTGGCGGAAGCAACAAATGCGGAAAACGAGCTCTTCGGAACCGACCGGATGGTGAGTGCGCTCCGGATCGCCGAAGAGGATTCCCCCCAGGATATCCTGGGAGTTGTGGATGCCGCGGTATCTGATTTTGTAAAGGACGCACCGCAGTTTGATGATCTGACGATGATGTGCGTAGAGTATGTTGGCCCTCACAAAGAAGAGACCTGAGATAGTACTTCATCAGGAAGGGGGTGCTGGATGAGATTTAGTGCAAATGTGAACACAGATGCTTCCGGTATTGTGGAACTTGCGAATCTCGTACAGGATCATCTGGAAAAATATGGGGTGAAGAAGCAGGGCTGTATGGACACGGCCCTTGTGGTGGAAGAAGGATACCGGTTTGAGCCGTTTTCGGAATCCATATAAGAATTCGGTGACAAGTGGTGTTTCATCTGCTATAATACTGTAGTCCAAGATCCGGACGTACTGTTTTTTTGATCCTTTGCGGAAAGGAGGGCATCTATGCTGGATGACGATTTTGAATTTGGTTTGGATGATGATTATGATTATCTGAAAGAGAAGAAACCATTTAAGGTAAGGCTTCTGAACTTCCTGTCCGGGCTGGTGGTGATCGGTCTGGTCACGGTAGTCGGCGTTGCCCTCTATACAAAGCATCAGGAGATGACGAAGTCCTACGGGCGTATCGTTGCGGCCGGAGAGCTTTACGAAGCGCCGACGTACGAAGCGGGCTTTAAGACGGTCAGTTATGAAGCCCTTCATCCGGAACTGTCCGGTCAGGTTCAGCCGAAGGAAGAGAAGGTCGAAGAGGTGACCAAGGATGAAAGAAGGAAGATCGCTCTGGACAATATCCTGAAGATCAATGACGGATATGTAAGGGATGTGGCAAAGAAACGTTCGGAGAAATATAAGCTGAATGACCTTACGGCCACGGAACAGACCGTGGTGGTGGGGCCGACACAGAATCCGAATACACAGGGGGGAATGAATGAAGCCCTCGGTTATTATGTAGGCCCTGCATCTGCACCGATCTATGTGGATCCCGCAACGAGCGGGGCAGAGTATCTGGGTAAGTGGAAGATCACGGCATACTGTGCCTGTGCCGCATGCTGTGACAAGAATGACGGTATCACGGCCAGCGGAGCCATGACGACTGCGAACCATACCATAGCTGCTCCGAAGGAATTTCCCTTTGGGACGAAGCTGATCGTAGGCGGAAAGCTGTATGTGGTGGAGGACCGCGGCGGAAGTATTCACGGACATCGTATCGATGTATATTTTAATACACACGAAGAAGCGAATGATTTTGGCGTCCAGTATATGGATGTCTATAAGATGCCGTAAGAAGTAACAGGAGAGGACCGTGCAAAAATGAGATGCGGTCCGGGAGGAATGCATGAGTTTTTTATACAGAAGCACAAGAAATAAGGAAGAAGCAGTAACAGCATCACAGGCGATCCTGCAGGGACTTGCAAATGAAGGGGGACTCTTCGTTCCGGATGAGATCCCGGTCATGGAAGTGCCTCTGGAGCAGCTGGCGGAAATGGATTACTGCGGAGTGGCATATGAGGTAATGAGCCGCATGTTCACGGACTTTACCGAGGAGGAGCTGAAATACTGCATCCATGGTGCGTATGATACCAAGTTTGATGATGATCGGATCGCTCCGCTTGTTTCCCATCACGGAACACATTTTCTGGAGCTGTTCCATGGCAAGACCATCGCCTTTAAGGATATGGCGCTTTCCATCCTGCCGTATCTTATGACCACGGCTGCAAAGAAGAATCATTCGGATCAGGAGATCGTGATCCTGACTGCCACATCCGGAGATACCGGAAAGGCGGCACTTGCAGGCTTTGCGGATGTTCCGGGTACGCGGATCGCAGTATTCTATCCGAAGTCCGGAGTCAGCCCCATCCAGGAGAAGCAGATGGTGACGGAACGCGGAAAGAATACCTTCGTGGCAGGGATCACGGGCAATTTTGATGACGCACAGACAGGCGTGAAGAAAATGTTCAGCGATCCTGCGCTGGGTGCATATCTCGGGGAGAAGGGCTTCCGTTTCTCATCGGCAAATTCCATCAATATCGGACGTCTGGTTCCGCAGATGGTTTATTACTATTATGCATACGGCCAACTGGTGAAGTCCGGTGAGATCAAGGCGGGAGACAGGATCAACATCGTGGTCCCCACGGGAAATTTCGGAAATATCCTTGCGGCTTACTATGCATCGCTTATGGGACTTCCGGTCAACCGTTTTATCTGTGCTTCCAACGACAATAAGGTTCTGTTTGATTTCTTTACCACCGGTGTCTATGACAGAAACAGGGAATTCATCTTGACGTCTTCCCCGTCGATGGACATCCTGATCTCCAGTAATCTGGAGCGCCTGATCTATCGGATCGCAGGAAATGATGCAGAGAAGAATGCGACTCTGATGAAAGAGCTTTCCGAGACCGGAAAATATACGATCACCGATGAGATGAAGAAGGCGCTGGAACCGTTCTACGGAAACTTTGCGGATATGGATACGGTGGCAAAGACCATTCGGACCATTTACGAAGAGGACGGATATATCATCGATACCCACACGGCGGTTGCGGCAGCGGTTTATGACAGATATAAGGAAGAGACCGGCGATACGACACCGACGGTGATCGCATCCACAGCCAGTCCGTATAAATTTACAAGAAGTGTGATGACAGCCATTGATCCGGCATATGACAGTCAGGAGGATTTTGCCCTGGTGGATAAGCTGGAGGAACTTTCGGGCGTGAAGGTGCCTCAGGCCATCGAGGATATCCGGAGTGCAGAGATCCTGCATAAGACGGTATGCGAGAAGGAAGAGATGGAAGCGGTGGTAAAAGGATTCCTGGGGATCTAGAGCCGCATTTACGGATCATTACACGGTCAGCTGTTCATTGGTACACCTCCAGCTTTATCAAAACCGGGACCACATACTAAGGGATTGTTATGTACTTTAGCAGGTGGTTTATGCCACCTGCTGTTTTTTGCGGGCCGGGTCACCGGCCGGAAGATCCGTCGGAAAGGAGGATCCTCTTATGTATACACTACAGACAAAAGCGTGTTTTGACAGCGCACATTTCCTGAAGGGCTATGAAGGAAAATGTGCGAATCTTCATGGCCACCGCTGGACGGTGGAGGTGGAGCTGGCTGCGGAGGAGCTGCAGCCGGACGGGCAGTGCCGCGGGATGGTGATGGATTTCTCCGAGGTAAAGAGCGTTCTCCGGGAGGAAGCAAACCGTCTGGATCACTGTCTTCTCATCGAAGCGGACAGTCTGAAGCCTGTGACGATGGAAGCGCTGAAGGATGAGGGCTTTCGGGTGCTGGAATTTCCCTTCCGTCCGACCGCTGAAAACTTCGCAAAGTATTTTTATGATCTGATGAAGCAAAAGGGCTGTCCCGTGACGCAGGTCCGGGTATATGAAACTCCGAATAACTGCGCAGGGTACAGAGAATAAGCCTGCGGGACGGATCCCGTACATGGGGACGGAGATCCGGGCTTTATTGTATATTGATCCGTGAGGCATTGTATATGTTGGTTTGTGAAGCATTCCATACGGTGATCCGTGAAGGATAGAAAGGGTGGCACATGGGAACGTACCATGTAACGGAACGATTTGTCAGTATCAACGGAGAAGCCCGGCGTGCGGGAGAACTGTCCTGCTTTATCCGGCTGGCGGGCTGTAATCTCTGCTGTAATTATTGCGATACCCGGTGGTCCTGTGATCCCGATGCTCCCGTCGAACTGCTTTCGGAGGAGGAACTGTTTGAGTGGGTGAAGGAGACCGGGATCACAAATGTCACGCTGACCGGCGGGGAACCCCTGCTGGCTCCGGATGTGGATCAGCTGTTGCTGCGGCTGTCCCTGGATGAGTCCCTGCATATCGAGGTGGAGACCAACGGGGCCGTGCCGCTGGACCGCTTTATCGGGATCTCGGACCGGGTGACCTATACGATGGATATCAAATGCCCGGGAAGCGGTATGTCAGACCATATGATCTGGGAAAATATGGGACTGCTCCGCCCCGTCGATACCGTGAAATGTGTGGTCAGTGATCGTAACGATCTGGACTGGCTCCGGGAGAGGGAACAGAAAAACAGACGTGATCTGCCGGAGGATCAGAACTATAAAGTTTACATAAGTCCTGTTTTCGGAAGGATCGATCCGAAGGAGATCGTTGAATATATGAAGGAATACCGTTTGAATCAGGTGCGGCTGCAGCTGCAGCTTCATAAATTCATCTGGGATCCGGAGAAGAAGGGCGTATAGACGAAAAGTAAGAGAGTAAGTAAGAGAGTAAGGAGAAGCAAGATGAGTATGGATCTGGACAAGATCAGGGAGCATGTAAGAGGTATCCTGGAGGCGATCGGAGAGGATCCGGACCGGCCGGGACTGGCGGAGACACCGGACCGGGTGGCGCGGATGTATCAGGAGGTGTTCGAAGGCGTTCAGTATACCAATGATGAGATCGCCGCGATGTTCAACAAGACATTTCCCATCACCGAAGGAACGAAGAAGGACATCGTGCTGGTACGGGATATCGGAGCCTTCAGCTACTGTGAGCATCACATGGCGCTGATGTATGATATGAAGATATCCGTGGCTTATGTACCTACGGACCGGGTCATCGGCATCAGCAAGATCGCGCGGGTGGCGGACATGGTCTGCAAGCGGCTGCAGCTGCAGGAGAGGATCGGCGCGGATATCGCGGAGATCATCGGTAAGATCGCAGGCACGGAGGATGTGGCGGTGTTGATCACCGGAAAACACAGCTGCATGACGGCGCGGGGCATCCGCAATATGTCCTCGGAGACCGTGACGCTGACGGTGCGCGGCGCATTTGAGACAGATCACAGCCTGAAGGACCAGGTCCTCGCACTGGTCCCGCGACAGGTGTAGTCCCGTCATACACAGACTGACCGACCGGTTCTGACAGATTATGCCGGGGAAATGATGAACCGGCCGGCTATACACGAAGGAGTGGAAATGAAGAATAAAAAGAAAGCACTGGTGGTCTTCAGCGGCGGACAGGATTCGACAACATGCCTGCTCTATGCACTGAACCACTATGAGGAGGCGGAAGCGATCTCCTTTGATTACGGACAGAGACACAGGAAGGAACTGGAATGTGCCGCGGCCATCGCAGAGCGTCTGCAGGTCAGGCATACCATCCTGAATCTACAGGAACTGAATCAGCTGGCACCCAATTCCCTGACCCGGGAGGATATCCCGGTGGATACGGACGCACCGGAGGAAGGACCCCCCAACTCTTTTGTGGAGGGAAGAAATCTCCTGTTCCTGACCTATGCTGCCATTTATGCCAAGACCCATGGCATCACGGACATACTGACCGGCGTATCCCAGAGTGATTTCTCCGGATATCCGGACTGCAGGGATATTTTCATCAAGTCCCTGAATACGACCCTGAACCTGGCTATGGATTATGAGTTTGATCTCATCACTCCCCTTATGTGGATCGATAAGGAGGAGACCTGGGCCCTGGCGGACGAGCTGGGCGGATTTGAACTGGTGCGGGATATGACGCTCACCTGTTACAACGGGATCATCGGCGAGGGCTGCGGAAACTGCCCTGCATGCAAATTACGGAAGAGAGGATATGAGAATTATGTCGCAAAAAAATATGATCTTCATTGTGAATCCTAAGGCCGGGAAAAATGTACTGAAGACGAAAATGGTGGAGGTCGTGGACGAGTTCTCACGTGCCGGATACCATGTGGAGGTCTATACAACAAAGTCTGCGGAGGATGCGGAACAGCATATCTATGACGTGGGAGATCTGCATGACCTGATCGTCATCTCCGGCGGTGACGGGTCCGTGGATAACGCGGTGACCGGTGTCATGCGCCTTTCGGAGCGGACGGACAAGGTTCCTCCCATCGGCTATATCCCCTGCGGCTCGACAAATGATTATGCCAAGAGTCTCTGCATCAGCCGGGATCCCGTTACTGCGGCCCGTCAGATCGTGAGAGGCAAGGTCTGCCCTGTGGATATAGGAAGGCTCGGAAACAGGATGTTCGTCTATGTGGCGGCTTTCGGTATCTTCACGGAGGTATCCTATGCCACACCCCGTAATATGAAGGCGAAGCTGGGGCATGCCGCATATGTCATCGAGGGTGCGAAGTCCCTCACCAGTGTGAAGACCTACCGCCTGAAGGCCTCCTTCGACGGCAGGATCATCAGGGGAGATTTCATTTACGGGCAGGTGACGAATTCCAGATCCGTTGGAGGGTTCCGTATCGTCGGACTTCGGGATATGTCCTTCCATGACGGTGAGTTCGAGTGTGTCTTCATCCGGAAACCCAGGAACCCCATCGAGCTGGAACGGATCCTTCAGGCGGTTGTGACCAACAAACAGGTGGAGGATTATATCGTGTACGAACGCGCAAAATGCGTGAAGGTTGAAGGGATCGAAGAGATCCCCTGGACCGTGGACGGGGAATTCGCCGGAGATTACAAGCAGGCACGTGTGGACAACCTGCATAATGCGGTAAATCTGGTGCTGGGAGATCTTACGACCTACGGAGATCCGGCTACGGAAGCACTGGTTCCGGCCGGTGTAAAGAAAGCACATCTTCTTTCCAGATAATCAAAACGGATCATAGGGAAACTCATGATTGACCGGGCTGCGGATGCGGCCCGGTCTTTTTGTGCAGAAAAACTTCCTGCAGACTGTTATATATTACATTCAGATGATCAAAACTGACATGCGGAGTTTACAGGAGGAAAAAACTGATAAACTCAGAATCGTAAAGAGGATCATTACCGGGAAGAGTCCTGTGAACATATAAGATCAGAGGTCGATAGGAGGAAGGGATCATGAAGGTTATGGGATATGAGATCAGCAATGAGCAGATGTATTTCGGAAGTTATGACAATGTATATCCGGTATTGGTATCCATGGCCGATATTCTTTGGGGTGACAGTCACTTTATGCATATCAGCAGCTGTAAGGATATGTATCAGGATATCTTTATCGGAAGATGCATGAAGGAAATGACGGTTTCCGAAATTGAGAAAATGATCTATGATAAATACGAATGGCTGCAGGCGGACAGTAGCAGATTCCCCGAGGCAGTTGCCGAGGCGATCGCTTATATTGATGACAATGAACCGGACGGCGGATTTCTGAATGAGACCGCACCGGAGGAGAATAACAGGACCTATGATATACTCAGAGAAGGAAAGGGACATCTGTCCGCACTGGTTGACAGGATGATCCTCTGGATCATGGGTGACAGCATCCGTGAGATCGGCATGAGAAGCAACGTGGCCAGATATTAATACTTTGCGGTCCGGACATAAAATAAAAGGCTCCGTGATCTCTCAATTCTGACTTATGAATTGAGAGTTCACGGAGCTTCTGTTATAATGAGATCAGTACTTTGTTTGGGGGGATCCGCATATGGGAAAAGAGAATAAAAAACAGGCATTTAATCCGTATCTTCCGCTTTATGAGTACATTCCGGACGGGGAGCCGCATGTATTCGATGACAGGGTCTATGTCTACGGTTCACATGATAAGGAAGGCGGGACCACATTTTGCATGCTGGACTATGTTACCTGGTCCGCGCCGGTGGAGGACCTTACGGATTGGAGATATGAGGGTGTGATCTATCGGGCGGATCAGGATCCCCAGTACGGGACAGAGGTACCCTGGTTCAATCATGTGGAAGAGAATACGGCTGCTTCCGCCATGCATGAGGATACCAATACGCTCCGTTACATGTATGCCCCGGATGTGGTGAAGGGACAGGATGGAAAGTATTACCTCTATTATGCCATGGGCGGGGATTACGGAGTCGGAGGCTATACCTGCCCGATCAGTGTTGCGGTGGCGGACGCGCCGGCGGGACCATACGAATTTCTGGGCTTTGTACGGAATCCGGACGGGACGCCCATGAAGCGTTATATCTGCTTCGACCCGGCGGTCATAAATGATAACGGGACCATCCGTCTCTACTACGGGACACAGTATGATTATGAGGAACGGCCGGATTTTTCGAAGGATTCGGAGTATATGAGGCAGGAGGTCGGGATGTTCAACCTCTCGCCCGAAGAGATCCTCAGTTATCCGGATTCGGTCATGGGCCCCATTACGGTCACACTTCAGCCGGATATGCTGACCATTGCGGATGAACCCTGCCACATCATCCCCTACAGGGTGAAGGGAACGAGCTTTGAGGGACATCCCTTCTTTGAGGGCTCCTCCATGAGAAAGGTGGGAGAGAAGTACTATTTTGTGTATTCTTCCATGCAGAATCATGAACTGTGTTATGCCACAAGCGACTATCCGGACCGTGATTTCGTGTTCGGAGGAACCATCGTATCCAATGGAGATGTGGGATATGAGGGGCGCCTTCCCGAGGACCGGCTGAATATGACCGGTACCACCCACGGGAGCATCGTGGAGATCTGCGGTCAGTGGTACGTATTCTTCCACCGGCTGACGCATAAATCGGATTACAGCAGGCAGGCATGTGCGGAGAAGATCCGGATCCTTCCGGACGGAAGCATCCCGCAGGTGCAGGTGACCAGCTGTGGCCTGAATCCCGGGCCTCTGGAAGGAAAAGGAGAGTATCCTGCAGCCATTTGCTGTAATCTGACAAACGGGCATATGCCCCATGGCTCCAACCGGATCTATGATTTCTCCTTCCCGAATGTGAATCACAGGGACGTACCGGCGGAAGGAGATACGGACAGCGAAAAGGGACAGGCGGACAGAGAACGGTTTATCGACGAGATCTGTGACGGGACTCTGATCGGATATAAATATTTTGACTTCCGGGATGTGACGAAGATCAGCCTGCGTGTGATGACGGAGACCGACGGTACATTTGAGATAAAGACCGAGCCCGGAGGATCCCCGGCAGGTGAAGTGACGGTGTCGGATACTGACGGTGTCTGGAAGGATTTCGAAGCGGATATCAGGATCCCGGACGGGGTCCATGCGCTGTATCTGATCTATCATGGTGAGGGGACAGCAAGACTTTTATCATTTGAGACAGCATGACATGACTTCTCAGATGCCCGTCAGGTTCGGGTAGCGGAACGACCGGGAGGCCATCCCCGGATCCTTCGGAGGAATGTGTATGAAGAAATCAGTAAGAAAAGCGGATGTTATCATCATATTGTGTCTGATCCTGATCTTTGCGGTGATCATTTTCATGAATACCCGGCTGATCAACAATATGATGCTGAACCAGATCGATCAGTCCAACCAGAACCGGGTGGAGATCATCCGCAGTGAATATGAAACGGCTTCCATGGAGGTGGAGAAGGCGCTCTTTGAGATCGTTACCGGAGCGGAGAAGATCCACTATTCCACCGGAAGCAGGGACGACCTGAAGACCTATATCAACGGTGTCCATAACCGGCTGATCAAGGAGACGGACGGAGTGATCCTCCGGGTATACACGGCGGGACAGGATTGGCAGTTCATACCCGGGGCAGTGATACCGGATGGGTATATGGCCTCCGAACAGGCGTGGTATAAGGAAGCCGTCAGTGTGCCGGGAGAACTCTGCTTCTCCGATCCTTACTACGATTCCCTGACGGGTGTCCGCTGCTTTACACTGGCCATGTCCCTAGATGACTCGAAGACCGTCATCGCAATGGACATGAAGCTGGATGCGGTGGAACAGTACGTGAAGCGGATGGCGGGGAAGGAGAACAGCCCGGCCATCATCGTAACCGACAAAGGACGGATCGTCGGATATACGGATATGAACTTCGTCGGGAAACAGTTCGCCGATGCCCTTCCGGAGTACGCTTCCGTTCTGGACCGGATCACGCAGTCAAGCGATACAAGCAAGTATTTTGAAGTTACCATCGGAGGGGAAAATGTAACCGTATTCCGTTCGGCCATGCGGAACGGATGGTATATCGCCCTGTTCCTGGATGATGATGCCATGTACGGGGAAGCAAATTCCCAGCGGATCCTGAACATTGTTGTAAATGTTCTGCTGCTCCTCTTTATCATCACGTCCTTTATCATCGGTGCAAGGAACCGCATCAAGGCGCAGGATGCCCTGGAAAGCCGCGAGAATTTCGTGAGGGGGATCCTGAATAATCTTCATGAGCCTTTGGGTAAGATCCTCCGGCTCAGTGACATGAAGCGCTTCAACAACTCCAATGATATCAAAGCGGACATGGCGGATATCAAAGCCTCCGGACTGGAATTAAAGGAAATGATGGATAACCTCCGTTCCTATTCCACCATTGTTACGGACATCGACGGGGACCGTGAGGAGAAGGTGAAGAAGAGGAGGGAACTGGCACGTTCCATCCGGACCTTCCGAAATGTGATCATCATTCTGCTGATCCTGATCTCGGGTATCAGTATGTTCTTCTATGTTCGAAACAGGAACAGCGTGGTTCAGGATACCGTAAGATCCGATCTGGATTCCTATTATACGGATCTGCATTCCTGGGAGACAGAGCAGCTGACGGTGCTGAAGATGTTTACAGATATCATTTCCTCCCAGCCCCAGATTCTGAATAATTACGACAGTGCCGTAAGCTGGCTGGACCGGATGTCTCAGGGATACTCCGCCTTCTCCGGCTGCTACGTGGCAAATCAGTTTGCGGAGCATCCGATCATCATGAATACGGGCTGGATCCCGTCGAATGACTTTGACATGACGAAAAGGGAATGGTATACGGAAGCGATAAACCGGTATCCGGAACCGTTCATCTCGGATCCGTATTTTGAAGCAACAGACGGGCAGTACTGTATCACCCTGTCTCAGGCAATGTATGATCAGGACGGGAATTTCCTGGGTGTGTTCGGCCTGGACATCTTCCAGGAGAAAATGGTGGGCCTTTTTGAGAAGGAGATCCATGATGACGAATATGTATTCCTGGTGGACAGTAACGGAGATATCCTGAATCATCCGAACCCCGAATACCGCATGTCCGGAGAAAAGAAGACCAGGGTGTCGGATACTCCTTATGCCGGCCTGTATGCATCGGCACTTCAGGATGTGACCGTTGTTAAGAATATCAGAGACTTTAATGACAATTATTCGATCTGTACCTGTAAATACGATCCGGACAGCCGATGCTCCCTGGTCCTGGTGGGAGACTGGTGGATGTGGTATCGTCAGATCATTGTATACTGCGCGATCTATATCGTATTTATCCTTACAAGTATCATAACGGTCATCGTCCTGCTTAACCGCGTGATCCGTTCACAGGCGGATATGAACCGGGAACTGACGGTGACGGCGGACCGGGCCATGGCAGCGGGAAAAGCAAAATCGGATTTCCTTGCACAGATGAGTCATGAGATCCGGACCCCCATCAATGCGGTGATCGGTATGGATGAAATGATCCTGCGGGAGAACCGGGATCCTGAGATCAGGGAATATGCGGAGAATATCAAGAGTGCAAGTCAGACCCTGCTCACGCTGATCAACGGCATTTTGGATTTTTCGAAGATCGAAAGCGGAAAGATGGAGATCATCCGTGTCCGGTATGAGACACTTGATATGATCGACGGTCTTGTGAATATGATCTCCGACCGTACGGAGAAGAAGGGCCTGAACCTGATCCTGGATATCGATCCGTCACTTCCGAGGACATTATTCGGGGATGATGTGAGGATCCGACAGGTGATCACGAACCTTCTGACCAATGCGGTGAAGTATACGCCGAAGGGGGATGTGACGCTTTCCATCCGTGGAGAAAGAGGAGAGGGAGACGACTATGCGCTGCTGGTGGCTGTAAAGGATACCGGTATCGGTATCAAGTCCGAGGATATCGAGATGCTCTTCCAGTCCTTCCAGCGGCTGGATGAAGTGAGAAACAGGAATATCGAAGGAACCGGACTCGGTATGTCCATCGTTCAGGGACTTTTGGGCATGATGGACAGTAAGCTGGAGGTTGAGAGTGAATACGGCGTAGGTTCCACCTTCTCCTTCCGGCTGGACCAGCAGATCCTGGATGAGGAGCCCATTGGCGATTATCACAGGAATATGTCCAAGGAAACGGAGAAACAGGCAGTTGAGAGGAATCTCTCCCTGGCAGGTGCCCTGATCCTGGTGGTGGATGATAATGATATGAACCTGAAGGTTGCGAGAGGGCTGCTGAAGCATTACGGTGTGGTACCGGATCTGTGTGACAGCGGCCGGAAGAGTCTCGAGATGGTGAAGGAGAAGCCCTATGAGATGATCCTGATGGATCATATGATGCCGGGAATGGACGGTGTGGAGACCCTGAAGGAGATCCGGAGCCGGAATCTGGTTCCGGAAAATGTTCCGATCATCGCGCTTACCGCCAACGCCATCGCAGGTGCAAGAGATGAATATCTGGCACATGGTTTTAAGGACTATCTCTCAAAACCCATCGATATCCATCAGCTGGAAGACATGCTGGTGAAGTATCTCCCGCCGGAGAAGGTGCACTATCTGGATGAAGAAGCAGCTTCGCAGGAGGAAGCGGCTGATACGCCGGACACAGCTTCCCCTGCGGATGAACAGAATGCGGAACCGGACGCGGCTTCCGGTGATGAGGAGGGGAAAGAGGCAGCGGATGAAACCTTCACGGACCGCCTGGCAAAGGCCGGTTTCAATATCGATGGGGCACGGGGCTATACCATGGATGATGATGAGTTCTACATGGAGCTTTTGGAAACCTATGTGAACGGTTCAAAGGAGAAGGAGGATACGATCCGTCAGAGCTTCGAATCCAAAGACTGGAAGAACTACCAGGTGGCAGTCCATGGTCTGAAAAGCTCTTCAAGGACCATTGGCGCAGACCGGCTTGCGGATCTTGCCTATGCGCAGGAAATGGCAGCGAAGGAGCAGGATGTTCCCGCTATGGAGGCCGGTGTGGAAGAACTGCTGAAAACCTATGGTGAGGTGACGAAGGTGATCGAAGAGGCGATCCGTTAGAGGATCCGTATAGGAACCATATATGATCCGGTATATCATCGGATCGGGAAGAAATGTCATGCTCCGGGAGCTGCCGTATTTTACATGAACATCGTCAAAAATGTCATGTGAGCGGCACTCCCGGATCCCTGTGTTAAGATGGAACCACAAGGCGGTCAGTAGATGATGTGATCCGTAAGATAAGATTGAAAAGGGGACTTTGAGTATGAGAATAAGAAGAAAGGTTATAACATGGATGCTGACGGCGGCATATATGACAGCCTCTCTCGGAGGCCTTCAGGGGAGTGAATGCTTCGCCGCCTCTCCCGCAGTCAGTGATACGGCCGCAAAGGATGCCAAAGCAGAAGACCGTGTGATCGTATCTCTTGGGGATTCCTACTCTTCGGGGGAGGGGATCCCGCATTTCTATAATTATAAGCTGAAGCTGGAAGAAAGGGTGAAGGATCAGGACTGGATCGCACATCGTTCCGAGAATTCCTGGCCGGGAATGCTGAAGCTGAAGGGTGTATCCGGAACGATGAAGAAGAACCGGGGTGAGCACTGGTATTTCGCTGCCGCATCCGGAGCAAAGATCGAGGATCTGACACAAAGGCAGGAGAAGGACTACTGTAAGCTGAAAACGGGAAAAGGCTCTGTGAATGCAGGGTTCGACTTTATAGAAGGAACCACAAAGCTGGACCCGCAGCTGTCCGTATTTGATGAGCTGGGTGGAAAGCAGGCTGACTATGTAACCATTACCATGGGCGGAAACGATATGGAGTTCCAGAAGGTAATAGAGAAGGTTGCAACGGGAACCTGGGTTACCAATTACAGCGGGCTGAAGAGCAAGATCCAGGGGCTTAGAAAGAAACTGAAGAAAGGCTCGGATTTCCGGAAGGATCTGAAAGCCGCTTATAAGAATATCGCAAAAAAGGCAGGCGACCACGCCCATATCATTGTGGCAGGTTATCCGAGGCTCTTCAATGAAGAAGGGAAAGGCTTCGTCGAGTCAAAATTCGAAGCCGGTTATGTAAATGATGCGGTATCGGATTTCAACCTGGTCCTGCAGGAAACCGTAAACGAGTGCAGGGAAGAAGGGATCAATATAGCATTTGTATCCGTGGAGAAGGCTTTTAAGGGACATCAGGCAAATGATAAGGGTGCATATATCAACGGCATCAATCTCTTCCCGGAGGAAGAGGACATAGATGATATTTCCGTCAGCAGTGCCTATTCCATGCATCCGAATAAGGATGGCGCTAAGGCCTACGCAGCCTGCGTACAGGCGGAGATCGACCGCTATGAGGAGGAGAAAAAGGCACCGAAGGGGGAGACTCCTTCCGAGGAGAAGCCTACAGAGAAGCCGACGGAAAAACCGACGGAAGCTGAAAAACCGTCGGAAACTCCGATAACACCGAAGGCAGAGGATCCGAACCTTCCCAGGTATAAGGAGCAGCTTCTCGTATGGGCTGAGTCTTCCGACCGGTACAGTCCCATGGCCACGGACCGGTGGGCGATCGAAGAGGATCAGGGACTGTGGAGATGCTTTAACAGCTTTGCTGTTACGGATGTGGACGGGGACGGTAAGACGGAACTGGCAGTCTGGAAGGAAGAAAGCACCGGCGAATACGACTATTCCAAACTTCAGGAAAGCACACTGGTCCTGTACCGATGGGAAGCGGATGCCAAGGATGTGAGGGAGTATGATTCCAGGAAGCTGGTGGGGAAACCGCAGGATATGAGTATCTGGAAGGGAGGACTGCCCATATTCTATCCCTGTACCAATCAGGGACTGGATCAGTTCTTTAAAGAGACAGGGCTGGGGACGGATTCCCGGCTGGAGAAGCTCCTGAGATCAAAACGTTATACCTTTGACGAGGATCGAAAGCGTTATAAAGCGTATATGGATGATCTGCAGGATGCATTGAAGCAACCGGAAGAAGAAGGCTACTCTTCCAGGATGGAGGAGAAGTGGGGATGCGGTGCTGTGGATGAGAATTACACCTTTGTGGATCTGGACGGAGACGGGAACAGGGAACTTATGGTCTGGGGACCGACCTACGATTCCGGCTGCAGAGGACTCCTTACCTACAGGGACGGAAAGATCAAAGCCGTAGCTTCGGCCGGACACTCTTCACATTTCCGGATCATGGATATATTTGTCCGGGTGGATGGATATATACGGGTTTCGATCATGGACTCTTCTACCGGAGATTCGGGCGTGGGAATCTGTATCTATGAGAACGGAGAGCTGAAGGTTGAAAAGGGGTATATTCAGGTGGATGACGGAAAATATTATGCCATGAACAGTGACATGAAGGCCGATGAGGGCAAGGTCCTTACGCAGAAAGAGGTCGATGATCTGAAACAGTCTGACGGGGTCTGCGGTTTTGATCTCATGATCAATCCCATGGAATATTACCGGTAGAACCGGAGGAGGAAGCATATGAATTGCAGAAAATGTCATAAACCGCTCACAAATGGAATCAGCATCTGTCCCTGGTGCGGATATGATAACAAGGAGACAGATCCGAACGGAGAAAACGGGCAGAAGAAAAATGTGCAGGCATCCGGCGGACAGGAGCCGAAGAAAATGAATAAGCAGAATCTGATCCTGTATATCAGTCTCGGAGTGGCAGCTGCCGCACTCCTCACCCTGATCCTTGTGCTGGCTCTGGGGAAGAAGAAACCTTCTTCCGGCGGAGGCGGAGGCGGTCGTCCGGGTTCGACGGAGACAACGGAAGCGGAGGAACAGATCATGGAGGACGCGGATACCTTTTATCATAACAATGCAGAAGTGGTCGGTACGATGAAGGTTAAGGATTCCGTGAAGGTCCTTTCGGAACAGGATGCAAAAAAGCAGTTCACCGAGAGAGGATTTGACCGGTTCCCCGTCAGCAGACCGTATGACCTGAACGGACAGCTGCTGGACGAGGAAGAGATGGGAGAAGCCGGCACGGACAAGCGCCCTGAGTATGAGACGAACTACCGGACCGAATCCGGTGATCTTTGGACCATCGTTATCGTCAACGATAAATGGGCGGCTTACCCGAGCTTCTACAATGTGGAATCCGGTGTCATGGTGGTATTCTCCGAGTCGGACAGCATCACGGCCTATGATTCCGACACCAATCAGTTCTATGAGATAAAGCCGAAGAAAGAGATGGCGACACTCCTTACCGTGGAGAAGATCGATAAGGAACATCTGGATAAACTGACGAAGAAGGAGATCGATAAACTGCTGAAATAACGGGAGAAAGCGGGCTAAAAACTGATAGTCTATATATCGCTTTTGTGTTACAATGTACCTGCACATTTTGTGCAGGTACTTTTATTATGGAAAAAAGGAAGGACTGAAAGATCATGAGTGATAAGTATGTCAGCCCGCTGTCCGAGCGGTATGCAAGTAAGGAAATGCAGTATATCTTTTCTCCCGATAAGAAATTCCGCACCTGGAGAAAGCTTTGGATCGCCCTGGCGGAGACCGAGCAGGAGCTTGGCCTTACGGCAGAGGACGGAAGCCCCCGTATCACGGATGAGATGCTGGAGGAACTGAGGGCCCACGCGGAAGAGATCAATTATGACGTGGCAAGGGAAAGAGAAAAGGTGGTACGGCATGATGTCATGTCCCACGTCTATGCATACGGTCAGCAGTGTCCGAAGGCGGCGGGGATCATCCATCTGGGTGCTACCAGCTGCTATGTGGGGGACAACACGGATGTGATCCTCATGACGGAAGCGCTGCAGCTGGTCAGAAAGAAGCTGCTGAACGTTATGAACGAACTGGCGAAGTTCGCACTGAAATATAAGGATCTTCCGACACTTGCCTTTACACATTTTCAGCCGGCGCAGCCCACGACCGTAGGAAAGCGCGCAACCCTCTGGCTGCATGATCTCTATCTGGATCTGCAGGATGTGGATTATATGATCAGCCAGCAGAAGCTGCTGGGCTCCAAGGGTACCACGGGAACACAGGCCAGCTTCCTGGAGCTCTTCGAAGGAGACCATGCGAAGGTACGGCGCCTGGATATGCGAATCGCGGAGAAGATGGGCTTTGCAGGGGTTTATCCCGTGTCCGGCCAGACCTACAGCCGGAAGGTGGATTCCAGAGTCCTGAATGTGCTTTCCGGGATCGCCCAGAGCGCACACAAGTTTACAAATGATATCCGTCTGCTCCAGCATCTGAAGGAGATCGAGGAACCCTTTGAGAAGACGCAGATCGGTTCTTCTGCCATGGCATATAAGAGAAATCCCATGCGAAGTGAGCGTATCGCATCCCTGGCGGATTACGTGATCAGCGACGCCCTGAACCCTGCGCTGGTAGCATCCACCCAGTGGTTTGAGAGAACGCTGGATGATTCGGCAAATAAGCGTCTGTCCGTTCCGGAAGGCTTCCTGGCGGTGGATGGTATCCTGGATCTCTACCTGAATGTAGTGGACGGCCTGGTGGTCTATGATAAGGTGATCACAAAGCGGTTTATGGAGGAGATCCCCTTCATGGCAACGGAGAATATCATGATGGATGCCGTAAAGTCCGGCGGAGACCGTCAGGAGCTGCATGAGAAGATCCGTACATACTCCATGGAAGCAGGTAAGCAGGTTAAGCAGGAAGGAAAACCGAATAATCTTCTGGAGCTGATCGCGGCAGACCCTGCCTTCCACAGAAGCCTCGACGAGCTGAAGGCGCTGATGGAGCCCCGCCTTTATGTCGGCCGCGCTCCGGAGCAGACACAGGAGTTCATAGAGGAAGTGATCCGTCCGATCCTGGATGAGAATTCGGAGCTTCTGGGCCTTACGGCGGAGATCAATGTCTGATCGTTTCAAGTCACTTTATTGTCACTTTGCCATGTTATCCTCTTCGCG
This sequence comes from uncultured Lachnospiraceae bacterium, assembly GCA_902775555.1. Classification (GTDB taxonomy): domain Bacteria; phylum Bacillota; class Clostridia; order Lachnospirales; family Lachnospiraceae; genus Eubacterium_Q. The sequence continues at coordinate 17,817 of CACYMQ010000017.1, read as the reverse complement.
TATTTTCTGAAAGCAAAGGGAAGGAGATTAGGAGACAATGGAGATCTTGAAGGTTGAACACCTGAAAAAAACCTACGGAAGCGGAGAGACAGAGGTCCGTGCGGTTGATGACATCAGCTTCTCGGTGGAAAAGGGCGAGTTCCTTTGTATCATCGGAGCGTCCGGAAGCGGAAAGTCCACCCTGTTACATATGCTGGGAGGTGTGGATCGCCCGACGGACGGAAAGGTCATCATAGACGGCGTTGATATTTACAGCCAGGATGATGATACACTGGCGGTATTCCGGCGGAGACAGGTGGGACTGATCTATCAGTTTTATAATCTGATCCCTGTTCTTACTGCAGAGGAAAATATAACCCTCCCTTGTGACCTGGATGGGAAGGTGGTAGACCACACGGAAGTGGAGGAACTGATACGGCGCCTCGGTTTGGAGGGGCGCGAGAACCACCTTCCCAGTCAGATGTCCGGCGGACAGCAGCAGCGTGTCGCCATCGGAAGGGCACTGATCAATCAGCCGGCCATCATTCTTGCGGATGAGCTGACCGGGAATCTGGATAAAAAAGCAAGCGACGAGATCATCGCCCTTCTTCAACGGGCGAATCAGTCCACGGGACAGACCATCATCATGATCACACATGATCTGGAGATTGCAGCCCAGGCCGGGCGGGTGATCACCATCCAGGACGGAAAGATCATCAAGGATGTAAAGCGGGGGTAGGTCAAGTGGATATCATCGGAAAGTTTACCAAGAGGAATTTCACCCGCAACCGCCGGAGGACCATAGTTACCATCATCGGGGTCATGCTCAGTACGGCGCTGATCTGTACGGTGGTGGGTATGGCGGCCACCTTTCGGGCTTCCGTCATCGAGGACTACAAGAAGACCACCGGTGACTGGCATGAGAGTTACGAAGTAAATAATATCGACCAATACGAGGCGATCATCAATAATGCCCATGTGGATAAAGCCGGGGTTGCCCAGTATCTGGGCTTTGCAGAGACGGATGTGCGTTATGGCGTCATGCAGTACATTTCCCTGATCGGCTGTAATGAAACCCTGTTCCACCAGTTGAACCTGGAGCTGGTATCCGGCCGTTATCCGGAGAATCCCTCTGAGGTGGTAGTCGCCGGAGGAAATGCAAACAGAGAGGACCTGCCGAAACCCGGGGATTCCATCACGTTGAAGCTGGGAGACCGGGTGATGCTGGCGGATGGGGAGGAGATCCCTTACAACGGATGGTCTTATGCAGAGGAGGAGGTATTTGTCCCCGGGCAGGAGAAGACCTTTCAGGTGGTAGGTGTCATTCAGTCCAGTTATACCCTGGGGACATCGGGAAGTATCGCATTCCGGTGTTTTGTTCCTGCAGAGGATTTTCAGGGAAAGCACACACAGATCTTTGCGCATTATGATGACCCGTCGGACTATTCATCCATTACGGACGGGATCATAGATACGGCCTCTCAGTATGGGGACGGCATCGCATATACCAGAAATACTCTGGTCATGTTTGAAGGCGGATTCGGCGAGAAGACCTTATCCATGGTTCTGGGACTCGTGATCATTATCAGCCTCATCATAGTCGGGACCAGTATCTTTGTTATTTCAAACGGATTCCGGATCTCAGTGGATGACAAGAAGACACAGTTTGGCATGCTTGCAAGTGTCGGCGCCACAAAAAGGCAGATCAGGGGGATCGTACTTCGGGAAGCCCGTTATATCTTCCTCATCGGGACAACAGCAGGAGTGGCACTTGGCGCACTTGTGATCTGGATATTGGACCAGCTTGTGAATCTTCTGATCGGAGATTATATATCCCTTAAAATGATCTATACCTTCCCCTGGTGGGTGATCCTGTTCTCCGTGGTACTTTCCGCCGCCACCATTTTCCTGGCGGCGATCCGACCCGCAAATATGGCGGCAAGGATCGCACCCATCGATATCATCCGGGGAACGGATGAACTGAAGCAGAATGCGGGAGAACTGAAAGCAGGGAAGCTGTCCCGGAAGTTCTTCGGCATCGGAGGAGTGATCGCTGATAAGAACCTGAAGAGGAGCAGAAAGAAGTACCGCACAACGGTTGTTTCCCTTGTGATCGCGGTTACGGTATTCATCGCCATCTCCGGCTTTGTCCATTATGGAAAGCATCTCGTCGGAGAGGTATATACGGATATGGATTTCAACATTCAGGTAGGGTATCTGGGAGATAAATCAGAGGATGGCGGAGCAGGATCCAGAAAGGAATATGACAGGCTCCGCGGCATTTCCGGGATCCGGGAGCTGTATTACTCCTACACAGGCACCGGATATGCGGAACTGGATGACTATGGATCCGCTGATTTTAAGGCAATGAACGGGTTGGACGAAGAGGGAACAGCGAAGGCGGGAGCCCTGGGAGACGGGATCCTGAACCGTCAGAATCTTCCCATAGAAATCCTCATCCTTCCGGATGAAGATTTCAGGGATTATCTTGGAAGGATCGGTATCGGATCCATGGATCCGAAGGAAACGGCGGTTCTTGCGGATGATGGGGTCACTGTGGATGAGGACAATACAAAAACCTACTTCCGGTTCTCTTCCCTGAAGTCGGGTGACCAGTTGGAATTCTATTATATTTCCAATCAGAGTTATATCTCGGATCAGGCGATCGAGCAGGGGTACGATGACAGAAGCGTATCCATGAGCAGCTGCAGGATCGGGAAGGTAGTGGATGCGGAAGAACTCCCCATCGGAGTCAGGGAAAATTTCCGGATGGGCGGAGGTCTTTGTCTGATCCTCAGCGAGAAGCATTTTGACAAGCTTCCCGGAGATGCATGGATCGGCGATGTCTTTATCGATGCGGAGGATCCCTATGAGGTGGAGAGAAGCATTGATGCCATGAATCCCAAGGGAGGATCACCGGTCCTGCGGATCAGCAATTATGTGGAGTTTCAGAGCCAGAGCAACCGTATGATCCTGATCATGGAGATCTTCCTTTACGGCTTCATTCTGGTGATCACCCTGATCGGTGTGACAAATGTGGTGAATACCATCACTACAAATATGAAAGCACGGGACCGCGAGTTCGCCATGTTGAGGTCCATCGGTATGACAAAAAAGGAATTCGTGGGCATGATCCGCGCGGAGGGACTGCTTTATTCCGTCCGTTCCCTGATCATCGGTATCCCCGCAGGAGTTCTGCTTTCCTATATCATTTATCTGATCATCAAGGCAAGAGTCGACTACGGATTTATCGTCCCCTGGTCTGCGATCATCATTTCCGTTGTGGCAGTGGTGGGGATCGTATCCCTCATTATGTGGTCCTCTGTCCATAAGATCAGAAAGCAGAATATCATCGACAGCATAAGGAAGCGGACGATGTAGTAAGGAACCTTCCCCGTGGCGGATACCGGAACAAGAGAAGCAAGAGTTTGGAAATAATAAAGAGGAATGGTGAAAGGATATGAAGATCAAATTACTGCTGGTTGAAGATTCCCCCATGATCATCCGTGGGCTGCAGTATACACTGGAACAGGCAGGCTACGAGGTGACGGTCTGTATGTCCGCCCATATGGCGGAGGACCGTCTGGACCGCATGCATTTTGACGTGGCGATACTGGATGTGAATCTGCCGGACGGCAGCGGCTTTGACCTGTGTAAGCGGCTGAAAGCGGAAACGGATACCCCGGTGATCTTCCTCACCGCGAGAGATGAGGAAAATGATGTGGTGCTGGGTTTCGAACTGGGAGCGGATGAATATATCCTGAAGCCTTTCAGAAACAGAGAACTGACTTCCAGGATCGAGAATGTCCTTCGACGGACGGGAAAGACAAGAAAGACCCTTTCCGCCGGTGACGTGGAGATCGATGTGGAGAAGGATCTGGTTACGGTCAGGGGAGAAGAAGTGGAGTTCACCCAGCTGGAATATAAGATCCTTTATATGCTGATGCAGAATGCCGGGCAGACGGTGACCCGGGAGCAGATCCTGGACCGGATCTGGGATATCGCCGGAAACTTTGTAGAGGATAACACACTTACGGTTTACATAAAGAGAATCCGGGAGAAGCTCGGAGATGCGGATGTGATCCGTACGGTCAAGGGCATCGGATATCGGGTAGACACATGAGCAAAAGGAAACTGAAATTTCATTCCATGATCCACATCCTGCCGGTTGCCGCCTTTTCTGTTCTTATGGCGGCCATCCTGCTGTATGGGAATACCAGGATGATCTCCGACTACAACGAGCAGGAGGCAGCCCGGACAGCCATGCTGGTGGGGGTGATCCGGGACAGAAACCCGGAAATGACGGACACGGAGATCGTACGATACCTGAAGGCAGGAGAAGGATCCTCCGATCTTAAGGAAAAGGGAGATGAGATCCTGAAGAAGTACGGTTATGATATGGGGTATTTCTCCAAAGGCCGTGATGATCTGATCAGGAAGCTGCTCCTGATGAACCTGTCGGTTCTTTTTATCTTCGGATCAGGAAGCGTTATCTTCTATTTCCGCTTCAAGAAAAGGGTACGGAATGAAGTGGCGGATCTGGAGACCTATTTCCGCCAGCTGAACAAAGGAAACTATGAGCTTATGATAGGCCAGTCGGAGGAAGGGGAATTGTCACTGCTCCGGAGTGATATCTTCAAGATCACACAGCTGCTGAAAACGGCAGCGGAAAACTCTCAGGAGCAAAATGAATCCATGTCCCGCTGGCTGGCGGATATCTCGCATCAGCTGAAGACGCCCATCGCTTCGATCCGGATCGATCTGGACAATATGATGGATGATCCGGATATGCCGCCGGAGATCAGGAGGCAGTTTATCAAGGAATGCAGTATCCAGCTGGAGTGGATCTCCTCGCTGGTGCAGACACTGCTGAAGCTTGCCCGCATCGATGCCGGTACGGTGGAGCTGAAGAAGGAGGAGATGGATCTGCTTCAGGTGGCGCTGGAAGCACAGAAGAAGCTGTCGATCCTGTCGGAGATCTCCGGAGTGGATGTGGTATGGGAGACGGAACCGAAGGGAGATATCGTGGATCCGGAGTCGCTTCCGCCTATGGTCATGACAGGGGATGCTTCCTGGCAGCTGGAAGCCATCAGCAATATCATCAAAAACTGTCTGGAACACTCCACGGCAGGCTCGAAGGTTTATCTGTCCCTCAGGAATACCACGGTGTTCAAGGAACTGACCGTCCGGGACGAGGGCGAGGGTATATCGGAAACGGATCTGCCTCATATCTTCGAACGCTTCTACCGCGCGGAGAATGCGAAGAGGGAATCCGTGGGCATCGGTCTTTCCCTGGCATCCAGTATCGTGGAAGCCGGCGGAGGAAAGATCATGGTAAGATCCGAACGGGGGAAGGGTACTTCCTTTGTGATCCGGTATCTGACGTAGGATCCGGATCCGGTCTTAGGGCTTGTCAGTCCGGAGACCTCAGTTTCATACAGAAAAATAATGGTTGCCATACCAGTGGCACTAAGATATAATATATTGGCAAGAGCCGTCTGTATCTTGCAGACGGCTCTGACTTTGTGTCTTGACGGCATTTTTCAGAAAGAAAAAACGTCAAAGAAAGGATAAACTATGGTTACAGCGATCGTAGGTGCAAATTGGGGCGATGAGGGAAAGGGCAAGATCACGGATATGCTTGCCGAGACCTCGGATATCATCATCCGGTTCCAGGGCGGAGCAAATGCAGGACATACCATCATCAATGATTATGGAAAGTTTGCGCTGCATACCCTGCCGTCGGGCGTTTTCTATGATCACACCACAAGCATCATCGGAAATGGTGTGGCTCTGGATATCCCGAAACTGTTCCGTGAGATCAGGGACATCGAGGAGAAGGGCGTTCCGACTCCGAAGATCCTGGTGTCTGACCGGGCACAGATGGTAATGCCGTATCACGTACTGCTGGACGGATATGAGGAAGAACGGCTGGCAGGTAAATCCTTTGGTTCCACCAAGTCTGGTATCGCACCGTTCTACTCGGATAAATACGCAAAGATCGGTTTCCAGGTAAGTGAGCTTTTCGATGATGAGGAATCCCTCAGGGATAAGATCGGCCGCGTCATCACCCAGAAAAATGTTCTGCTGGAGCACCTGTATCATAAACCGCTGCTTACGGTGGATGAGGTTTATGCGACATTGATGGAATATAAGGAGATGGTTTCTCCGTATGTCTGTGACGTGTCCGCATTTCTGTATGAAGCCATTAAGGCAGGAAAGAAGATCCTTCTGGAGGGCCAGCTGGGTTCCATGAAGGACCCGGATCACGGGATCTATCCCATGGTCACATCTTCATCAACACTTGCGGCATACGGTGCCATAGGAGCAGGAATCCCGCCGTATGAGATAAAGAAGATCGTTACCGTGGTAAAGGCTTATTCCAGTGCAGTCGGTGCAGGCGAGTTCGTCAGCGAGATCTTCGGCGATGAGGCGGATGAGTTAAGACGCCGCGGAGGCGACGGAGGTGAGTTCGGAGCGACCACCGGTCGTCCGCGCCGTATGGGATGGTTTGACTGTGTGGCAACCCGTTACGGCTGCCGGATCCAGGGAACCACGGATGTGGCATTTACCGTGCTGGATGTACTGGGATATCTGGATGAGATCCCGGTATGTGTGGGATATGAGATCGACGGTGAGATCACAAAGGATTTCCCCGTTACCACGAAGCTGAAAAAAGCAAAGCCCGTATATGAGAAGCTTCCCGGCTGGAAGACGGAGATCCGTGGTATCACCAGGTACGAGGATCTGCCGGAGAACTGCCGGAACTATATCGAGTTCATCGAGAAGGAGATCGGCTTCCCCATCACCATGGTATCCAACGGACCGGGACGGCATGAGATCATTTACCGTAACAAATGACGGGAGAACTGTCATCCCGACCAAGCGGCAGCGCGAAGTGAAGGATCTGTATCGGAAATATGAAAATGGCCTGCGTCACATATCTGCAGCAGAATGTGACACAGGCCGTTTCTTTCATCCGGCCAGTTCATCCATGGTGACTCCCAGAAGCTTGGACAGCCGCATCAATGTAACGACATCCGGTATACGGTCGCCGCTTTCCCAGCGATAAACCGTTTGTACGGAAACGTCCATTTTCTCGGCCATTTCCTTTCGGGTCATGCCCCGTTCTTCTCTTACCGCCTCAAGTCTCTTTCCGATGAGGGTGGATCCGTTGTAGCTGGCACGGATCGTTTCCTCCGTGATGCTGGGCACGCGATATCTGAGGTGCTGCAGGGATTCCCGGAGTTTGGTGCGGTTGATGGGCTTTGTGATAAAACCACTGGCATGATATTCATAGGATTCCAGTGCATATTCGGTATAGCCCGTAACGAAGATGAGATTCGTATGGGGAGAGAGCTTAAGGATCTCAGCCGCCAGATTCATTCCGTTCATCCCCGGCATCTCCACGTCCAGATAGGCCACATCGTAGCTGTTTTTTCGTATGAGCTCCAGCGCCTCATGGGGATCCGTGACTCCGGTGCACTGTATTTCAGGTGAGATCTGTTTCAGTTCATCAATGATGTCATCCACGATCAGACGGTGATCATCCACCACCAGTATGTTCATTCTGTCGTCCCTCCTGTCTCCTGCTGCGATTCGGGTATGCGGATCTCGGCTACAAATCCCTTTTCGCTCCGTTCAAAGGAAAGATCTGCGTTACAGCGCAGCTGCAGTCTGGTCCGGGTATTCTCCAGACCGATACCCAGACGTTTCTGTTCCGTTAAGGTCACATCCTCTGTACCTCCGCCGCTGTCCATTACCCTTACCACGATCTCTGCGGTACCGTCTTCCGATACGATCCGGTCGGAGGAAATGAGGATCGTACCGCCGGTTTCGTTCAGACCGTATTTTATGGCATTTTCCACAATGGGCTCCAGGGTCAGGGGAGGGATACGGAAATTCGTATACCTGAGGTCGTAATCTATCCGGATGTTTTTTGTGTAGTCCGACTGTACGATGGCGAGAATGGAATTGACATGCTCCAGTTCCTTTTCAAAGGGAACCACGCTGGGATCCTTCAGCGCGGTTACATGGACTCTCAGATAGTCGGAGAAATTGTCGATGGCCTCAATGGCGCGGTCCTTATCCGTTTTCACCAGGGAGCGGATGATACCGAGTGAGTTGAAGAGGAAATGCGGACGCATCTGTTCCTGAAGAAGGAACAGGCGGGATTCCGTGATGCGAAGCTCCTGTTCTGCCAGTGTGGTTTTCAGCTCCTCCTGATAGGTGATGATCAGGTAGAAGAAATAGAGAAGGACGGACAGGATGGAGATCTCGTCCACAATCCCCGGCAGGATACCATAGTATTCCAGGATGCTTGCCTGAACCATCAGAAGGAAGATGCACAAAATGATGAGACCCTTGCGCCGGTTGTTGTCCTTGAAATGCATTACGGAAACGATCAAAAGGAAGAGGGTATAGGTGATGGAAACCGCATATACCGTGAGCCCCAGAGGCCCCCTGTTGAAATGCCCGTCTTCCGAGATCTCAAATACCAGCCCACCGGTCAGGGGCGCGATCAAGTAGATGATGGTATTGATCTGTGAGGGGATGGAGAGAAAGATGTGCTTTTTCTTCTCCGGAACAATGATGAAAAGCTCCAGCATTATGGGAAGAGGAAGCAGGATATAATTCGTAATGGACAGGGCCTTTCGGATGGGTACGTAGAGGGAGGGATCCATGGAAGCCTCGGATCTGTAGCAGGAATAGATCCAGTCATTCAGGAAATAGGTGAAGGAGCACAGAAGAATGATCAGGATGATCAGAGGGATATAGGATCTGGCAGGGATCGTATAGGTATGATAGGCATAGGCGATCACTCCCAGTGCCAGACTGAGAAGGATCGTCATATAGTTTTGCTGAAAATATGCCAGAAACATGGGTTCCTCCGGTTTTTCTCCTGATGTCCGGGACAGATCCGTCCCAATAAACGATTATAGTCACATTTTCCCTGTCCCGCAAGTGATCCCGGGGAGAAATGATCATTTTTCCTGCCCAACTTTCTTTGCAGATTCGTTGCGTATTTGCGGGAAATGTTGTAAGATATACTGTCGTGAGGAGGGAGGAGCGAAAGGATGATCCGATATCATGTAAAGCGAAACGGAAAGAGCCGGAATACCCTCAGGTATTTCGGGGCCTTTTTATTTGTGTTCGGAGGCTTTCTCCTGTATCTCTTCTTTGCGGGTATGGCATCTACCCATGTGATCGGAGCTTTCTTCGGGGCACTCATCTTGCTGTACGGAGGATACCTTTTCATCCATACCTTTGAGGAGGATAAGTACGATATCGAGTATGAGTTCAAAGATCAGGAACTGGTCGTGAAGCATCGGAAGGGGGAAACGGTCTATACCTATGACCAGATCGATGATGTGACCCTGGTGGTGCCCGAAAATGAAATGATCTACAGCCTGATCCTGATCCGTGCGGGGAAGAAGAAATACCTGATCCCCTTTTCCTATAAGAAGGAGGCCTGCGACAAGATCTACGCACATCTGACGGCAAGGGTCACGGAAAAGGAACTGAAGGAAGAGATAGATAAAGAGGCGAAGGAGGAACTGCATGATACGCCTGATAGCAAGTGATATCGACGGAACCCTTGTCCCGGACGGGACGGACCGCATAGATCACGAGATGATGGATGTGATCCGGGAACTGAAGGAGCGGGGGATCGTTTTTGCCGGAGCCAGCGGAAGACAGTTTCTGAGTATGCAGAAGCTCTTCGCACCGGTATGGGAGGATATTTATTACATAACGGATAACGGGAGTGTTCTTCGGGACGCCACCACGATCTATAAGACCCACGTGATCCCCCGAAATCTGCTCTTTGAACTGATCCGGGATGCCAAGCGCCTTCCGGGCTGTGACATCATGCTGTGCGGCGTGGACTGTGCATACTGTGAGGAGTACAGCGAGATGTTCTACTGGATGCGGGACTCCTATAAGTACAATATCAATGTGCTGGGGGATTTTGAGACGTATCTTCGGGATGATATCGTGAAGATGTCCATTTACCAGAAGGATCATGCCGAGGAGACCGTTAATGCCTGGTTTACCCCGAAGTGGAGAAATCAGTTTAAGATCGCATCGGCCGGAACCATGTGGATGGATATCGTGGAACCGGATGCGGATAAGGGCAGCAGTCTCAGGGATCTTCAGATCCAACTGGGGATCACGAAAGAGGAGACGATGGTCTTCGGAGACAATCTGAATGATATCGGTATGCTGGAAGCGGCTGCCGAAAGCTATGCCATCGGAAGCGCCCGGGAAGAAGTGAAGCAGGCGGCACGTCATGTGGCTCCGCCTCTTTCGGAAAACGGAGAGACCCGGGTGCTGAAGGATCTGCTCCGGAAGCTGGCTAAGTCATAACGGAAATCCGGATCATAGAGAGAACAGCCGCGCCGGCGGGCGAATGGCTGTGTAGTAAAGAGTAATGCAGGAAAGAATTGCAGGAAGGAAAGAGAAACAATGAGCAAGATTGAAATGAAGACACCCCTTGTAGAGATGGACGGAGACGAGATGACCCGGATCCTCTGGCAGTATATCAAGGATGAGCTGCTGCTGCCTTTTGTGGATCTGAAGACCGAGTACTACGACCTGGGACTGGAGCACCGGAATGAGACCGATGATCAGGTAACATTTGACTCTGCATATGCCACAAAGAAATACGGTGTAGCGGTAAAATGTGCCACCATCACCCCGAATGCTGCTAGAGTCGAGGAGTATGATCTGAAGGAAATGTGGAAGAGCCCCAACGGGACCATCCGTGCCATCCTGGACGGAACCGTATTCCGTGCGCCGATCCGGGTGAAGGGGATCACACCCTGCGTCAGAAACTGGGAGAAGCCCATCACCATCGCACGTCATGCGTACGGCGATGTATATAAGGCAAGTGAGATGAAGATCCCCGGCCCCGGCAAGGTAGAGCTGGTATACACCGCAGAGGACGGAACCGAGGAGAGGATCCTGGTTCATGATTTCAAGGAAGCAGGTGTGGTTCAGGGCCAGCACAATCTGGTTCCTTCCATCGAGAGCTTCGCCAGAAGCTGCTTCACTTACGCATTGGATACGAAGCAGACCCTGTGGTTCGCTACGAAGGACACGATCTCCAAGAAGTACGACCACACCTTCAAGGATGTATTCCAGGAGATCTTTGATAAGGAATTTAAAGAGAAATTCGATGCGGCAGGCATCGAGTACTTCTATACGCTGATCGATGATGCGGTTGCCCGTGTCATGAAGTCAAAAGGCGGATTCATCTGGGCATGCAAGAACTATGACGGTGATGTGATGAGTGATATGCTGTCCTCCGCCTTCGGTTCACTTGCCATGATGACTTCCGTACTGGTTTCGCCCCAGGGATATTATGAATATGAGGCGGCTCACGGAACCGTACAGCGTCATTACTATAAGCATCTGAAGGGCGAAGAGACCTCGACGAATCCGGTGGCTACCATTTTCGCATGGACCGGCGCCCTCAGAAAGAGAGGCGAGATGGACGGACTTCCGGAGCTGATGAGGTTCGCGGATCAGCTGGAGAAGGCTACATTGGATACCATTGAGAGCGGGACCATGACCAAGGACCTGGCGCTTATCACCGAGATGAAGGATGTGGATGTAAAGAATACCGAGGATTTCATCAAGGCGATCCGGACGACGCTGGAAGGGATCCTGTAAGCAGCCGGAAAATCGAAACAAAGAGAGAATGTGAATTTGAGTATCTGGGATACCCTGAAAATTGAACCTACCCGTGACGAGGATGCCCTGAAGAAGGCATACCGAAAACAGCTGGTAACGGTACACCCGGAGGATGACCCGGAGGGCTTCAGGGCTCTCCGGGCTGCCTACGAGGAGGCTCTCCAACTGGCAAGACAGCCAAAGGAGGATGTTTCCGCAGAGGAAAATGAAGAGGATCTGACGCCCCGGGGTGATCTGAAGAAAGCGATGCAGACTTTGTATGCATCGTTTTTTCGGCGTGTACAGGTGGAAGAGTGGGAGAAGCTCCTGAACACGCCCTACGTGACAGGGATCGACACGGCGGAGGAGGCCATGGTGACGGTGCTGGATTTTCTGGCCGAGCACTACCTGATCCCACATCAGGTATTCCGGTTCATTTACGGGCATTTCAACCTGAATGACAGAAGAGAGGAACTGCTGGAGAGATATCCCTACCGGTATCTGGATTATATCCAGGCAAATGCCACCTATCCGGACGCCGTTGATTTCACTCTGTTTGAAGGGCCGGAGGATTATGACTATGATACGCTGATCGGCGTGCTCTCGGAATTCTCCCGTGCCAACAAGAGCGGTGATCTGGAGAAGCAAAAACAGCTGCTTCCGAAGCTGCAGGATCTTCCGGTAAGGAATCCGGATATCGATACCCTGATCATCCGTTTCATCTGGCAGGATGACAGGCGGGAGGAAGCTGAGGAGAAGCTGGATCTTCTGGAACAGGAATATCCGGACTGTTTCAGCGTGCTGGTGACCAAGGGGGATATCCTGCAGCATACGGACCGTCTGGAGGAAGCGGAGAGATACTATAAGCGGCTGGAGTCATATCCGGCTATGTCCCAGACATACCGCGGACGGATGGCGGAGCTCCGCGTGCGTAAGGGTGAGTATGAGAAGGCCCGTGACACCTTCTTCGATCTGCTCCAGGAGATGCCGTATGACGGGTATTACCGCACGCAGGTACTGCAGGCGTGTGAAGGGATCATCCGTGTGAAGACGGAGCAGCTCGGGAAGTCTCCGGAGGATATGAAGCTGAGAACGGAGCTTGCGGCAGCGCAGTATCAGAGTTATCACTTTGAGGAAGCGATATCGCTCCTGGGAAGCGTGGCGGCGCCGGCGGATCCGGTCCTTCGGGCAACCTACTATAACTATCTGGGGCGGTCCTTCCTGTCTCTTCACAGACCGGACGAAGCCCTTGCGGCTCTTTCGGCGTGGGTGGATGCCATTCGTGACATCCCGGAGGAGGATACATCGGAGACGACCATTGCCGTGCGGAAGCGGTACGGCTATGCCCTTTCCCTGATCGGGGTGGCATATATGCAGAAGCAGGATTATGAATCAGCAGGCTCCTACCTGGAATCCGCCCTGACTGCAAGGCATGATGAGTATCTGGTGACCATGGAGGAATACTGTGTCCTGAAGTACCTCTCCGGAGCCTATGCGGAGGGAATCGAGGCCTGCAAGGCACTGGAACTCCGATCCCCTCAGAATTTTCAGGCATCCAATATCCGCGCAAAATGCAACTTCCGGCTGGGTTATCTTCAGGAGGCCATGGAATATGCGGAGCGGGCGGCGTCTGTATACCCGTTCCTGGCGGAGCCCTATTATCTGATGGCGAAGTGCATGCTGCAGACCAAGGCATATCGTGAAGCCGAGAAACTGGCAGAACGCTATCTGGTCATCAATCCGGGCAGCGATACCGTTCATCTGATCCGGGCACTGATCCTGGAGGATGAGAAACAGGACTGGAAGGGAGTAGCTGCGGAATTGGAGAAGATCCGGCCCCATCTGTCCGATGAGACCACCGACCTGGAGGAGAAGGATGAGGTCTACCGGCTGCTGGGAGATGCTGCCGCAGCGAGCGGTAAGGCCACCGCAGCACTGGAGTATTATGAGAAGGCGGTACAGGAGAATCATAGAAGACCGGCTCTGGTCAACCGCCTTGCAAATATGTATCGGAAGCTTGACCGGTATGAGGAGGCGCTGAAGGCTTACCGGATGCAGGGAGAGCTGGAAGAGGATCACAGGGTGTGGCTTAATCAGGCCTTCTGTCTGATGCAGCTGGGAAGACGGCAGGAAGCCAGAGAAACAACATTTTCGGCCGTGCAGGCGGCGCCGGAGAATTATTTCAATCTCCGGGTGTCCGGGAGGCTGCTTCTGGATCTCGGTTACGCAAGGGATGCGGTTCAGATACTGGAGAGAGCGGGCGATTATGCCGAAGATGCGAAGGAACATCAGGAGGTACTGGAAAGCAGACTCAGGGGCCTGGTGCTTCTTCGGGAATATGATCTGGCACAGGCGATCCTTCAGAAGGTGAAGGAAAGCGGCCTTCTGACCAGGGAAATGGCAATGGAGGAGATCGAGCTTCTGACATGCATGGGAAGATTCCGGGATGCCGAAAATGCCATCCGTATGCAGCGATGGAGATCCGAGGAACAGTCACGGATGTATGATCTGCTCTGCAAGGTGAGGTTCCGGGCGGGGGATCTGGAGGGGCTGATGCGCCTGATGCATGAGATCGAGGGGCTGGAATCCCGGGGGAGCAGAGTGGCTACAGCCTATCAGTACGAGCTGCTGGGACAGCTGCAGATGTATCGCAGGAAATTCAAGGAAGCCGAACAGAGTATGCTGACGGCTTCCAACCGGAAGCCCAACCGTCGTTACAGATATCTCGGATATATGGCGGAATGCGCTTCCAGGCAGTTCGGCGGAAGGAGCCGGATGCTCCGGTACGTGGCCAGCCTGGAGAGAAATCAGATCACCGGAGCAGATGCGTGCGCATCCAAGATCCGTCTGGCACAGGGAATGCGGGCGGAAAAATCCTATGAGAAGGCACATCTGCTGCTGGAGGAGGTACTCCGTACCATACCCGAAAATGATGAGCTGAATGATACGGTGTCGGAAGCGTACGAAGAACTGGGCTGGCTGTATCTGGCTGAGAAAAAAAAGGGTGAGGCGCTGCTTGCTTTTGAAAAAGCAGATGATACAAGAGGCTATGACGCATCGCTGAAGGATGTCATCATGAGGTTGAGAAATGATAGCAGGAATTGATCTTGGAACAACAAATAGTCTGATCGCGTACTATGACGGGGCGGAAGTGGTAGTGGTTCCCAATCGTCTGGGAGAATTCCTCACACCCTCAGTGATCAGTATCGATGCCGGGGGAGAGGTATATGTCGGTAAGACCGCCAGGGAAAGGAGTGTTACCCATCCCAATGAATCCGTGGCCGTCTTCAAGCGGAGCATGGGAACCGAACGGATCTTCCGGCTGGGAGAAAGGGAATATACCGCGACCCAGCTTTCGGGACTGATCCTCCGCAGTCTGAAGGAGGACATCGAGGCGTATCTGGGAACCGAAGTGGAAGAAGCGGTGATCAGTGTGCCGGCTTATTTTAATGACGCACAGAGACGTGCAACGAAGCAGGCCGGCGAACTGGCGGGGTTCCGTGTCGAACGGATCGTGTCCGAACCCACGGCTGCAGCCATTGCCTACGGGATTCATCAGAAGAATGCGGATTCCAAGTATCTGGTATTTGACCTGGGAGGCGGTACATTTGATGTGTCGATCCTGGAACAGTTTGAGAATATCATGGAGGTCCGTGCGGTAGCAGGGGATAACTTCCTCGGAGGTGAGGATTTCACCGATGTGCTGATGCGGATGTTTTATACGGAGAACAATATCGAGGATCATACCCTGTCCGACAAGGAGACTGCGCTGGTGAGAAAGGCCGCGGAGGCGGCGAAGCTCCGTTTTTCGGAAGAGGATGAGGTCGTGATCCGCTGTACCCTGAAGGGGAGGGAATACGTATCGACCGTCGGGATCGATGCGTATGAGCGTGCCTGCCAGGTCCTGCTGGCAAAGCTGAAGAAACCCATCGAGCGCTCCCTTAAGGATGCGGAAGTCCATCTGGACCAGATTAAGGAGGTTTTGCTGGTGGGAGGCGCTACGAAGCTTCCGATCCTCAGGAGATTTGTAAGCAGGACCTTTGGAAGGATCCCGAATACGGGGATCGATCCGGACCGGGTGGTGGCTGTGGGAGCTGCCCTCCAGGGAGCCATGAAGGAACGTTCGGAAGCGGTCAGGGAAATGATCCTTACCGATGTATGCCCCTTTACGCTGGGAACGGAGATCTGTGTGACCAAGCCGGGCGGGATCAAGGAACCGGGACATTATCTCCCTATCATCGAACGGAATACCACCATACCCGTGAGCAGGACCCACAGGGTCTATACGGCCTCGGAAGGCCAGACGGCGATCCGGGTCAATGTGCTTCAGGGAGAAAGCCGTATGGCGCTGAACAATGTCCGCCTCGGGGAACTGGAGATCGCTGTGCCGAAGGGGCCGGAGGGCTCGGAGGCGGCGGATATCACCTTTACCTATGATGTAAATTCCATCCTGGAGGTGGTGGTGAAGGTGGTTTCCACGAAGGCGGAGAAGCGGATCATCATAAAAAACGAAGGAAATGAAATGACGGATGAGGAGATCGAGAAACGCTTTGCGGAGCTGGCGGACCTGAAGATCCCGCCGCGGGAGCAGGAGGAGAACCGTTACCTCATGGCACGCGGAGACCGGCTGTATGAGGAGGCAACGGGGGACGAACGTGTGTGGGTCGACCGGTGTCTCCGGGAATTCGAGGAAGTGATGGACGGCCAGGATCCGCAGAAGATCCGGGAAGCAAGAGAAAGGCTGAGGGAACAGCTGGATCATATCGAGAAGGGACTAAACGAATAAAAGATCCTTCGGCCGTAGCGGCCGAAGGATCTTTTTCTTTTGACCCGCATGTCATCCTGAGCGCAGCGAAGGATCCTATGACCCGCATGTCATCCTGAGCGTAGCGAAGGATCCTAGCGGGGAAGAGATCCCCGCATTATTTTACCGCTTCTCCAGCGGGATATAATTCATCTGGTTCGCTACGGACATGTACGCCGGGCGGATGATCTTGTTGGTGCAGGTCAGCTCCTCGATCCGGTGTGCGGACCAGCCGGCTACACGGGCGATGGCGAAGAGCGGAGTGATGAATTCATCCGGAAGTCCCAGCATATTGTAGGCAAAGCCACTGTAGAAATCGATGTTGGGTGAGACCGGCTTGAACATCTTTCGTTCCTGACGCATCAGCGGGGGAGCGAGACGTGCGACGGCCTTATGGAGATTGAACTCATCCATGCGGCCCTTTTCCTCTGCCAGCATTTCCGTATACTTTTCAAGGATCTTCGCCCTGGGGTCGGATTTGGTATAAATGGCATGCCCGATCCCGTAGATCAGACCGGATTTGTCGAAGGCTTCCTTGGATCAGACCGGATTTGTCGAAGGCTTCCTTGCGAAGGATCCGGAGGAGATAAGCGGAGATCTCTTCGTCATCGTTCCAGTCCTTTACTTCCTTCTTCAGTTCGTCGAACATTTTCTTGGCTTTGATGTTGGCGCCGCCGTGCTTCGGTCCTTTCAGGGAACAGAGGGATGCGGCTACGGAGGAGTAGGTGTCGGTGCCTGAGGATGTAACGACATGGGTGGTGAAGGTGGAATTGTTACCGCCGCCGTGCTCTGCGTGGAGCACCAGGGCGATATCCAGCAGCTGTGCCTCCAGGGGCGTGAACTTTTTGTCCTGCCGCATGATCCGGAGGAGGTTCTCCGCTGTGGACAGCTCCGGTTTCGGATTGTGGATGTACAGCCCGCGGTTTTGCATATAGTGTCTGTAGGACAGATACGAATATGCGGCGATCATGGGAACATTTGCGATCAGCTTGATGGACTGGCGGAGTACATTCGGGATCGACAGGTCATCCGGATTCCTGTCATAGGAATTCAGTGCCAGGATCGAACGGGCCATGGCGTTCATGATATCCTTGTTGGGGGACTTGAGTACCACGTCCTCTACAAAATCATCCGGAAGTCTTCTTGCGTGGGAGACCAGCCGGTTCCAGTGCGCCAGTTCTTCGGTGTCGGGGAGCTTTCCGAAGAGAAGCAGATATACGGTCTCTTCGTATCCGAAACGATGGTCCTCCGTAAAACCCTTTACCAGATCGTAGATATTGATCCCGCGGTAGTAGAGCTCCCCTTCGATGGGGACGAGCTGTCCGTCCTGTTCCTTCATACCGTTCACGGTGGAGATC
>CACYMQ010000016.1 GCA_902775555.1 uncultured Lachnospiraceae bacterium | reverse complement strand
TCCAATGTATAGAGGGGGCAGTAACAGAAAAGACAGTTGATATGCTCTGTCCCCTGGTGACAGGGATAGTACTTACATGCATGATTCTCGAAATAACGGCTGCTGTTCCCGTATTTCCCGCGTTCCCCGTATTCCTCATCAATCTCTTTTTTTTCATCCTGCATATTTTTTTCTTCCATGTCGCATCACCTCAGTAAAATGCTCCGCAAACTCCGGGTGGGATTCCATAAAGAGATGCGGGAACCCCCATACATGCTCTTCTCCCACATGCATGGTCTTCCATTCCCTGTCATCTCCCGCTTTCACGGCTTTCATGTCTTCGCCGCAGTCCGTACTGTCATAATAATGGAACTCATGTCCCCGGAGCCCGTTCAGTGCTTCCCTAAGTCCTCCTGAACCTGAAGACTGCAGCTCTATGTAACCGAACCGGCGCAGTCCGCCCGTCCTCCTGCAGCTCCCCTGCAGGACTCCCACCATGGGATACACATTTCCATCTGCGTCCTCAATGGTATCATGAAGATACATGAAGCCGCCACACTCCGCAATGGAAGGAATACCTGCTGCGATCGCCTGACGAATCTCCTCCCGCATGGAGGTATTCGCCGCAAGCTCCGGAAGATACAGTTCCGGATAACCTCCCCCGATATAAAGACCGTCAATATTCTCCGGAAGTTGCTGGTCATGGATCGGGGAAAATGGGACGATCACCGTTCCCAACCGTTTCAGAAGGCGAAGATTCTCTCTGTAGTAAAAACAGAAGGCTTCGTCCCTTGCTACTGCAAGCCGGACCACCCGCTTCCCTGCAGCCTTCTTCGCACTCTGTCCTTCAACGATGTCCGCCGACTCCGTCCCGCTGCACCCGGACTCGCCCTGCGCTTCTCCGCTGTCTGTCGACTCCATTCCACTGCCCCCGGACTCACCCTGCTCCCCACACTTCAGCGGTTCCGCTGCCTCCATGATCCGGAGGACCGCCTGAAGATCCAGGCTCTGCTCCAGCGTCGCAGCCACGGTCCTGACCTTCTCTGCAAGCTCCGGGATTTCCTCCGGGCGGAGCAGACCCAGATGGCGGCTGTCCAGCTCCGCCTTCTTCAGATCCGGGAGATATCCCAACACCCTTGCAGCATAGCCCTCTTCAGATAAGGATTCGTTCACTGCCGCAGCCAGACGCCGGTAGAAGCCTTCACTGACCCGGTTCAGAAGGATTCCTTTGATGAGATGCTCCGGATCTGCCTTCAGGATCCCACAGAGCTGGGGGATCAGGGTACGTCCGATTCCCTTCGCATTTACAACCAGCAGGATGGGGGTCCGGGTAGCCAGGGCCACATCATAGCTGGACGCCTGCAGCTCCAATCCTCCCAGCCCATCATAAACTCCCATGACTCCCTCCAGTACCGCATGACTGTGTCCGCAGCATGCAAGGATCTCTGCAGTCCGTTCCTCACTGCAGAAAAAGGTATCCAGATTACCTCCCCCGACTCCCAGGACCCTGTCATGGAACATGGGATCGATATAATCCGGACCGCATTTGAAGGCCGTAACATCTGCTCCCCTCTGCCTGAGCAGCTGAAGAAGCCCGCAGGTAACCAGAGTTTTTCCGCTTCCGCTTGCAGGCGCTGCGATCATTATCCGGTTGATCCTACTCTCTTTCCCCATTTCCTTCTCCCAGAACAAAGCTTGTCACTGTTATGGTATTCTCTGTCTTCATTACATGATAGGCTCCCAGGGGCTCTGCCTCACCGAAGCTGATCTGGCGCATGCGAAACCCGGTCACCTCCGGCATTCCCTCCAGCCGCAGAAGCTCCTCCAGGGTTTCCAGTGTGATGGCCGTGATCACCACCCGCATGCTTCTACCGAACCGGAGTAATTCCGAAAGTATATCCTGCAGCCTGCCGGCACTTCCGCCGATGAATACCGCATCCGGTGCAGGAAGTCCCGCGAAAGCCTCCGGTGCCTCCCCCTCTATAAGGGTGATATTCTCCACCCCGAAGTGTTCCACATTTTTCCGGAACAGGCTCACCGCCTCACTCTTCCTTTCAAAGGCGTAAACCGACAGGGTATCCGAAAGACAGGCCGCCTCTATGGACACGGATCCGGTCCCTCCCCCCACGTCATACATCACCGCTCCCTCACGAAGCTCCAGCATGCGGATGCATTCATGACGGATCAGCGCCTTGGTCATGGGAACCCGGTCTCTCAAGAAGGCCTCGTCCTCCAGATACGGAAGGAGTCTTTCCCCCTTCGGTTCCGGATTCCGGATCATTGCCGTATATAGTCCCTGTCCGGAAATGCGCTCCGCCTCCTCCGGGCTGCAGGTGATGATCTTCTCATCCGGGTAGGAAAGATTCTGTCCCACAGTGAAAACGGCATGACATCCTGCCCTGCGAAGGGCGCCTGCCAGCAAAGCCACCTCATCCCCGGAGGAGAAAAGGACGAAGCTTTTTCCTGCCCGGCTGATCCGCCGCACTGCCTCATTTACAGACCGTGTACTGCAACGCCCATGGAGACTCAGGATCTCCGCATCGGAATAAGACTCTCCGATCCTCGCAGAAAGAGCTGATATACATGAGATTCCCGGATACCTTTGCAGCCCGGGTGTAAAGCGTCCTGCAAAAATATCCGCTTTCTCCTTCAGTCCCTTCTCAAAGCTCTCCGAACCGCTGTAAAATCCCGTATCTCCGGAGAAGAGCACTGCCACCTCGCGGATCTGTCTGCCCGCATCCAGGAGCTCTGCTGTTTTTTCCAGGATCTCGCCTGCCCGGAAGTAAGGATATTTCTCCCTGCAGGTTATGGTGTCAAGGAGCCGTCCCGCACCGAAACAGACATCCGCCCTACGGATCCAATGGTCCGCCTCCAGGGTGATCCCCACCAGATCTCCCATTCCCATTCCGATCAGACGGAACATTATCGGAACCGGAGCGTTGCTTCTTCCGCTACCCACGAGGCGCCGTATCTCCTCTGCAGCCTCCTCCACGGAAAGCCCTTCCTCCGTTACCGGCCGCCGGATACAGAAGCATGGGATCCCTGCCCTTCTGCAGGCCGCCTTTTTCTCATCTACTCCACCGGTTTTCCCGCTCTCCTTGGTCACCAGCAGATGGATATCATATTGACGGATCATGGCCAGATTCATTTCCTCCGAGAAGGGGCCCTGAAGGGCAAGGATATGCTCCTGCCTGATCCCCGCAGCCATGCACTGTTCTATGCTGCTTACGGAGGGCAGCACCCTCACGTAAATGCGGCTCCGGTCCGTGATCCTCTCACACATAGCTGCCAGATCCCTGCTCCCGGTCGTAAAGAGTACATTTCCCTCCGTGGATTCACAGGCTGCTGCGCATTCCTCCGGAGATGCAAAGAGGGTCACGCCCTCCGGATCTGTATCCTGCGGCTCACGAAGAACACGAAGATAACGGATATCCTTCCCTTCCAGGGCAGCCTTGATATTTGCCGTCACCTCCGTGGCAAAGGGATGGGTCGCATCCACCACACACTCCACTCCGGAAGCAAACATTTCCTCCATATCTTCTACTGTCTTTCGTCCCTCTTCGACCCGGACCATATCACTTTTTTTCTGCAGCACCTCTCCGTATTCCGTTGCCACGCAGACCGTGTGGGGGATCCCGGCTGACATCAGGCTTTCCGACAGCAGCCTTCCCTCCGTGGTGCCGGAAAAAAGTATGATCCTTCTCATGGCATTATCCATTTGTTCTTCTTTCTTCTCCATCATCTGTATCCTCTCGGAGTTACCAGCCTTCCGTTTATGATGCGGCTCCCGGAGTTACCTATGAATACCGTGGTAAACATGTCCGCATCCTTCTCCGGGAGCTCCGCAAGGGTGCATACCCCGGATTCCTCGCCTTCCCTTCCGATCCTTTTCGCAAGTCCGCAGGGTCTCCCGGAGGGCAGCTTCTCCAACAGGATATCACAGGCCTTCTTCAGATAGTCTGCGCGGGAACGGCTGCAGGGATTGTAGATCACGATCACATAGTCACCATCCGCCGCAGCACGGAGTCTCCGAACGATCAGCTCCCACGGAGTCAGAAGATCACTGAGACTGACCACACAGAAATCATGTCCCAGAGGAGCACCCAGAAGCGCACCTCCGCTCAGAGCCGCAGTCACCCCTGCCACGATCTCGATCTCGGTTTCCCGGTCCTCTTCCTTCTCCGCAACCTCAAGCATCAGCGACGCCATCCCATATACTCCGGCGTCCCCGCTGCACACAAGGCTCACGGTCTTTCCGGACCTTGCCTGTAAAAGACACATCCGGCAGCGTTCCGTCTCCTGCTTCATGCCCGTGGTGATCATTTCCTTCTCAGGATATCTTTCCTTCAGCAGATCGATATATACCGTATAGCCGATCAGGACATCCGACCCGGAAATTGCCTGCATGGCTTCCAGTGTCATGCCCTCTTCCCGTCCGGGTCCCATTCCTACCACATAGATCTTCCCCATACTAAAGCCCTCTCCGTTTTGCGACTGCAACCGTCACTCCCTCCGTCGCATATTTTTCCGCCACGGGTCTTCCTCCCCCTGCAAGCAGTATCGCAGCCCTTTCGCACACATTGTCGACTCCGACCACGCTTTGCACAAAGGAGGATCCGTTGAAATCCCCCTCCACGCGCTTCAGTCGTTCCGCCGAAAATGTGACAAACGGCAGTCGATATTTTGCAGAGAGATCCAGCAGCCCCTGTTCATGCTCCTTCAGATCGATCGATGCAAATGCGTAGATATCCCTGTATCCGATCCCCAGCCTCTTCATCACCGGTGCCACCACAGCTTCGATTTCTTCCAGGGTCTTTCCCTTCCTGCATCCGATTCCCAGCACATAATGCTTCGGAGACAGCCAAAGCGGGGCGTCCACGGTCTTATGCTCCGCGATCAGCACATCCGCCCCCTCGGCGTCATCCGCAATATGAATACGGATGGGCTCTCCCCGGAGTGCCTTTGCCGACACCCGGCGGATCCCTTCCCTGTTCTCGATTGTAAGACGGTGATCCACGGCAAAGCTGTCTACCGAAAAGGTCCCATGTACATCCGTGGCCGTAGTGATCACCGGAACGGCTCCCACCGCCTCCGCCAGAAACGCTGCCAGCCGGTTGGCACCGCCTGCATGCCCGGACAGAATGGGGATCACATACTGACCCGCTTCATCCATCACAAGCACCGGGATATCCGACAGCTTATCCTTCAGGAAGGGAGCGATCATACGCACGGCGATCCCACAGGCTCCGACAAATAGGATGGGAGTATGCAGGGCGAAGCATTCCGCCACCAGTTCCTCCGTTCTTCCCTCGATCCTGCAGAGTCCTTCCATGATCTGTTCCGTTTTATAGTAGCCGGTCACCTCCGGCTCCTTCAGGCTTTTCGTAAGCTGCAGCACTCTCCCGGCTCCATCCTCCGAAAAGCAGATGGCAGCTATTTTCATACCTTCTTCGCCTTTCTAAATTCTGTTGAAAAGTCCGGTGCATACAGTCTGGAATCCTCAAAGTTCACTGCGCCGATGGCTTCTCCCACCAGAATGACCGCCGTCTTCCGGATACCGTTTTGCTCTGCCGTTTCCGCCAGGGTTCCTACCGTACAGCGAAGGATCCTTTCCTCCGGCCAGGTTGCCTTATATACAATGGCCGCCGGCGTGGTCTCCTCATATCCTCCCGCCTGAAGCTCACTGCTGAGCTCCGTAAGCAGGGCTGTACTGAGGTAGATCGCCATGCTTGCCCCGTGGGAGGCAAAGCTCCGGATACTTTCCCGCTCCGGAACGGCGGTTCTTCCCTGCATCCTTGTAATGATAAGGGACTGGGATATACCCGGCAGAGTATATTCCAGATTCATGGCTGCCGCAGCTCCGAAGCAGGCGCTGACACCGGGGCAGGAATCATATGCGATGCCCAGACGGTCCAGCTCCCGCATCTGTTCCTTCACTGCACCGTAGAGACTCTGGTCTCCCGTATGAAGACGGGCCACGGTCCGACCCTGTTCCACAGCCTCCCGGATCCTTCCGATCACTTCCTCCAGTGTCATGGATGCACTGTTATAATGCTCTGCCCCGGGCGCATACTCCAGCAGCTTCGGATTCACCAGCGATCCCGCATAGATCACCACGTCC
Source organism: uncultured Lachnospiraceae bacterium (assembly GCA_902775555.1). GTDB lineage: Bacteria > Bacillota > Clostridia > Lachnospirales > Lachnospiraceae > Eubacterium_Q. The sequence continues at coordinate 51,476 of CACYMQ010000016.1, read as the reverse complement.
GCCTCCGACAGAAGCCGCATGCCACGCACTGTGATCAGATCCTCCGCTCCGGGCCCTGCTCCTATGAAATGTACTTTTATCTTATCTTCCATCGTTATCTCCGCTCTCTCTGTTCACGCTGTACTGTAGCAAGCAGTTCCCCGGCACCTTCGGTAGCTCCGAGCAGACCCTCCTCATTCAGAAAGACGATGCATTCCACCTGAAGCCTTCCCTTCGCACGCCGGTTGAGATGTTCTCCGATCCGTTCCATGACACATTTCATAAATGCTTCCGAAAGCCCTGCCTCCGCCACAAGCCCGTAAGCCTGGGTTGTATTGCTGCAGCCCAGGATCCTTCCAGCCAGTTCCGCATCCCCGGATACCAGGATCACCGCTGCAGCCATCAGCTCCATCCGACAGTCCGCCACGGCGGAATGCGTATCCATGATGCCTCCCGATACCTTGATCAGTTTTCCCAGATGTCCCACAAGAAGAAGCTGCTTTATCCCGAGTTCCGCTGCCATGTCGATCGTCTCTCCGATGTAGTTGGCACATTTGACTGCATTGTCCAGGTCATAACCATAGTGTTCCCGCATGAAGTCCACGCCGTAGTTGCCGGGAGCGATCACCACCCTCGTATGTCCCTGGGCTACCCGCTGCCGAAGCTCCACCCGTATGGTGTCCTTGATCGCCTGTGTACTCATGGGTTCCACGATCCCGCTGGTTCCCAGAATGGAAATGCCTCCTGTGATACCGAGCTTCGGATTGAAGGTCTTCTTCGCCAGCTCCTCTCCCCCGGGTACGGAAATGACCACGGACAGTCCGCCCTGCCAGTCATAGAACTCCATTACCTCCCGGACCCCATCCCGGATCATATTTCTGGGAACGGAGTTAATGGCTGCTGCCCCCACCGGCTGGTCCAGCCCCGGCTCGGTAACCCGGCCGACTCCTTCTCCTCCGTCCACAAGGACTTCTCCCGGATGGTCATACAACAGCCGCACCGCTGCATAGACCCGGACACCCGTAGTGATATCCGGATCGTCGCCGCCGTCCTTCACCACGCAGCAGGACACGCAGTCCTCCGCCCTGGTCACATCCAGGATCCGGGCATGATAATCTATTCCCTTCGGTGTCCTGATCACAATATCTTCCTTTTCCGTCCCCGAAAGAAGCATGCAGGCCGCCGCCTTGGCCGCTGCCGCACTGCAGCTTCCCGTGGTAAATCCGTAGTTCATAGCCTCTCCCTATTAATGCCTTTCAGCCACCGGAGTCAAATGATACAGCAGTGCATTGCAGATGGCCGCAGCCACATTGCTTCCGCCCTTCCTTCCACGGTTCACGATACAGGGAATGTTCGTCTCGAGGATCAGCTCCTTTGCTGCTTCCACATTGACGAAGCCTACCGGAACACCGATCACGAAGGCCGGCCGGTACTCTCCTCTGTCATACATTTCCCTGAGTGTGATCAGCGCAGTGGGTGCATTTCCCACCGCAAAGATCACCGGCTTTTCCCGCTTTGATGCCCTTTCCATACTGACCGCGGCACGGGTAAGTCCCCGCTCCCGGGCCTCCCTTGCCACTTCAGGATCCGCCATATAGCAGACTGCCTCTCCCCCCAGTTTTTCCAGTACCGCCTTATTCACACCGGCCAGAGCCATATTTGTATCCGTTACGATATCCGCTCCGTTCCGGAGAAGTTCAAATGCGCGTTCCACCGCACCACGGGAGAAGGTCAGGGTTTGGGCATATTCAAAATCCGCTGTTGTATGAATGGCACGCATTATAATAAAGCTCTGTTCCTCCGGAAGCGTGATCCCACGTTCCGAAAGCTCTGACTCTATGATCTCAAAGCTTCTCTTCTCTATATCTTTTGGAAGGATATATTCCGTTTTCAATGTAATACCTCTCTTAATGTCCGGATCAGTGTCTCATTTGCGGCATGGTCCCTGACCGCCACTCTGTAATATCCCCGTTCCAGGCCATGATAGTTTGAACAGTCCCGGATCAGGATCCCTCGCTCCAATAGCGGACGGTACAGATCCCGGTCAGAATGCAGGAAGAGAAAATCAGCCACTCCCGGGATCACATGAACGGACAGCTTCTCCAGTTCAGCGGAGAGATACCTTCGTTCTTCTTCGATCAGAGAAAGGGAATTCGTGATATATTCCCCCTTCTCAAGAACCTTACTTCCCTCTATGGCCGCGGCCTCCGCAAATACCGACAGGTTCCATTCCGGAAGAGCCTTCTCAAGCCTTTCTATATTTTCTTCCCCGGAAATGAGAAAACCGAACCTTACTCCGGGAATTGCAAGCACCTTGGTGTACGCCTTCAGAATATGGAGTCTTCGGTAGTCACGGATCATCGGAATGACAGTGGTCAGTTCTTCCGAAAGTTCTGTAAAGCATTCATCTACAATAAGGTCAATCTCCTGCTCCTCACAGCGTTCCATGATCCGCCGGAGAAGCTTATGTTCCAGACCGACACCGGTGGGATTATTCGGATTGCATAGATAACACAGATCTGTTTCCACAGTCAGCTCATCAAGGAATCGCTCCGTCACCGCAAAGCCTTCCTCCGGTCTTAGCTGATGCCACCGGATCTCACAACCGGACACACCACGTACAGCCCTTTCATACCCATAGAAGGATGGTGCCGTAAGAAGAACTCTTCCGGGGCGGACGGAATGGGCTACCGCCGTGATCAGTTCCGACGCACCATTTCCGGCAAGAACATTTTCCGCCTTGACTCCGTATAGCTTTGCGAGCCTTGCACGGACCCTCATCCCGGCAGGATCCGGATAAACCTCCACCCGGTCAGCAGCATTCCGTACAGCCCGGCGAAGGGAATCCGGACAGCCCAGAGGATTCGTATTCACGGAGAAGTCCAGCCATATCCGATTTCTGTATATATCACCGCCGTGAATGATCTCCATATCGCACTCCTTCCCTTCATCTTTTTCCGGTTCCATCTTCCGGAACGATCCTTCTTTCCGGCATATCCCTTCTTAGCTACCGGCCCACCGGGATCCGTCTCAGCAAAGGATCACCGGCACCAGCCAGCAGACGGATGAGAGCAGGAACATCAGCCCCGCCGTCACATACATCAGCCGGTTCGCCCTCGGGATGTCCTCCGGTTCCACAGGTCTTGTATCATCTCCAATATATGGCTTTTTCACGATCTTTCCGAAGTAGGATGCATCTCCTGCAAGCCGGATCCCCAACGCCCCTGCACATACGCTTTCCGTCTGAGCGGAATTCGGGCTCTTATGCTGATACCGGTCCCGGAGAAATACCCTCCTTGCACGGCCGGCGTCATACTCCTTCCCCAGAAGGGCCGCTGCCAGGATCATAAGTCCTGCGCTGATCCTTGCCGGAAGCCAGTTGAAGATGTCATCCAGTTTTGCGGCACAGCGCCCGTAATTCTCATATCGTTCATTATGATATCCCACCATGGAATCCATGGTGTTCACCGCCTTGTACAGCATCCCCAGGGCAGGTCCCCCAAGGCAGGTATACAGCAGCGGTGCGATAACGCCGTCGGAGGTATTCTCCGCCACGGTTTCCACTGCCGCCCGCGTCACTCCGGCCTCATCCAGGGACTCCGTATCCCTTCCCACGATCATGGAGACTGCTTTCCGTGCCGCCATGATATCTCCCTGCCGAAGCGCCCGGTACACCCGCATGCTCTCCACACGAAGGCTCTTCGCCGCCAGGCAGTAGCAGGTGAGAACGATTTCCGTCACTACCCCGCATATGGGATGAATCATATAACATAGAACAAGGAGCAGTGCTGTTATAAGAAATACCGGACAAAGAACCAGAAAGCATACAAGCCCTCCTGTCCTTTTCTGAACCTTTACATCCTTCTCCGGAAGGAACAGTTTCCGGTCCAGCCATCCGATCAGCCTCCCTATCAGGCGCACGGGATGCGGCATCCAATGCGGATCCCCGATGATCAGGTCAAGCAGACCCCCCAGTATAAAGGCTGTGATATGATAGATCATGGATAGTATCTCCCGTCATCGAAAAAGTCAGTTCATAGCCTTCCCCGTTTTTCACCAGATAATCGTAAAACCCGTTTCCCGTCAGTTCACTCATGATCGCCATGATATTTCCGCCATGGCAGACCAGCGCGACCCGAAGCTGTCCCTCTGCCTCTTCGGGAAGGAGGTTCAGCATTACCCGGAAGGCAGCCATGGTACGAAGTGAAAAACTCTTCCGGTCCTCTCCCCCGGGGAACCCGTTCTTTCCGCCGCTGTCGATCCATGCCTGATACTCCGGATCCCCGTCCAGCTCCGCATGGTTCCTTCCTTCAAACCGTCCGAAGTCCATTTCCCGCATCGTGGGAAGGATTCTCTTCGGCATCCCCGGATACAGAAGCTCCGCCGTCTCCATGCAGCGTTTCATGGGACTCGTGAAAATGTACTCCGATCCGTCCTCCATCCGCCTTTCTTCCAAAGCCTCTCTTCCTTCCGGGCAAAGGGGTTCATCCGTCCTGCATCCGTTAAATCTTCCTTCCAGATTCCCCGCTGTCTGTCCATGTCGGATCAGCAGAAGCCGTACCTTTCGTTCTATCTGCATATCATACTCCATGCCGCCAGGGCCATCAGTACCACAAGCTCCGAACAGGTGATATAGTAGCCCGTAGTATCTCCCGTTACCCCGCCGAACTCTCTGTACATTTTCCATCTGTAATAAATCGTAAATATCAGCAACACTCCAAGAAGGATCAGGGTTCCCCAAGGATCGATCCAGAGCATCACACCCAGGAAGCAGAGAAGCTCCGCCGCGAGCACCACCATAACGGCCGTCCCCGCGTCCCGTGTCTCTCTTCGCAGCATCCCATCCGTCTTCGCCTTTTTCAGTTTCAGCATAACAAGTGCACCGAGCGCACGGCACGCCGGAAAGCTGAAGGCAAACAGAGCGATCCCTGCCACACCTCCATGGGTGAGGACCAGCGAAAGCGCTCCCCCGTACAGCAGTACATACACCAGGAGCGAGATCACGGCAAAAGCTCCCACATGCGGATCCTTCAGGATTGCAAGTTTCTCCTCCTTCGGCTTATAGGAACAGAGCGCATCCTGCACATCCATCAACCCATCCAGGTGAAATCCCCCGGTCACCAGAAGAGGGATCACTCCAGCAAGAGCCACAAGGAACAACAGCGGCAGTTCCTGACTGATGAGGCCCTTCAGGAGAAGGTACTCCAGGCCTCCGATCACCATTCCCACACAGGGAAAGAAGATCAGATGAAACCGCATATCCTCTTCTTCCCAGTCAAACCGGGGCATGGGGATCTTTGAGTAGATCGAAAATGCAATTGCAAAGCTCTTAAACAGTTTCATAGGTCCCTTCAACTCTGTCCGCCTTTTCCTCTAAAAACCGGTTGATCTCATTTACCAGACGGATATACTGCCTTGTATCCTCATCCGCATCCGGAATATCCTCGAAAATATCCGTCACCACCACCAGATGCTTCATATGCCTTCCCAGCCAGAGGATCTCCTCCAGCACGATCTCCCTGATCTCCTCCAGTCTCCGGCCTGCATGCTCCGCGGCATGCATTTCATTTCCGGCCAGATTCGCCACACATTCCAGCAGACAGACTCCGCCGAAATGGGGTGCGATTCTTCTTTCCTCCCTGCGAAATTCCGCCGGGATCTCCAGGGTTTCAAAGCCTTTCCCCTCGCGCATGGCACGATGCTTCTTCACCCTGGCAGCACCCTCCTCCCCGAAGGGGATCATGGTAGCAAGATACAGAGGACTTCCTGAAAATGCGGCTGCACGTCCTGCATTTTCCTCATCCGCAAGCTTTATCGTCAGGCTCTCCGCAAGCTCTGACTTGCCGCTGCCGGGCTTTCCCTTCACCAGAATCATCATGTATATCTTTCATACTCCTTTAATCCGCCCTGTTCAAAGGTCCCGCCGGATTCGTAAAGCTCCATGGCCACATCCAGCAGCGGTAACAGCATGATGGCACCGGTCCCTTCTCCCAATGCCATGTCTCCGTTGATCAGCGGGCGGAGTCCCAACAGTTCCAGAAGCCTTCTCTGTCCCGGCTCCCTCCCGGAATGGGACGGGATCATATACTCCCTGCTGACCGGCCAAAATGTGGCAGCAAGGTACGCGGCGATCCCTGAGATCACCCCGTCGATCACCATGGGGATCCGGTACAGCGCACCGCCCAGATACGCGCCCGTAAGTGCCGCTATATCCAGCCCTCCGACCTGACAGAGTCTTGCAAATGCGGCGGTCTTCCCATCTTCATACTGCTCCGCTCCATAGAGCTCCACCGCCTTCCTTACCACATCCTTCTTCCTGGCAAGCCGGGCATCATCCAGCCCCGCTCCTCTTCCAACATACCCTTCTGCCGGTTCTCCGAGAAGAAGGCACAGGAGTGCAGTGCTGGTCGTTGTATTTCCGATCCCCATCTCTCCGGTGGCGATCAGATCCACGCCCTCCTTTGCAAGCTGACCTGCCAGATCCATTCCTCTCTCTATGGCAAGCAATACTTCCTTCTCCGTCAGGGCAGGTTCTTCAAGAAAATCCCTCGTTCCGCGTCGCACCTTACGATCCAGGACTCCCTTCGGCACCTCATCACAGTCTATCCCTATATCCACGGGAACACAGCGGCAGCCTGCCCTGCGGGCCATGATATTTGCGGTACTCATTCCCTCTCCGAGACGACGTGCCACCAGCAGCGTCACCTCCGGATCCGACTGGGTCACCCCCTCCCGGACGATCCCGTTGTCCGCACAGAAGATCAGCACCCTTCTTTGCTTCAATGCCGGATGCTCCGTCCCGCGGATCGCACCGATCCTGCAGATTGTTTCCTCAAAGCCGCCGAGCCCGTCGATGGGTTTCATCAGTCCGTCCCAGCGCTTCCTGACACGGTCATACACCTCCTGATCCGGAGCGGAAACTTCATCTGCCATATGAAACAGTTTTTCCTTCTCAAGCATTTCTTCTACCTGTCCGATCCAAGCATTTCCCGGATCCGGTCCAAATCCATATACTGACGCAGCATATCCGCCAGCCGGTCATATTGCAGGTCCTTAAAGTCAGCATAGCTTATTTCCTCCACTCCGTCCCGGGACAATCCCTTTCTCTCTGCAAGAACCCGGAGCAGCTCCGGCACCACTTCTTCCGCATCAAAGATACCATGGATATAAGTGCCGTAGACATTTCCGGAGGAATATCCGGTCCCGTTCTCTGTAAAAACCTCAGCCTGACCGGTCCAAAGTTCTGTACTGCCTTTTGTTTTGTCCTCTGCGCTTTCCTTTTTCCGGTTCTCCCCGATGACCTGCTCCCGGGGAGTCTCCCCTGTGACACGGGTTCTGCCCATATGGATCTCATACCCGCGATAGGTCCTGCCTGAGAGTCCCTTCAGCGCACCCGTCACCTCACGGAAGGATCCCTCCGTCTGCCCCATCACCTTCTCCGAAGCCAGCTCCGTCTCCAAAGGAAGCAGCCCCAGTCCCCCGATCTCTCCGCCGGTTTCCGTGCATTCCGGATCACCGATCCTTTCACCAAGCATCTGATAGCCTCCGCAGATCCCGAATACGATACCTCCTGCCCTTGCATAGCCGATGACCGCCGCATCCAGTCCGCTTTCCTTCAGCCACCTCATATCGTTCACCGTACTCTTGCTGCCGGGAAGGACCAGAAGATCCGGACTCCCCAGCTCCTGTAACCGGGTCACATATCTGACGTTGGTCTCCGGAAAGGCATCGAATACATTGAAATCCGTAAAATTGGAAATATACGGCAGCCGGATCACGGCAATGTCTATCCGTCCTTCTCTCCGGTTCTCCAACCGTTCGGACAGAGAGTCCTCGTCCTCCAGGCTGATATCCATATACGGGAGAACCCCAACCACCGGTATCCCGCTTCTTTCTTCCAGCATCCTGATCCCGGGATCCAGGATGGTTTTATCTCCCCGGAATTTATTGATGATCAGACCCTTCACCCTGCTTCGTTCCTCCGGCTCCAGAAGCTCCAGGGTTCCGAGCAGCTGGGCAAAGACGCCTCCCCGGTCTATATCTCCCACCAGAAGCACCGGTGCGTCCACCAGCTCTGCCATCCCCATATTCACGATATCATGGTCCTTCAGATTGATCTCAGCCGGAGAACCGGCCCCCTCGATCACGATGATATCGTAATCCTCTGACAGATGCTCCACCGCAGCCAGAATATCGGGGATCAGCTCCTTCTTGTATTCGAAATACTCCCTGGCCTTCATGTTCCCCCGCACGCGCCCGTTCACGATCACCTGGCTGCCCACATCGCTGGTGGGCTTCAGCAGGATCGGATTCATATAGACGGAGGGCTCTGTCCCTGCCGCCTCGGCCTGCATCACCTGTGCGCGTCCCATTTCCAGTCCCTCACGGGTTATGAAGGAATTCAAAGCCATATTCTGCGACTTAAAGGGCGCGACCCGGAACCCCTCCTGGTGCAGCAGGCGGCAGAGTCCCGCTGCCACAAGGCTCTTTCCGGCATTTGACATGGTTCCCTGCACCATGATAAACTTCGTCTTCTTCTCCTTCTGTCCCATACCAGGCTCCGGCTCCTTCTCCCCGTTCTCTGTTTCTCCATATCCTGTCCGGCTTCTTCATATCCTGCCCGGCTTTCCCGGGATATCCCGGTCCGTTTCTCTCCCTGATCCCGTCGCACTGCCGGCTTCTCCTACTCCCCGGTTCTGTAATACTCCATATACTTCCCCGGTTTCATGGAGAACAGCTTCTCCATGTATTCCGCCGTCAGGATTTCTTCCGGTCTTCCGGTCTTCTCCACCCGGTTCTCCTTTGAGATACAGACCACCCGGTCTGCAACTCTTTTCACCAGCTCCAGCTCATGCATGGAAATGAGCACGGCGATCCCCCGTTCCGTCACAAGCTTCTTTAACACATCAAAGAACTCGGTCTTATAGCCCATATCCAGAAAGCTGGTGGGTTCGTCCAGGATCAGAATGTCAGGCTCCGAAACAATGGCCCGCGCAAGAAGCACCCGCTGCTTCTGTCCGTCACTCAGCCTGGAATAATCTGTATCTGCTATGCCGTCCACGCCGATCATCTGCATACATTCCAGGATCACCTGTCTGTCATGCTCCGAAAGCCTTCCCATGAGATTTGTATACTGATACCGTCCCACACGCACCACATCAAAGCAAGTCATATACTCTGTTCCTGCCCGTTCCGTCATCATCACGGACATCCTCTTTGCCTTTTCCGAAAGAGTCCATTCCTCCAGCTTCCGGTCCCCGAGCAAAACGCTTCCCTTCACCTGACGGAGCAGTCCCGCAGCGCCGTTTTCAGTATCGTGGACTTGCCCGCACCATTCGGACCCACCAGGGCAACGATCTCCCCCTTCTCCACACGCAGGTTTACATCCTCGATCAGGACTGTCCCGCCATATCCCACGGATACATGTTCAAATGATAATTCAGCCATTTCTCCGCCTCCTTAACAACATGGATATCACTATGGGTGCTCCGAATACAGCCGTCACGGTGCTGATGGAAAGCTCCGTAGGCGCGAAGAGGCTTCTTGCCAAAAGATCGGACAGAAGGCAGAAACCGCTCCCCAGAAGGAAGGACGCCGGGATCACCACCCCCGGCTTCGTGGAACGAAACAGACTTCTCGCCACATGCGGCATGGCGATCCCTACGAAGGACACCGGTCCGGCAAATGCGGTCACGGTGGCCGAAAGAATGCTTGAAACCAGGATCAGCAGGATACGGAACCGCTTCACACGGATTCCCACGGTGACCGCATAATTCTCCCCAAAGCTGTATGCTTCGATCGCTTTCCCCAGTATCAGGGACACCACAAGGCAGACCATCACGATGGGAATATAATAATATGCATCCTCCCAGGCCGCAGCAGAAAAGGTTCCCTGAGACCAGTTGTGGAGGTTCACGATATTTGAATCATCCGCAAAGGCCACAACCAGCTCCGTCACAGCAGAGCAGATATAGCCGATCATTACACCGCAGACGATCAGGATGGACATGGAGCGTACCCTTGCGGACACGCCGATCACAAGTCCCGTGGCGATCAGTGAGCCTGCAAATGCGGCGATCACCATCATCCAGGAGGACATCACGAACCCTGCATTCAGGGAAGCGACCATCAGGAGCGCCACCACAAGCTTTGCGCCTGAAGAAATACCCAGGATGTAAGGTCCTGCGATGGGATTCGAAAAGAAGGACTGGAGAAGGTATCCGGACAGCGCAAGTCCGCCACCCAGAAACATGGTCTCCACCACTCTCGGAAGCCGGATATCCAGCAGGATCCTGCCGGCCACGCTCTCATGATCTCCGTTTGTTATGATGCTCCATATATCCCCCGGTCCGATGGATACGCTGCCGACACAGATATTAACGAGGATCAGCACCAATATAGCCAGACTCAATATGACAAAGCAGATCGTTCTTCGTTTCATTTGCTCTCCGTATCCGGAAGTAAAAACAGATAGGTCAGATCACTTCCGTCCGTTTCATACATGATCTTATAAAGATCCACAACCACATCACACACGGCACTGCTCTCCTGGAACATATTTGCGTGTGTACAGTAAACCCTGCCTTCCTTCACTGCCTTAAAATCCCGGAAAAGACCGTTCTTCTCCGTCAGATCCTCCACGGAAGCCAGTTCTCCCTCGATGGTGGAATTATAGATCAGGATATCCGCGTCCACCGCATACTGATAAAATTTCTCCCAGTTGATATTCATGGTGGAAAGGGCATTCTGACTCTCATCCTTTAATTCCCCGAGACAGTATTTACCGCCCGCCATCTCGATCATGGTACTGATATAATCTCCCGGTTTTCTGACATTTACATATCCATTTGATGAAATGTAGAAGAATGCCACCTTTGGCCTTTCCCTTCCCGACATGGAGGAAAGACCTTCCGTCACCTTCTCCAGCTTCTGCTTCTGGGCTTCATAAAACCTCTCAGCTTCCTCCTGCCGGTCCAGGAGCACTCCGTACAGCTTGATCCACTCCAGTCTCCCAAGGGGACTGCTCTCATAGCTGGAGCGTTCCACCAGCACGGGGATCCCCAGTCGTTCCAACTCCTCCCTGATCTGGGGACTGTGGGTGATCATGGTGGATTCGATCGCAAGGTTGCAGCCGGAGTTCAGAATGGTCTCATAATCCGGAGCGCTGTATTTTCCCACATACCGGATACTTCCCGCCTCCATGGCGGTCCTTGCCTCTTCGACGGAATAATCCTCTGCACGGGTAGATACCGTACTGATGCGGTCCAGACTGTCCAGGCGCACGAAGAGATCCATGGCCGAGGATGCCGCAAGATAAATATTACCGAAGGGCTGTTGAAGGATCACCGCACCGCTGATTCCCAGATCCGTCCTCGCTGCCCCCTCGGGGATCAGAACATAGTCTGTGCCGTCTGCAATGTGCACATGCTTATAACCCCCCTCGTAATACTCCACGGAGAACTGATCCGCATGATCCAGTTCAAGCCTCCCCGTGATCCCGTATGAAGTTTTCTTCTCTTCAGATCCCTTTCCGCATCCCGTCAGTGCTGCCATACACATTATCAGCAGCAGTGAAAGCAGGAAAAAGGACCTCTCCCGATACTTCATCATAATTTCAAACAGCCCACAGCCGGTTTTTCCTGACTGCGGGCTTATCCTTTACTTTAATGTTCCGGGTTTCAGATGCAATACATACTCGATCTCATGAGGCTTGCTCATGGCCGTCGTATCTGCGATCACGGTCATATCCTTTTCCACATCCTTAACAGGGATCAGAAATACCGAGTTACCCTCTTTGTTTACGGGAAGGTATTTCTCTCCGTCCACGATCATATAATCATAATGCGGGCTGCTCCATTCAACTTGCAGTGTCATCCTGCCGCCGGCAATGGAAAGCTTGGCCGGGGAGGAAATGGCTGCTTTTCCGGTTCCGCCCTCCACGGACGCTTCGATCGTATACTCACCGTCCCGGATCTCACCGGCGTCTTCCCTGCTTCCCTCATATGGCTCCGGATCCGTAACCTTCACCTTATGATCATACCACTTCCCTTTTGTACCGATCAATGCCACATCATACTCCTGCTCCAGCACGGGAACAGGAAGATCAAAGGCATTTACCTCTTCGGTCATTCCGTCACTGTAGGTAACCGTTTCTACTGTCGGCTGAAGGAGTTCAGCCCCGTCCTTTTTGGCATCTTCCGCCAGACCGACAAAAAGGTTCACCGTATTTTTTGACGGCAGGACAATGTGTATCGTCATCTTACCGCCTGAAACAGTAAGTATGCCTCTTCCGTTCATTGTCTCATTTACATGGAACATGTTGCTGTCCGTTTCAAACTTTGCCATATAGGTTCCGTCCGAAAGAACTGCAGCCGGAGCTCCCTCCGTTGATGCGGATGCGGAAGTCTCCTCGGTCACCTGTTCCGTATCCTTCGCAGGCGTGCCCGCCTCCTCTGTACCTACTGCTGAATCCGCCGCCGTTGTTCCGGCTGCCGTTCCGTCCGTAGATGCCTGTTCCCTGTTCCCGCAGCCGCACAGCAGTGCAAGCGCCATGGCCGCAATGACGGCGTAATTTCTCTTCTTCATATGATTGTTACCTCTGATACTGCTGATCCTTCGGGCACTCGCCCTCAGGACAGCTTATAAAACCATGGGACGTTTTACTTGATCACATCCTTCAGATGCTTCACATAGAGCTGTTCAACATCCTCGATTCGTCCCAGACCTGCGATCTCTGTATCTACTTTATCAAAGAATCCGGATGCAGTAAACTGTGACTTCCAGGAATCATCGTCATCTCCGGCCATATCATTGTTTGCATGATCTCCTGCAACAACCATGAGCGGACGAAGGATCACCTTCTTATAGCCTGCGTCATGAACTGCCTTGATCACTGCCTCACAGGAGGTATCCTCCGGTTCTCCTTCCACAGTGCCGACCCATACATTATCGAAGCCCAGCTCCTTCATCTGCGTCTGCATCTGGGAATAGGATACCTTTGCAGCATGGGAGGTTCCGTGTCCCATAAGAACGATGGCCGTTCCGTCTGCCTTTGCGGCATCCAGTGTGTCATAGGCGGAATCGGCAACCGCCGCATTTACCACATAGCCTGCAACAGCCTTCTTGTCTTCATTTACAACCGATGCATCCGCACCTACTTCACCCAGAAGGGGTTCGGAGATCTTGATGGATTCGATCTTGTCTGCATACTTATCAGCAACTGCCTTCATCTCATCGTACTCCGCACCATGCATGAGATGGGTGGGCTGGATCACCAGATTCTTTACGCCGTTTGCAACGGCACGATCCATGGCCTGCTCCATGTTGTCGATCACTTCACCGTCTCTTGCCTGAACGTGGTTGATGATGATCTGAGCAGTAAATGCACGTCTTACGGACCAGTCCGGATATGCCTTCTGGATGGCCTTCTCGATACCGCCGATATCCTCAGCGCGGCTATCGTTGAAGGAGGTACCGAAGCTGACCACCAGGATCTCATTTTCACCGATATTGTCAGCATTCAGCGGGTCATCCTTGGATGCATCGCCGGTATCTCTTCCGAAATAATCCGGGTCTGCATTTTCTCCCTCTACCAGTTCCTTCTGCGCATCCGTCAGAGCATCCCACGCTTCCTTTGCAGCCTTGCAATCAGCGTCGGTAGTATCTGTCCGTTCCTGAACGTAGATCTTATCGATCAGGGCAGCCACTTCATCTGCCTTAGCCTTGTCATCCTTTCCCGCGGATGTATCCGCTTCGGTCGCAGCCTCTGAAGCTGCCGTGGTTGCCGGAGTCTCCGCCGTCTTTGCTTCGGTTGCCGCTGCGGTTGTCGCCGCACTCCCCGTAGTTGCCTTGTCATCCGATCCGCATCCGCTCAGGGAAGCTACACACATTGCGGAAAGTACCGCTACTGCTGCCAGTTTCTTTCTCATTTTCTGTTCTCCTTCTGTAAGTATTCGGGAAATGACGTACGAAAAGCGAAACCCATCACCGCATACACGGTAATGGGCACCAGAAAAAAGGCGAAATCGCCTTACCGGTACGACCAATTCCTCGTGATCTCATGTACCCGGATACAAGGCAGGTTTCCTGGCTTGAGGATCATCATCCGACGGCTGTCTTCCCGGGTTTCCCCAGTGACTGCTTCCGGCCCTGCCGTCAGACTCCTCTGTCACAGTGACGAGATCGCACAGGCTTCGCACCTGTTTCCCTTTTACCCTCCGGCCCTGCCATATGAGGCAGTCGGAGGCACCCTGATCCGCATGATTCATTTGACGTGGCAATTCTAACACACTACATCCCGCATGTCAATGAACCGGAGCACCTGCTGCTACTCCTGAATCGATCCATTTAGCCTATCCTGTCCCGGTATTTCTCAAGCAATTCTCTTGAGTAGACCTTTTCCATATCCGAATCCCGGACGATACTCCATAGTGCTGCGGCAGCCTTCAGGCGCTCTCCGAACACTTTTGTGGCTTCGTCTGCACAGAAATCTTTCACGAATCGATTCCACTGAAGCGCCGATCTGTCATATACCGCATAGGTCATCTTTCCATGATATACGTCCAGTAAGTCACCGAGGGTAAAAGCTTCATCCCCGCTTTCCTTCACCGCCTTGACTGTTGCAACCATATCTACATTGAATTTAAAGTGTTCTTCTCCCGTTTGCTTCGAAAAGAACTCCTTGAACTTATTCCCGAAGGTAAAACCGCACTCGATAAGTCCGGTTTCAGGTGTAAGCTCCGTGATGACAGGCTTCTTATTCTTTGTCTTCTTCGTTATCTTTGTTTCCGGCAGGATTCTATCCCCTGCGAAATAAGCTTCGATCACCTTATTCAGCTCAATCTTTCCGCTTGGGGCTTTCAGGCCCCGGTCCCTGCATATTTTGATCAGCTCATCGCGATACCAATAGTACTTACTGAACTCTTCATAATCCCGGATATCATCAAATTCCGGTCTGTTATTATTCTTCATAGATCACATACCATATTCAACATCCACAGCCTTGGATCTAAGAATGACTGCTCTGTCCCCAAAGACTTCTTTGCAAAGCCTGATTTCCAGCTCCTGACGGTGCAATAAATGCTCGATCAGGTCATCAACGCCCGCTTTCTTCTTCTCCTTTGCATAAGGGCAGCGATCAAAGAATTCCATCATAAGCGGAAACCAAAGTTCATTTCCCTGCTCATCCGAACGCTCCTTCCGGATGATCTCGATATTCTGACGGATCCTGTCCGAGGCAAGATATAAGATGCGGTATGGTTTCCCTTCCAAGGCGACCCGAACCTCCCGGTAGAAGCTTAATATCTCATCGTCCGACATAAGCCGAAACAGGATCATATCCTCTACCAAATTTTGGAAGATGGAGCATTCAAAGATCTGATCGGATCCATTCCATACCTTATAGCGGGTCAGCACAATTTCCCTGAACCGCTTCCAGTCCAATCTGCCGTTATAGATTTCATATTGTTCCATGTCCTTATGAAATCCCGTGATATCCGTAATGATCTGCGTATATCG
Source organism: uncultured Lachnospiraceae bacterium (assembly GCA_902775555.1). Classification (GTDB taxonomy): domain Bacteria; phylum Bacillota; class Clostridia; order Lachnospirales; family Lachnospiraceae; genus Eubacterium_Q. Next base: position 35,981 of record CACYMQ010000016.1, on the reverse strand, counting down.
CATTACCTTATGCGTACCCTCTGTTACGGTCTTTTCCATGATCTCATCACGCAGGGCCGGGTATTTTTCCAGTGTTTTTTCATATGCCTCGTCATCCATCCAGGTACACCACGCCAGTTCTACCGGAGAATAAGCCCCTTCGTGGAATACTGTATAATCCTTGTATTTTTCAGCCAGCTGCCGGACCAAAGTACTTTTCCCGCTTCCCTGAATACCTTCTACAAAATAATTCATGCCTGTCCTTCCCTGTTCCATATGTCTTTTCTTCGATCAAAGTGTTCCATTATTCAGCCCGGAAATAAGCAACATACATCCATCGAACCATTCGATGCTCTTTATCGTTCATTATACCATCCCCGTATCCCATACGAAACAGAAATAATCATCCCCAAAAAGGAATTTACCATTATGCCAGCGTATAATACCCCCTCACAGGCTGGTGGATCAGTGCCCTTCGCTCCATGGACAGAAGCAGGGACAACGTATCCTGAAGGTTTCCGTCACCATCCTTTAACAGCTCATCCACATGCACGGGAACCAGAGACAGCTTGGACAAGATCTGCTGTTCCTCCTTCGTCAGCTTCCCGTTGTCCTGCCCTGTTCCCTTTTGACCGGCCGATCTGCTTCTCTTTCTTTGCTTCAGGTCCACTCCAAGATCCTCCAGGATATCCGATACTTCCATCACGCACATGGCTCCCTGGCGGATCAGGTTATTGGTCCCTTCACAAAGAGGATCTCCCAGACGCCCCGGAACTGCATAGACACTGCGCCCCTGTTCCAAGGCCGCATCTGCAGTGATGAGTGTCCCGGATCTCTTCCGGGCTTCCACAACAAGGAGTCCCTCCGAAAGCCCGCTGATGATCCGGTTTCGAAGCGGAAACTGAATTGCCAGCGGAGCCACTCCCGGAGCGTATTCCGACAGTACCAGCTGTGATTCACACATTTCATAATATATTCCATAGTTTCTCTGGGGATAGCAAATGTCGATCCCTCCTCCCAGAACACCTATCGTGGCACCGCCGGACCGAATGGCACTCATATGTGCTTCCGCATCGATCCCCGCTGCAAGGCCACTGACTATAACGATTCCCGCGGATGCCAGACCGGACACAAATCTTCCGGCGACCTCCTTTCCATACAGGCTGGGAGTCCGTGTGCCCACCACACCGATACAGAGGGTACCCGAAAGCAGCTCTGTCCTTCCGCGGTAAAAAAGAGTGACCGGTGGATCCGGGATATTTCGCAGCAGCTCCGGATATTCCGGATCCGCAGGCGTCAGGAAGGAAAAGCCGCGTTTCAGATAATCCTCCGCAAGTCTTTGCACCGCCTCTTCCCTTCTCGTGGTGATGATCTCCTCCATAGACTCCTGCTTCAGCTGCCCGTCTGCCACCAGAGCCATCAGTTCCGATTCGGGCGCCTGAAGGAACTGATTTGCCGAACCGAACAACTCCAGCAGTTTTTGCCGCATCACGGGAGCAATGGTCCGAAGACCTCCAAGCCAGAGAAACGCATCTCTTTCTTCGATCATATGCCCTCACCGCCTTCCTCTCCGGAAAGGCCGCCATTTCTGAAGAACAGGGCCTCCGTAAGATCCTTGCAGGAGATTTCTTCTCTTCCTTCAAGATCCGCAACGGTCCGGGCCAGCCGGAGCACCTTGAAATATCCTCTTGCAGACAGTGTGCCCTTCCGGTACTCCTGCTGCAGGAGCAGGGACTCTTCCCTGCCGAGTCTTATATAATCCAGCAGCCTGGACTGGGGAACCGACGAGTTGAACCGAAACGCTTCTCCTTCATACCTGGAAAGCTGCCTTGCCCTGGCTTCCTCAATCCTTGCACGTACTACGCTGCTGTCCTCCTCTTCCTTCTGACCGAGAAGATCCTCCATATCCACCGGGCGCACTTCGATCCGGATGTCGATCCGGTCCATAATGGGATGGCTGATCCGGTTCCGATAATCGAGTATCTGTCTCTCTGTACAATGACACCGCATCCGGTCCGGATAGAAACCACAGGGACAGTTATTCCGGGCTGCCACCAGCATGAATCGGGCAGGAAAACGGTAAGACGCCCGAACACGCGATACGGTCACCTCCTGATCCTCCATGGGTGCACGAAGTCCCTCGATCACTCCCCGTCCGAACTCCGGAAATTCATCCAGGAAGAGAACACCGCAGTCCGCCAGGGAAACTTCTCCCGGCCTTGGAATGGCGCCACCGCCGAGAAGCGCGGACGCCGACACATTTGCATGAGGGCTCCGGAAGGGGCGAAGATGCATCAGACCGCCCTGTCCCCGAAGAAGACCTGCCACACTGTAGATCTTCGTCAGCTCCAGCTGCTCCTCATAGGTCATTTCCGGCATAAGTCCCGGAAGACACTTTGCCATCAGGGACTTTCCAGCGCCGGCTGCTCCGGTCATCAGGATATTATGGAAGCCTGCCACGGCGATCTCCACTCCCCGTTTCATGGCCTTCTGACCATGGATCTCCGAGATGTCATGGCCCGGTTCCTGCAGTACCGTGCGTGTCACATCTCTGGGCGTCGGATCCAGGATCAGTTCTCCTTCCAGGAAGGATATCACCTCCAAAAGACTTTCCACCCCATATACCCGGATCCCGTCGATACAGGCTGCTTCAGCCGCATTTCCTTTGGGCACAACGATCTTCCGGTATCCCTGCTTTTCAGCAAAATGCGCCACAGCAAGAACGCCGGGTATCTCCCGGACGCTTCCGTCCAGTCCCAGCTCTCCCAAAAACATATACTCTTCTAATCCTTCACGGGGAAGTACCTCCATGCAGCACAGCAAAGCCACGGCGATCGCCAGGTCATAACCTGCGCCGTCCTTTCTGACATCTGCCGGAGAAAGACTTACGGTGATCCGCCTGGGCGGAAGGCCGTAACCCGAATTTTTGAGTGCCGTACGCACCCGGTCGCCCGCCTCACGAACGGAGGAGGACAGATACCCCACCATGGAAAGTGACGGTAATCCCTGGCTGATATCGGCTTCCACCGTTACCACCATACCGTCAATCCCAAGGGGGCTTCCACTGTTGATCCTACTGTACATAGACTCTCCTTTCGCCTCTTCGGGAGTCTCATACAGTTTTCATCAAAAGAATTTATACCATCATTGAGCCTGCATCGCTTTTTTCTTCCCGTCGTTTCTGAACCTTCCGTTCGATGGCCCGGACGATAAAATATGCCGCAACGGCTGCAAGGCTTGCAAAGATCATACCTGCGATCACGTCTGTCGGATAGTGAACACCTACGTACATTCTGGAAATGGCCATAAGAACACCGAAACAAAGCACCAGGATCCCGTAAATCTTCTTCTTCGAAGCAAGCAAAAGTCCCATTCCCACCGCGAATACACATGCCACATGTCCCGAAGGGAAGGATGCATCCTTCTCTGCATCCACGATACGGGTCAGACCATCCACGATCTCATATGGCCGGATACGTCCCACGAGATTTTTGATGATCAGATTATTGACTATGAAGCTGAGCAGCAGGGAGGCAGATACATAGAATCCCACCCATCTGGTCTTCTTGATCAGCATCAGAACCCAACAAAGCGCGATCCAGAAAAGACCCTTGTAACCGATCAGACTGATCCCCTTCATGATGGGATCCAGCCAATCCGTACGGATATGATCCTGAAAATAAAGAAGGACACTCGCGTCCCAGGATATTATCGCATCAATCATGTACCTTTTTTAACCTACTTTCTGTTTCTGTACTTGTTTCTTTTATCTGTTTTTCTCACAGAGTATCCGAACTTTCCGAGTCTCTTCCCAAGGGTGAAATACTCTCCGTGTGAATAAGCCATCAGATCCGTATCATTCAAATGGAACTTCCCTGTCTCATCCATGTAGTCTTCATTTGCGGAAACGGAGACCACCTCTGCAAGAAACATATCATGGGTTCCGAGCTTCTTGATCTCCTTCACCCTGCAGGCCAGGATCAACGGACTCTCGTTGATACCGGGCGCATCGATCCCGGAGAGTTCCACCGGTGTCAGCTTCATTTCCCGAAACTTATCTACGTCTCTCCCTGACTTTACCCCGCAATAATCCGCAGCCCGTGTCAGATCCGCAGTGACCAGATTGATGGCAAAAACCCCCGTCTCCTTAATGATGTCATAGGAGTATCGTTCCGGCCGGATAGAAACGGAGACCATTGCCGGATCGGAACAGACCGTGCCTGCCCAGGCTACCGTCAGGATATTCGGTTTTTCTCCCGGCCGCTGACAACTGACCATTACCGCCGGCACGGGATAAAGCATATTTCCCGGTTTCCAGGTCTGACGGGACATACTCTTCTCCTTAATGCTTGAATGACAAGATTCTTCGGGCTGCGCCCTCAGAATGACACCGGGCTGCGCCCTCAGAATGACACCGTGCTAATATGTGAAATATACAAGTTCATCGGCCGCAGGGCTGGTCTTCGCAACGCTCGTTGCATAGATCACGGGACCCTCACCCTGAAACTCGGGATAGAATTCCTTCTTTATCTCACCCTCGACCATGACCCATTCCCGGTCCTTCAGACTCTTTGCACCGTTATAGTAGGTCTTAAATCCTACAAATGCAATATCCGCAGCACAGCAGGTCATGGCAAACCGTCCGGGAACAAACTCTTCGTTTCCATAGTTGGAGGGGCGATGCACCTGTGCTTTGAAATGGATCGTCTTTCCCACATACTTATCCGGATTATCCGCTGCATCCGCATAAAAAAGACCGAAGTCTTCTTCACCAAGTTCTACGCGGGGTCCGGAGGTGTCAAAGGGAAGCTCCACCTCTCCATCCATTCCGTTATCCACCTGTCCGTCCAGACCCTCGAAGATGATCTGTGCACGCCGGTTTACGGCACGGATGCTCCGGCGATACTCCGCCTTCTTGGTTGTTTCGTTACAACGGTTGAAGATGATCATGTCCGCATTCCTCAGCTGATCCATCATCACCTTCTTCATATTATTGACATACATGTCAAAGGTCGTTGCATCCACAAAGGAAATGACCTGAACCACGGTCCATCCCTTCGGGACACGGATCTGGAAGATCTTATCCAGTTCCCACATCCCATTATACTCGATCATCACATTTTCGGGCTCATATTTCTTTGAGAGCTCGATCAGGTGATCCGTCGTAAGAGTCTCCTCCGTGATCATCTCCGGATAGATATTCTTCTTCCGAAGCGCCTCGAAATCATACTCTTCTTCTCCGTCCTCGCAGATCAGAAACAGTGTCTTCTGTCCCTCCGTGAAATCCTGCTTTAGGAGTGTATCCTTTGCAAATGTGGTCTTCCCGCTTCCAAGAAATCCCATAAAGAGGTATACAGGGATCTCCTTTTCTTCCTGTTTTCTCATGTTCCTATGCCTCTATACTCCATCGATTACGGATCCTTCTCAGGGACCCGGCTTACTTTCCTATATAACCGGACCGGTCAGATGCCGAAGAGTTCGGCTACCTTGTCTTCCTTCAGTTCACTTCCGATCACGCACAGCTTGCCTGTGTATTCGGCTGAGCTTTCACGGATCTCATATTCTCCCGGTACCAGATCAAATTCCATCCATTTCTGGTCTTTATCCGGCACGATACCCTTGGCACGCAGGATGATCCCGAATGGATTCTCATCCTCCACCGCAAGCTGTTCCAGGATCGCTGTAAGCTCTTCCCTGCTGTAACGGCGTGCGGTCTCTCTTCCCCAGCTGGTAAAGATCTCATCCGCATCATGTCCGTGATGGTGATGATGGTGATGTCCGCAGCTACAGACACCATTTTCGTCATAATGATGATGGTGATGATGTCCCTCACCTTCATCCTCGTCATGATGGTGATGATGCTCATCCTCGTCATGATCGTCATGGTCATGGTGGTGATGGTGCTCATGCTCGTCCTCGTCATGGTCGTCGTGGTCATGGTGATGGTGGTGATGGTGATGCTCCTCGTCATCCACCGCCGGATCATATTTGAAATTCTTCATGATATCTTCTACATTTGTGGAGTGCTCCATCGCCTCCAGGATCTGTACCCCGGAGATATCATCCCATGCGGTGGTGATCACTCTTGCTTCCGGATTATGCTCCCTGATACGGCCTGCAGCATCCATCAGCTTCTCTTCCGGTACATTCTGGGTACGGCTGAGTACTACGGTTCCTGCAGCTTCGATCTGATTCAGGAAGAACTCTCCGAAGTTCTTCATATAGACCTTAGCCTTGGTCACATCGACAACGGTAGTTGCCGTATTCAGCTGAAGATCCACATGTTCTGCGGCCTTCTGGATCGCCTTTACCACATCGGAAAGCTTTCCGACTCCCGAGGGTTCGATGATGATCCGGTCCGGGTGATACTGATCTACGACCTGCTTCAAAGCCTCACCGAAATCTCCCACCAGCGAGCAGCAGATGCAGCCGGAATTCAGTTCATTTACCTGGATGCCTGCTTCCTTCATGAAAGCACCGTCCACACCGATCTCACCGAATTCATTCTCGATCAGGACCAGCTGCTCTCCGGCAAATGCTTCCTTGATCAGTTTTTTGATAAGTGTTGTTTTTCCGGCTCCCAGGAATCCGGAAATGATGTCTACCTTAGCCACGTTAACGCCTCCGTTTATAATACATGTTTTATATTTGATAAGATTCTTCGTGCTTCGCACTCAGAATGACATCGTTAATTCGCCGTCTCAGCCTTTTTCACTGTCTCGGTTTTCTTCACCGCATCAGCCTTTTTCGCCGTCTCAGCCTTTTTCGCTGTCTCGGTTTTCTTTGCGGATCCGTCCTTCCCTACAGCCTTCCTTGCAGCCGTCTTTTTAAATACGGAAATGGAAAGACCCGGCACCGTGATGGAGATATAGTCCTTTCTGCCATCCACCTTTCCTGCCTTGGAATCCTTGGCCGTCTTATTGTTCATTCCCTCTCCGCCGAACTTTGCCGCATCGCTGGAGAAGATCTCCTTCCAGCGTCCTTCGGACGGTACCGCAAGCTTGTAGTTCTTATATGCGATGGGAGTGAAATTGCAGATCACAAGGAGCGTATCCTTCTCCGACTCTCCGCGTCGTTCAAAGGAAAGCAGGGAATGATTTGCATCCGCTTCCTGGATCCAGGCAAAGCCTTCGGGATCACTGTCCTTCTGATACAGAGCCGGCTCCGTCTGATACAGTTTGTTCAGAGCCTTCATGTATGCCTGCACATAGGTATGCGCGTCAAATTCAAACAGGGACCAGTCCAGTTCATCGGATTCATTGAATTCCTTGAACTGTGCAAATTCCTGTCCCATAAACAGAAGCTTCTTCCCCGGATGTGTCATCATGAATCCGTAGGCAGTCCGGAGATTCGAGAATTTATCCTCATATCCTCCGGGCATCTTCTCGATCAGAGACCCTTTTTCATGAACCACCTCATCATGAGACAATACCAGAACGAATTTCTCGCTGTATGCATACACCATGCTGAAGGTCAGGTCATTGTGATGATACTTGCGGTATAAAGGATCCAGCTTCATGTACCGGAGGAAATCATTCATCCAGCCCATGTTCCACTTGTAATCAAAGCCCATGCCGCCTTCCTTTACGGGATGCGTCATCATCGGCCATGCCGTGGATTCCTCCGCGATCATCATTACATCCGGATAGTATTCCGCCATCTTCTCATTCAGTTCCTTGATGAAGGCGATGGCTTCCAGATTCTCATTTCCGCCGAACTTATTTGCCTTCCACTCTCCGGGGCCGCGGCCGTAATCCAGATAAAGCATGGAAGCTACCGCATCCATCCGGATCCCGTCCACATGATATTTATCCGCCCAGTAAAGCGCATTGGAGATAAGGAAGTTACGGACCTCATTTCTGCCATAATCGAAAATATAGGTTCCCCAATGCGGATGCTCTCCCCTCTGGGGATCCGCATTTTCATACAGCGGAGTGCCGTCAAATCTTCCCAGTCCGTGATCATCCTTGGGGAAATGTGCCGGTACCCAGTCAATGATGACTCCGATCCCCTGTGCATGCATGTAATCCACAAATCCCATGAAGTCCTCGGGATTTCCATAGCGGGAGGTAGGTGCATAGTAGCCGGTCACCTGATATCCCCAGGAGGGGTCATACGGATGCTCCATAACGGGCATCAGTTCCACGTAGTTATATCCCATGCCCTTCATATATTCGGCCATGGCAAGGGCGATCTCCTTGTAATTGAAAAACTCTCTTCCATCCTTCGGCCGCTTCCAGGAGCCCATATGAACCTCATAGATGTTCATGGGCTTTTTGTCTGCTGCCTGCTTGTTTCTTGCAGCCATCCAGTTTTTATCCTGCCATGTATAATGCAGCTCCGTTACGCGGGATGCATTGGCCGGCCGTATTTCCGAAGTAAATGCATACGGATCGCTCTTCATAAAGACCTGACCGGTCTTGGAACGGATCTCGTATTTATAGATCTCCCCCAGAAAATCTCCGGGGATAAAGAGTTCAAAGATGCCGGAATAATCAAGCTTTCTCATGGGATAACGACGTCCGTCCCAGTTATTGAAATTTCCGACAACCGAAACTCTTTCCGCATTGGGCGCCCATACGGCAAAAAGCGTTCCCTCCACGCCATCCACTGTCATGGGATGTGCACCCAGCTTCTCGTAGATCCGGTAATGCTGACCCTCATTGAACCGGCTGATGTCGATGGGATCGATCACCGGCTCAAAGATATAGGGATCGATATATGTTTCTTCATGTCCGTCTTCGAATTTTGCTTTTACCTCATAGGGAAAGTTCTTTGTATCCTTCAGCATCACGGAGAAGAAGCCCTTCACCCGCTCGGATACAAGAGTATAATTCTTCTTTGTATTCAGGTTTTTGATCTTTACGATCTTCGCGTCCGGAAGATACACATTGATATATACATCATCGATACATTCGTGCATTCCCAGTATATGATGGGGATTCTCATGACGCGCATGTACCAGTGCATCCACCTCCATCCAGTTGATCGCAAATACTGCCTTTCTTCCTGCCATCTTCTTTACCAATCCTTCCCTAAGACAAGTATATCCCGTTTGTTCCTAAGATAACAAATGTATAAAAATACCGCTTCGAAGCTTCGGTTCAAACCAGGTGGACTTCGGCGGCATCAGCAGCCCCTCGTCCGCTACGGAAAAAAGCTCCCCGATTGATGTCGGATACATGGAAAATGCAGCAACGGCATCCTCGGATACCCTTCTTTCCAACTCTGCAAGTCCACGAATCCCGCCTACGAAATCTATTCGGTCACTGGTCCTCGGATCATCAATCCCAAGGATCGGTCCCAGCACATGATCCTGAAGAAGGGACACATCCAGGCCCTTTACCGGATCATCCGTTTTCAGTTCATCATGGATCTTCAGTTTATACCAGGTTCCCCCGATATACATACCGACACTTCCCTTTTCCTCCGGCTGATATGCAGCATCCTTCTTTTCAATCTCAAACACTTTGGATACCGCATCCAGAAAGCCTTCCTCGGAAAGACCGTTCAGATCCTTCACCACACGGTTATAGGGAAGTATTGCCAGCTCACTGTCCGGGAAAAGCACGGACATAAAGAAATTGAATTCCTCGGTCCCGTTATAGTCAGGATGCTCCGCTCTTCTCTTAAGTCCCACCTTTACGGCCGATGCAGCTCTGTGATGACCGTCAGCGATATAGATCCGGTCCATGGCCGCAAATTCCTTCTGTAATGCCTCTATGTCTGCAGCATCATCAACGATCCAGACTCTGTGGGTCACACCATCCTCAGCAGTGAAATCATACAGCGGCTCTTCTTCCTTCTGGATGCAGCGGATGATCACCGAGATTTCCTCCTGCTCGCGGTAAGCCAGAAAGATCGGGCCCGTCTGGGCATCACAGGTGTCGATATGACGGATCCTGTCCTGCTCCTTCTCTTCTCTGGTATTCTCATGCTTCTTGATCACACCGTTTACATAGTCATCGATGGAGGCGCATGCTACAAGACCGGTCTGGCTCCTGCCATCCATCACAAGTTCGTAGATATAATATGCCGGTGCATCCTCCGTCACATACGTTCCATCCGTAAATGCCTCGTCCAGCATACGCCTTGCCGTAGCATAGGCTTCATCACTGTACATATCAAAATCATCCGGATGTACCGTCTCCGGACGGTCGATACGAAGGAACGATCTCGGAGATCTCTCCACTTCCTTTTTTGCCTCTTTCCGGTTATATACATCATAGGGGAGCGCTGCCACCTGAGCTACCAGTTCAGGGTCCGGTCGACGCGCCGCAAAAGGGCGGATCACTGCCATGTTCTATACCTCTCTGTCTTTCCGTTCGTAATAATCGTACTATATGTCATTCTGAGCAACGCGAAGAATCTTTCCGGCCTTTTGCGGCACGGATCCTTCGCTGCGCTTAGGATGACAGGTTGTTTTCCTTCAGAGAAACGCATAAAGGCCGGGCAAATACCCGGCCTCCTCGTCGTTACTCTCCGCGAATATACTTCACTGCGTCGTCCAATGACTTCTTGAAGTCCTCTTCCGATGAATTATTGAACACAAATAATTCGGGGATATTCCCGGGTTTCGTGAAGTTCTGGGTTGCGACATATTCATCCCAGTGCTCCAGCTTCCACACATCCCGGTCGGAATTCCGGCTGATCATCCTCTGATGTGCAACCTCAACATCCGTATGTACCCAGATCACACAGAGCTCTGCATTTTTCTCCGCCAGTTTATGACGAAGGCGATCCAGATAATCATCATCCCGGATCTCATCGGTAAAGGGTGCATTTATAAGCACCGTATCATTATACTCCAAAGCATCAAAAGCCAGATCCAATACCGCATAATACTCGTAATCACGGATCTCTTTCTGGAAGAAATCGGAAGAACGATTGTATTCCTGGTTTGCGACCTTAAAGATCTGCTTGGAAAGCACGATCAGTGTATCCTTATCCAGATAAACACAGTTGGTGAGTGCCTTTGCGAGTTTCTTTGAAATAAATGTCTTACCGCATGCCGGAGGTGACGTTACAAGAATGAGTTTTTTCTTCTTCATTGCCGATCAAAATACCTTTCTCGTGAATTTTCACAAACTTAGGGACTATTATAACCCATTTCACAGAAAAATGGTACTGAAATTTTGTATTTTATCATAAAAAATCGTCATTCTTTCGCAGAAATGTATCCCTTAGCGGTAAGGAGTTCTGCGGAAAGCACCGCTCCTCCCGCTGCACCACGCAGGGTGTTATGGGAAAGACCCACGAACTTGTAATCAAAAAGGCTGTCTTCACGGAGGCGTCCCATGGATACGCCCATACCGTTTTCGAAGTTTACATCCAGCTGTACCTGGGGGCGGTTATCCTCTTCAAGGTACTGGATGAACTGCTTCGGAGCAGAAGGAAGGTTCAGCTCCTGCGGCTCGCCCTTGAAGTTTCTCCAGGCATCGATGATCTGTTCCTTCGTCGGTTTCTTCCTGAAATTTACGAAAACCGTAGCGGTATGTCCGTTCAGAACCGGCACACGGATACACTGGCTGGTGATCTTCGGACCGTCTTCACATTTCTTGATGACACCGTCTTCCACCTTACCCCAGATCCGAAGCGGCTCCTGCTCGCTCTTCTCTTCCTCGCCGCCGATATAGGGAATGATATTTCCTTCCATCTCCGGCCAGTCCTTAAAGGTCTTTCCGGCACCGGAGATTGCCTGATAGGTGGATACCACAACCTCCTGCGGCTCAAATTCCTTCAGTGCAAAGAGAGCCGGTGCATAGCTCTGGATGGAGCAGTTCGGCTTAACAGCTATGAATCCACGCTTCGTTCCGAGGCGTTCCCTCTGGTATTTGATCACTTCATAATGCTCCGGATTCAGTTCCGGAACCACCATCGGTACATCCGGCGTCCAGCGGTGTGCACTGTTGTTGGAGACTACGGGAGTCTCTGTCTTTGCATACGCTTCCTCGATGGCCTTGATCTCATCCTTGGTCATGTCTACTGCACTGAAGGCGAAATCAACGGTGGAAGCAACCTTCTCTACCTCATTGACATTATAAAGAACCAGATCCTTTACAGCTTCCGGGATCGGAGTATCCATCTTCCATCTTCCCTCAACCGCCTCTGCATAGGTCTTTCCTGCGCTTCGAGGCGATGCTGCTACAGTTACCACCTCATACCAGGGATGGTTCTCAAGCAGGGAGATAAACCTCTGACCGACCATACCGGTTGCACCTAAGATTCCGACTTTCAACTTCTTATCCATAACACTCACTCTCCTTCTGTCTGATTTGTGTGTATTATAATCTGATTTTGGTCATTATACAAATTGAATTAAATAAAGAATACATTCAATTATTTCGATCGTTACATCGACCATCAAATGATTTCATGCTCCTACAGGTACGAGATGAGATCATCTGCAGGCCGTATCGTGTACATAAGAGACGCTCCGGCCGGAACGGCCGGAGCGTCCGTCAGGGTGATCACTATTTGATCACACGTACACGTACAACGCCCTCAATGGCAGCGATCGCATCTGCAACCTCCTGATCGGCAGCTGCACCGATATCCAGGATGGTATAAGCATAGTCTCCGCGGGACTTGGAAACCATCTCGGATACATTTACACCCTTGGATGCGAAAAGACCCGTGAACTGTGTCAGCATGTTCGGGATATTCTTATGACATACCGTAAGGCGTCCTGCATCCTGGCAGATACCTGCATCACAGGCCGGATAATTTACGGAATTTTTGATATTTCCGTTCTCGATGAAGTCCTTGATCTCCTTAACTGCCATAACAGCACAGTTATCCTCGGACTCCTCTGTGGATGCTCCGAGGTGAGGAGTAACGATCACATTTTTCTTACCCGCAACTGTCGGATTTGCAAAGTCGGTCACATACTTCGCAACCTTTCCCGATTCGATGGCTGCAAGAAGTGCAGGCTCATCAACCAGGATATCTCTTGCGAAGTTCAGCACTACAACGCCATCCTTCATCTGGCTGATGGCATCTGCATTGATCATGCCCTTGGTGGAATCCAGAAGCGGAACGTGGATCGTGATAAAATCGCAGCTGCTGTAAATGTCATTTACATTTGTGATATGCTTTACGGAACGGGACAGGCCCCACGCTGCATCTACAGATACAAACGGGTCATAACCATATACCTCCATACCGAGACGAACACCGATGTTTGCTACCTTGGCACCGATGGCACCCAGACCGATGACACCCAGCTTCTTTCCGGCGATCTCTTTTCCTGCGAAGTTCTTCTTCTCCTTCTCAGCGGTCTTACCGATATTCTCGTCGGAAGCATTTGCCGTTACCCAGTTTGCTCCGCCGATGATGTCACGGGAGGCAAGGAGCATACCGGCTACCACAAGCTCCTTTACGCCGTTTGCATTGGCACCGGGTGTATTGAACACTACGATGCCCTGCTCAGCACACTTATCCAGCGGAATGTTGTTCACTCCGGCGCCTGCACGTGCTACTGCCAGCAATTTATCGGACAGTTCCATCTCATGCATGGATGCGCTGCGGACCAGAATGGCCTCTGCATCTGCGTCATCAGTTACAGTATAGTTCTCTCCCAGCAGATCCAGTCCACAGGCTGCGATGGGATTCAGGCATTTTACCTTTGTCATGATCGTTCTCCTATTTATTCTATTTATGATTTAAGATCCTTTACTTCGCTCAGGATGACAGAGTATCCTGAAGGGAAGTTACGAATTTGCTTCTTCAAAAGCCTTCATGAACTCAACCAGCTTCTCTACTCCTTCGATGGGCATAGCGTTGTAGATGGATGCGCGCATACCGCCTACGGATCTGTGGCCCTTCAGGTTTACAAAGCCTGCTTCCGTTGCTTCCTTAACGAACTTCGCATCCAGCTCATCATTTCCGGTTACGAAGGGAACATTCATCAGAGAACGATCCTTCTTCTCTACCGTACCCTTGAACATCTTGCTCTGGTCCAGGAAATCATAGAGGATCTTGGCCTTCTTCTCATTGTGCTGCTTCATGGCCTTCAGACCGCCCATATCCTTAACCCACTTAAATACCAGGCCGCAGATATAGATGCCGTAGCACGGAGGTGTGTTGTACAGGGACTCGGCATCTGCCTGAGTCTTATACTTCAGCATGGTTGGAACAAATTCCGGAAGGTCATCGCGGATCAGATCCTCGCGGATGATCACAACTACAACACCGGCAGGACCTACGTTCTTCTGAACACCGAAGTAAATGAGACCGTAATCGGATACATTGACCGGCTGTGACAGAATATCGGAGGACATATCGGCAACCAGGATCTTACCCTTGGTATTCGGAAGATCATGGTAAGCGGTTCCGTAGATCGTATTGTTGTGACAGATATATACATAGTCCGCATCGTCATCGATCGGAAGATCCGAGCAATCCGGGATATAGGAGAAGGTCTTATCCTCGGAAGAAGCTACCGCTACGGCCTTACCGTACTTCTTTGCTTCCTGATATGCCTTCTTTGCCCACTGGCCTGTGATGATATAATCAGCCACACCGTTCTTCATCAGGTTCATGGGAACGGCTGCAAACTGCTGGGATGCACCGCCCTGCAGGAAAAGAACCTTGTAATTATCCGGGATGTTCATGAGATCCCGAAGATCCTTCTCTGCTTCCTTGATGATGTTGTCATAGACCTTGGAACGGTGGCTCATTTCCATGACGCTCATGCCGCTTCCCTTATAGTCCATCATCTCTTCTGCTGCCTGCTTCAGGACAACCTCCGGAAGAACGGACGGTCCTGCGGAAAAGTTAAATACTCTTGCCATTTTTTATATTTCCTCCATTAATAAATTCATTCGTGTATACGTGTCAGGATTCTTCGGCTTTGCCTCAGAATGACAGGTTTTATCTGGGAACATCCTTTTCTGTATCGAAGCATGTCTCGATCGCAGCTCCGGGAGCTACCATCGGCCATACCTTATCATCCATACCGATCTGGCAGTCAATGACCTGCGGTCCCTTGCCCTTCAGTGCTGCAGCCAGAGCCTTTTCAAACTCTGCAACCGTCGTTACGGTATATGCCGTAGCTCCGAGGCCTTCGGATACCTTTTGGAAATCAACCTTATCGTTCAGCATGGTGTTGGAATAACGCTTTCCGTAGAACAGTGTCTGCCACTGACGAACCATACCCAGAACATGATTGTTGATGACGATCTCGATCACATGAGTCCCTTCACGGGAAGCGGTAGCCAGCTCCTGCAGATTCATACGGAAGCATCCGTCACCTGCGATATTGATGACTGTCTTTGAAGGCTGTCCGGTCTTTGCTCCGATGGCAGCTCCCAGGCCGTAGCCCATGGTTCCGAGTCCTCCGGAGGAAAGGAACTGACGCGGCTTCGCATACTTGTAATACTGCGCAGCCCACATCTGGTGCTGTCCTACATCGGTGGTGATGATCGCCTTGCCCTTGGTGGCATCATAGATCTTGCTGATGATGGCCGGACCGGTCAGATGCTTCATATCATACTCAAGCGGATAATCCTTTATCAGTGTGCGGATCTCCTTCATCCAGGAAGCCTTTTTGGAAGGCGTCAGTTCCGCATTGATCCTCTTCAGGATCTCCTTTGCATCTCCGATCACGGAAGCATCTACGACGATGTTTTTATTGATCTCCGCCGCATCGATATCGATGTGCAGGATATTTGCCGCATTTGCGAACTTCGCGGCATTTCCGATCACACGGTCTGAGAATCTCGCTCCGATCACGATCAGAAGATCTGCTTTATTTACTCCGAAGTTGGATGCCTTGGTACCATGCATACCGATCATGCCGGTATACCGGTTACTTGTTCCGTCAAATGCGCCCTTACCCATCAGCGTATCACATACCGGTGCATCGATCAGATCGACCAGTGTCTTGATCTCAGCCGAAGCACCTGATATGGTTGCACCGCCGCCCACCAGTACAAAGGGACGTTTGGAGGCCTTGATCATGGAAACTGCTTTTGCAATATCTTCATCCTTGATGGTATTGGTAACTCTCTTTATCGCTGCCGGTTTCTTCGGTGCGTAATCCGCCTTGGCCGCGGTTACATCCTTTGTGATATCCACGAGTACCGGCCCCGGCCGGCCACTCTTTGCTATGGAAAATGCACGGCGGATGGTGTCGGCAAGCTGATGTACATCCTTTACGATAAAACTGTGCTTTGTAATGGGCATAACCACGCCTGCGATATCGATCTCCTGGAAGCTGTCCTTACCCAGCATGGCAACACCGACATTTGCGGTAATGGCTACAAGCGGAACCGAATCCATGTACGCCGTTGCGATACCGGTGACCAGGTTGGTGGCACCCGGACCGCTGGTAGCAAAGCACACACCGACCTTACCGGTGGCTCTTGCATATCCGTCCGCCGCATGAGCAGCGCCCTGCTCGTGGCTGGTCAGGATGTGATGGATCTCATCGGAATGCTTGTAGAGTTCGTCATATACATTCAGGATCGTTCCTCCCGGATATCCGAACACGGTATCTACACCCTGTTCCTTCAGGCATTCGATCACGATTTCTGAACCTGTTAACTGTTTCATATAGATTCCTCCATGAAGCTTATTCTGGCTATTCTGTAAGAAATGTTTATAATATAGCACTAATCATTATCTGTGGCAAGAAGAGATTTCCTCATTCCTATGCCTTTGGTATCTCAAGGATCGCACCGCGGTTACCGCTGGTCACCATGGATGCATACCTTGCAAGATATCCCGTATTCACCTTGGGCTCACGCGGTGTCCAGGCCGCCTTACGCTTTGCAAGTTCCTCATCGCTGACCTTCAGGGTGATACTGTAGTTATTGATATCGATCTCGATCATGTCTCCCTCTTCCACAAGAGCAATGGGGCCGCCCACAGCCGCCTCGGGAGATACATGGCCGATGGAAGCGCCGCGGCTTGCGCCGGAGAAACGTCCGTCGGTGATCAGTGCCACGGTGGAGCCGAGTCCCATACCCGCGATGGCCGATGTCGGGTTCAGCATCTCACGCATGCCCGGTCCGCCCTTCGGTCCTTCATAACGGATCACCACTACATCTCCTTCCACGATCTTGCCGCCGAGGATCGCTGCAATGGCATCCTCTTCGGAATCAAATACTCTCGCCGGTCCTTCATGCTTCAGCATTTCCGGTACCACCGCCGAACGCTTCACAACGGAGCCGTCCGGTGCAAGATTGCCCTTCAGTACTGCCAGACCGCCGGTCTTTGAATACGGATTGTCCGTCGGACGGATCACCTCCGGATCACGGTTTACCGCATTCTTCACCGCTTCTCCGATGGTCTTGCCCGTAACTGTCATACAGTCCTCATGGATGAGTCCGAGATCACACAGCTCCTTCACTACTGCATATACTCCGCCGGCTTCATTCAGGTCTTCCATGTAGGTGGGACCTGCCGGTGCCAGATGGCAGAGGTTCGGTGTCTTCTCACTGATGGGGTTTGCGAAGGAAATGTCGAAATCAAATCCGATCTCATGGGCGATGGCCGGAAGATGCAGCATGGAGTTGGTAGAGCATCCCAGTGCCATATCCACGGTCAGTGCATTGAGGATCGCATCCTTTGTGATGATGTCTCTCGGACGGATATTCTTCTCCAGCATATCCATAACGGCGTATCCGGCTTTCTTTGCCAGACGGAGACGTTCGGAATAAACCGCCGGGATGGTTCCGTTGCCGGGAAGCCCCATACCCAGGACCTCCGTCAGGCAGTTCATGGAGTTAGCTGTATACATTCCGGAGCAGGAACCGCAGGTGGGACATACATTTTCTTCAAATGCGGTCACATCCTCTTCGGTGATCTTGCCGGCAGTATACTCGCCGACCGCCTCGAACATGGAGGACAGGCTTCTCTTCCGTCCCTTTACATGGCCGGCCAGCATGGGGCCGCCGGACACGAATACGGTAGGAACATTCACACGTGCCGCAGCCATAAGGAGACCGGGTACGTTCTTGTCACAGTTGGGGATCATGACAAGCGCGTCAAACTGATGGGCGATGGCCATAGCCTCGGTGGAATCCGCAATGAGGTCACGGGTTACCAGACTGTATTTCATTCCGATATGTCCCATGGCGATCCCATCGCAAACTGCGATGGCAGGGAACATCACCGGTGTTCCGCCCGCCTCTGCAACGCCGAGCTTGACAGCTTCTGCGATCTTGTCCAGGTTCATGTGGCCGGGAACGATCTCATTATAGGAACATACGATACCGACCATCGGTTTTCTGATCTCTTCGTGGGTATATCCAAGCGCGTTCAGAAGTGAACGTGCCGGGGCCTGCTGAAGGCCGCATTTCATGTTGTCACTCTTCATAGTGTACTCCCTTTCTATCCATTTGCATGTTATGACGGTGTATCGTCATAAGATCCTTCGCTTTGCTCAGGATGACACATAGTATTCTCTTAGATCCTCTCTGCTATCAGCGTTCCCATCTCATCGGTCTTCACCTGGGGTTCTCCCGGTTTCGCGATGTCGATAGTGCGGTAACCTTCCTTCAGGACCTGCTTAACCGCATTCTCAATGGCATCCGCTTCCTTGTCCAGATCGAAGCTGTAACGAAGCATCATGGCAGCCGACAGGATCGTAGCGATCGGATTTGCGATATTCTGACCGGCGATATCCGGAGCAGATCCGCCCGAAGGCTCATACAGACCGAACTTTGTCTCATTCAGGGATGCCGAGGAAAGCATGCCGATGGAGCCTGTGATCATGGAAGCTTCATCGGAAAGGATATCACCGAACATATTCTCCGTCAGCATGACATCAAACTGTGCGGGATCCTTTACCAGCTGCATGGCTGCATTATCCACCAGCATGGTCTCGAAGGTAACCTCCGGATAGTCCTTTGCCACCTCCTCCGTGATCTTTCTCCAGAGCCGGGAGGAATCCAGCACATTTGCCTTATCCACAAGGGTCACCTTCTTCCGGCGCTTCATGGCGATATCAAAACCCTTTATGGCGATACGACGGATCTCATCCTCCGTATAGAGAAGTGTATCCACGGCCGTCATTTTCCCGTCGATCTCCTTCGTATATCTCTCCCCGAAGTAGAGTCCCCCTGTCAGTTCCCGCATGATCATCATATCGAATCCCTTATCGGCAACGCTCTCCTTTAATGGGCATGCTTCCTTCAGTTCAGGATAGAGGTATGCGGGACGAAGATTTGCGAAGAGTCCCAGTTCCTTACGGATCTTCAGGAGTCCCGCTTCCGGCCGCTTGTTCGGCGGCAGCTTGTACCAGGGAGATGTCTGTGTATTCCCGCCGATGGACCCCTGCAGGATCGCATCCTTGGTTTTCGCCACAGCCACAGCCTCATCCGTCAGGGGCTCCCCTGTTGCATCGATGGAGCAGCCTCCCATCAGAATGTCCTCATAGTTAAATGTATGTCCATACTTTTTGCCCACGGCGTCAAGCACCTTCTGGGCCTCTGTTACGATCTCCGGGCCGATGCCGTCGCCCTTGATCACACCGATCTCAAAAACCATTTTGTCCTCCTACAGTTATTATTTATTGATCATTTCCGCATACCCTTCCTTTTGATGGTATCGGGTCTGCAGACGCATCCCATCCTTCAATTCCTGCTGTCAGTGGTCATGTCAGTTTACGAAGAGGGCTTTTCTGTTATTCAGGTAGATGATATTTACGATCATCATTGCGATGGCCACCACAAGATTCACGACCTGACCTGCGGATGTTGCACCGGAAATGTATGATCCGACTGCTCCGGCTTTTGCACTGATGATACTGAAGGACACGATCAGATATACAATGGTGAGTAAAATATTTGAAGCATACAGGAGAATATACATCGTCGGGCCTTTTCTCTTCAGGCCGGAGAGCTGGAATCTGGTATAGATCGCAAATCCCGCCCACGCTAACATCAGGATCCCGAATATTTTATCCGATACATTGAGTCCCCCGAAAAATCTGTATACCGACGAAGCCAATCCCTGATAATGCGCACCCGTCAACAGCATGATGCCTGAAATGGCGGTGATCCCGGCTCCAAGAAACAGCTGTACATAAATGATAAACTTGAACCAGCCCATCCCCACTACACGTCCCGTAGGGGTCACAACGGAATCCGGATACTTTCCTCCTGCCGGAGGATAGTAAGGCCCGGGCTGCATCTGCTGGCCGTAAGGCTGCTGCGCAGGCTGGCCGTAGGGCTGCTGTTGCGGCTGACCAAACGGCTGCTGTACCTGCTGACCGTAAGGTTGCTGTGCCTGCTGGCCATAGGGCTGCTGACCATACGGCTGCTGACCGTAAGGCTGCTGTGCCTGCTGGCCATAGGATTGCTGTCCATACGGCTGCTGACCGTAAGGCTGCTGGCCATAGGGCTGCTGAACCGGTTGACTGTACCCTTTCGGGTTACCGTTTGTGGGATTTTTCCCACCCTTGTCATACCATCCACACACAGGACATACACCGATCCCCGGTGTCATGGGCGACTTACAATTCGGACAATTCATACATTTCCCCCTTTTACTCTTCTTTCGCGTTAATGGAATTGATCAGACCCCCGCAGGTTATGATATTCTGCATAAACGGCGGGAAGGCCTGTCCCTGATATGTCCTGCCTGTGGTCACATCCGTGATCACACCGCTGTCGAAATCGATCTCAACTTCGTCCTCAGCCTTGATCTCTGCAGCCGCTGCCGGACACTCTATGATAGGAAGTCCGATATTGATGGAATTCCGGTAAAAGATCCGGGCGAAGGTATCCGCGATGACGCACGCGATACCTGAAGCCTTGATGGCGATGGGTGCATGCTCTCTGGAAGAGCCGCAACCGAAGTTCTTGCCGGCCACCATGATGTCTCCTGCTTTCACCCGCTTTACGAAATCCTTATCGATATCCTCCATACAGTTCTTTGCCAGTTCCGCAGGATCTGCAGTGTTCAGATACCGTGCGGGAATGATGACATCCGTATCCACGTTGTCACCATATTTATGTACTGTTCCGTGTGCTTTCATATGCACCTCCTTATTTCAATCCATACCATACGTTAGCAGGTACGCATATTTCTATGTTCCTGAAAATGAGATATAACTCTGCCGGATCCAAAGTCTTCCGCTCTGCCTGCGGTTTTACTTCCTTCTGTTCTTCCTGTCGATCCTGACGGATGAAACCACTGCATAGATCAAAACCGCTCCGATCATGGTAAACTCCGCATATAGAAAGAAGTGCAGCTCTGTGATGCAGAAGAATCCCAGCATGAGAAACTGGAGTCCGATCATGGAGAACACGATCCCGGACTGATGATAATAGGGTGTCTTATTCATGGTGCGGCGCTGCTCTTCATCCGCATAGAGCCATGCATTATTGATGAGCGGACCCCTCTGCAGGATCTGCAGGATCCCCAGCAGAAGACAACCTGCCGCCACCGTAAATAAAATGATTCCCGTAACGACCATATATCCTCCCCTATCCATCCGGGTTCAAATCCCCGTGATCCACCCGGGATCAGGTTCCCGCGGCTTCTCTTCTCCGATTTCTTACAGATCCTCCGGGGATGCGATCTTTCCAAGGATCGCCGATGCCGCAGCCACCGCCGGGCTGGCAAGGTAGATCTCGGAATCGATGGCGCCCATACGACCGACGAAATTGCGGTTTGTGGTGGACACGGCCTTCTCGCCATGAGCCAGGATCCCCATATGTCCGCCAAGGCAGGGCCCACAGGTCGGTGTGGATACGATGGCTCCGGCCTCCACGAAGATCTCCGCAAGTCCTTCCCTGATCATCTGCAGATATACCTGCTGGGTTCCGGGGATGATGATCACCCGGAGCCAGTCCGCGATCTTTCGGCCCTTCATGATACCGGCAGCGATCCGCATATCCTCGATCCGTCCGTTGGTACAGGAGCCGATCACCACCTGATCGATCATGATATCTCCCTCTGCATGGATCTCGTCAATGGTCTTTGTATTCTCCGGAAGGTGCGGAAATGCAACTGTGGGACGAAGCTCGGCAAGATCGATCTCGATCACCTCGTCATATTCCGCGTCCTCATCCGCCTCATAAACCGAATATTCCTTTCCCGGAGCGTGCTCCTTCATATATTCGACGGTCTTCTCATCCACCGGGAAGATGCCGTTCTTTGCACCTGCTTCAATGGCCATATTCGCCACGGTAAAACGGTCATCCATGGATAACTCGGCAACACCCTCACCCACAAATTCCATGGACTTGTAACGCGCACCGTCCACACCGATCTTTCCGATGATATGAAGGATCAGGTCCTTACCGCCTGTCCATGGTGCCTTCTTTCCCCTGAGGACGAATTTGATGGCTGACGGTACCTTGAACCAGGCCTTACCCGTCACCATACCCGCTGCCATGTCCGTAGATCCGACGCCCGTGGAGAATGCGCCCAGTGCTCCGTAAGTACAGGTATGAGAATCCGCACCGATACAGGTATTTCCTGCAACGATGAGCCCTTTCTCCGGGAGCAGCGCATGCTCGATCCCCATGTGTCCCACATCAAAATAATTCACGATGTTATTGGCCTTTGAGAAGTCCCGCACCTGCTTTACGTGCTCCGCACTCTTGATATCCTTGTTCGGTGTAAAATGATCCATGACCAGTGCGATCTTCGTGTTGTCAAAGACCGTTTTCTTCTTGAACTTTGACAGTTCATTGATGGCCACCGGTGTAGTAACATCATTTCCAAGCACCAGATCCAGATCTGCTTCGATGAGATCTCCGGCCTTCACGGACGAAAGACCTGCATGAGCCGCAAGGATCTTCTGTGTCATCGTCATACCCATACGATTGTCCTCCTTATGTTCATTTCGGAGATCCGTCCTTCGGATATATAGACTTCTCCGAGTATAGGCTTGATTCTAGCATAAAACAGAGTATAATAAAAATATATAATATGAATAGTTTATATAACTACAGGTTATATACGAAAGGAACTTCCATGATCGATAATCTGAACCATTACCGTATCTTTCTGGCAGTGGCCGAGACCGGCAGCGTCAGCCGGGCTGCAGAACGTCTCTATATCTCACAGCCTGCGGTCAGTAAATCCGTAAAGAATCTGGAGGACGCTCTCTCCGTTCATCTGATCGAACGTTCCTCCAGGGGGATCAAGCTCACCGAGCAGGGAAAGCTTCTGTATGAACATCTGCAGGAAGCCTTTCAGAGCATACGTACCGCAGAGGAAGAACTGCGTCAGGCCAATGACCTCGGGATCGGCGAGCTGCACATCGGAGCATCCACATCCCTCTGCCGGAATATCCTGCTCTCCTATCTGTCGGATTTCATTACGCGCTATCCGCATATCAAGGTGTCCATCACCTGCCACTCCACCCTTACCACCTTACGTTTGCTGGAGGAGGGGCGGATCGATCTCGGGCTGATCTGTGAGACCACGCTGCCCGACAGGATCACTTACCAGCCATTGCAGCAGATTCATGATATCTTCGTTGTAAATCCTGCCTATCTGGAGCATTTCTACGTACGTGAGCAGGCCGTGGAGCATACCGTGGAGAACCCCTGGCTCTTTGCCGGAAATGTCACAAGTCTTCTAAGGCAGGTACCGGACGGACCCGCTTTCCAGCCACCGGAAGAGACCGAAGCCGTAAGCGGAAAAGACAGGAGGTCCCACATGGCCGGCGGAGCCGGACTCACTCTCCCGCCGGACATGTCCGCAGCGGAGATCCTGGAACGGTGCAACCTGATGCTTCTGGAACGGGGCAATGTCACCCGAAACCACCTGGAGCATTTCTTCTTCCAGCAAAACATCCAGCCCGGTCAGGTGCTGGATGTGAATAATATGGATCTGCTGATCGACTTTGCGAAGATCGGAATGGGCGTATCCTCCGTCGTAAGGGAATTTGCCACCGATGCACTCTCGGACGGATCCCTTACCGAACTGCCGCTTCCCGTCCCCGTGCCCCCGCGGACCGTAGGATTCTGCTACAACGCACAGCGACGGGGAAATCCCTCACTTATGAAATTTTTGGATCTGCGAATGCAGTCTGAATTAATCACTTGACATACAAGAGTAGTTAGTATATACTAACTATCGTGAGCCCGATCAAACTTATATTTTCCGGTACTCCCTTACACGAAAATGATAAAACGATTGACAAAATCGGGCTCACAAAACAAAAATACCTTTCTGAAAGCAGATCAACCGCCTCGATCTGCTTTCTTCATTTTGGAGAGGTATGCACGATCCGGTACAACATTTCCATACCTCACCCCTTCATACAGCTTCGTCAGCTCCGGAAGTCCGCTCCTGTCTTCACTCCGCAGCCCCTCCAGGATATCCGCCGTTGTTTCATATGCTTCCGGCGGCTGATCCTTCCGTAGCTCCAGGATCCTCTTTTTATAGATCCGTCTTGCTCTTTCCTCCATGGAAAGATAATTCCTCATCCGTTCATAGAGATTCTCATGCTCCAGCCGGATCCGGACATCCTTCCTTCCCCCGGTCTCCGTCACACGTTCGCCGGTACTCCTGTGGTACTTTTTGGAAAGTACCTTCATGATCCGGTAGAAGATCCGGACGATAATGAAGATCACCAGTGCAACAAAAAGCACCTTCAGGAAGACTTCCATCATATTTGCAAAGGCATGATTCTCTTCGACCTCTTTCCTCAGCCTCTGCGCACTCTCATGCATCTCATGGGAGGAGGTGAACCGGAACAGCCTTCCCAGCCAGCGGAAGACAAGAACCGTCCCGAAAAATGCGATCCTCAGTACACTGACGATGGCATCTCCCATACGTACAAGCGCATCCGGCAGCTGCAGGGCCTCCCCAAGAAGCACCGCAACCAGCATACACAGGAAGATCCCCGCTATGATCAGAGAATTCATTTTCAGGATCTGACGGAGCGGAACTCCCTTCACATCTTTGGTTGAATTCATATATTTTCTGGTATTGTCCACGTAGAGGATCAGCAGGTAGAAAAGCAAAGCCACACCTGTCAGAAGCGCAGCGATGGGAACCAGCCCCTCGATCTTATAGCCCAGACCGAAGATCGTAGCCAGGAGACCCAAGATCAGGACCGACAACGGGATATCCGGCAGCGCTGGGAGGAGTCCTCCGCTGCCGATATACCGGAAGGAAGTAAACATGATCCCCACTGCCAGGCCCGTCAGCAGGCCTCTTTGCAGCACACTCTCCGGAAGGAACCAGACACCCGCTCCCACCACCGCTGTATAGAGGATCATGGGCCAGATACGCCGCACCATATTTCTCAGCAGATAATTTCCCGCAAATATCCCTGCCATCACGACAAGTACGACCCATGACACGCCGGGTCCTCCGGTACTTCGGATAAAAAGCTCCATAAACAGCAGATAGAAGGTGTAGCTGTAACAAAGGCGGAAAAACTGTCTTGCAAAGTCAGTCTTCATATTCGCTCACCTCCCATCCTGTCAGATATGGACGCCGCGGATCAAAGCCGACCATATTATAGTAGGGAACGACACAAAGGACGGACGCCCCCTCTGCCTGAAGCCGGTCCAGCCGGACCAGCAGATCCTCCTTATAATAGGGTGAGACCACCAGATAGAGCGTACTCCGTTCCATAGACGCCACTTCGGCATCCATCCTGGTCAGGAAAGCATCCTTCCCCTCAGATTTCCGGATCACGGTCAGATACTTGTCAATGGTGATCCCATGGGAACGCTCGGCGCCAAGGCCCGGTTCCTGCAACCGGTTTCCTTCCTCCGTAAGGCCGTTTGCCCATACCATTACACGTACCTTCTTCTCCAGATAGACGCGGGACAGAGTACTCACCAGGGAGATCGACTCCTCCAGCAGGCGATCCGTGCGGATCATGGAATCCGTGTCCAAATTCAGCAGGATGCGTACCTCCGCATCCTGTGTGGCGTCATACAGATTCACCTTCCACTGCCCGGTTCTGGCTGACTGCTTCCAGTTAATGGAACGATAGGGATCCATGGTCTGATAGTCTCTAAGCCCCCGGAAGGAAAGAGGGTCCTCCACCATGCTTCTTCTGGCTGCGATCTCTCCGATCCGCCCTCTCATAAGTGAAGTGATCTTCTCCGTATCCAGTTTCTTCGGAAAGACATAGATCCCCACATCCTCCCTGCCGGACTGGGCAAAGAGACGCGACATGAAGAAATCCCTTACCAGAACCGTTACATTTTCCACCCGGAAATGCCCTCTTTCATATCCGCGGAACGACAGTGTCCGCCGGATCTTCTGATGTCCCGGAATGGAAAAAACCTCATTTCTGTGATAGTAATCCGTCACAACGGAGTTCTCCATGTCACTGAACCGAAGAGCCCGGTCCACGGAGAACTTAAAATGAAATACGGGCAGGGGCAGAGTCTTGTCATTCTCGATCTCTTCGATCAGCTCTGCCTCCTCCCCGCATTCCATAAATTCCTTATTAAAGCAAAGAGAAGTATGAAGCCCCCGTTTCCAGTATTTCCGGTACAGGCGCTCCTGTATGATATAGATAAGTCCTATGATTGTTACGATCAGTATAAGATGCATGCTGCCCTCTGATTAATTCCACTGCTCCACCGGAACTTCGATCCCCCGGATCAGATCCCGGATCAGCTGGATTACATCCGGTACACCCGCAGCTGTCATCACACGATGTCCGAATACAAAGGGTGCCAGATACCTGACGTCGTCCGGCGTGACATAATCTCTCCCGGAAACCGCAGCAAAGCTCATGGCCGCG
The DNA here is from genome assembly GCA_902775555.1 of uncultured Lachnospiraceae bacterium. GTDB lineage: Bacteria > Bacillota > Clostridia > Lachnospirales > Lachnospiraceae > Eubacterium_Q. The sequence goes on along the minus strand of CACYMQ010000016.1, from coordinate 9,313 downwards.
CGAAGAAGCGCGAGACTGGCTCTGGGGCTGACCCCGAGAAGCAGTTTTCCCGAATGCCTTGTAGCTTCTGCGATAGACAGGATATAATCCCGTACTTCATCCTTCACTGTGACCGCCGTCACTGCGGACGCAGCTTCCTCCAGCTGCGCAACCGCAGCCACCGGGGCAAGCTGTTCCATGGGACTGTCCTTCATAAAGCGCTGCAGCATATCCCCCTCCTGTTCCCTGGAAAGGGGGTTCATGCCCAGTTTCATCAAAAAGCGGTCCAGCTGGGCTTCCGGAAGCGGATAGGTTCCCGTCGTTTCGATGGGATTCTCCGTTGCGATGACCAGAAACGGACGCTCCAGGGACAGTGTCTCCCCATCGATGGTCACATGTCTTTCCTCCATGGCCTCCAGCAATGCGCTCTGGGTTCTGGGAGTTGCACGGTTGATCTCATCCGCAAGCAAAAGATTTGTAAATACCGGTCCCTTCATCAACCGGAATTCCTGCTGCTTCTGATCATAGACCGAAAGCCCCGTAATGTCCTGGGGCAGCAGATCCGGCGTGAACTGCACCCTGTGAAACGTACCGTCCACACTCTTCGCAAAGGCCTTCGCCAGAGAAGTCTTTCCCGTACCAGGTGTATCCTCAAGAAGTACATGCCCTCCGGAAAGCACTGCAGTGAAAAGCAGCGTGAATACCTCATCCTGACCTACGATCACCTTACGAACATTTTCAAGAACATCCGTATATAATTTTCTGACACTCCGCAGATCCATTTTCATCCGTCCTTACATAAACAAAAGGTAAAAAACTATCGCTGCTATGACCAGCGTCACACTCACTCCCGCCATAATGATCTTCTTCGACCTTCCTTTCTCATTCCCACCGGAGTTTCCTCCGTATACCGGCATTCCCGTCCCCTTCAGGATCTCGCTCTGACCGGGTACGGGGGCGCCTCTCAGGATCTCACTCTGGCCCGGTACCCCGGGCCCCTTTAGGATCTCGCTCTGGCCCGGTACCCCGGGTCCTTTCAGGATCTCGCTCTGGCCCGGTACCGCAGGTCCTTTCAGGATCTCACTCTGGCCCGGTGCCGCTGTCCCCCTCAGGATCTCGCTTCGTCCCCTGGTGTCCTCGGAGATCGGGATATCCTTTCCCAACAGTGACGCTCTCATTTCCGGCATATTCTGATAACGGTCCCCCGTATTCAGCTGAAGCGCCCTCATGATCACACGTTCCACATTTTCCGGGATATTGGGATTCAGCTGTCTGGGAGGAATGATATCATCCTCCATCATCCGTTCGATGGATTCCGGCGGTTTTACACCGGTAAGCATAAAGTACATCATTGCGCCAAAGGCATAAACATCCGTCCACGGACCGATATTTCCTTTGGTTGAATACTGTTCCACAGGCGCATAGCCCTGTTTCAATACCACGGCAGCGGAACGGTTATCCATCTCACTGCTGACCTTGGCTGCGCCGAAGTCGATCAGCCGTATGCTGGAATCCCTGCAGACAAATACATTGTCCGGACTGATGTCCCTGTGGATCAGGCCGGCCTGATGCACCTGCCCCAGGGTATCCATCAATGTAAAGATCACCTGGATCGCCATGGCATCATCGATCCGGCCGCCGGCTCTCTCGATATAGGTTCCCAGCGTCACGCCATCCAGGTATTCCATGACCATGTAGGCCGTTCCCTTATCCTCGAAAAAACTCTTTACTTTTACGATATTCGGATTATCCCTGAATTTCGCTACATCCTTCGCTTCTTGAAGAAACCGCTTGATCCCCTTCAGATAATCCGCAGTGCACTCTCTCACCACGATGGAAACATTCAGATCCTTCCCCCTTGTAACGATACCGGAAGGGAAATATTCCTTGATGGCAACGATCGTCTGCTCCAACATATCATAGGCTCTATATGTAATTCCGAAACCACCCATACCGATAGCTGTATCGATCCGGTATCTTCCCTGAAGGATCGTGTTTCCCGGAAGTCCGACAGCCACGACGGATTCGCCGTTCTGCATGCTGTTCTCCTTTGACATATCACTGCGGATATATCGGACACTGATTATTTAAAATATTCCACTCCGGATTCCATGATGAGCTGATTCTTATCACCGTAAATGTTGATATAATCTCCTTCCGCGCGTCTCTCCGAATGACCCATCTTACCGAGCACACGTCCGTCGGGACTGGTGATACCTTCGATTGCCATATAGGAGCCGTTCACATTATAATCCTCATCCATGGTCGGTGTACCGGAAAGGTCTACATACTGGGTTGCCACCTGTCCTGTTGCAAAAAGTTTCTTCAGCCATTCATCATTTGCCACGAACCGGCCTTCTCCATGAGACATGGGAATGGCATATACGCCACCCAGTTCTGCCTTCTGCATCCAGGGGGATTTGTTGCTCACCACTTTCGTATATGCGATGCGGGACTGATGACGGCCGATGGAATTCCGTGCCAGAGTGGGAGAATTCTCACTCTGCGGCCGGATCTCTCCATAAGGCAGGAGTCCCAGTTTGATCAGAGCCTGGAAGCCGTTGCAGATACCCAGTGCCAGTCCGTCTCTCTCATACAGAAGCTTCTGCAGTTCCTCTTTGATCTTCTCGTTCCGGAAGGTGGTTGCGATAAACTTGGCGGAACCGTCCGGCTCGTCACCTCCGGAGAAACCTCCCGGGATCATGACGATCTGTGCCTCACTGATCTCCTTTGCGAAGGCATTTACGGAATCCCGGATACCCTCCGCATCCATATTGTTCAGGACAACGGTATGCACATCGGCTCCCGCACGTTCAAATGCACGGGCCGTATCGTCCTCACAGTTGGTTCCCGGAAATGCGGGAATGAAGACTCTGGGACGTGCTACCTTGTGTTTGCATACATAGATATTCTTCTCTTCATAGAGACCGGTATCGATCTTCTTCTGCGGGACACCGGAAGCAGTGGGGAATACCTTCTTCAGCGGTCTGGTCCATGCTTCAACCGCCTCATCCACGGACAGCTTCATGCTGCCGTATCCGAATACCGGGTCTTCCGTTACGGTTCCGATCACGGTGGCCGGAAGCTCCAGCTCCGCCAGTTTTCCGGGATCCGCTTCGATCAGGATCGCACCATATGCCTTCTCTGTCAGGTCCTTTCCGGAAATGCACTTCTCATCCAAAGCCACACCCAGCTTATTTCCGAAGGCCATCTTGCTGACTGCTTCGATCACACCGCCGAAGCCTACTGCATAGGCACTGACGATCAGTCCCTTATCCACAGCCTTCTTCAGCGCGCCGTACTTGGTCAGCGCATCCGCATAAACGGGAAGATCATAGGAATCCCTGTCAACCTTCATATACAGCAGTACATTTCCCGGTTTCTTAAGCTCGGGAGTCACGATATTCATATAACTGTCCACATCCACGGCAAAGGATACCAGCGTGGGCGGTACATCGATCTCATTAAAGGATCCGGACATGGAGTCCTTTCCGCCGATGGACGGAAGTGACAGACCGATCTGTGCCGCATAGGAACCCAGCAGTGCAGCCAGCGGCTTGCCCCAGCGTGTGGGATCCTCGGACATTCTTTCGAAATATTCCTGGAAGGTCAGACGGATCTTCGAAACATCTCCGCCTGCCGCTGCGATCTTCGCCACAGAATCCAGGACTGCGTAGCTTGCGCCATGATACGGGCTCCAGGAGGAAAGGTACGGATCATATCCATAACTCATCATGGTCACGGTATCACACTTCTGTGTACCCAGCGGCAGCTTGGCTGTCATGGTCTGGATCGGTGTCAGCTGATACTTTCCGCCATAAGGCATGGTCACCGTACCTGCACCGATGGTGGAATCGAACATTTCCACAAGGCCGCGCTGCGAGCATACATTCAGGTCTGACAGGGTACTTAGCCATGTCTCCTTCAGGTCCTTCGGTGCTTCCGTGCTGAAGTAGCTCTTAGCTTCAGGCTGGGTCACCCGGGCTTTCGTCTCCTGATGTGCCCCGTTGGTATTGATAAATGCACGGGAGAGATTTACCACTTCTTTTCCTCTCCAGCGAAGGATCATACGGGGTTCTTCCGTAACAACCGCTACGGCAACCGCCTCCAGATTCTCCTCCCGGGCGTAGCCGATCATGGTATCCACATCCTTCTTATCCACAACAAGCGCCATACGCTCCTGGGACTCGGAAATGGCAAGCTCCGTTCCGTCGAGACCGGCATATTTCTTCGGTACCAGATCCAGATTGATATCCAGACCGTCCGCCAGTTCACCGATGGCTACGGATACACCGCCTGCGCCGAAGTCGTTACATTTCTTGATAAGCTTTGCCACCTCCGGACGACGGAAGAGACGCTGCAGTTTTCTCTCGGTAGGCGGATTACCCTTCTGTACCTCGGCACCACAGCTCTCCAGACTTTCGGAGTTGTGTGCCTTGGAGGAACCGGTTGCACCGCCACAGCCGTCACGGCCGGTACGTCCGCCCATCAGGATGATCACATCCCCGGGATCGGAGGTAAGACGCATGACATTTTCCTTTGGAGCTGCGCCGATCACGGCACCGATCTCCATACGCTTTGCCACATAATCCGGATGATAGATCTCATTTACAAGACCCGTAGCCAGACCGATCTGATTTCCGTATGAGGAATATCCCTCGGCAGCCGTGGTAACGATCTTCCTCTGGGGAAGCTTATTTGCCATGGTCTCTTTCAGGGACTTGGTAGGATCTGCCGCACCGGTGACACGCATGGCCTGATAGACATAGGTACGTCCGGACAGCGGATCACGGATGGCACCGCCCAGGCAGGTTGCAGCCCCACCGAAGGGCTCGATCTCCGTCGGATGGTTATGTGTCTCATTTTTAAAGCTGATGAGCCAGTCCTCCGTCTTTCCGTCGATCTCCACCGGAACGACGATGGTGCAGGCATTGATCTCATCGGATACATCCAGATCCGCAAGCTTCCCCTCCGCGCGAAGACGCTTCATCCCCATAAGGGCGATATCCATGAGGCAGGTGAACTTATCGGTGCGGCCGGCATTGATCTTCGCCGCATCGTTCTGATACATTTCAAAGGTCTTACGGATGGGCTCCGTATAGGGACCCTCATCAAAGGCCACCTCTGTCAGCTCTGTGGCAAATGTGGTATGACGGCAGTGATCGGACCAATAGGTATCCAGCACGCGGATCTCCGTCATGGTAGGATCTCTATGCTCTTCTCCTCCGAAATAATTCTGGATATGCTGAAAATCCTTAAAGGTCATGGCAAGGCCCAGGGAATCATAGAGTTCCTTCAATGCGGCTTCATCCAGTTTTGTGAAACCGTCAAAGATCTTTACATCCGCCGGCTCCGGGAATTCCATAACCAGCGTATCCGGCTTGGTCTCATCCGTCACTCTTGAATCCACGGGGTTCACGACGTATTTCTCAATCTCTGCCTTCGCTTCCTCCGTAAGCTCGCCGGATACCACATAGGTAACACCGGAGCGGATGATGGGCTCTGCCTCTTCGGACAGCAGCTTCACACACTGCTCGGCGGAATCCGCACGCTGATCGAACTGTCCGGGAAGATACTCCATGGAGAATACGAAATCCCCCTCCTCCTTCGGAAACTCTTCCTCATAGACTATATCTACGGGGGGTTCGGAGAATACGGTCACCAGAGCGCCCCGATAGACCTCATCACTGATATTCTCGATATCATAACGTACCAGCTCTCTTACGTGGATCGAGGAAAGGCCCAGATAGTCCTTAAATTCCTTCTCCAGCTCATTGGCACGGACTGCGTAGTCCGGTCGCTTCTCAACGTAGATTCTTCTTACCTTGCTCATGGTGTGTACTCCTTTATGAATAAATTGATTTGTTATTGATATGTCAGCCATTTCCGTCGCGCGGGGTACGGATCTGTCTATAAGTGCAGTTTCTTGATCATCTTGTAGATCACGACATTCTGGTAGATCATGGGCTGCTCCTGAACGAAGAAAATGATCCCGTCCGTAGGCGCAGTCACCTCAGATATCACCCGACCATCCATGGGGTCGATGATATCCGCCAGCTTCTGTCCTCTGTGCACCTCTTCATTTGTCCCGACGATCTGATGGAAGAATCCTGCATCATCCGCCTTGATGCTGAGCATTTCCTCCTCCTGCATGACAGTGGAGATATACCCGCCCTGGCAGTTATAATGAATAATGCCCATCCGGGACAGGAACCGGAGCACGCTGGAGACCGCAATCTCCGCATCGTACTGGTTGATCCGCTCCGTACCGCCGGAATAGATGGAGAACGCCTCAGTGCCCGCCATCTGCCAGTTATAATTCAGGGTTGTGGTATCAAAGGACCGGATATCACTGGTGATCACATAGGGCAGACCGAAGAGGTTCGCCAGATTCGTGCTTTCATGTCCCGTATGCATCATGCGGACATGGGGGATATAACGTCCCTGGAGATAGAAGCTCGGGAACTGGATCCCATAGCGGTATTCCTTCACGATCTCCAGGATGGAATATGCGATCCGGCTGGTGGCCGTTCCCGTGGGATTTCCGGGAAATTCCCTGTTGATATCCGTATCATCCGAAAGCCAGAACTTATGACTGGCATTCATGGCGCTGTAATTCAGTGACGGAATGATCATAATGGACTTCCCCGGAAGGATCTGTCCCTGGGCTTCCAGCCCTGCCAGTTTCTTGCTGAGGAGCGAGCATATGTAAAGCTGCTGATACTCATTTCCCCGCATGGCTCCGACGATGCAGGCCTCATGCTCCCCCATCCCGTAATGATATCCGTAAATGTTATATGTGCCGCGAAATGCGGTATTCATTGTAAATAAGGTTTCTTTCGTCATAGCTGTCCTACTTCCCCGGAGATGCCACGATCCTGGCCAGCAGCGATCCCTCTTCTATGGCAGGGTATTCACGCATGGCCGAGATCACCCCGGTCTTTGGTGCGGTAACGATCTCTTCCACGGATCCCGTGATCACATCCACGACGGTTCCGATCCGGTCTCCCTTTCTTACAAAGGAACTGACCCTCACATCCGGAATGAAGATCCCGCTGGACTCCGAGTTGATGAAGGACATCTCCTCATCATTTGTGATCAGGGGTTCCCTGGGAATGATGGTCTCCCCTTCCCAGATCCCCAGCTCCTTCATAAGCGCAAAGATGCCGTCCACCAGCTGGTTCCCGTAATTTTGATCGATCCGGTATGCATAACTGGATTCCGTTACAAAGCTCTTCACTCCGATCCGGTTCAGCTCATAGACCAGACTCCCTCTCTTCACCTGATTGGAAGGATGGATCCAGATCATATCCGTATTGAGCGCCCGGGCATAGGGGAGCAGTTCATCCACATTATCATTATTCATACGGACCTGAAGGATCTCATGAAGGAACATATTGCTCCCATGTACATCCACACAGAAATCCGCATCCCTCATATCTTCGAATACACAATATGCAGCATACTCACCCATTACGCCGCTGGGACTGCCCGGAAAAAGCCCGTTCATTTCCAGCTCGGGGCCCGGGATCTCTCTGGTCTTTGCCTCCATGCCAAGAGGGTTCAGTGCCGGGTATACATCCACGATCCCCTTCAGGCTCCCGTAATCCTCCTTGATCCTGCGGATCAGTTCATAGCAGACATACTGGCCCTGTATCTCATCGCCGAAGATCCCCGATACGATACAGATCCTCTTCTCATTACCGGTCAGAAGATCCGGAGTGAGTCTGTTCTTCTTTATCTTCAACACTTCTTCTACCATCAGGTTGACGGCAGCTACTGTCTCTATCATGTAATATGATCTCCTTTATACAGAGGTCTTTTGTTGTGTAGCCAGGATCCTTCGTCGCTTGCGCTCCTCAGGATGACACGCTGTCATGTCATTCTGTACGATGTCATTCTGAGGGCACAGCCCGAAGAATCTTTTGTCCGTAAGATCCTTCGCTTCGCTCAGGATGACACGCTGTCACTTTGCTTCACTCCCCAGAAGTTCCCTTGCGCTCTGCAGAATGGCTTCCGTGATATGGTCGCCGCCCAGAAGGCGTGCGATCTCCTGTACCCGACCTTCCTCATCCAATGCGCGGATGGTGGTATGGGTTTTCTCCTGACTGACCTCCTTATCAATACGATAAGCAGCCTGACCCGCAGCCGCGATCTGGGGCAGATGTGTGATCACCAGAAGCTGTCTGGTCTCTGCCAGCTTCTTCAGCAGCTCCCCGATCTTCTGGGCGGTGATCCCGCTGATCCCCACATCGATCTCATCGAAAACAAGCGTAGGCGTGTCCGCCGCATCGGAAAGAGTCGCCTTCAGCGCCAGCATCACCCGGGAAAGCTCACCGCCGGATGCAACCTTATGCAGCGGCTTTGCTTCCTCCCCGAGATTCGTGGACAGCATGAATACTGCTTCATCCCTTCCGTCTGCCTGGATCTCATCCCGTTCACTGAATTCCGTATAAAACTCCACATGGGAGAAATTCATTCCCTTCAGGGTTTCTTTCACCTTCCCGACCAATGGGCCGGCCGCTTCCTTTCTCAGCTTCGTCAACTCTGACGCAGCCTTCTCCAGCTTCTGCCCGGTCTCCTCCAAAGCCCCCCGGAGAATACCGATCTCCTCCTCGGCCTGTTCCAGTTCATGGATCTCCTCCTCCAGAGAATCCCCTGTTTTCTGTACATCCTCCAGCGTTCGTCCGTACTTCGCCTTTAGCCCATTCAAAAGATCCAGACGGGCCGTGATCTGACGGAGTTCTTCCGGTTCAAAGGTGATCTCCTCCATATAGGCCGAGAGACTCTGATTAAAATCCGCCAACAGGCTTTCCACCTCCGACAACTGGTTCGGTAACTGGGAATCCTCCTCAAAGCGGGTCATTTCCTGCATACGTTTTGCGGCACGGGACAGCTGGCCTCCGCAGCCGTCGGGCCTGTCATCCCCCGTCAGCTGATGAACCTCCTGACAGATGCCCAGAAGCTCCTCCGCATGAGACATTCTTCGGAACTCCTGTTCCAGTTCCTCATCTTCTCCGGGGCGGAGTGCCGCTTCCCGGATCTCGCCCAGCTGAAACCGGAGAAAATCCATTCTCTTTGCCCGTTCCGCCGGATCGATATCCAGCTCCTCCAAACGTCGTTTCTTCTCCTGCAGTTCTCTGTGGAGATCTCTTACCTCCTGTTTCTTTGCAAGCACCTTCTCACTGCCTGCATCCAGGATCTCCAGATGCTTGGCCGGTTTCAGAAGGGTGGTCTGTTCATGCTGTGCATGGAGATCGATCAGGATCTCCGCCGTCTCCCGAAGCCTGGCCAGGGGAACCGTCTCCCCGTTGATCCGGTTCAGGACCCGGTT
>CACYMQ010000015.1 GCA_902775555.1 uncultured Lachnospiraceae bacterium | reverse complement strand
AGGCAAAAACAAAATGGATGCCTCCCGTAAAATATAGGGAAACATCCATTTGTTCCGGTTACTAATGATAAATGTGTCCAGTTTTCTGGGTACATATCAGAAAACTGACCGGGCTTTTCCTTGCAACTGCTTTGCTGCTTTCGGCTTCAGGCTGCGGCTCCGCGGGAGCCGGCGGTGACCAGCCCGGACATGGAAAATGGATCAATTCCAACCTGCCGGACAATGCAAGCCTGTGTGCAGAGCAGCGGCTTCAGGACGATTTTGCGGCAGCGGTCAATGCGGAGTGGACCATGGCTCAGAATTTTGATCCTTCGGAGAGCTACGGAGGGATTGCGGATTCGGAAAGAATCGTCAACCAGCGGATCATTGATGTTCTGAAGGATCCGACGGATCATGATCCGAACGTTGAAAAACTGCGGACCTTCTACGACATCTATACGGATTGGGAATACAGGGATCAGCTGGGGATCGAACCGTTACGGGCGTATCTTGGCTATATCGATGAGATTCATTCCATCGAAGATGTATATCAGTATATGATGGATTGCAGTAAAAATCCCTTTGCAGCCATGCTATTCAAATGTTCCATGGATCAGAGGGAGCATCTTGTCATTCAGATCAACCAGTCGGATTATTCTTTGGGTGAATCTAATCGATATGTGATGCTTGGGGAAGACGGACTGCAGAAGAAAGAGCAGGTAAAGAATAAGATTCATTATATGATGGGACGCCTGGGATATTCTGAGGAGGAGGCAGATACGCTGATCGATCGGAATTTCGCTTTTGAGCTGAAGATGGCAGAGCTTAGTCCCGGTGGGGAAATCTTTGTGAATCTCTCTGATGAGGTACCTCTCTCTGAGGTTGTAAATGCTACGGGTGATTTCCCAATCCAAAGAATCCTGGAACACTTCGGAATGGATAAGGTTGCGGGTTACTGTGTTGATGTGGATTACCTTAAGGGGCTTTCCGGAATCTGTACAGAAAAGAATCTGGAGGAGATCAAGGCATATTTCAAAGTCTATCTTATGTGGAAATCCATGAGATATCTGGATCATGAATGTTTTCTGAAAGAGAAGGAGATCAAGCTGGACAGGACCAACCCCTATGATGAGGTTGTCGAAACTCCCATGGATACCTATTTCAACAGAGAAGTACTGAATTCACCGCTTTCGGCACTGAGAGATCAGATCTATCTGGACAGGTTCTATTCCGAAGAAGAGAAAAATGAAATTGAAACCATGTGCAGGGATTTTATCAAGGAGTACCGTAATATCATTATGGAGAAGGACTGGCTCAGTCAGGAGAATAAGGAACGAATCTGCGGGAAGCTTGACGCCATACGTTTTTTGATCATGAAACCTGATAATGAAGCAGATTATTCGGATCTCTGTCTTAAATCCAAAGGAGAGGGCGGAACTATTCTGGATGCGGTCTCTGAGATCAACCGCTGCAATCTGGAGACTATGGGAAAACTCCCGACAGGGGAAGTTGATCGGGATTATTGGAATATCTATGATACCAATTACAGTACGACGACGCCAAACGGTATGTATCTGCGTAGCAGAAATGTATTTATCATTCAGCTCGGTATTGTGACCGGAGATTTTTATTCGAAAGATATGTCTTACGAGGAGAAACTGGGACGGATCGGTGACGTCATCGGACATGAATTGACCCATGCGTTTGATTCCGGTGGGGTGGAGTTTGATTCCGAAGGAAAACCGAATCCGGTGATCGAGGGGAGTGATATGAGTACCTTCAAGAAGAAGGCAGGTAAGGTTCAGGAGTATTACAGTAAGATCGTATTCCCGGACGGATCCTGGTCCTATGACGGAACGCATGATATCACCACAGAAGCTATTGCGGATATGGGAGGGGTGAAATGTGCGCTGAAGCTGGCTGAAAAGGTTCAGGGATTTGATTATGACAAGTATTTCAGAGCCCGTGCCGCTATATCGAGGAGGCTGCTGTCTAAGAGCAATGCTGTACGGCTGATCCAAAATGATGAGCACCCGCTGGAATACCTCAGGTGCAATATTGCGCTTCAGCAGTTTGATGAGTTTAATGAGACCTACGATATAAAACCGGGGGACGGCATGTATCTTGCGCCGGAGGATCGGATCGCTGTTTGGTAGGGCAAAAACAACCCTGTTCCCGGGCTCGCAGTATGCGTGGAACGATTGGGGACGGTTCTGGAACGCCCAGAACCGTCCCCAATCGTTCCACCCGATCGTTCCGCGGCCGGAGAAGCTACGGAGCCAGGTGAACCACCTCGTAATTACAGTGTGCGGAGGTACGGAAGGGGTAGTACCAGCCGGTGATCCCTGAGCTGACATAGAGTCTGGTGTTACCGACCTGATAATCCCCATAGACATATTTCTCTCCGAACATGTAGATATATTTCAGAGGAAAGAACTGTCCGGCATGGGAGTGGCCGGAAAGCTGAAGGTCTGAGCCCGTTTCCTGAATGTCCGTTTCCGAAAAGGGGTTATGATCCACGGTAAGAAGAAAAGAATCCCGGGAGACGGGCGGAAGCCCGGATACCTTGCACCGGCGCTCTCCCGCGCTGACGTCTTCCCGCCCGAGGAGGGTCAGGTCATCCGCGATCATAACAGTCTCATCCTGAAGGATCGTGATCCCGTTTGCCTCGATGGCGGCGGTAAGCTCCTCAGGTGTATAGTTTGCACCTCCCACATAGTCCCCGAGCCCCTGACGGTCATGATTACCATAGATGAAGTACACAGGAGCTGGAAGTGCGCCCAGTTTTTGATAAATACTCCGCATCTCCTCCGCGGTGGTATTTTCATCGGTAATATCGCCGCCCAACAGGACAAAATCCGGTTTCAGCTGCGCGATCTCTGCAAGGGCATTATCCACGGTCTGTTCACTTTGGGCGGATCCGTAATGAAGGTCTGATAGAAATACAAAGGTATATTCGTGGGTCAGCTTATCTGAGGTATAGGTATGCTCGTTTGGGTGAATGATCTGCATATTTACGGTGCCGTAGGTAAGATAAACTACCGTAAGACAAAGGCTGATCACCACCATGCTTTTCCGGCCGGGGGCTTTCTTCCTGATGGATCGGAAGATCACAGCGTACAGGTCCGTCCAGGCATCTGTGAAGAGAGAAATGCTGATGGCCATGGAGAGATAACCGGTTCTCCAGATGATGGGGATGGACAGGGCCATGCTGCAGAAGGCAAGCCCCACACCTGCGAGAATTTTCAGAACAAAGGCAGTGATATACATCCAGGTCCTGTTCTTCCGGCGATAATATCGGTCAGCCAGCTGCAGGAGCGCGAAACCTGCGAGAGTCAGCGCAAACCATAAGATGTAGTGAAAAGTCGTCAATTTCCTTTTCTCCTTTCCGGCCTCCTCGCTTTGCATGCTGTGCTTCCGGGATCAAACATAGGTACAACCATATCAAACAATAACACAGACGTGGATGTTTGCCAACACTGCTTTTCCCCCTCACTGACTTCGTCCGTATCATTGGGGCGGAGTCTTCCGTCATTTCACAGAAGGTCATTTAAGAAACAGTTAAGAATTACACAGGGGACAGATAAAGACTTCCGCATCCGGTTGATGTAAAGTAAGATCAGAACCGGATACGGAAGTCTTTTCGTATCGTTCACCGAAAAGGACGAAAAGAAGGAGATAAGAAAATGAGTGCAAAGGAAGCTATCTTAACCGCAAAGGATCTGTCCAAGACCTTTTCCAATGAATCGGTACAGCAGCATGTACTGAAGAACCTGAATCTTTCCATCTACAAGGGAGATTTCACGGTGATCATGGGGAACTCCGGTTCCGGAAAGAGCACGCTTCTCTATGCGCTCTCGGGAATGGATCGTCCGAGTCTCGGAACCATCACTTATCATACGGAGGATCCGGATAAGAAGATGAAAAGTAAGGACGGTGAGATCGAGATCTCAACCTTCAGCAACGATCAGCTGGCCCTGTTCCGCAGAAATCATTGCGGCTTTGTCTTCCAGCAGAATTATCTGAACGACTCCATGAGCGCCCTGGACAATGTGATGGTCAGCGGACTGCTGAGGACGAAGGACAGGAAGGCCCTGGCGGAGAAAGCAAAGGGACTTCTCATGAGAGTGGAGATCGGGGAGCAGGACTGGAAGAAATTCCCCACGCAGCTCTCCGGCGGACAGCAGCAGAGAGTCGCAGTGGTCCGGGGAGTGATCAACAGTCCCGAGGTCCTCTTCGCAGACGAACCCACCGGGGCACTGAATTCCCAGAATACCACCAACGTTCTGGATATCCTTTCGGATCTGAATCAGGAGGGTCAGAGCATCGTGATGGTGACCCATACGGTAAAGGCGGCGGAAAGAGCCAACCGGGTCATCTATCTGGCGGACGGGGTGATCACGGATGAGGTGGATCTGGGCCCCTTCCTGGGAGACTATAAGGATGAAGCAAATCCGGAGAAAGAGAAGGCGGTAGAGCGGCACAGAAGGCTTAAGGATTTCTTAAGTGATATGGGGTGGTAAAAATGTACAGATTATTTTTCATTGCAAAAAATAATATGAAGCGTCAGAAGGGCGACATGATCACATTCTTCATCCTTGCTTTTCTTGCAACATTCCTGATCTTTGATGCCTTCTCCGCCATTTTCGGTATGGGAAATGTACTGGAGGATAAATTTCAGGAGGTGAAGGGAACGGAGATCCTTCTGGCCACCTTCAATAAGGAGGCAGGAAGTGTTTCCGCGGAAAAGGCGATCAGTGAACATCCGTATATCGTTGACTGGGAAATGACACCGATTCTCAGGTTTGACACGGATTATAAAAACGCAAAGGAAAAGGACTATGAAGAATTTGATTTTATCGCTGAATCCTTTGAGACGGAACCGAAGTACATGCATTTAACCTTCGACCGTACGGGCCTTTCAGAAAAGGATATCCTGCTTCCTTACTACGTAAAGGGACGGTTTCCTGTGGGAGATACCATGGAGCTTAAGCTGGGTGACGAGATCGTTTCCTTCCGTGTTGCGGGATATGCCGAGGATCCGTATATGTGCTCGTCACTGAATATTTCCGTCTTTCATGTCTTTATGTCGGAAGCTATGATGAAAAGGCTTGCAAAGCTGGATCCGAAGATCGCCCGGGAAGGTTTCATGTATAAGGGAAAGGCCGATACGTCTCTTTTCCCTGAAGGTTATAACATGAGAAAGCTGGAGGAGGAGGTGGCCGATGTCTACAAGACGACCCACGCAGAGTACATACGAAATCATCCGGATGCCGAGTCTGCTCCTTACCTGCTGCTGAACTGGGAAACCATGAAGAGTGGTTGTCAGATCCTTCCGCTCATCATTATGGCGATCGTTCTGATCTTTGCATTGATCATTCTCATCGTTGCCGTGGTGATCATATCCTTCAGCATCCGGAATTACATCCACAGGAATATGCTGAATACGGGGATCCTGGAGGCCTCCGGCTACACGGTCCGTGAGATCCGGAGAGCGCTTTATGTACAGATACTCCTGGATGGAGGGCTTGGCTCTCTGCTTGGACTTGTGACGGGAATCCTTACCTTCGGAAGCTTTGGAAATGTAGTCAGTGGGATTCTCGGTGTCACCTGGAATCAGCCGGTAAATCCATTTGTTGCGGTTGGAACGGTTTTGGGACTGCTCCTGCTGATCCTGCTTGTAGCTGTCTGGATCAGCAGAAGATATCAGAAGATCACGGTTTTGGAGGCGCTTCGTGGGGGACTCGGAACGCACAATTACAGGAAGAATCGTTTCTCCTTCGAGAAAAGCTCTCTCCCGGTATCGCTGGTGCTGTCGTTAAAGGATACCTTTGGAAATGTGGGAAGAAATATCGCCATGGTACTGATCACGGTGATCCTTGCCGTTGCCATGACAAATGGCTTTGGGCTGAAGGAGAATTTCGCAGATGATCCGGATCAGATGATCCGGCTGACGGGAACTGTGGTCGGAGGGATCCAGGTGGATACGGATGCCGGATTCAAGGAGGATTTTGCCAAGCTTCCCGGTGTGACAAAGGTAAGAATGTATTATGCGATAGAACCGAAGGTGATCGCAGGGGACAGGAGTGAGATGATCAATACAGAGGTGGTGGACGATCCGGAAGGAACCGCGGATCTCACCGTTCTGGAGGGAAGATGTCCCAGGCATGACAATGAGGTGATGATGACGGCAATCGCTGCAGAGGACCTTGGAGTGAAGGTGGGAGATGTGGTGACCATCAACTTTGCGGAAAGAAAAGCAGAGTACATGATCGTAGGCCTGAATCAAAGGATGCAGAATATGGGAAGGACCATGGTTCTTACCTGGGAGGGCGCTGAGCGGGTTCGTGAGAAAAAAATGGAGACTGCGCATTATATACTCAGTGCAGAGGAAGGCCGCACCTATGAGGAGCTGAAGGCGAAGGTGGAGAAGCTCATGCAGGAGAAGGGGGTGGAAGCAACCTATGCCGACATAGACAAGCTGGTGCGGGAATCCGTACGCGGAACCTCCGGAGCCATGACGGCACTTTGCTATGTGTTCTTTGTGGTAACGCTGCTCATCGTGATCTTCGTGGAATCACTGGTGATCCGGGCAAAGATCGTAAGAGAGTGGCGGAGCATGGGTATCAGCAAGGCCCTGGGAGTTACATCCCGGGGATTGATCGCGGAGATCATGCTTTCGAATCTTCCGGCCATCGCCCTCGGTACGGTGATCGGAGCGGTTCTTTCCCGACCGGCAGGTGTCGGATTCATGAAGGGAATACTTGCCATGTTCGGAATAAAGAAGATCGAATATGGGATATCCATCCCGGCCATCCTGCTTTCTGTTGGAGCAATCCTCCTGGTGGCCCTGATCACCTCGGGACTGCTGGGACTGAAGGTCCGGAAACTGAATCCGGTGGAGATGATCACCGAGGAGTGACCTCCTCCCCGCCCCTCCTGAGAGGAGGGGGGGGCTTCTTACCGGGAGAGGATACGAAAAGGTCCCCATTCCGCTATTGGCGGTATGGGGACTTTGCCCGTGGAAATAATTGTGAACGGAAGCAAAGTATAGTAGAATACTATTTGTTATCAGGAAGTTATGAAGACAGGGGGAAGAGGTATGCATTATCATTGTCTGATCGTAGATGACGAAACGGAACTCGCCAAAATGACAGCAGAATACTTTCAGATGTTCGACGTAAGTACTGCGTATGTCTGCAGTGCAAAAGAGTGTTATTCCTTCCTGGAGCAGAACACCGTGGATCTGATCCTGCTGGACATCAACCTGGGCGACGGTTCGGGCTTTGAAGTCTGCCGGAAGGTGCGGGAGGAAATGCAGCTGCCCATCCTCTTTATCAGTGCGCGGCAAAGCGACGACGATGTACTGGTGGCTCTCAGTATCGGCGGAGATGATTATATCAAGAAGCCCTACAGCCTGTCCGTCCTGCTGGCAAAGGTCCGGATCAATCTGAAGCGGGTAAAAGAGATGGAGAAACTGAAGAGGGATGCGGAAAAGCAGGATGAGGTACCGGTGGAGGAAGGACATCTGCGGCTGGAAGCCCAAACCATGTCCGTCTTTCTGAACGAGGAACAGATTCCTCTGAAGGCTAAGGAATTTGCGCTTTTGTCCTGTCTTTATGAGCATAGGAATACCATCGTCACCAAGGAGACCCTCTTCAACGAAGTCTGGGGAGATGCCTTCTACAGTGACGGAACGTTAAATGTACATATCCGGAAGTTGCGGGAGAAGCTGGAAACCGACCCCAACCATCCGGAACGGATCAAGACCGTGTGGGGAACCGGTTATATACTTGAGGAGAAGTAGGAAGGAATGAAGAAGCTCCGCGGAATCACAATTGCATTTGTGCTGCTTATGGCAGCGGTCCTTCTGGTTCTTCTGGTCCTTGCCGGAGATATGGGATTTGAGAAGCGGGATATCGCCCGGTACAATGATCAGATCATCCGGATCACGAAAGAGTATGAAGAGGGTCGATCCGTGGAGGAACTGGAACAGAAGTACGGCTGCCGGATCATTTTCTCAAAGGAACTGCTGAACGCGGAACTGGCGGATTATTACGGTAGGAAAGCCATGATCCTGGATTTCATGCCCGGCGGGGAGTATATCGGTAAAGTGGTCTGGGATGATACGGAAGGGGATTATGAAGTATACCGAAGCGGGTTCCTTCGGACTGCGCTGATCCTGTGGGGGAGTTTACTTCTGGTGGGTATCCTTCTCATCATCTACATTTACCTGCGGGTGGTGAAGCCGGTGAAGGAGCTGAGCGCCTATTCCACGGAGATCGCCAGGGGAAATCTGGATGTCCCTCTGCCGATCCGTAAGAACGGCCTGTCGGATTCCTTTACGGAGAGCTTTGACCTCATGCGGGAGGAACTGAAGGCGGCCAGGGAGAGAGAGGCGGCTGCGGAGAAGGCGAAGAAGGAGCTGGTGGCGGAGCTGAGCCACGATATCAAAACACCGGTGGCTACCATCCAGGCAACATGCGAGGTTCTGGAAATGAAGAACCGGCGAAAGCTGGAGAGTGCAGCTCCCGGACAGCCCATGGAGATTACGGAAGCGGAACTGAAGGATATGACGGAAAAGGTGGAAACCATTTCCGTAAAGACAGAGACCATCAATCAGATCATGGGAAATGTATTCCAGGCGACGATGAACGAACTGGAGCAGATCCGGGTGAATCCCACGGAGGAAAGCTCGGTGTGGATCGAAATCTGCTTCATGAACCTGAAGCATTATGGCAGGATCATCATGGATAACCGGATTCCCCGGTGCCTTGTCCGGATGGATAAGCTCCGGATGGAGCAGGTGATCGACAATGTGGTGGGGAATTCCCACAAGTATGCGGGAACCGACATCCACGTGTCCTTTGATGAGACCCGGGATGCGTCAAATACCTTTATCCGTGTCCGGATCAGTGACAGCGGACCGGGAGTGGATGAGGATGAGCTGCCGCTGATCACGGAGAAGTACTACCGGGGTACGGCCGCAAAGGATAAGAGCGGTTACGGCGTCGGTATGTACCTGGTAAAATCCTATATGGAGATGCAGGGCGGCGGCATGGAATATTATAACGATAAGGGATTTGTCGTGGAGTTGTATGTGAAGAAGGTATAGCCGTGGGACGATTGGGGACGGTTCTGGGACGCCCAGAACCGTCCCCAATCGTTCCAGAACCGTCCCCAATCGTTCCACGTTTACTATTTATAGACAAAAAAGTACGAATACGACTATAATAGTAAGCAATAAACTGGAAGTCGTGGAAGGAATTGTGGAAGGGATTTTCGATGGAAAAGGAGTTAAGCACGAAGGCAGAACACTTATTCGCAAATCTTTACCATCAGAAGTTGGAAAATGCGAGGTATAGTATTTCCCTGAATGCTGATGAGTTGTTTACACTAAAAAAATATCTGATTGTTAGTTCCATTTCGTAATTGCCTCCATGCTGACTCCTCATGATTATACGGTATTTCCCCTGTCAAAAAGGCTTGCTGTACTCTCTATGAGTGTTTTCTTTAAACTGTTAACCGACAGTGAGGTCCGTGTAAATGTTAAATTACCGGATGATTGCCCTACCGATATGATGTAAAAAGACTTAGCGCTGCTGACATCAGCCATTTTAATGCGTTGATGCTTGCTGAAGCAAAACACTTTGTTGCGTATTCTGATATATCCCACTTGAAGAAAACAATGTCTGCTGTTGGGGAGTATTCTGACAGAGACATATCCTTCGTGATCAATCGGGAGTAGGAAAATGGCGATTCTGAAATGCTTCTGAAAAAGTCTGACACAGGGCTTTTTGTATCCGTTGGTAAATGATATGATATGTTCAAAATGAGGAGGACGCAGATGAAGATAGGTGCTCTGGAAGCCCTCGGCGTTCCGATCGGCTTTGATACGGACGTGAACGGGTCTCTTCTGGGAGAGGTGACCTGGGGCGCTGCGAAGGGGCTTACGGATGTGGTATATATCACGGTCGGTACCGGCATCGGCGGCGGGATCCTGTCCGGCGGCAGGGTTGTGCATGGAATGCTGCATCCGGAAATGGGACACGCCAGGGTGATCCTGGGAGGCGGAGTGATGCACCAGATGCATCTCTTCCCGATGATCCGCAGAAGGGTTGCGGAGAAGCTGAATCGCTATATCGAAACCGGGGAACTTGCGGACCCGGAGAATTATATCGTTCCTGCGGGCTGTAACGATGATCAGGGGATCATGGGTGCCGTGAAGCTGGGACTGAATGCGCTTACCGAAGCGCAGTAAAGGAATATTGTCCGACAGAGAGGATGGTGATCGACCATTGGATAAAGAGAGTATATTTGAACGCTTTCTGGCTATAAGCATCGAACTGACTTCAGAACGTGATCGTCATGTTTTGCTTTCACGGATCCTGGATTGCGCGATGGATGCAGCCAATTGCGACGCCGGGACCCTGTATCTGCTTCGGGAAGACGGATTACATTTTCGGCGGATGGTTACCCGCTCGCAGAATGTGAGAAGAGGCGGTCATGATGCGCCGATCGATCTGCCTCCTGTGCCCCTGGATCCGAAATATGTGTGCGCGTGGGTGGCTCTTAACAATAAGGCGATCAACGTACCGGATGTCCGGGAAAATACGGCTTTTGATTTTACAGGTTCGGGGCAATATGATGAAATGACCGGCTATCGCACCATCAGCATGCTGGTGATCCCGATGACAAATGACGGTGGAGAACTGATCGGGGTAACACAGCTCATAAATGCGAAGAATGAGGCCGGAGAGACGGTTCCCTTTGACCCCGGGGTTGAGCAGCTGGTTTCCGCCATTTCCTCACAGGCAGCGATCAGTATTGCCAATATGTATTACATGGAAGATCTGAAACGGATCACTGCGGAAAAGGAACGGATCAAAGCGGAGCTTAGCATAGCAGCGAGAATCCAGCAGAATATGATGCCGACCGCATTTCCGGCCTTTCCGGATCGTGACGAATTTGACATCTATGCCCGTATGGAGCCGGCGAAGGAAGTTGGCGGTGATTTCTACGATTTCTTCATGGTCGATGACCGGCATCTGGCCATGGTTGTTGCGGATGTGTCAGGTAAGGGGATTCCGGCGGCTCTGTTTATGATGACAGCGAAAACCATGATCAAGACACATACCCGCCTGCATCCGGATCCGATGCAGGTGTTGAGGGAAGTAAATGATGCGCTGTTTGAGAATAATGCCAACAACATGTTTGTCACGGTATGGCTTGGTATATTGGATATTCATACCGGGCTTTTAACCTATTCTGATGCCGGACATGAAAGATTATTCCTGTATCATGAGGGAAAATGGAAGGTGATGCCGAAGGCGGAAGGTATGGCGCTTGCCATTTTCCATACATCGGAATTTGTCGGCAGGACCGCGAGGCGTGCGTACAGGAACTTCACACTTCAGCTTAACCCCGGGGATGCGATCTTCCAGTATTCCGACGGCGTGACTGAGGCGACGGATGCGGAGAAGAAAATGTTCGGTGAGGACCGGTTACTTGAGACTGTAAATGGCACGCCCTTCACGAATCCAAAGGATCTGCTGACGCATGTGCAAGAGGTGGTCGATGGCTTTGCAGGGGATGCACCGCAGTTTGATGATATGACGATGCTGTGCATGAGGCTGCCGGCTGATCGCATTTGCCCTGTTTCAGGATACGCTGGCCCATAATCCTGCGAAATGCATGTTCTTTGAAGAACGATATGATAAGAAACTCGAGGAGGCCCTGCCGGGGTATGAATGTGAGAATCCGGTGGAAGTGTAACGACTGGGGACGGTGGTGGAACGATTGGGGACGGTTCTGGGACGCCCAGAACCGTCCCCAATCGTTCCACCACCGTCCCTGCTTTTTCTATGGTCAGTCCCAG
The DNA here is from genome assembly GCA_902775555.1 of uncultured Lachnospiraceae bacterium. Taxonomy (GTDB): domain Bacteria; phylum Bacillota; class Clostridia; order Lachnospirales; family Lachnospiraceae; genus Eubacterium_Q. The sequence goes on along the minus strand of CACYMQ010000015.1, from coordinate 30,405 downwards.
AAGAGTTCGTCCAATGTCTTCCCCAATACCTTGCAGATTTCCTTGCAGAGGTTGATCGTGGGGTTGTAATCCCCTTTCTCGATCGCATTGATCGTTTGTCTGGATACGCCGACTTTCTTCGCCAGATCCTCCTGGGACAGATCCAGGGCAGCCCTGGCGGATTTTAATCTGAGATTCTTCATCGCACCACCTCCCCGGATCACTCTTCATCCCCGGCAAGCGCGTCGGCTTTTCTGTCGCGGAGCTTCTTGATCAGCATGGTGACCATCAGGATCAGGAACAGGAGAGCGCACTCCAGATTCAGGAACTTCTCCGTGAACCGGCCGTTTTCCATCATGGTCCCTCTTACGATCGCGATAATGGCGATCGCCAGGTTGAAGAGACCGATGAAGGTGAAGAAGGCGATGATCACATTTGTCTGCTGATTCAGTGCAAAGTAGCTTTCGTGCCAGATACAGTAGACGGCATAGACCAGTATGCCGGCCAAAAGCCCGCTGGCATAGAGGATCATCTGGTTGCTTCCGGGAATGACTCCGGTCCAGTCAAAGCAGAGAACGCCACCGTTGAAAATGAGCATCGTGAAGAATCCATAGCGGAAACCGCGGCCCCGCTCCAGCTCCTGCCGCTCATCGTACTGCGGACTCTGTAGCCTTCGCTCCTTGGACATGGCGATGAGCAGGATGATCACCACACAGACGGAGAACAGGATGAGGAAGAGCGCCGGGAAGATCATGGAAATGCCGGATGCCGCGGTGCGGACCTTCATTTCATAATCCATATTCCAGGTGCCGTTCTTCGTGTTCTTCGCAAAGTCGATATTCTTCGCCCATTCCCTGGCGGAAACCTCTCCGCAGAGGTATTTCTTTGCATATTCAATATACTCAGCTTCATTGGAAATGTAGGAAAATGTGATCCTGTGGGTTCCGGCCTCCATATGCAGTTCCGTGTCCAGAAATACTGCGGTTGCGGAGGAGCCGTAGATCACATTTCCGTTCGGATCCGTGATCACGCAACCGGTCACGAAGCCCGGGCCGTCGTCGGACACCTTGGAGAGGTCCGTCCCCTGGCCCTCCAGATTCCAGGAAAGCCGGAGATTGTAATCACCGCTTTTATCGATGGTAAAATCAACGACCGTATTTCCCGGGTCCGCCTTGCCGCCCTGCACGCTGACCGTATGATTCCAATTGCTGCTCCAGCTGTCTCCCCGTCCTTTGATCAGAATGAAAACTCCGACCCCGGCAAGAATGATCATCAGAAGGAGAGTAGTGAGAATAAAACCTGATTTTCGCATAAATGTATCCTTTCCCGGAGAACTACCTCCGTCGATGGTTACGACTCCCCGTTACGACTTGGCTACGCCTTAGTCTTAGCCACGACTCAGCCTTGTTGTCTGCATACTAACACGCACCCGACAAAATGTCAAGTATATATTACATTTTGTCGGGCACCATAAATTGGTTCTGATTCCGATTCCGATTTCGATTCCACGGCTGAGTTGCAATCCGAGTGTTCCGATTTCGTGAATTCTGTGTTAAACTGTTGGCATTATTTTCGGGCATTATTTTTCAGCATGTTTTTCGCGACCGCCTGCCGGTAAGAAAATGAATGGAGTTAAAGATCAATGGAATATAAAGTAAACAACCTTTTTTATGCGGCCGGGAAAGACCTTCATAATACGTTCAGGGTCCGCCTGGAGATGACGGAGCCGGTGGATCCGGACGCCCTGCGAAGGGCAGTGGATCTGACGGTCCGGAGGTATCCGTACTTTTCGGTGAAAATGATCCGGCGAAATGAAGAATACGTGCTGGTATCAAATGATGCCCCGATGCCGGTCACTCCCGGCGGCAGGGCGATTCCCCTCGGCGGAGAGGAAAGCGGAGGGCACCTGATGGCCGTGGCCTGGACAGGGAATTTGATCTATGTGGACACATCACATTTTTTTATGGATGGGGGCGGGCAGTTTCCATTCATCAAAACGCTGCTGTACTGTTATCTGGTGACCCTGCACCCGGAGGAGGAGTTCGATCTCTCCGGCATCGCGCTTCCGGACAGTGAGCCGGGGGTTGATGAGGCGGATGACGATCCATTTCCGGAGGAACCGGTACCCACAGACGAGATCGGCCTGGACCGGCGGCCGGAGGAAGTTCTGATGCTTCAGGATCAACCGGAGGGATACACGGGCCGGGACGGCTGGACCTCCTTCCGGATGAAGGTGGAACAGAAGGAAATGATGCGGTTCGCGTCGAGCGTGGACGGGAGCCCTGCCTCATTTATCGCTTCGGTCATGTACCGGGCCATCGCAGAACTGCATCCGGATAGGAAGCTGCCCGTGGTCTGCGGGATGCAGCACCAGTACAGAAGGGCACTGCGGAAACCCTACAGCCATAACTGTCATGTGAATATCATCCCCATCGTTTACACTGAGAAAATGCGCAGCAGATCCCTGGAGCTGCTGAACACCATGGGGCGGGGCGTCATGATCGTCAGGGGAGACGATGCAAATGACCTGCTGTCCATTAATGAGCATGTGATGAATGAAAAGAAGATCCGGGGACTGACCCTGGAGGAGAAGCATGAACACATGAAGGAGTTCGTGCGGAAGGGGATAGGAAAGAACACATTTGAAGTAAGCTACGTGGGGCGGGTTTCCTTCAATGGGATGGAGAAGTACATTTCCAATTTCTCCCCGACCCTGGACATGAGCCTCAGTGGCGGGATCTCGATCGAGATCTTCCCCGTGGCGGATGCCTTCTGCATCCATATCATGCAACGAAACGCTGACACGAAATATGTGGATCGCTTCGTCGGCCTCCTCCGGGAGAACGGCATTCAGTGTGAGACGGAAGCACCGGATCATTTTGAGATCAGTGATTTCGTGCTTCCGTAGGAATATTCGCCACCACAATGCTGCACTTAAGGATATGGGGTTTGCTCTGGCGGACATTGAAATGATGACTGCAGATGCTCGAGAAATCTTTCTGCTATGGGACGATTGGGGACGGTTCTGGGACGCCCAGAACCGTCCCCAATCGTTCCACCACCGTTGAAATCTTTTTGCGACTTTGGTAGTATGCAGTTAGGAAAGAAATATCTTTAAAGAGAAAAAGGGGGAGACAATGATGGAAAAAAAGAAAATCAATACACCGGGGTTTGGCGCATATGTTTTTCAGTTGCTTTCTGAAAAATATACTATAAATGAGTGTGATATCGGAGAGGATGCCCTGCTTTCCAAGAAAGGGATCGAGTTAAGGACGGAGTCCTATGATGTTCAGGGGCTCGGGCATCTCTGTATCATGAGGATGGCAGGCCTCGGGGGGCTGATGGGCATGGAGACGATTGTGCTTTCCGTGACGGAAAAGGATGTACCACTCTTTAATTTGGATTGGCTCGCTGTTTTCGGAAAGGAAGTACAGATCGCCGAACTGTACGATGTTCAGATCGAATTTCAACCGGATTGGCTGCAGAAAAAGTATGAGATGATCAAAGACCGGGATGCCGGGATTGCCGATTATACCAGCGGTAAAGAGCATTGGTATGATGATATCCGTTATTCCTGCACGTATGAAAAAACCGGACGAAAGACGGTGTCTGCTAAGCTGCATCGTGCCGGCAGAGACTGCGCAAGGGTATACCTGGCACAGGCGGCAAAGGCGCCGGATTGTGACCCGGCTGTCAAAATGGATAAGATACGGGACTTCGCTGAACGGCTGTATGCGGAAGGTGGTCCGGCGGTGGATATGATCACCAGCCTGTTCGGAGAAGAAACTGCTAAACGTGTGATCCTCCGTCATATGTACGGAGTAGAGTAAACAAGGGATGGGACGACTGGGGACGGTTCTGGGCGTCCCAGAACCGTCCCCAATCGTCCCAAGAGAAGAATATATTATTAGGAGAAACATATTATGCATGATTTTGATTCGTATCTGCTTTATGAGATCAAGAAAAGGAATGTCTATTCCTGCAGGATCAAAGTGACATTGACAGAAAATGTTAAGGAAAGTGTTTTGAAAGCGGCGGCTGAGAAGGCTTTCTCAAGATTTTCGTATTATTCGAGAAAAGCTGTGGTTAATGAAGATGGGGCTTATATCCTTGAACCATGTGACCTGCCGATCACGGTATCACCGGATGATCATATCGTGAAGCTGGGAACGGAAGAGACAAATTCACTTCTCTTTTCGATCACCTACGAGAAGGATACTATATACTTCAATTTCGCGCATAATTTCTGCGGGGGCTGCGGATCCATGCGCTGGATCAAGACAACTCTGTGGCAGTATTTTACTGATTTGGGATATCAGATCGACAGCACCGGCATCCTGACCCCTGACACGCAGATCACACCCGAGGAGTGTGCGGAACCGGACATTGACGCCCTGCCGGAAGATCTTCCGCTCGGGGATTTTGATTTTGCAAAGGATTCTTTTACTTTGAGGCAGGATTATATGGAGTTTTACACACATCCGGATTGTAAAGCACTGTATTATCCGATAACGATCCCGAAGAAGGATCTAATGAAGTATTCCAGAGCAAATGATGGGAGTCCGAACTCTATCATCTCTGCCGTATTGTTTAAGATGCTTGCACGCACATTTCCGGACCAGACAAAGATCAGCGGAAGAATTTCGTGTAATTATCGTGCGGATGTCGGATGCCCGGAGACATACAGGGATATAGTCAGACAGCTCTTTATTCCGTATGACGGTTCCATGAAGGATTGGCCGATGGAAAAACTGTCAACGATAACAAGGAGCCGGATGTATATCCAGATGCAGCCGGAAGTCAGCTGGATGGAGGCAAGAAAAGTCCGGGATTTCCGACAGGCAATCGATGAACAGCCGGATTTGATGAACAAGGTGGATTATGCTGTAGATAACAGTCCGACCACACACGGAATACCATCCACTTTCGTTATCAGTTATGTCGGTAAGGTGGGATGGGGTGGCCTGGCACCTTATATTAAAGGCGTGTTCAGCCTGACTCTTGGACATGTCATGCTCGAGATCAATGCGACGGAAGATGATTTCTGCATCAGCTTCCAGACGGTACGAAAGGACAGAAAATACCTGGATGAGTTCCTGAATATCCTTGAAGAGGAAGGGATATCCTATACGGTAGGCGAGGTTGATGAACGAAGGCTGCCTGAGATCATCCTTCCACCTTTTCCGCAGTAAACTGAGTGGTACGACAGGGGACGGAGGTGGGACGATTGGGGACGGTTCTGGGCGTCCCAGAACCGTCCCCAATCGTCCCACCCCAATCGTTCCAGGGTGAGCTATATTTCCATATAGCCACTCTCCCTTTTTCGTTCCGGGTATGGTAAAATAGACTGTAGCGGAGTAATGATCCGATGGATCCAAGGTAGAAAACGGAGGTTACAAATATGAGAAGAGGAAGAAGAGCACGGATCGCAGGCCGGCTTCTTGGCGGAATACTGTCAGCGGCAGTAATACTGGGAAGCTACGTGGGAACAGGGCTTACTGCATATGCCGATGAAGAAACCGGAAAGAATGCCGGCTATCATTCCGAATGGGTAAACGGAAGCTGGTATGAGGCTGACGGCACCCGGAGCGATTCCTATAAAGGCAAATGGATGAAGAACAATAAAGGAAAATGGTACCAGGATATTTCCGGCTGGTATCCGAAGAAACGCTGGCAGACGATTGATGGAAAAGTGTACTATTTCGATGCCGACGGATACCTTGAATGTGACGCATACCGGGACGGATATTACCTGGGTAAAGACGGTTCCCGGGACGGGAAGGGTAAGGTTCCCGGCTGGAAGGAAACTGCCGGGGAATGGTATTTCAACCTGTCAGACGGAACCAAACTGAAGAATACATGGAAGAAGATCAATGGCAGATGGTATTTCTTTGATAAAAACGGCGCCATGTCGGCGGACAGCTGGAAGAAATCCGGCGGCAAATGGTATTATCTCGGGAAGAATGGTGCCATGATCACAGGCTGGAAGAAGCTGAAGGACATATGGTATTTCCTTGGGAAAGACGGGAAGATGCAGACCGGCTGGAAAGAGATCGATGGCACCTGGTATTATTTCGACCAGAAGGGCCGTATGTATTCGAACGCTTATATAGACAAGAAGTATTTTGTGGATGAGAACGGTGCCTGGGACGGTGTGACGATCAGGAGTGTTCCGAAAGCAGAACCCATGGATACCATCCCCGCGGGTACAAACGGAACTACGGAATTCACATTTTATCAGGAGGGCTGGTATGTGGCCCGCCTGGAGGTAGAGGTCTGGGACGAGGCGAAGCAGGAGTATCTCTGGCTGTACTCCGACAGCCGCGCCAAAGGACAGAGTACCACCATGAAGATCGATACGGAGAAGTACGATATCACGCGTGTGGGTTATCAGATCTGGTTCTTCGGATGGGACAATGACTATATGAATTTACCATGGGAGAACACGAGTTGTGCGACGACATTTACTCTGAGTGGTTCAGGGGATTATCCGGAGTTTGACTGGAAATAAGAAAGAGACGGTGGGCCTGTGTCATAATACGTTTATGGGGTAAATCAACTTATTATGAAGGGGGTAGTTATGAAGATCATTACAACCAATAATCTTACCAAGGTATACGGAAGCAAAGACACAGCCGTGACTGCGGTGGATCATCTCAACCTGGAGATCGAATCCGGACAGTTTACTGCCATCATCGGTTCTTCCGGGTCCGGGAAATCATCGCTTCTGAATCTTCTCGGAGGCCTGGATACACCCACCGAAGGGTCCGTTATGATCGACGGAACAGACATTTATACGTTGAGTGATGAAAAGCGTTCCGTCCTGCGGAGAGAGAAGATCGGTTTTATCTTCCAGAATTTCAATCTGATCCCGGTTCTCAGTGTAGAAGAAAATATCGCCATGCCGGCATTGCTGGACGGGAAGAAGGTGGATCCCGGGGAAATGGATGAGCTCCTCCGGATCCTGAGTTTGGAGAACCGGCGTACACATTTGCCGAATGAACTTTCCGGCGGCCAGCAGCAGAGAGTGTCCATCGGACGGGCCCTGATCAATCACCCTCCGGTGATCCTTGCGGATGAGCCCACCGGTAATCTGGATTCCAGGAATACAACCGAAGTGATGAATATGCTGATCGATGCAGTGAAGACCCGCAACCAGACGCTGGTACTGATCACCCATGAGCCGGAGATCGCCGAGATGGCGGACCGGGTGCTGCAGATCGAGGACGGACATATCGTCAGCGATACGACGAAGTAAGGAGGGGCGTATGAAGAGTCTTTCTACACTTACGTATCGTTACATGTGGACGAACAGAAAGAGGACCATCACCACTATCGTCGGAGTCTTCCTGGCGGCCGTACTGATCTACACCATCTTCTGCATGGTATACAGCGTCCAGCACAGCCTGGATGAGAAAAAATATGCGGATACCGGCGGATATGATGTCAGCTACGCGGTAACGCCGGATGTGGCGGAGAAGCTGAGGAAGGATTACCGGGATTCCAAGACCGTGGGCGGGCTGGCCGTTCCGAAGCTCTGGATCTCCTGGAACGACGAAACGGATAATGTGATCCGTATCGACAGCTTTGATGATATGGCTTATCCGACAGCGCTTGACAAGGGAACCTATCCGAAGAAGGATCAGGAGGTGCTGGCACCGAAGGAATACAACGAAATGGGTCAGCTTGTGGAACGGTACGGAGAAGACGGGAACTTCCCCGTAGGTAAGATCGTAGGTCTTACCACGGACAAGGAGTATGATGCGCCAAACTATGCGCTGCTTACGGATGAGAAGCTGAAGTCGGCAGAGAGCGTTCTGGTATATATCGCCTTTGAGGAGAAGAGCGGTTTTGAGGAGAAACTGGGAACCGTTGCTTCCGCCTACGGTATAGACGGAGGCGAGGTAAACGAACTTGCACAGGAGCTGTACCGGGACGGAAACCGCGAACTGGATTTCAGCAAGGCTGCCATCGACGCCTTCATTCTCATGATCGTAGCCGTCTTCGGACTGATCCTGATGGTCATCATCCGAAACGCATTTAATATCTCGGTCAATGAGCGTATGAAGGATTACGGTATCCTTCGTTGTATCGGACTGACCCGTAAGCAGATCATCGGAATGATCATTAAGGAAGCGCTGATCGTTGCGCTGATCGGAGCCGTACTGGGAATGGCAGTGGGACATTTGCTTTCTATCGGACTTTTCGCCCTGGTGAATGCATCCGGAATCCTGAAGACGATCCTTACCGGAACCGTGGTTTCGCTTCAGGCAGGCTTCTACATCCGGGCAATCCTGGGAACACTGATCGTGGTGATCCTTGCCACCTGTCTTTCCATGGTGTCACCCATCCAGAAGCTGTTCAAGATGAACCCCATCGAGACCCGCAGTCAGCCGGAGAAGTTGGGAAAGCACGGACGGAAGGGCGGACTCTCGGAAGCAAAGGTAAAGCGCTACGGCGTGGCCATCGCTTACGGACTGCATAACGCCAAGCGTGCCAAAGGCCGCTTCATCGCCGGCGTGATCACGCTGGGACTGGGCGTAGCCCTTGTGGTTGCTTCCGGCACGGCGCTTCGCACCATGAAGAGTACGGAGCTCCGTATGGCAAATGAATATGATGCAGTTGCAGCATGGACGGATTATGAGGGCTGGAAGAAGGCCTGGGATGCACGGAAATCGGATCCGAATACGGATGCAGTATACGGTTATACGGAATATACCCTTACGGATGAAGCGAAGGAGACCGGTTTCTCCAAGGATTCCTTCCAGGTAATCGGTATGACCGACGCACTCTATCAGATCTTTGCAGAGGAATCTCAGATGCAGGATGCGGGGGATTCCGGCAAGGTGCCCGTGATCCAGGTGCCGAACCTGTATGGTTCAACCAAATGGAACGTGGGCGACACCTTCAAGGTGAAGTACTCGGATAAGGAATTTTATGTGGCCGGAACCATGGATCCTGAGCTGGCGGAGAAGTTCCTGACCACCAACTATGCTTCGGTATGGTCCATGTCGGATTATTATATCTACAAGATGGATGCGGATAACATGCCCATCGGCGAAGTGGTACCCAAGTCCATGTACACAGTGAAGAAGGAGTCCGGTGACAGGGAGGTCATGGATGTCTCCCTGGAGGCAGATATTCTGACCGGGATCCGGGGAAGAGACTATGAGGAGCTGCAGAAGGAGCTCTATGACGGCGGGGCTTACAAGGTAGCAAATATCGGAGCGGCCTTCCGTATGGTCAGCTTCCTGCACTTGGGAATCCTGTGCGTGATCGCATTTATCCTGGTGCTGATCATTACCAATACCATCAATGTTCACCGCAGCCAGCTGCACAACCGCAGGGATGAATTCAAAACTCTCCGGTGCATCGGTCTTTCCGAGAAGCAGAAGAGGACCATGCTGCTGGCAGAGGGTATGGCTTCCTCCATCCTGGCGGTGATCGTGGGAACCCTGCTGGGGCTTTGCCTGGCGTTCCTGCTGGCCATCGTGGTATATAACGGAAACGGTATCACGGGAAGCTATCTTCCGGAGATCATGCATATCCGCTTTACGCCGGACTGGATAGCTATCCTGGTAACCGGAGGCGCCATCATTTTCATGGGCTGGCTTGTGGCGATCACTACAAAGGATGAGGTATAGGCCTGATGCCCGGATCAAAAAGAAGAAGGAAAGCCTAAATAAAGAAGAATATGGGGGAAAGAAAGGTATGAAAGCAGATCAGATCATCAAAAACGCGAAAATCTTTACATCGAATGCCGACAGCTTGCAGGCCACTGCTTTTGTGGTGAATGACGGAAAATTTGTGTATGTAGGTGATGAGTCCGGCCTTGCGGATTATGAGGGCGAGGTTACGGATCTCGGAGGAAGGTTTGTCATGCCCGGTATCATTGACAGTCATGTCCATGTGACCATGAGTGTAGGCTTTGAATACACGGAAATGGGAGAGCGGATCGAATGTGAAGGCAAAGAAGCGGTACTGGCTTTTATCGCGGATCATATTAAAGAAAATCCGGGTCAGGAAAGATACCGGTTCATTTTGGAACGTGCTTATCTGAAGGGTGAGGAGATCGTGAAGGAGGATCTGGATGCGATCTGTCCGGACAGCGAGATCCTGATCATGGAAGGAGAGAACCATAGCATCTGGGTGAATTCCAAGCTCCTTGCAAAGCACGGAGTCACGGATGAAACGCCGGATGTTGTCACCGGACTCAGTTATTTTGTGCGGAAGGACGGGCATGTTACCGGAAATATATTTGAGTCTCTGCAAATGCGGTTCCTTTTCGATCATTTAAAGGACACTCTGACCGATGAAATGATCGAAGACGCGGTTACACGTTGGATCGAGTTCTCCAAGGAGACAGGCGTTTGCGCGGTTTTCGATTCCGGATTCCCGGAGCAATATGAGCTTCACGAACGGGTCTATGCGTGTCTTTGTAAGATGGACAGGCAGGGAAAGCTTCCCATCTATATCGATGGATGCTATTGCGTTACCGATCCGAAGAGACTGGATGATTTTGCCGTGGAACTGCGGCGCTTCAACAGAGAATACAATACAGAACACCTGAAGGTTCATACGTTAAAGCTCTTCATGGACGGAACCCTGAAGATCGAAACGGCTGCACTGGTAACGCCTTACGCTGATACCGGCGCCACCGGGGTAACCGCACAAAGCGTAGATCAGCTCGTGAAAATCCTCAGAATACTGAATGAAGAGGGGATGGATCTGCATTTACATACGGTTGGCGAGCAGGCGTCCCGCAGCGTTCTGGATGCTGTGGAGATCGTAAAGAAGGAGCTTGGAGACAGTTATCGTGTAAAGGTTACCTGTGCACATTTGGAGATTCAGGATGATGCGGATCTGGGACGTTTCGCAGAGCTTGGTGTCTTCGCCAATTATTCACCCTGGTGGCACTGCGGAAATATGGTCGGCAATCCGTTTGAGACATGGCGTGTTCTGATCGGAGATGAACGTGCAGCCAAAATGTACCGCTGCAAAACCATCTGGGATACCGGCGCCATCGTTACCTGGTCAAGCGATGAGGTTTTCTACGGCTACTTCACGGAATGGAACCCCTATCTCGGCATGGAAGTCGGAATGACACGTCAGATCACGGAGAAAACGAGACAGGAAGATTATCATCGGACTGTTGTGGCAAATCCGCCGTTAAGTGAACGAATGAGTATTGAGGAAATGATACTCGGTTACACGATCAATGGAGCAAAGCAGCTGGGCATTGAAGCCTCCAAGGGTTCCATCGAGGTCGGAAAGGATGCGGACTTCCTGGTATTCGATAAGGACCTTCTTACTGCGGAGAAGGAAGGCTTCAGTTATAACTTCCCGGAGGAAGTATATTTCAGCGGAAAGAAGATGGAAGCTGCGGAGTGACGCGGATCACCTGATCTACCTGATGATTTCCATGCTTCATGGGACAAACAGATTGACAGAATGATCAGACAGAGAGGATGCTGTGGGTGAAAACCTGCAGCATCTTTACTTTTTCTTAACCATGGTGTTTTAGAATGAATATCGAAGACGGCACATTTGGCATAAATGAACACGTGACATCAATGAATGCAAGAGGCTAAGCAGAAAGGACAGAAAGATGAAGGTGATCGAACTAAGAGAGATCCATAAGGTCTATAAAAACACTCCTGCACTGGAGCATGTATCCTTCTCGGTGGAGAAGGGGCATATTGTCGGCCTGATCGGGCCGAATGGTGCGGGGAAGACAACCATCATGAAGATCATCGGCGGGCTTGTACATCCGACGGACGGGGAGCTTCGGTTGTTTGAATCCGATGAAAGTCTGGATAAGAACCGGGATCGTCTCAGCTTCATGATCGAGAATCCCATCATCGACGGATCCCTCACGGCCATGGAGAATATGGAGTATGTGCGGAGAGTCCGGGGAGTGGCGGATGACTCAAGGTGCAGGAGCCTTTTGGAATATGTGGGGCTGGCGGATACGGGAAAAAAAGCGGCAAAACGGTTTTCGCTGGGAATGAAGCAGCGGCTGGGGATTGCCATGGCACTGCTTCCCGATCCGGAGGTCCTGGTACTGGATGAACCCGTAAACGGGCTGGATCCGGAAGGAATCGTGGAGGTACGGCACATTTTACGGGAACTCTGCGAGAAGGAGGGGAAGACGATCATCATCTCCAGTCATCTTCTGGCGGAGCTGTCTGAACTCTGCACGGACTATGTCATTATCAATGAGGGGCGGATCGTGGAGTCCCTTTCCCGGGAGGAACTGATGCAGCACTCCCGGAGTTACATCTCCATCCGGACAGACCGGACGGAGGAAGCGGTAGCCATGCTGGAGCAGAAACGGAAGATCCGGGATTACAAGGTGATGGAAACCGGTGAGATCAGGCTTTACGAATATCCGGAAAATGTGGCGGAGATCTCCCGGGCCATAACGGACGCGGGATTCGCGATCATCCGGTTTGCAGAGACCAGCGACAGCCTGGAGGAATACTATCTGTCCAAGGTGACGCATGGCAAGGCAGGAGAGGAGAAGGGACAGCGGGGCCCGGGGATGTTCAAGGACAGGATTCTTCGTCGCTAGCTCCTCAGAATGACACCGGGAATGTGTCATCCTGAGCGAAGCGAAGGATCTTAAAAATAATAATTACGAGGAAAAAAATATGGGAAAACTGATAAAAGCGGAGCTGTTCCGCACAAAACGGATCACAGGATTTTGGGTATGCGTGTTCTTCATCACCTTGACGATGATCGTTGTTCCATTTGTGAATGAAACGAGTGCAAATTCAGCAGCCTCCTTCTCCAGGGGGACGTTCGGGATCTTCGCAATACTCGGGATGCTTGTCTCTCTGATGGCGGCATATATCACCGGACGGGGATATCATCATAGAACCTGTATGTATGAAGTGATGGCAGGAAACAGTTCCTTCCGGATCATTTTATCCAAATGTCTCTCCATCGCAGTTCCGATCGCCCTGGTGGTATATGTTCCGCATCTGATAGGTCTTGGCATCGCCTGCGGGATCAGCAGCGAGGGGATAGAGGATGTCCTGTTGCGGGAACCGCTCCTTTTTCTGACTATTCTTCGGATGACCTGTTTCGGAACGCTGCTTACCCTGTGCGTGAGAAACATGGCCGGACCGGTTCTGGTATATGTACGGATGTTGCTGGAGAGCATCGGGATGATCGTCGCTTCCGCCATCACCGGCCAGGATCTGATGGAGGGCGGCGCCGATCTGGTAACGGCCAATACCACGAATACGGTCATGAATACGGTCTGCCTCTCCCAGCAGGGCGTCCTCCTGGCACAGCCGGTGGACAGCAGTCTGGTACTGAAAGTCGTCATCGGATTTGTTGTTGAGGTATTGCTGTGGTTCGTGATTTCCTATATGATATATGAGAAGAAGGACTACTAAACCCGGATGTCATTCTGAGCTTGTCATTCTGAGCACGAAGTGCGAAGAATCTTATGCCGGAGTCGGCAGGAGTATTGTCATTCTGAGCACGAAGTGCGAAGAATCTTATACCGGAGTCGGCAGGAGTATTGTCATTCTGAGCACGAAGTGCGAAGAATCTTATTGTAAGAGGTACCAGCATGGACGGTCTGACTATAGGTCTTCTGATCGCCGTCACCGTATCCGCTGTCCTTGCCCTGGTCTTTTTGATCAGGAATCTGAGGATGCGGGCGGAAATGAAGGCGTTCAGAGAACAGATCAATGAAATAAGGACCACAGACAGGGAGCAGCCTATCAAGGTTGCTTCCTTTGATGCGTCTACGGTCGGGCTGGCGCAGGAGATCAACCGGCTGATCCTGGATCTTCGGCGGAGTGCGATCCGTTCCGCTGAGGAAGAGAAAAGAGTGCGGACCATCATGGCAGGCGTGTCCCATGATTTTCGGACACCACTTACCGCAGCGGACGGATATCTGCAAATGTCAAAGGAACTCCTGGAAGGAAAGGAGATGACAGAGCAGGATCTAAAGGAACTTCGGGATTATCTGAAGATCGTTTCGGAACGGATCCGTTATCTCCGTCAGCTTTCGGATGAATTCTTTGAAGTGACCTATCTGGATGCAAGACAGACATTGCCATTGGAAGCTGTGCGGTTTGATACGGTGCTTTCCGAGGTGGCTTTGGGACAGTATGATAAAATGCAGGAACGGCGGGTTGATATGCGGCTGGATGTACCGGAGGAGCAGATGCAGGTCCGGGCGGACCGGCATTATCTGGAACGGATCCTGGAGAACCTCTTCTCCAACGCAGAGAAATATGCGAGGAGTTTCCTGGAGATCCGCGTCGAGAAGACCGAAACGAGCAGACAGACCGGAGCAGGCAGACAGACCGGAGCAGGCGGTCAGAGCGAAGCAGGCGGTCAGAGCGAAGCAGGCGGTCAGACAGGAGGCCCCGGAAGTACCGGAGGACCATGTGTCAGACTGGTCATGCGAAATGATATTGAAGAGAATCTGAGGATCGATCCCTCCCACATTTTTGATCCCTTTTATCGCGCGCCGGGCCGGACAGGTCCGGGGACAGGGCTGGGGTTGTATGTCTGTAAGGAACTGGCGGATGCCATGCATTTTGAATTACGGGGAGAGATACGTGACGGGATCTTTGAGACGGAACTTGTGATGCCATCCTGTAAAGATGAGATGTCCTGTCATCCTGAGGGCGCTGTCCCGAAGGATCCTGTCAAATGATACAGCGCAGACCGGTTGTAAGAATCCCGGCATTTCGAGGTCAGAATGATTTCGGGAAAGCGGAAGGAAATAACGGATGAAACTACTGATCATAGAGGATGATAAAGAAATAGCGCAGCTTCTGGCTACGTATCTGGAGAAGCACGGATATCGGACGGTTCAGAGATACGACGGTGTCGGAGGACTGAATGAACTGAAGGCGCATGTTAAGGAATACGGAATGGTGCTCCTGGATATGATGCTCCCCGGCTTCTCGGGGGATGAGCTCCTTCCGAAATTCCGCGAAGTAACCGATATTCCCGTCATCGTCATTTCCGCTGTGTCCGCATTGGACCAACGGATGTCCATGATGCGCGCCGGAGCGGATGATTATATCATAAAACCCTTTGAACTGCCGGATGTTCTGGTGCGGATCGAGGCAGTGGCCCGTCGTTCACGGATCCCGCTCCGGACCGATGAGGAGGGGAAGGAAGAGAACGCCGCGAGAGAAACCAACGATATCGGACAGGGGATGAAGGGAGCGAAGCTCCTTACCTACGGAAGGATCGTTATCGATCAGGAGAACAGGTCGGTGACCGTCGGGGGCAAAGAGCTGACCCTTACTGCACGGGAGTATGATATCCTGGTGATCCTCCTGTCCTATCCCACGAAGCTTTTCTCAAAAGCAAATCTCTACGAAAGTGTTTGGAATGAGGAGTATTTTCCGGAAGATCAGTCCCTGAAGGTGCATATGAGCAATCTTCGGAAGAAGCTTGCGAAGAAAGATGATTTTGATTACATCGAGACTGTCTGGGGAATGGGGTACCGACTGAGAAAACTGTGACGGGAAGCGGGGAAAAAAGGGTTCCAGGCCAAGGAGGATAAGGTAGATCTGGATGCCGTATACAGAAAGATCAATGATGCATTATGGTCTGCCTCCAATACGGTTGATGATTTTCTTCGGGCTCTGAACTCCGGAGATCCTGTAAACGCATATAATGAAAATCAGTCAAAGATCAGTATGGTTTATACGAAACTGAGTGAGGCATATAATCTATGCAGCAATCATACGGAATTGCAGACCTTAAAAGGGAAGATACAATCAGCGAGCAACAGTCTGCCTTCAGGAACTGTATCAGATCAGTCAGGTCTTCTCAAAAAAATGGATCAGTTTGAGAAATTTTCGTATGATCTCTATGAGGCGCAAATGGAGGTTGCCAGATATATAGACAGCAAATAGAATGTAGAGGAAGAGTATCCGGCCAGGTAATTGATCAGGAGGTAGTTGGATGGACAGCAAATTATACCAGAGGGAGAACTGGAATCTGATGGATCCGGAATTGATCCATTTTCTGTATTCCTCCGTGGAGATAAAAAAACTTCATCCATCCAAAGACCTGCTCCTGCTGGAGAATCTGGCAAGAAACGGGGATGGAACAAGAAAGAAAATGGCATATCGGGTTCTGAAGATCGAGGAGGAACCGGAGATCCGAGGGGAGTATGTCAGGGATGGCTTCTATGACGAGATGTACTGGCTGCTACGGGAGCAGGTGCAAAGAGTGGAGGACATCGGACTTCTGAAGGCAGCCATATGGGAGGCGCCTGACATGAAAGCCCGGTTTGCGTTCGTTCGTCTTACAGGATATATCTTCAAAACGGATGAACACAGTGACTACAACCATAGAGATTATCGGCTGGATGCGGCGCCTATGCTTCCGGCAGGGGAGATCGAAGCATTTTGCAATGAGGTGATTCGGAAACGGATCCTGTGACGGTTTAGTTTAAAGTCGGATGATTCATGGAATTCATGTTCCGATTTTGCTATACTGTATTGACGGACGTATTGTAGGGGAGGATGAACATGGATGAAGAACTGAACACGGAAGAACTGAATACAGGTGAAGAACGGAACGTTCCCCGGGGGAGGAGCAGAAAGGGACTCGTGATCGTACTGATCGCGGCCCTGGTCCTTGTGACAGGGGGACTGTCCCTCTGGTTTTTCGTATTCAGGGGGACGGACACGCCGGAAAGCCTTGCACAGGAGGTTATCGATGCGTCGCTGGCGAAGGACTGGAAGAAGATCATCGATAAGACTCCGGATGAGGTGCTGGAGGTTCTCATGTCCGCAGGCGCCGGGGAAATGCAGAAGAGAAATCTGACTTCTGTAAATGAGCTTCGGTCCTGGGCGTTGGAGCATGCCGCATCCATCACGGATCCTATGAACGGGAAGAAGATCGTGAAGGCTGAGGTGGGTGAGGTGCACAAAATGTCCACGGAGACTTATACTGAAAACTTTTTTGGGGGTAGGACTGACGATGTTGCTTATCCATTCCTGAAAAGTAAGGATGAGATCGCCGTGGTAGAGATCAGCTATGTAGTGGAGGACGGGACTAAAACATCGGATCGGAAGGACACGGTCCTTACCTACCGACAGGGAGGGAAATGGTATCTCATGACCGGACTGCAGGTAGTCCTCATTGAGTTGCAAACGATAGAATAGAGACGGTGAATGGAGAAGAAGATATGAAAGGGATGATAGGCAAAGCAATCAGCAACATCATGTTGTATGCACACATCCGGCTATGTTATACTATGATCGGATGCATTTAGTAGCCTGAGGGCTATATCATAGGTAAAGCGGAACCGCATTTTGGATTACTACAATATTGCTTTTATAAATTGTGAATCCCCTTGCAGGTCCGCTTTTTTTATACCAGCTATGATGATAGCCGGTTTATTTGAAAGGGGGTGCCTGGATGGACAGTCAAAACTATCAGGGGGAGAAAATGGGAGAGAAGGTTACGATCGAGATAATAAAGGGTGAAGCAGCGGGCCGGAAGTATGAATATGTAGAGGCGGATCGCATTTTCGTCGGACGTCAGGAGGATTGTGGCATCGTTCTTCCGGAAAATACGGTCTCAAGATATCATTGCCTGCTGGATATCAATCCGCCGTTGATAAAGCTGCAGGATTTCGGGAGTTTGAACGGGACATTCCTGAATGGCCGGAAGATCGGGCAGAGAGAGCGGGAACAATCAAGAGAGGAAGCGGGCGGAGAGGCTCATGAGGAGTATGAGCTTCACGACGGAGATGTGATAAGGCTCGGTAAGAGATGCGAGTTGAAATGCACCATAGAAAAGGCGGATATCCTGGCAATCTCCGGAGAGTGGGATGAATCGCAGCAGGGCCGCGATGTTGAAGAAGTCGAAGAGCCGGAAGATGGAAATGTGTATGCTTCTGCAATGGAAGGTGGGAGTGCAGAAGAAGTGCCGGCTGAGGAGTCGGAAGGTTTGCCGTTAGAGGAAGAGGCAGAGCTCGCGGAGGAAGCATCGGCAGAAGAAGCATCGGCAGAAGAAGCATCGGCAGAAGAAGCTGAACCCGCGGTGGAATCTGCAGAGGAATCGCTTGAAGAAGAGGCTGTGGCAGCGGAAGCACCTGCAGAGGAAGAGCCGGAAGCAGCAGCTGAGGAAGCACCGGCAGAAGCAGCCGGGGAAGAACCCGCAGCGGAAGAGCCGGAAGAAGAGGAAGATGAAGCAGATGCAGAGCATAACAAGGTGATGGAACAAGCGCTTGCCAATCTTCTCATCGAAATCCTCGGTGGTCTGAAAATGGAACAGCCTGCGGGTCCTGCTCCGGTGGAAGGTTTTGATAAAGTGGCTCTTCTGGGGAAGGGCGGAATGGGAGAGGTATGGAAGGTTAAGGAGAGAAAGACCGGCAAGGTTTATGCATTAAAGACCATGCTGCCGGAACTCGCAGGAGATAGAAAAGCAAAAGACATGTTTCTCAGAGAAGCAAAGTTGACTGAGTTCCTGGATCATGAAAATGTAGTCCGCACCTATAAAACAGGATTCAGTAATAAAGTTTATTATATCATGATGGATCTCTGTGAGGGCGGGAGTGTGGATTCGCTGATGGAGCATTACGGAGGAAAGCTTCCGTTAAATCTTGCTACCTTCATCATACTGCAGGCTCTGGATGGACTGGATTATGTACATAATGCACCGGTGCAGGCCCAGATCATAAAAAAAGGTCTGTTTGGCGGTGAGAAAGAAAAATCAATGGATGCAAAGGGGCTTGTGCACCGGGATTTCAAGCCGGGAAATATATTCCTGGCGGATAACAGTGATCACCCTGTCGCAAAGGTTGCGGACTTTGGTATGGCGAAGGCTTTTCAGGCGGCAGGATTGTCAAATATAAGCGATGTTCCGGGCATGGTCAAGGGAACCGTCCCCTTCATGCCGAGGCAGCAGGCGCTTAATTGCAGATATGCAAAGCCCGAGGTGGATATATGGGCAGCGGCAGCCACCTACTATCATATGCTTACCGGTCAGTTCCCGAAGAATTTCAGACGGGGTGCGAACATGTGGCAGATCGTGGTTTCGGAAAACGCGGTCCCCATCAGACAGAGAGATCCGTCCATACCGGTTAAGCTGGCGGAGGTGATAGACAGAGCACTGATCGAAAGACCGAAGATCGTGTATTCTTCGGCTGCGGTCCTTCATGATGATATCGTCAGGGCACTTCCGGAAGGGACCAGAAATTACTGTATGGATATTCTGTAAATGATTCTATTTCATTTTTTCGGTGACATGAGCGGGGGGAGTAGTATGGAGGTTTCAAAAGCGATTATTTATGTAACGGAGTTTGCAATGAAAGAGGCTCCCAAGCTGGGGAAAAGCTTTACGACACAGGAGATTCTCTTTCTCGGACTTCTGGATCTGACAGGGAAAAATGTGTCCGACGTCCACGGCGGATATGTGGATCCTGAGGGAATAAGCAGAGAAATCGAAGAATTAAAGCAGCTGTTCGAGCAGACATATGGGATCAATATTGCGCATATGGCAGCTCTTCTTCGGCTGGAAACAATGTTGAACAAAAAAGTGTCAAAGGTGGATATGTCCGCTTTGCAGACACGGACTATGGAGATCGCAGAGAAAAGGGGTGCATCCGTTTGTCGTACCATAGATATGCTTTATGCGATCCTTGAGGATCCTACGGACACCCTGAAGTATGTCATGAAGGTGGAAGGCTGGAAGACCCCGGCAGCCCCGGTGTACGAGGAAGACAATTCCGTCAGCACCAGCACGGTATATGAGGAGGACGATTCTGTCAGCACAAACACGGTGTACGAAGATGACGATTCTGACGGCACCGTATACGAAGAAGAGGACGATTCCGCCGGGACAGTATACGAAGAAGACGACGATTCCGCCGGGACAGTATACGAAGAAGACGACGATTCTGACGGCACCATATACGAAGAAGAAGAGGAGGATTCCGCCGGGACAGTATACGAAGAGGATGAAGCTTCTACTTCATATCATGAAGATAAGAATGATAAGAATGATAAGAAGGAAAAGGTCATCCTGGATCAGTACCGTGTCGATTCCGATGCCATAGAGGGCGGTATGGGTTCCGTATGGCGTGTGCATCATAAGAACTGGGACGTAGATCTGGCCATGAAGCGTCCGAAGCCCGCATTTTTCGTATCGGAAAAGCAGAAGGAAACCTTTATCAGGGAATGCGATTCCTGGATCCGGCTCGGTCTGCATCCGAACATCGTATCCTGCTACTATGTGCGTGAAGTGGACGGGATCCCGACGATCTTCTCCGAATGGATGGAGAACGGCAGTCTGGAGGATCACATTAATAATGAGAGCCTCTATGAGGGCTCGGAGGAAGATGTGTCGAAGCGGCTCCTGGATATCGCGATCCAGTTTGCCCGCGGGCTTCACTACGCTCATGAGAACGGGCTGATCCACCAGGACGTGAAGCCGGACAATCTTCTTCTCACGAAGAACTGGGAGGCCAAGGTAAGCGATTTCGGTCTGGCTAAGGCGCGCTCCGTGCTCAGCATCTCAGAGGACGGATGGATGGGGAAGGATGGGGATCCGGATGGAACCATCATCGCACCCTCCGGGGGAATGACGCCCGCGTACTGTTCACCGGAACAAAGCAGTTCGCAGCCGCTTTCCAGAAGGACGGATATTTACAGCTGGGCGGTCAGCGTTCTTGAGATGTACCTGGGAAGCAAGCCCTGGGCCCATGGCAGAGAGCTCACCGGGCCGATGGTCGGCTCCGTATGCTATGAGTATTATGAAATGTGCCGCGTTCCGGTTCCCGAACGGCTTCAGAAGATGCTGGCCAGGTGTATGGCCATGGATCCGGATGACAGATATCATGATTTTGGTAAGGTGGAAACGGTACTGAAGGAAATATACCGGACAACGACCGGCGAAGCATACGGAAGACCGGAGCCGGATGCTGCAAAGGACACAGCGGGTACGCTCAATAACAGAGCGCTTTCCTTCCTGGATATCGGGAAAAAGGAGGATGCAAAAAGAGCCTTTCAGGAAGCACTTAAAATGGATAACAGGGATACAAATGCCCGGATCAATGAAACTTTCTACTTATGGAGAGAGGCAGAGATAACCGACCTGGAGGCCTATGCCCGGCTGCAGGAGGTCACGGATGAAGAAGAAAGGGCGGCAGCGCTGGATGATCTTCAGAAAGAACGGGGCCTTGAGATCGACTTCTCATATCCGTCGCCCATCGTAGGGAAAAGAGGAAGTCTGCCGGAAGGCGAAAACTCCGCTGTACGGCTGGACGGGGACATCATATCCTTTGCGGTACGCGTGAGATACGGGACGCAGTCTGTCTTCTATGCGGTGAAGAGATTCAATGCATATACCGGTGAATTTCTGGAAGAATTCCCCGAGAACCTGATCCTGGCCAGAATCCCGTACGAAGCCGATGAAAGTATGACCGGGCTGACAAAGGATGCGGAACATTTATTTATCTCAAAGAGGAACGGAACAGCAAAGCTCTGGGATGTAAGAAAACAATGTGTGGTGAAGGAATATCCGGACCGAAAGACCTATCCGGCGGAATTTCCTGTATTTCTTCCGGTATACCGGGGAAGGATCAAAACACATGACGGCCTGGATGTTTATCTGAATGCAGGGTCGAGCGAGATCTGTGCGGAGACAAAGGAGAAAAGAAGGCTTGCCACCATAAAGCTACCCAGAATCCATGACTTCTGCAGGGAAGGACGGGACGGTGGGATTCCCTCCCTGTACTCTGATCAGGAGAAGGAACTTCTGGTGCTCTGTAAAACAGGAAAGGAGACCTGCTTCTGGTATATCCCGGATACGCCGCGGGTGAGCGGATATACAGCGCCCTACCGGCTGTCACATCCGGTGGATGTTTCGTCGGCAATCGAAAATGAAGGACTTCTGGAGGCAGCGATCCGGGCATTTGAGGAAGCGAAAGAAGTCAGGGATATCAGTGCTATGTTGAAGGCCTATGACACGGCAAGGCAGCTTCCCTCCGTAGAGGGCGGGGATTTTATATCCGACATGAACCGGGAACTGATGAAGGTCTGCAGGCCCATTTCCGTAGCCGGTCTTCATGACATTTATGATCCGTCGGAACGGTATGATGAATGGTGGAAGAGTGTCGACACTCTGGCCAACGGGGATGATCATGTCATTTATATCGGAGATTCCGTGGTTTATGTATATATGGATGTGGGAGATCCGCCGATCTATAAGCTCTCGCCGCCGAAGCAGCAGAAGGCGCTCAGGGAATACGATTCCTTTGTTATGGTGACCCGTACCAGGGACGGACAACGGGACCGCAGGATCATTCGACTGAACGACAGGAGTAAAAGACTTGTCACCGTGACGGCGGTTTGCAGAAACGGGGAAAATGCGGTTCTGATGGTCGGGGATAAGAAGGAAGAGCAGTATGAGTATATCCTGAAGGATATCATTTCCGGAGAGGAACGTTATCTCCGGAGCGGAGGCAGCAACGTATACAGGCGCAGGAAGGCGGTTGTGCTCACAAAATCCCCGACAGTCATATTCTGGTCGGATTTCAGTTCCTCTTCTCCTGTACTCATACGGGATGTGGTGAGCGGCACGGAAGAGGAGATCGACAGACCGGAAATGACGTTATCCTCGGTTCAGTTGTCCGGGGATGAAAGGAAGCTTCTTTTTGTCGGCAGAGAGAACAGTGTTATGTATGTGGCCATATATGATATGACGGAGAAAAGGTGGAAGAACATATACGAAGGAAAGCTGATCAGGGAAGTCTTCGGTACTGCCTCCATGGACTTTGTATTTATAAGGGACGCGGGTTCGTATAATGAACCGCAACGGTTTATGATCTACCGCGTTTCGGACGGCGAATGTGTATATTCCGCATCTTCGGATGTGATCGATGTTGACAGGGTCAGCTCCATAAGCCGGGATGGCTGTCAGCTTCTGAAGCTCGATCACGGACCGAAGAGTTATGCCATCGAGTGGGAGTACATCGAATAGGAGTACACCGAATAGGACAGGCACCATGGGTGTTTGCGGACGAATGAAGGTACAGAAATGAGGATGATACAGGATGAACAGACATTTTAATTTCACATACCGATATGCAGGGCTGGTAGATATCGGAAAATGCAGGGAGAGCAATCAGGATGAGGTGATCCTTTCCCCGGAAACCGGTTTTTTTGCGGTCTCCGATGGAATGGGAGGACTGGAACAGGGCGGGAAGGCTTCGGAATATGTGAGAAAAGCGATGCCCATTACCATAGAAGCGGGTGATCATGACCGGTCTTCGCTCCGAGCGGAGGAAATGGCAGACTATCTTACGGATGTTGTCCGGCTGGTGAGTGACAGGCTCTATGATCAGGGAAATACGGGATGGTCCATCCGCTATGGAGCAACACTGGCAGGCGTTCTGCTGCACAGGGATAAGGCAATCTTCGTATGCCTGGGAGACAGCAGGGGATATCTTCTTCCGAAGTATAAAAAGCAGCTTCGGCAGATCACAAATGATATGAATGTTGCGGGATACCTGGTGCGGAACGGTGAGATGACGAAGGAGCAGGCAAAGAATGATTACCGAAGCTCCCAGCTGACCGCATTTGTCGGTATGCCGAAGCCTGCGACACCGGAGACCTTTATTGTGGATGTTAAGCCCGGAGACAGGATACTGCTTTGCTCTGATGGGTTATACGGAATGGCGGAAGAAAGTGTCATCGCAAGGATCATGCGTTCCTCCGAGAATCCCGAGGTGGTATGTAAAAGGCTGATCCTGGAAGCAAATGCCAACGGAGGAAGAGACAATATATCCGCCGCATATATCAGGATCGGGTAAAACGGCGCAGGAGTGCCGGGGTTGCAAGGCGGAAACAGGAGTGCATAATAAGCGGAGAAATGATATGGAGAAGAGTTACGGTTCGGATAAACATGTTATCATCCGGGAATACCGCCTTCGTAAAGCAATGGATCTTAACACGGATCCGGCGATAGGTGAATATATATCAAAACTGGGTACGGAGCTTGGAGAAGAAGGAAGATTTGTCGTAAAGCAAAAAGGGATCGGAGGAAGGATCTCCATCCTTGCGGAAACAGAAAGGGAGAAAGCCGGCGAAGAGATGATCGCTGCATTTGAAGAATATCTGAAGGCAAATGATCTTCTGTCTGAGGATGAGAGGGAATAGGAAAAGCCGGTGGTCATGAGTGTATAACCGGGAAAGAACAGGGGGGAAGCGTATGCAATATTCAACAACGATGAGGGCCGTGGTAATGCAGAGGGCAAATGCCGAGGCAAAGTTCAGGAAACAGAGCAAAGCGGGAGTAGAGGATTATTTTCTGGGGATACTGAAGCTCTGTGAGCTGAAGGCCGAGGATTTTCTCAAGGCGCCGGCGATCATTCTGCGGGTGACAAATACCGAGATCAAGGCATTAAATATCCTTTTTAAGGATATTTATAAAGTGGATACCGGGCAGCTGCGGAGCCTTCTCAGAGTTCAACTGGCGATCGGGGGAATGGCGGAAACGGTACATGTTGATGAATACCTGAGCAGGGCGGATGAGATCGCAAAAGCGCGGAAATCAGATGAAATTTTCCCGACAGATCTTCTGAATGCGATCCTGGAAAAGCCCACCATGGTCCTGAAGCAGGTCTGCGGAAGCGTCGGCTGGATCCTGAATACGGATGATGAGGAGGAAGCAGAGAAGAAATCCGGTCGGAAGGACGGATCGGCCGGTGCCGGTGAAAAGCAGAATCCGGATAACCCGGCGGATGCTGACGGTAACGATGATGAGATTCCGTCCGGTGAAGGGCAGAGTGCAGCCTTCCTGGCAGAGCTGACATCAAAGATCAGAAAGCTGAGGGCCAGGCTTCTCAGTACCGTTCAGGGTCAGGATCACGTGGTTCATGCCTTTACGGAAGGCGTATTTGCCGCCGAGGTCCTGGCAAAAAGCGATGAATCGAGGAAGCGACCGGGTGCGATCTTTGCTTTTGTAGGACCTCCGGGAGTCGGTAAGACATTTCTTGCGGAACAGGCCGCGGAATCCCTCGGACTTCCCTTCAAGCGGTTCGATATGTCTTCCTATGCGGACCATCAGTCCTATATGGGCCTGGTAGGCTTTGAGAAGAGTTATTCCGGCGCTGCCAAAGGACAGCTTACGGAGTTTGTGGAAGAGAATCCGAAGTCCATCCTGCTTTTTGACGAGATCGAGAAGGCGCATCTTAATACGATCCAGCTATTCCTCCAGATCCTGGATGCGGGACGTTTAAATGACAGGTATACCGGAAAGACCGTGAGCTTCCGGGATACGATGATCATATTTACAAGCAATGCGGGGAAATCCCTTTACGAAGGAGAGAACCGGCAGAACGCTGCCGGCGTTGCGAGGAAGACCCTGCTTGGAGCTCTGGAAACCGAGAAGGATCCCAGGACAGGTGAGCCCTTCTTCCCGGCGGCTATCACAAGCCGTCTTGCCACCGGATGGCCGCTGCTGTTCAACCACCTGGATCCGTATGATCTTGAACGGATCAGCGCAAGGGAGATAAAGCGGTTCGGAAAGCTCTTTGAAGAACAGTACGATTTTAAGACGGAGTTTGATGACCTTACCGCAACGGCGCTTCTGTTCCGTGAAGGAGGAGAGGCTGACGCCAGAACCCTGCGTGCCCAGACGGAATTATTCTTTAAAAATGAGATATTCAAGCTGTGCAGGCTCTGGAGCGAGGAAAGCTTTGAAGAGGCGCTGGGGAAGCTGGATACCGTCAGATTTACGGTCGAGACGGATTCCCTGACTCCGGAGACGGAACCTCTCTTCTTCAGCGATGAAAAGCCGGAGATACTGATCTACGGAGATCCTGAATTCGCCCGAAGCTGCAGGGAGAAGCTGCCGGATTATGTCTTTTACGATACCTGTAATGTGAATGAAGCCCTGGAAAAGGCAGGAGAAAAGGATATCAGACTGATCCTGCTTGATGCATCCGGGAAAAATGAGATGCCGGCTGATCCGATGGCAACGATCCTGGAGGAAGTGCCGGAAGAGAAGATGATGCTCTCCGCAGGAGCATTTGATTATATCCCTATGGCTGCAAGCCTGTTCCAGGATGGAAGAGATCTGTTCCGGACACTTCGGGAGAGACTTCCGGAGCTTCCGGTCTATCTTCTTGAGTCCGGGGAGTTTCAGATAGATGAGGAACTCCTTATGAGCTTCGTCCGGGCAGGAGCAAGAGGAAAGATCACGGAGCCCGAGGACGATTTCGGCATATTCGAGGATATGCTGAAGGAGATCTGTCATGAACTCTATATGCAAAATGCGGCAGCGATGCTTGCGGCAGAGAGAAAGGTCCTGAATTTTGATACGGCTCCGAAATTATCGGAGGATGAAAAGGAAGTGACCATCCGACTGCGGGATTTCTCTCTCAGGAGGGCGCCTTCCGCAGAGGATACGGGAAGTGTGCTGGATGAGGTTGAGAAACCGGATCTTCATTTCGATGATGTGATAGGTGCCAGGGATGCTAAGGACGAGCTGAAATTCTTCATCCGTTATCTGAAGAATCCCAGGAAATTTACAGCTCAGGGACTCACGCCTCCGAAGGGCGTACTCCTCTATGGCCCTCCGGGAACCGGGAAAACCATGCTGGCGAAGGCTATGGCAGGAGAATCAGATGTAGCGTTCATTCCGGCGGTCGCCAGTTCATTTGTCACGAAATATCAGGGCAGCGGGCCGGAATCCGTCCGGGCACTGTTTAAGAAGGCACGCCGCTATGCGCCTTCGGTCATTTTCATAGATGAGATCGATGCGATAGGGAGAAAAAGAGACGCATCCCATAACGCCCATGGGGAGGAGATGGCACTGAATGCCCTTCTTACGGAAATGGACGGATTCTCCGTGGATCCCCGACGCCCGGTATTTGTACTGGCTGCCACAAATTTTGACGTGGAAGAAGGCCGGGGCGGGATGGGAGTGATCGATCCCGCGCTGGCACGGAGATTTGACCGGAAGATCCTGGTGGATCTCCCGAATGCGGAGGACAGGGAGAAGCTGCTGCGCCTGCTTCTCTATAAGAGCATCACCTGCGAAGTGACGGAGGAAATGATCCGGCGCACCGCCGAACGGGCCGTCGGGATGAGTCCCGCGAACCTGACGAGCGTGGTGGAGCTGGCAAACCGCATGGCGGTAAAGGCCGGTAAGGCAGTGGACGATGCGATACTGGATGAAGCCTTTGAGCTGACGAAGCACGGCGAGAAGAAGGATTGGGGCTACGAATATCTGGAGCGGGTTGCCAGACATGAGAGCGGACATGCGTTCCTCTGCTATCTGGGAGGCAATACGCCGTCCTATCTTACCATTGTGGCGCGTGGCGGCCATGGCGGATATATGGAGCATTCCGCAAGGGAGATGGGGCCTCTGTCCACGAAGAAGGAACTGATCGCCCGTATCCGGACAAGCCTCGGAGGACGCGCGGCCGAGATCGCGTACTATGGCGAAGAGGACGGTGTTTCAACCGGTGCTTCGGGTGATCTGGAGCAGGCTACGAAGCTGGCAGCGGCCATGATCAGTGCCTACGGAATGGATGAAGAGTTCGGACTTGCGTATATGGATCCGGGAGAAGCGATGCGGGATCCGGAATTCCGCAGGAAGGTAAATGAATTCCTGGGACGGGAGATGCGGGCAACTGTTGAGATCATTCAGAAGAATAAGAGCCGGCTGGACCGGATGGTGACGGAACTGCTGAAGAAGAACAAACTGACGGCAGAAGAGATGGAGGAACTCCTGAAAGAATAAAACCTATGACGTTTTTTACATAATGCGGTAAAATATGGATCGGTACCTGCAACATTTTCCAAAGAAGACTTGTATCTATAACAGGAGGGGCAAAATGCAGCTCGCTTTCGGCGAAAAGAGGATAGGGATAAGAAGAACGGATCTCTTCGGGCTCCTCCGGCAGATCCTGTCCAAACTGACAACACGGCAGATCGTAAGGACAGAGCCGATACGGAGGGCAGAGGAGACGGACAGCGCCCGAAGGAGTGGAAATGCAGCGGGATCGAAGGAGCTATATGCAGAACATCTCCTGAAGGATTATGGAAATGCCATCCTGCGGCTTGCCTATTCCTATGTACATAATATGGCGGATGCGGAGGAGGTCCTGCAGGACACACTGATCCGCGTCCTGGAGGCGGAACCCGTTTTTGAGAATGCAGCGCATGAGAAGGCGTACCTTATGACGGCGGCTTCAAATGTGGCGAAGAACCGGATCCTGTATAACACCCGCAGAACCACGGACGAGCTGAATGAGGAGCTGGTGGCGGAAGAAAGGGAGGACCTCAGGTTTGTCTGGGAGGCGGTAAAGGGCCTTCCGGATACACAACGCGAGGTGATCCACCTCTTTTATCAGGAAGGGTATAAGACAGCGGAGATCGCTGAGATCCTGGGAAGAAAGGAAGCGACGATCCGCTCGGATCTGAAGCGGGCCAGGGAACGCCTGAAAGAAATCCTGAAGGAGGAGTTTGACTTTGGCTAAATATAATGAGATCATGGATCATGTGGAAATGACGGAGGAAATGAAGAACCGTATCCTTTCCCATGCAGATCATCATTTCGCGAAAAGGAGACGACGAAAGACGATCCGTATCGTTCTTCCGGTGATCGGCATGGCGGCAGCGGCAGCTGTTATCCTCCTGGTGGCAAAACCGTGGAGTGGAAGAAATACGGTGCAGAGTACGGAGACTGCGACGGTGACCGGGACACCGAACGTGACCGGCGGAGTCTCTACCGGGGGCGCTGAACCCGGTACGGAGGATATGGCACCCGGGATCTATCATATGACGGAGTATCCCTCTGCAGAGGAGCTGGAGAAGGCTGCCGGGTTTTCGGTAAAGGAGCTGAAAGCGGTTCCATTTACCGTGACGGACCGGTCCTACCGGCTGATCTCGGGATCCATTGCCGAAGAGGAATACCGGGGAACGAAGGAGGAGCTGACCTACCGGAAGGCGAAAGGGACAGAGGACCGATCCGGCGTTTATACGGAATACAAGGTAAATAAGCCGCTGGATGTCCGGGGAACCCGGCTGAACCTGTCCGGAGACGGAAGCCTGATCTCTCTGGTCCGCTGGACAGATGGGAAGTATGCATATTCCCTTTATTCGGAACAGGGAATCACGGAGAAGGATGTACGTACCCTGGCGGAAGAGATCATTGAATAAAAAAAATATATTCTGCAACAATATTTCCACACCGGTTGTATATAAGATATAAGAACCTGAATCCGGACCGATCCGGAGGATGACAGAATAAAAGGACTGAAAAAGAAAGGATGGTAAGAATTATGAAAAAGAGATTATGTGTATTGGCACTTGCAGGCGTTATGGCAGCGGCATTTATGGGATGCGGAAGCTCCACATCGGGGACTACGGCAGAGAAGGCCGCAGCACAGCCGGACCTGATCGAAAAGAAGAGTGAGGATGTGGCTCCGTCAACGAAACCGGAAGTGGTTCCGGTGACTACGGAGGCAAAGGAAACAGGAGGTGATGGTGAGATGATTTCCGGAGGATGGGAGCAGGCTTCGTCCATGAAGGTTACCGATGAGCATAAGGAGCTCTTTAAAAAGGCTCAGGAAACCCTTGCGGGAGCAACCTATACACCGCTTGCATTTCTCGGCAGCCAGGTAGTAGCAGGAACCAATTATCGGTTCCTCTGCAAGATGGAAGCATCCGTGCAGGAGCTGAATTCAAAGCCGGTATATGCAGTGGTAGTGATCTATAAGGACCTTCAGGGAAATGCAAGTATCACCGAGAGTTATGCTTCGGAGGTAGAGGTTCCCGCACAGGATGAAATGCTGGTAGGAGCTTATGATCAGGCTGCGAATCCGGCTATGACCGAAGAGGCAACAAAGGCATTTGATCTTGCAACAAAGACGCTTACGGGAGCAGAGTACAAAGCAGTCATGCTTCTGGGTTCACAGGTGGTTGCAGGGACCAATTACAGGATCCTGTGTGAGACGAAATCCTCCACGAACGGATCCGGAACGGGCTGGGCTATCCTTACGGTATATGCAGACCTTAAGGGAAATGCTGAGGTTTCCAATATAGCGGAAATGAAGTAGAGACCATATTCAGGGTGAAATGACCATACGGATCGTGACCCGGAGGAACCCGGTAAAGGGCTGCGGTACATCGGTATCGCAGCCCTTTTGTCGTGTCGGGATCAGATGTGGATCGAGGTCCGTGGGATCTGGACCAGGAAATCGACTCCCTTTGCTTCGCAGTATCTGGCAGCACGAAAGAATACGGTTTCCGTTTTCCCGATCACTCCTGGCATTCCCTTTGCAGGTCTGTCCAGGGGTGAAAAGAAATGGCTATTTACCAACTCGTGGTTGATATTTGTAAATTCCCGAAGCTTTTCTGCCCCGGTCCTTTAATGGCACTAGCCTAATGCCTCTACCTGATCTAA
>CACYMQ010000014.1 GCA_902775555.1 uncultured Lachnospiraceae bacterium | reverse complement strand
GGGAATAGCAATGCCTCCGCTTTGATCGATGCGATGCTTCCTTCAAACTGTCAGAAGTACATTTCCAATTATGAGCGCGAAGAGATGAATATGCAGATGTCGATGATCGATGCAGATATCGAGGTTCAGTCCGTCGAATTGAAGAAGACCTATACACCAACACAGATCGCAGATTTAAAAGAGGAAATTATTGACGAGCTGCATTGCGGCTATGACGAACTGGATATCACCGAGGCATGCAGGTATCGATTGCACCTTACCTCGAATGGGTTATATTATCGTCCGTCGTCCGGAGAGTTCGCGGATGGATACGTGGATGGTTACTCGGGAGATTACTCCGGCTCCTTCGGAAGAACACCGCTCGATACTACCTTTCCATTTGAAATGACAGTAGTCTGTTACCGGGTCGGAGGTTCCTGGTATTGCTTCAGATACTGATCCCGTCATGGATCAGGAGTGTATGATATGAAAAAAGATAAAGTCAGCTTCATATGTATTATTCTGCTCGGGGTGTTCATGCTGGGAGCCCTGACGATATTTCTGATCAAATTTCAAATGGGGGACAGTGTGGCGATGTCCGGAAGTGATAAGCTGGCATCCGTTACCTTTGAATCCGTGGAGACAGGGAACGCAAAGCCTGAGGACATAGAACCGGAAGATGCAAAACCGGAGGATACCGGGCATGAGAAGGCAGGGTCCGAAAATGTGAAGCCGGAGGATGATACCTCCGGGACAGGAGATACAGAGGATCGGAAAGAGGACAAAAGCGGATTTTTTGATCTATTTCAGGATTCGGAGCATTAAGGAGCGGAAATGGAACAGGAGTTTAACTTCAACCAACTGAAGATGGACCTATACGGGGATCGCTCCTATGTGACCCAGAAATGGATCTCGAATTACGGAAAACTCAGTGTTTATGCGGATTATGATGCATACATCAGCTGCATCAAGGAGGCTTTTAATACGGTGGAGATCGTTATGGGAAATACGATCTACAATTTCCGGAACCGCATCCCGTACCGCGAGAAGGTGAGTCTCGGGAAAAGGAACGGAAGGCCGAGATACGGGTATTATTACCAGGGCAGTGATGAGATGATCGATTACGGGATGGCTGCCACATTTTTTGGCAAGATCAAGATCCTGAAGTCCCTTCGCTTCCGTATGCCGGAGGACCTGGATGATGTCCGGGTGCTCAGAAATATGACGACCCACAATACGCATACCATGGTGGGAACCGTGGCCGACCAGGTATTGTCCTATGAAAATGTGCTGCGGAATATGGAGATCCTGGGGAAGACACTGCATGTGCTCGGACTGCTCCGGGCTGAGGATATCCTGCCCGAGTATGAGAAGATGCGTGTGAATCCGGGGGATTTCGTCGGTTACTCCGGAGAATATCAGGTGGGCGATTTTATTGCCGAGGGTGGTATGAGCCGGGTATATATGGGCCTTCATACACGTCTGAACCGACCGGTCGCCATCAAGGAACTGAAGCCGTATACGTATTCCAGAGAGCAGATCCAGAATGAGAAACAGTTTCTTGTGTCCCTGGAGAATAATCAGATTCCGCAGATCTTTGACATTTTCAATCAGAACGGAACCTATTATATCATCATGGAGTATATCGATGGTTCCGGTCTGAATCAGTATGTGAAGGAGAATAAGCCGGATCTGAATGAGAGACTGGCCATTGCCATACAGGTATGCCGTGTTCTTCGGTATATCCACAACGAATGCAATATGGTCTACTCGGATCTGAAACCGGATAATATCATGATAGAGCGTACAGGCAGGGTCTGTCTGATCGATTTCGGTATCTCCCAGCTGGAGGAAGGGGATGTAAAAGCAGGCGCATTCAGTATGTTCTATTCGTCTCCGGAACAGATGGCGGGAAAAGAGATCGATAAAAGAAGTGATATCTATTCGCTGGGAAGCCTTCTGCAGTTTCTGTTCGGATATAACAATGATCAGGGAGGGATATCCTACCTTGAGGAGCTGGGTGACTACAGGGAGGAGATGCAGAATCTCTGTGAGATCTGTAAGAGGCAGGATCCGGAAGCACGGTTCCCAAATGTGGAAGAGGTAGAGGGACATTTGCGGAGGATCAGCGATGAGATCACGCATCAGCCAAGGGCTAAGAAGAGGATCATCCGCAGGACTGTTCTGATCAGCCTGACCGTACTTGTGGCACTGGTCATTTCCTGGGCAGCGGCCTACTATTTTATCGTTTTCCCGGACGGAAAGATAACGACCTTCTCCGAAGAGGTTCGGTTCACGGAAGCGGGGATCGTGGTCCGTTTTTCCGTTGTAAACCGGTCTTCCGGGGAGGCACTGGATCCGCAGTCAGATATTTATGTTCGGATGAATCTGGGCCTTCCCTATCGGAGTGATACGGATAAGGAGAAGAAACTAAACTGTACGGTCACACTTCATGGGACGCTGAACCGTGATCTTTCGCCGGGAGGGATCCTGATGGGACAGGAACTTACCGTCTCCTGGGAGGACCTGCGGGATCTGGTGCAGAACCAGATCGATAAGGACAGGATGGGGATCACCATCCAGACGCCGAATCAGAGCAATACGGCGATCATGCCCATTCAGGACAGCGATACAAATGTGATCGTCTCCGTTAATCAGGCACAGTGATCGAATAATTATTCAGAAGAAACCCAACGCCGGGTTTCTTCTTTTTTTGTGCAGAAAAAAAATACTGCAGCACTGATATCATGGAATCAGAAACCGGGAGAAACGCGGGAAGAAAGGAGGAACAGGATATGGAATACAGGATCGTGGAGAAAAACGGAAAGCAGAGAGAGGATCAGTGGTATCTTGCTGCGATCACCGAAGACGCGGATCGCGTAGACATGACTTCATTCTGGATGCAGATGAAGAGGGATTGTCCGTGGCTGGTTCCTATGAGATATGTCAGTTATGAGGGCAGAAATGCATTTTATTATGACATGGAAGGTCAGGTGAAGGTGGATATTCAGGAAATCTGCCGGACCAGGGAGGGGATATTGAATACGCTGATCGGAATCTGTGATGCGGTCATGGAGACGGAACGTCATATGATCAGTCCGAATCAGCTGGTCTGGGATTGGAATTACATCTTCCGGGGAAGAAATGGTCTTAGTTTTATCGCGGTACCGATCTGCGTAGGAAATGATGCGGATGCACAGATAGGAAATGTGTTCTTTGGCATTCTGGGGACCGTGCAGGAGACGATGAAGGAACAGGAGTGGTATCGCAGTCTGATCGAATATATCACGAAGACGGGATATATAGATTGCAGAACACTGAAGCCGTTTTTATACCGGCTGTCCATGGAACGGAAGGTGGAGAGTGCACATACGGGACAGACGACGCTCCTTACCGCTGCCCTGGATCCGCCCAACCGGGCGATGACTCCTGCAGGACAGGATGCAGGCTGGAGAACAGTTTCGGGAACGGCAGCTAACGGACGGGAGATGCGAAGAACCTCCGGCCGGTTCTTCGGGAGAAAGACGGATAAAACAGCTTTATACGATGAACGGATCACCGGCAGCAGACCGCGGAATCAGGACTTCGGAGAGACCATCATTGTGAGAGCGATGTGAGCAAAAAGAACGGATCCGAAACGGAAATTTGGATCAGAGTTTTTAATTGAATTCTCATCTCTGTAGATGTAGAATGAAAAATGCAGTTGTGCAAAAAAAATAACGTATGGTTTGATATCATACACATGCAAAGAAAAACAGCCTGTAAAGGCTGGGAAAAATATTCCAGGAGGAGGAAGGAATTATGAGAAAGAGTAGTAACAAGAAGTATCTGTGGCTTCTGCCGGCGATGACACTGGCATCTGTGATGGCGATCCAGCCGGGAAGCACAGAAGCTGCAACAGTGGCGCTGTCAGAGAATTACGGGACAGTGCAGGATGTAGTCACAGGTGCAAGCGTGATCGAGTCGGGGGATGATTATGTCCTTACAAGTGACGGAACGCTGACAATACAGTCTTTGGCATTTGAATATAATAAGGTCAGCAAGGGTAACCGTAAGTATGTGCTTAAAGCCGTCTTTTCAGGGAGTCTTAACATGATCCGTGATGATATGTTAGGAGATTACAGTTGGGGTGACCATTATTGCGGATATGAAAACCTGACAGATATCGTAATTGAGAACGGAGTGAAATCCATTGGATCGAACGCTTTTCGTGGATTCAATAAATTGATTTCGGTTACGATCCCATCGTCGATTACCAACATCGCTACAAATGCGTTCAGGGAGTGTACATCTTTGACCTCTGTCACACTTCCGGACAATTTAACAGAGATCCAGGATGGGCTGTTTAGGGGTTGCACAACGCTTAAAACAGTTGTACTGGGGTCGAAGGTAACCGGGATCGGAAAGGAAGCTTTTTATGGTTGTACATCATTGGCAAGCATAAATCTGCAGAATACGCAGGTTTCGACTATGGGAGCGGAAGTCTTTTATAATACGACTGCTCTTCAGACGGTGGTTCTCCCGGAGACACTGACCACCATTGGAGAGTCATGCTTTGAAGGCGCTACTGCTCTTTCGAGTATTGTGATCCCGGCAAATCTGACAAAGCTTCCCAAGGATGCATTCTATAACTGCAGATCACTTTCAACTGTTACTTTTAAATCAGGGATAGCGTCGATTGGAGAAGACGCTTTTAATACAACCTCATTAAGTGTGGTCACATTCCCGGCTTCATTGAATATGATCGAAGAGGATGCCTTTGCGAATACTTCCCTGACTAAGATCACATTCCTCGGAAAAACTCCGGTAGCTAACATTGATGAACGGGCATTTAAAAATGTTACAGGTGCCAAGGGTTACTATCCGGCAGGCGGAGATTTTGCCACTCTGAAAGAAAAATTCACAAACAGAGATTATTATAATACAAATATAACCTGGTACGCAACCGGTTCGGCGCCCAAGAAGGCCGGATGGCAGAAGGATAAGAACGGATGGTGGTACAGAAGAGCAAATGGTTCCTATCCGAAGAACGCCTGGGAGCAGATCTCCGGTACATGGTACTATTTCAACGCAAATGGTTATATCGTGACCGGTTGGAACAAGATCGGCGGTCAGTGGTATTATTTCAATACATCGGGAGCTATGCAGAAGGGTTGGAAGAAACTTGGTGGAAAGTGGTATTATTTCAAACCTTCGGGAGCTATGCAGAAGGGCTGGAAGAAGCTTGGCGGTGTTTGGTATTACTTTAAACCTGCGGGAGACATGCAGACCGGTTGGAAGAAACTCAGTGGCAAGTGGTACTACTTTAACACGGATGGTTCCATGTTCGGAAACGGATCCAGAAGGATCGGAGGAAAGCTCTATCGCTTTAACTCGAATGGTGTTTGTCTGAATCCGTAACCTATAGATCGTATTCACCTTTTTGGGGGCGGCAGAAATGCCGCCCCTTTTTTACATGCCTCTTTTTACATCTGTTTTCTCAGCCGTTGCGAAGCGTAAAGAAGTGGAATCGGCCAAGGGGCCGGGGGATCTGTGTGCCGGGAATCGTGCCGTCGATCACCTGACGGTGAGCCGGGCGATCCGGCTGGATTTGCATAATATCGGAGACTATGGTATACTGTCTCCATCTGCACGTGCAGCAAGGAGGGTGCAGAGTTCGAAAGGTTCAGAAACCTTAGCGCCATGTGGCTATGTTCGACGGTTCACGTCTGTAGCCTGACGAGGTGAAGCGGTATCGAAGATTCGGCGGATCCGCTTCCGGACGACAGTTCGTAAGTGCTGTGACAAACCCGGCCGGTAACGGCAGGACAAAACACAGTACGATGTGATTTTCTTTTGATGTGT
The DNA here is from genome assembly GCA_902775555.1 of uncultured Lachnospiraceae bacterium. Lineage (GTDB taxonomy): Bacteria > Bacillota > Clostridia > Lachnospirales > Lachnospiraceae > Eubacterium_Q. The sequence continues at coordinate 44,728 of CACYMQ010000014.1, read as the reverse complement.
CCAAAATGCGTATCGTAAATGCGTATTGCATGTGCTTTGGATACATGATCTGAATGAGGCATGGCGCCTCCTGTTTTTGTAGAATTAAATACCAAGGGGGAAGTCTGTCCTACGGGAAGAACCATGTCCTACGGGCATAACCATGTCATTCTGAGCGAAGCGAAGAATCTTAAAGATCCTTCGTCGCTACGCTCCTCAGGATGACATCGTATGGAACGCTCCTCAGGATGACATCTTATGGAACGCTCCTCAGGATGACATCGTATGGAACGCTCCTCAGGATGACGCAGGGAAAAACGATCCCGTCCCCCGGAAAAATCACGTTCAAATGAAAAGGAGAATAAAACTATGTGTGGAATTGTAGGATTTACAGGGGAACTCCCTGCTAAGGATGTGTTGATCAAGGGCCTGGAACAGCTGGAGTATCGTGGATATGACAGCGCCGGGATCGCCGTTTTGGATGATGAAAAGGGACTTCTCTTAAAGAAAAAGACCGGACATGTGGCCGACCTTCGTGAAGCTGCAAAGGATATGGAGACCACAGGCACCTGCGGGATCGGACATACCCGCTGGGCAACCCACGGGGGCGTGACGGAAGCAAATGCGCATCCCCATAACTGTGGTGCGGTCACCCTGATCCATAACGGGATCATCGAGAATTACCGTGAACTGACGGTTGAGTACGGACTCTCCGAGAAACTGAAGTCCGAAACGGATACCGAGGTAGTGGCAGCATTGCTGGATAAGCTGTATGAGGGAGATCCCATTGTGGCGATCCGTAAGACCGTGAAGCTGCTTTCCGGTACATTTGCCCTCTGCATCATGTTCAGTGACCATCCGGATGTGATCTACTGTGTAAGAAATGTCAGCCCGCTGGTGGCTGCGATCTTTGACGAAGGAACGATCATCGCATCTGATCTTACGGCGCTTATTCCTTATTCCAGGAAGTACTTCGTGGTTCCGGAATATCATATCCTGACCATGACGAAGGATTCCATTCATGTGGAAGATATGAAGGGAAATAAGGTGACTCCGGAGATCCTTACGGTAGACTGGGATATCAATTCCGCTCAGAAGGGCGGATACCCGCACTTCATGCTGAAGGAAATCTATGAACAGCCCGAAGCGCTGGAACGGACCATCATGCCCAGAGTATCCGATGGCATGCCGGATTTCACTGAGGACGGAATACCGGATGAAGTACTTCAGAAGATCAGCCGTGTGGTAGTGGTTGCCTGCGGAACCGCCATGCATGCGGGTATGGTGGGTGCAAAGGTGATCGAGAGCCGGCTTCGGATCCCCGTGCAGGTCGAGATCGCATCGGAGTTCCGTTATAAGGATCCCATCATAGATGAGAGTGCACTGACCATTATCCTTTCCCAGTCAGGAGAGACCACAGATACCCTGGAAGCGCTGAAGATCGCGAAGAACCGTGGTTCGAAGACCATTTCCATTGTAAATGTAAAGGGCTCCACCATCGCCCGGGAAAGCGATTATGTGCTGTATACCCATGCGGGTCCGGAGATCGCCGTAGCGAGCACCAAGGCCTACACGGTACAGATCTCGGCTATGTATCTTCTGGCGGCACGGATGGGTTATGTGAAGGGCATCCTGTCTGAAGAGGAGACGAAGGAGTTTATCGAAAAGCTGTGCGGTGCAGGTGAACTGATCTCGAAGACACTGGAGAATGCAAATAATATCAAGCGGATCGCCAATCATATCAAACTGGCGCAGGATGTCTTCTACATCGGCCGCGGGATCGACTATACCATGAGTCTGGAAGCATCCCTGAAGCTGAAGGAGATCTCCTATATCCATGCGGAGGCTTATGCGGCAGGCGAGCTGAAGCACGGGACCATCGCGCTGATCTCCGAAAATGTGCCGGTCATCGCCATTGCAACAGAACCTTCCGTATATCCGAAGACCATCTCGAATATGAAGGAGGTAAAGAGTCGCGGTGCTTATGTGATCCTGATCAGTGCGGATGCCGAGAAACCGGATGATTCCGTCTGCGACCGTCAGATCCGGATCCCTGATGCGGAGCCGACATTCTCCGTATTTGCAACGGCAGCGGTTCTCCAGTTGATCGCTTACTATACCTCGGATGCGAGAGGTCTGGATGTGGATAAGCCGAGAAATCTGGCAAAGTCCGTAACCGTAGAATAATCCGGGAAGGCTATTTTATGATTCATGGTTAACACTCGAACACCTGTTTGGTATAATGAAATTGTGTATAGTTCATTGACAAGTTAAGTTATGCGGTTACTATCACGAATTTAATCTATTATCTTAGATTACCTTGATAGTGTAAAAACTTAAAGGTATAATGGCTGAAACTGAACAAAGGAACAAAGGCCAACTCGCTATATACAAATCGGTATATAAGTAGCCTGAATTAGATCAGGTAGAGGCATCAGGCTAGTGCCATTAAAGGACCGAGGCAGAGAACTTCGGGAATTTATAAATATCAACCACGAGTTGGTAAATAGCCATCCGGGAATGACATAAAAAAAGATCGGAAGGACTTCCATCCTTCCGGTCTTTTTTATTATTCAACTGTCGGGATCCGATGTCATTCAGATGTCAGAATCCGATGTCATTCAGAGGGCGCAGCCCGAAGAATCTTTATCCCCAGGAACGTTCTGTGGTTTCCGTGTTATCCTCGCCGGGATCTGAGGGGGTGTCTGTTCCGGGGGTATCGGTACTGTCCTGGACGGTTGCGATCACCAGTGCATCGATGGCCCGGAGATCGTCATCGGAGATGTAGAAGGTGTTCTTTCCTTCGATGATCCGGACGGTTACGACCTGCGGATCCCGGTAGGTCAGGTTCTTTGCGCCTTCCTCCAGGATGTTCAGGATGCCGGATGCGAATTCCCTCCGGTACTCCTCTTTGGTATAACTGTTGTATTCACCGGCGGATACCTTCTTGTTAAACTCCCCGACGTAAGCCACAGACGCATCGTGTGTGTCATTCAGGATATTGATGGGATAAATGGTGATATCCACATAATAGATCCCGTTGCTCATGCGGGTGGGAGATACTTCATACCGGATCTTGCTGTAGATCAGCTTGGAGACTTCGATGAGCCGGGGCCCCATTTCCGGGTCGTTCGTAATATCCAGCCCGTAATATGCGTTCAGGTTGTTGGCCAGACGGGTGGCATTCTGCAGGTAGAGCGCCTCCGCATCCGCCTGGTTGACTCCGGTGGTCTTGATATATTCATCCGAGGTCCCCAGGTAGTTGGCTGTGATCAGGGACTGGATATAGCTTTGGAACTGGCTCTCCTTACTGCCACAGCCGGTCAGAGATCCCATGATCATGACCAGCATAAGAAGGATGCCGCATATCTTTTTCTTCATAAATGTCCTTTCCGTGACGGCGGTTTTCTGACCGCAGTCTTTTTCTCAAAGGGCATTTTATCACATTCCCGTCTCTTTCACAAGATTCCGCTTCGGCGGTACATTTTTTTGAAGAAACAGAAAAAATGGGGTGCATATCAAGGGGGAATGTGATATAATTTCTGAGCATGGAGTTGCATTCGGGACGGTGTGGGAGACATGCTGTCCTGCCCAATATTCGGAAAGGGGAATCATCATGGAATTCGATTTAAAAACAGTGTCATTTGGCGGATACGATAAGAAGGCAGTTGAAACATACATCACGGAGATGCAGGAAGATTATGAGAAGCAGATCTCACAGCTGAAGGAAACCACCGTAAAGCTGGGAGAGACTGTTGACAGTCTTCGGAAGATGCGTGAGGTAAATATGAGCGAGTCGAAGGATACCGTAGACAAGCTGAAGGATGCCAACACGGATCTGCAGGATGAACTGGATACACTTCGTGCCAAGCTTGCCGATTATGAGGCAAATGAGGAAGATTACAGAGCCAAGTATGAGTCTGTCAGCAAGGTGGCTTTGGATGCCCAGATCCGTGCTGACCGTTTGGTACGTGATACAGAGAAAGAGTGTGAATCCAAGCGTGCAGAGGTTGCTGCCGAGTTGGAGAAGATGATGGAGGAGACACGGAGCCAGTGCGATGAGCTTCGTTCCACTACGGAATCTGACTGTGCACGCCTTACCGCAGAGACGAATGAGAGCTGCAGAAGCCTGAAGGCAACGACGGAAGAGGAGTGCGAGCGTCAGAGATCCACTACAAGCTATGATTGCGCAAATCAGAAGCTGACGACGGAGACCTATTGCGAGAATCTCCGTTCCACTACGGAAGCGGACTGCGATAAGATGAAGGCTGAAGCAGAGGCTGAGTGCGAGGAACTGAAGCAGAAGACCAGGGAAGAGGTTCATATGACCCGTTCCCAGGTGAAGAGAGAATGCGAGAGCATCGGCGAATTCATTTCCCAGCTGCAGGAATCCGTGGAAAATGTAGTGGCTTCGGTTAAGAAGACAAAGGAACTTACAGACGGAGCCTTCGGAGATCTGAATCAGTAAGAGCAGTACGGAAGGTATATAAATCACACAGGACAAAAAGCAGGGATTGCTGTCCCTGCTTTTCCTTCTAAAGGGGGTGAAGTCTTGGACCGGGTAGGAAGATATCTCGGACGCGCTTTGGAGATGACCAAGAGCTGCGTAGTTGTAATGAAATATACAAAGGATGAACCGGTGACCCGGACGAAGCTGGAGTTCATATCCGAAAATGTGGAACAGCTGGGTATGAATCTGGCAAGTCTGAAGGGCGGTTTCCGCCTGCCGAAGGATTATATCCATCCTGAGGACAGGGACGGCTTCATCGATGCTGTCAGTATCGCGGCCGAAACACAGACGGACTTCAATTACAGGGTCCGTCTCGCCGGTGATGACGGGATCATTCGAAATGTGGAGGTTCGCTCGGCATATATAGATTACGATGCGGATTATTATATGATCGAATATGTCTTCCAGGAGATCACGACGCCGGTGGAAAGCGCTCCGACGGATAATCTCCGGGGACCGGACAGCAGCGCGAGACTGCTTACAAAGGATGTGCTTGCCGATGAGACACTGGGAGAACTTTTCGGTTTCTTCGCTAAGGCCTACAGCCTCTATTCGACAGTCGTTGATCAGGACGGACATTCTCTGTTCCCGCCGGTAGGTCCTGAGGCCTATCTGGGATATTACTATGATATGTTTGAGCGCCCTGAGAATCAGGAAATGTTCGACAGTATCAAGCGCTCAGCCCTCATGGAGGAGGAGCCGGTCTACATGGAACTGGATGACGGAAATCCGGACAGCCGGGTGTCCGCAGTCCCGATCATGGTCAGCGGAGTGCATCTCGCGACCTGGATGCTCTGTGCCCATGACAAGTCACAGTCTGCGGCGCTTCGGATCGCATCCAGGGAACAGTATCGTCTGGGCGAACTGATCTCGGCCTATATCCAGAAATCCCTGATGGCAGGACGTCGAAGCCGCCGTGAGAAGGAACTCGAAGCACAGCTGGAATTTGAGAAAAAGCAGATCCAGACACTGATGAAGCTGAATGAAGTGGTAGATGGTGAGAGTGATACCTGTCTTCACACGATCCTGGAAGAATCAGCAAAGGTGCTGGATGTGGAATATGCAGTGATGACGAAGGGAATGGGAACCTGGGATTCCAAGGATATTCCGGAGGCTTACTACAGCCTTACGGGACGTATTCCCCATGAGATCAACTTCGATGCTCTCAGCGAGAAGGAAAAGCTGATGATCCAGAGAGAGGGTTATGTCGTTGATCAGAAGAGTATGACGAACCGGATCCGCGTCAGTGTATTTCAGGGGATCACCCGTGCGGCACTGATCATGCCCGTGAAGGTGGAAGGGGAGCCGGTGGGCAAGGTGATCTTCATGGAAACCAGAAGGGAACGTGTCTGGACGGAATCCGAGATCCGGTTTGCGGGGATCGCAGCGCAGATGATCAGCGTGAAACTCCAGAGGTCACATGCGTCGGGAACCGAAGGTCCGGGATCCAAGGCGCTCCTGGAGATCTTCCATCAGCTGACGATCCATCTTTTTGTAAGGGAGAATGAGACAGGACTGGTCCTTTTCGCAAATGAAGCGATGAACCGGCATCTGGGAACAGATTTTGTGGGACAGGATTCCCGTAAGCTGATCCCTGCAGGTAAGGAAGATTTTGAGGGATATCCAAGCACCCTGCATGAAAGTGAACCGGCGCAGGGGATCAGAAAATGGCGAAGATATATCACGGAACTGGGCGGGATCTATGATGTGACGGAGATCCCCGTCGCATGGGTCGACGGAACACCTGCGACTGCAGTACTTCTCCGTATCGCTCAGGATTAGTCAATATTGAATTAGGAGGAACCAACATGGCAAGTGCAGATATCGGTATTGATCTTGGTACTGCAAGCATTCTTGTATATGTAAAGGGCAGAGGCGTTGTTCTGAATGAACCGTCAGTGGTGGCGTATGACAAAGATCAGGAGAAGATTGTGGAGATCGGCGAGGAAGCACGGCTGATGCTGGGGCGTACCCCCGGAAATATCATAGCGATCCGGCCGCTCCGCCATGGTGTGATCTCAGATTATACCACCACGGAGAAGATGTTGAAGTATTTCATCCGCAAGGCAGTCGGCCGGAATTTCTTCGGACGCCGTCCGAGGATCTGTGTCTGTGTACCTTCCGGCGTGACTGAGGTTGAGAAGCGCGCGGTGGAAGAAGCTACCTACAATGCAGGAGCCCGTGACGTAACGATCATCGAAGAACCGATCGCAGCTGCCATCGGTGCAGGCATCGATATCGTCCGCCCGGTGGGAAATATGGTTGTGGATATCGGCGGCGGAACCACGGATATCGCGGTGATCTCCATGAGAGGCGCCGTAGTCAGCAAGTCCATCAAGGTGGCAGGAGATGATTTCGATGATGCCATCATACGATATGTTCGAAAGAGACACAATCTTCTGATCGGTGACAGGACCGCAGAGGAAGTAAAGATCAATGTCGGTACATGCTACAAACGTCCGGAGAACATTTCCATGGATGTGCGTGGAAGAAATCTGGTGACCGGACTTCCGAAGACGGTAATGATCACTTCGGATGAAACAGAAGAGGCGCTGCGTGAACCCACCGGACAGATCGTGGAAGCGATCCATGCGGTGATGGAGAAGACACCTCCTGAACTGGCGGCGGATATCGCTGACAGGGGGATCGTTCTTACAGGCGGCGGAGCTCTCCTTCATGGTCTGGAACAGCTCATCGAGGAGAAGACGGGGATCACGACCATGACAGCGGAGGACCCGCTTTCCGTAGTTGCCATCGGAACCGGAAAGTACGTGGAGTATATCGACGACGAGAAATGATCGTAAATGGAGCGTATAGTCCATGATATGCGAAGGTTATATCGAAAAAATCATTTACAGAAATGAGGACACCGGCTATACGGTTTTCGCCGTTGAGACCACGGAGGGGGAGGAGACCTTCGTTGGAACCATGGCCGGAATCTATGAGGGGATGTATATACAGGCAGAAGGCGAGTATGTGCATCACCCCCAATATGATATCCAGTTTCAGGTGCAGAGCTTCGAACTCTCCATGCCCGTTGATTCTCTGGGGATCGAGAGGTATCTGTCCTCCGGGCTGGTAAAGGGGATCGGAGCGGTGCTGGCAAAGAGGATCGTCAAGCTCTTCCAGGACGATACCCTCCGGATCCTGGCAGAAGAACCGGAGCGCCTTGCGGAGGTGAAGGGAATCTCGGCAAGGAAAGCCAGGGAGATCGGTGAGGCATATCAGACCGATCATGAATATCAGGAAGTGATCATTTACCTGACCAGGTATGGCATCCGCGCAAATCTTGCGATGAAGATCTATGAAGTCTACGGAAAGGATGTCTATTCCATTATCAAAGAAAATCCATACCGGCTGGTGGAGGATATCCCCGGCATCGGCTTTCGGCGGGCAGATGAGATCGCCGTGGCCGTCGGCGTGGCTGCAGACAGTATCTACCGACTGCAGTCAGCGATCCTTTATGTCCTGACACAGGCCATGACGGAAGGACATATGTATCTTCCCGAGCAGCAGCTGACCTATCTTACCGCACAGGTTATGAATATGGAAGAGGACTGGGAGGGGTTTGCAGACAGGGTGCATGACCAGCTTCTGGATATGGCGATGGAGCGCCGGCTGGTCATGAAGCAGATCAGTCCGGATGATGATCCGGGAAGCCCTGTCATTCCTGCAGTCTATACCTGGTGGAATTATAAAAATGAAACAGAGACCGCGGGTATGCTGACGGATCTCTGTCTTCGGTATGAAACCCCGAAGGATGAGCTGGATGAGGCGATAGATGAGGTGGAGCGCGGACTGTCCATACGGCTGGATCCGGAACAGCGAAAAGCCGTGGAGACATCGATCTGTTCCGGCGTGGCGGTGATCACCGGAGGACCGGGAACAGGAAAGACGACCATCATCAATGCGCTGATCCGGTATTTTGAGAACCGGGGGATGGAGGTGGAGCTGGCTGCTCCTACAGGGCGGGCCGCAAAAAGGATCACGGAATCCACCGGTGTAAAGGCAAGAACCATACATCGCCTGCTGGAGTTCTCCGGTGAACCCGGAAGAGAGAACAACCAGCGGCTTTATTTTGCGAGGAACAGGGAAAAACCGCTGGAATGCGATGCGGTGATCATTGATGAGGCTTCCATGGTGGATGCTTCCCTGTTTCATTCTCTTCTGGAAGCGGTTCCCTACGGAACCAGGCTGATCCTGGTAGGGGATATCGACCAGCTTCCTTCCGTCGGAGCCGGAAATGTGCTGCATGACATCATTACCAGCGAATGCTTCCCCGTGACCACGCTGACCACTATTTTCCGTCAGGCAGAGGAGAGCCAGATCGTCGGTAATGCCCACAGGATCAAGAACGGAGAACATTTGCCGATCAGCAATAAGAGTAAGGATTTCTTCTTCATACCCCGGAACGGTTCCGAGGCAGTGGGTCATGAGATCGAAGAACTGCTGCTTACAAATCTTCCGGGCTATCTGGGGATCGCTTCGGACGAGATCCAGGTTCTGACCCCCATGCGAAAGGGCGAACTTGGAGTGGAATCTCTGAACCGCAGGCTTCAGAAGACTCTGAATCCGCCTTCTCCGATGAAAAGGGAAAAACAGGTCGGGGACGTGATCTTCCGTGAGGGAGACAAGATCATGCAGATCCGGAACAATTATAAACTGGAGTGGAGACTTCCTCCCGCGAAGGAGACAGATTACCTGGAAGAGGAAGGGGTCGGTGTCTTCAACGGGGATATGGGACGGATCCAAAGCATCGATGATTTCAATGAAGAGATGGAGATCCGGTTTGATGACGGAAGAGTTGCCCGTTACAGCTTTCATATGGCGGATGAACTGGAGCATGCATTTGCCGTGACCATCCATAAATCCCAGGGAAGCGAGTACCCTGCAGTGGTCATCCCGCTGTATCCGGGCCCTGACAAGCTGCTGAACCGGAATCTGTTCTATACTGCAGTGACCCGTGCAAAGGAACTGGTGGTGCTGGTGGGCAATCTTCCTCTTGCAAATCGTATGATCGATAACGAGAGCGAGCAGAAGCGCTTTACCAGCCTGACACTGAGAATAAAGGAGATTCATGAACGGAAATAGTCTGAAGGATCTGTTCTTTCCGCGCAGATGTGCGGTCTGTGATGAGGTTCTGCCCTACGGGACGGAGGGTGTCTGTCAGGCCTGCGGAAGGAAACTCCCTTTTATAGAGGAACCGCGTTGCTTCAGATGCGGAAAGACAGTGGAGAACGAAGAAACGGAGTTCTGCGGAGACTGTATGAGGAAGGAGCATCTCTTCCGACAGGGTTTCCCCGTGCTGCGCTATGTCCCTCCGGTATCGGATGCCATGGCGGCACTGAAGTACCACGGGAGGGCAGAATATGCCGACTTTTATGGGAAACTGATGGCGGAGCATTTTGCTGACCGCTGGAAGGAGATCTCACCGGACTGTCTGGTGCCGGTACCCGTGCATCCGCATCGACTGAGGAAGAGAGGATATAATCAGGCCGCCCTTCTGGCACAGGCCATGTCACGGAGTCTGGGAATCCCCGTAAATGAGGATCTCCTCATCAGAAGTGCGGATACCACAGCGCAGAAAAAACTCTCCAGGGAGGAACGGGCGCTGAATCTGAGGTCCGCATTTCAGCCGGGGCCGGAAACACCGCCACCCTGTGTCCTTCTGGTGGATGATATCTATACCACGGGCGCAACGGTGGATGCCTGTACGGAGGTGCTGCTTGCATCCGGCGCAAAAAGGGTATATAGTACTTCTGTTTGCTGCTGATCTGTCCGTGAAATGAAATTCATGGTGAGGAAAAGAATTCCCACATCCCGTACCGGGCAAAAGGAAGATACTGACTGGTTGATTGCCGGGATGATCCGGTGAATAACTGAATGGAGGAATAGAAAGAAAATGAAGAAGAAGGTTCTGGTATTGTTCGGAGGTCGTTCCTCGGAGCATGATGTCTCCGTGATCTCTGCGGCAACCGTCGCAAAGTCGATCCCGGAGGATCGTTATGAGAAGATCCTGGTGGGAATTACAAAGAAAGGCGCCTGGCTTCTGGCACCTTCTGTGGAATCGATGGAGGATGGAAGCTGGAAGGAGAGCAGGATCCATGCCGTTTTGTCTCCGGAGACAGACCGGACTCTCTTCCTTACGGAGGGCGACCGGATCGAGAAAGTCACGGTGGATGTCGCTTTTCCGGTACTGCACGGTCTCTGGGGAGAGGACGGAACGGTTCAGGGACTCTTTGAAACCGCCATGCTGCCCTACGTGGGATGCGGGCATCTGTCCGGTGCCATAACCATGGACAAGTTCTTTACGAAGGTGATCGCGGACAGCGTCGGTGTCGCACAGGCCGCGTATGTTCCGGTCCGTTCCTGGGAACTCACGGATATGGATTCCGTTGTGGCCAGGGTGGAAGCGGCGCATGACTATCCGGTATTTATCAAGCCGTCAAATGCAGGCTCTTCCATGGGGATCACCAAAGCCCATGACAGAGAGGAGCTGATCGCCGGGCTTCGTCTGGCGGCGGAGCATGACAGCAAGATCCTTGTAGAGGAAACCATTGTAGGTCGGGAGATCGAGTGCGCGGTATACGGACATGGAGATAAGACCTTCGCAAGTGGCGTAGGTGAGATCGTGGCAGCTGCCGAATTCTACGATTTTGATGCAAAATACAATAATGCGGATTCCATCACGGATGTAAATCCCGTGCTTCCGGAAGGGAAGGAAGATGAATTCAGGGAGACAGCCATCAGGATCTATAAGGCCTGCGACTGCTTCGGAATGGCCAGGGTGGATTTCTTCCTGGAGGAAGGAACCAACAGGGTCGTCTTCAATGAGATCAATACGATTCCCGGACATACATCCATCAGTATGTATCCCATGCTGATGGCGAAGGTGGGACATCCCATGTCCGAGTATGTGCCGGATCTGATCGAAATGGCATATGAGAGACATTAATGCTTCTTCTTTTTCCTGAACATGACCATAAGACAGGGGATCACGATGGCTGTGGCCAGGGCAAATGAGAGTCCGGCCTTCGGGATATTGTCGATGAAGAATGCCGGGACCAGATAGGCGCTCAGATTGATGATGACATGGAGCACGATCCCGGGAACAATGCTTCCGGCTCTGTCGGCGAGTACCCCCAGAATATAACCGATGACCAGGGCGTAAACGAACTGCACCAGGTTCAGGTGATAGATACCGAACAGGACAGCCTGAAACAGGATCGCCCATTTCTTCTTCAGTGCTCCACGGGCATAGGAAAAGACAACACCGCGGAAAAGCAGCTCCTCTCCGATGGGAGCCAGGAAGCTGACTGCGATAAAGGTCATGGTATCAACCCCGGTTCCCGCCAGGGAACTGATCAGTTCTTTGTAGGAAGAAAAAAGAGAAGGAAATGCAGTGGACAGGATGGCGATGACTGCGCTGACTGCCAGCTGCAGACCATAGCCGATGATCAGCAGGATGGGAAGACGTGTGGCCCAGTAGGTTACGGGGTTCCACTTTACGTCCTGCTTTTTTTCCGGGTTCTTTCGGGAGTCGGCGGCTTTTTTTCTGTCGGAGGTTCCGGCTTCGGACGACCTGGTGGACAGAGGTGCACGCTCCTGAAGGATCATGACATACCAGAAGCCGAATATGATGATCTGAAGGGAATAGGTGATCAGGTAGACCAGACCGTCTCCGGCTGCCTTCTCTGCCGGAAGATCGGCATGCAGGATCGCGCCGTTGATAAAAACAGCGGCGAAAAATGCGATCAGTGATATGATAAATGATAAAAGAAGAGGGACTGCTGCAAAGACAAGCTGCAGTCCCTTTTTATTTTGCTGATTAGTCGACAATTTTCTTTGCCCTCGCGCGTTCCTTCTTTTCCTTCGCCTTCAGTTCCTTCTCGGCTTCCTTGGTCTTGCGGTTCTCAAGCTCCTGAGACAGCTGCTTCTGATACTCTGCCTGGCGCTTCATCATACGGGTACGCATGGAGCCTTTCTTCTTCTTGCCCTTCTCGTCCAGCTCTTCCTGCTGCTGCATCTTTCTTGTCTTGGAATGCAGGGTCTTTACACCGACCAGATAGATGCCGCTCACCATGGCTTTAACCTCGCCGTGCTTCGGGACATCTTCGAAAATGGCATCGTCGCAGATCAGCGTTGTAACCTGAGGTCCGACCTTGGCTTTGACGATGGGAACCTTTGCCTTCTGATAACGCTTGGGAAGCTGGTCCATAACCACCTTTGGCAGCTTCGCCTCCTTGATGGGCATGATCTTTTTGTCTATGATGAACATGGACATGGGTTGTGCAGCTGAGTTGATCTGTTCCTTCTGATCCAGCTGCTTCTTCTGCATCTTGTTCCCTACGATATAGAGAACGACCATGACCACGATCAGTATGGCCAGAATGATGCCGATGATGATAAATGCATTCATGATATTTCCTCCGTCATTTAAGCTTTATGGGTATCCAGCATTTCCTGGATCCGAACGGGTATGCTGTCGTAGAAAGCTTTCTTTTCCTCTTTCTCCAGCTGATGGGGGTAGACAGGCTTGTCGAATTCAAGGATGACGTGTCTTCTTCTGATGAAGTGGAATTTATTCTCCTCGAAGATCCTTCCGACATTGGTAAAAGCGCACACGATCATGGGGCACTTTGCCTTCTCTGCCATGCGGTAGCCGCCGGTTTTAAAGGGAAGAAGCGTATCCCCGTGATTTCGGGTCCCTTCCGGATAAAGAGCAAGGGACAGCCCCTTCTTCAACCGCTCCGTTCCTTCATTGATGGTCTTCAGACTCTCACGGACATTTTCACGATCCAGAAAGAGACTTCCGATATCCTCCATGTACAGCGGCAGGAGGGGATAGGATCTGAATTCTTTCTTTGCCACAAAACCGATGGGGGTTTTTGACAGGGTATGAAGAATGATGATGTCGAAGTAACTCCTGTGATTTGAAATAAAGAGGACAGGCTGGTCCTCAGGAATGTTCTCCGTACCGCGTAGTTCTATCTTTGTTCCGGCGATGAAGATCAGTCCACGGAAGAAACCGCGGACATATTTCCAGGATTTATTCCAAGCTTTTACCGGGTCTTTCTTTGCAATATGCTTCCAACGCCAGTGGGCGGGAAGTGAAAAAACCATTGAAAAGAAGGCCCACAGAAGTGCCAGGATCAATCGAAGCATAGGTCACCACTGCCTTTCTTTATTCTATCGGCCGAACATTTTCGCTGTTTCGAAAAGCCGGCTGGCCAGATGTTCTGTCAGATCTTTCTGCTGATACCGCCAGGACCAGTTGCCGCTTCCTACGCCGGGTTTGTTGAAACGTGCCCAGGAATCCAGCTCCAGTACATCCTGCATGGGGACGATGGCCATATTGGCAACGGATCCGAAGCATGCGCGGATCATGACCCAGCAGATATCGCTGGCATCGGTGCTGTAATAGCGGCGCAGCTTGTCGCGGGAAGCCTCATAGGCGTTCTTGTACCATCCGAGGGTGGTATCATTATCATGGGTCCCGGTATAGCATACACAGTTCCGGATGTGATTATGGGGCAGGAAGAGATTCTCGTTCGGATTTTCAAATGCGAACTGAAGGATCTTCATGCCGGGGAAACCGAACTTGTCCCTGAGTTCGATGACGGAATGGTCGATCTCACCCAGATCTTCGGCAATGATGGGCATGTGGTAACCCAGAGTCGCTTCCAGCATGGTGAAGAAGTTGTCACCGGGTGCTTCCTCCCATTTTCCGTTGATGGCGGTTTTCTCTCCGTAAGGCACTGCCCAGTATTTGTCAAAGCCCCGGAAATGGTCGATCCGAAGGAAGTCTGTCAGCGTCAGCTGGTGACGGATCCGGTTGAACCACCATTCGTAGCGGGTTTTGGTGTGCTCTTTCCAGTTGTAGAGCGGATTTCCCCACAGCTGTCCGGTGGTCGAGAAATAATCCGGCGGCACACCTGCAACGACGGTGGGATATCCCTTGGTATCCAGACAGAACAGTTTCTTATGGACCCAGACATCCACACTGTCCCAGGCCACGAAGATAGGGATGTCTCCGATGATGGAGATCCCTTTCTCATTTGCATAACGCTTCAGTTTCATCCATTCGTAGTAGAAGAGGAACTGGATGAATTTATAATAACCGATCTCTTTGGCCAGTTTCTCTTCCCATTCTTTTCTCTCGGCCCTGGTGGGATTCTTCAGATTATCCTCCCAGAGATACCAGGGTGCTCCCTCGTGGAAATCCTTGCCTGCCATAAAGAGTGCATAATCGTCCAGCCATTCCTTGCCGTTACAGAAAACTTCATATTGCTGCATCAGTTCCGCATCCGATGAGAATCCGTCATGGACCTCGGGATCGCAGAAACGCTCGTAAGCGGTATGAAGAAGATTCGTTTTAAATGCGATCGCATCGCCGTAGTCGATGTTTTCGGGGTTCCAGACCGGCATCCCCTGCATATCACTGTCATAGAGAAGATGCAGTTCCTTCAGGTGATCCGGGCTGATGATGTAGGGCTGTCCCGCAAAGGACGAAAAAGGTTGATAAGGGGAATCGCCGAAACCGGTGTGCCCCAGGGGCAGAACCTGCCATGCGGTCATGCCGGACCGCTCCAGAAAGTCTACAAAAGCATAGGCACCCTTCCCCAGGTCACCGATGCCGTAAGGGCTCGGAAAGGATGTGGGATGTACGAGGATGCCGGCGTAGCGCTTTGGGGCCTTCTCTGCCTCATTTGTAATGTCCATAGGTTGCTTACCTCCAATTGTTGACTAATCAAAACTCCCTTGATTATACCGAAAATCATTGGAAAACACAAGGTATTTACAAGATCGGTATTTCCTTCATCCGCAGGAAGATCATTTGTCGGAAAAACGTCGGAAGATCTCCTCGAAAAGGGGGATGGCCCGTTGGATCTGCTCCGTGGGTACACAGTAGGAGATCCGGAAATGCCCGGGGCATTCGAAGGAGTCTCCGGGGACGATGATAAGTCCCAGCTCTTTAGCGGCAGTCCAGCAGAAAAGGTTGGCGTCCTCAATGGGTGCCTTCGGGAACATATAGAAGGTTCCTCCCGGCTTTACTACGGAATAACCGATCTTCGTCAGTGCATCGTACAGGAGCATGGCATTTGTCTCATATACGGAGAGGTCGCTTGTCTCATACAGTACGGGCTCGATGGCCAGCTGCATCAGGGAAGAAGGGCAGTTGTGCCCGGTGAACCGGGAGATCTGTCCGCACATGGGGACGATCCGGTCCGCATCCTTTGCCTTCGGATTTACTGCCAGATATCCGATCCTTTCTCCCGGAAGAGACAGGGATTTACTGAAGGAATAGCAGCAGATGGAATTGTCATAGTACTTCGACACAAAAGGAGAATCTGTTCCCTTGAAGATGATCTCCCGGTAGGGTTCATCCGTGATCAGGAAGATCTCGTGTCCGTATTCTTCCTGCTTTCGCATAAGAAGCTCTGCCAGACGCTGAATGGTGGCAGTTGTGTATACGATACCCGAAGGGTTGTTGGGTGAGTTGATGAGAACCGCAGTCACTTCCGAAGTGAAGAGTTCCTCCAGCTTTTCGAAATTGATCTGGAAGCTTTCCGTATCCGCAGGTACCACCGACAGCTTCGCACCGGTGCCCGTTACATAGGGGATATACTCCGGGAAATACGGGGCAAAGGTGATCACGGTATCGCCCTCCTTCGTCACGGCACGAAGCGCATGGGAAAGCGCGCCTGCAGCACCGGAGGTCGGGAAAATGTGCTCCGGTCCGTAATCCATACCGAACCTTTTGTTCAGGGAGGCGGCGATGGCAGCCTTTGTCGTGGGCTGTCCCAGGGTGGGGCTGTAGCCGTGAAGCGTGACGGGATCCATTTCCTTAAGAAGCTTCTCCATGGAGGCGGTTACGCTTTCAGGAGCAGGAACGGAAGGATTGCCGATGGAGAAATTCAGGACGCTGTCCGGTCCCAGTTCTTCGGCCCTCTTTCTGCTGAAATCAAAAAACTGACGGATGACGGATTCCCTGCCGGTCATCTCTTTATAGAATTCGTTGATCATAGGATCTTCCTTTCTGTTTATCCTGCTGTGCGGGATGTCCTTCGTATTACGCCGCCGGACCCCGGATGAAAATGGGATTGTACCGCGGCGTTCTTTCTATTATAATTTAGGAAGACTAAAAATACAAGCCGGATAAGGACGGGTACAGATGAACAGGTATTTTGATACACATACCCATTATAATGATCCACGATTTGAAGAAGATCTGCAGGAGGTCCTTAAGGGGATCCTTGAGGCGGGGATCACGGAAACCGCCGTGATCGGATACGACATGGCCTCTTCCCTGCGGGGCGTTCGTCTGGCAGAGGGATCCGGCACGGGCAATGCTGCAGGGATCGATACGGGAGCTGACGCAGGGGAATCTGCGGAGACCGGTGAGGGATCCGGCGAGGCGGCAGGCAGGAACGGGATCAGCCTCAGGCATGTGGCTGCGGTGGGGATCCATCCGTTACACACCGGAGAGGCTGAGGAAGAGGATCTGATCCGTCTGGAGATCCTGGCAGAGGATCCTGTGGTCAGGGCCATCGGTGAGATCGGTTTGGATTATCATAAGAAGGACAGGGAAATGTCTGTGGACCGGGAATTGCAGCAGTACTTCTTCCGGAAGCAGATCCGGATCGCAAGGCGTGCCAACCTTCCTGTAGTGATCCATTCCAGAGATGCGGCACAGGATACGCTGGAGATCCTGGAGGAGGAGAAGGCTTCTGAGGTCGGCGGCGTGATCCATTGTTATTCCTACAGTCCGGAGATGGCAGTCCGGTTCACGGGACTGGGGTTCTATCTGGGGATTGGTGGAGTTGTGACCTATCCGGCCTCAAGAAGACTCAGGGAGACCGTGCAGAAGATACCCATGGAACGTCTCGTGCTGGAGACGGATGCGCCGTATCTCCCGATTGAGGGCCACAGAGGAGAGAGAAATGATTCCCGGAGCCTTCCCGAGATCGCAGAGGCGATCGCTTCGCTGCGGCACATTTCCGTGGAGGAGGTATGCCGGGTAACCCGGGAGAATGCATATCGGCTGTATCGGATGGATCCGGACGGAATGATGTAGAATAATACGGTGCGGGCGGTGATACAGAACAGGATGATACGGTGCGGGCGGAGACATTGAACAGGATGATACGGTGTAGGTGGAGACATAGAACAGGAAGACAGAAGGATGGATGATAAAGAGAAACTCAGTAACCCGAAGGTTACGATACAGACGATTCAAAAATACGGCTTTCGGTTTCAGAAGCGTTATGGGCAGAATTTCCTGATCGATGATCATGTGATCCGGAAGATCCTCCGGGCGGCGGATATCACAAAGGAGGATACGGTGGTGGAGATCGGGCCCGGGATCGGGACTCTCACACAGTACCTCGCCGAAGCGGCAGGAAAGGTCTATGCAGTGGAGATCGATGAAAAGCTGCTGCCTATCCTGGCCGACACGCTCAGTACCTATGAAAATGTGGAGGTCATACATAATGACATCCTGAAATGTGATCTGAACCGGCTGCTGGGAGAAGGAAACCGCTGTAAGATCGTGGCAAATCTTCCCTACTACATCACGACACCCATCATCATGGGGCTGCTGGAGGGACAGGTTCCGGCGGAGTCCATTACGGTGATGGTGCAGAAGGAGGTGGCGGAACGGATGGACGCCGGACCGGGATCGAAGATCTACGGTGCGCTGTCCCTGGCTGTACAGTACTATGCGGATACGTATCTTGCCGCAAATGTACCGCCAAACTGTTTTATGCCCAGACCGGCTGTCGGATCTGCCGTGATCCGGCTGACCGCAAGAAAGGAACCTCCGGTTTCCGTAAAGGATGACCGCTATATGTTCCGGCTGATCCGGACATCCTTTAATGAAAGAAGAAAAACACTGGTGAACGGCCTTAGGAATGATCCAGAGCTTGGGATCACGAAGGAAGCGGCGGAAGCGGCCCTGACGGAAATGGGACTTCCCACGACGGTCCGGGGGGAAACCCTCAGCCTGGTGCAGTTCGCGGAGCTGTCGGACCGGCTGCAACCCTGAGGTTGTCCGAAGATCCTTCGCTTCGCGCTGCCGCATGGTCGATACTCGGCGCACGAACTGCGTGCCACCGGCATGCGTGCGCCCGCTCAGGATGACATATGGGTGTCATTCTGAGGCCGTAAGGCGTGTCATTCTGAGGCTGTAAGGCGTGTCATTCTGAGGCCGTAAGGCCGAAGAATCTTGTTATTGGAAAGGAAAAAATGGGAGTTATATTTGTAGTAAAAGATATCATTCAGGGAAAAAAAGACGAAGAATATATGAAGCAGGCCCTGGAACTCGCCGAAAAGGCCGCGGAAGGAGGGGACGTTCCCATCGGCTGCCTGATCGTGCATGAGGACAGGGTGATCGGCAGAGGTTATAACCGGAGGAATCAGGATCACAGTGTGCTGGCACACGCGGAGATCCTGGCTATCCGGGAGGCAACGGAGGCTATGGGTGACTGGCGGTTGGAGGGATGCACGATGTATGTGACACTGGAGCCCTGTCAGATGTGTGCAGGGGCCATCGTTCAGGCCAGGATCCCCCGGGTGGTGATCGGAGCCATGAATCCCAAGGCGGGGTGTGCGGGATCTGTGCTGAATCTGCTGGAAGAACCGGCTTTTAATCATCAGGCCGAGGTGGAAACAGGGCTTCTGGAAAAGGATTCCTCAAAGCAGCTGAAGAATTTCTTTGCCAGGCTGCGGACGCTCAAAGGAACCTCAGGACGAAAGGACATCCTTTTGTAGGCTTGACTTCAGCAAAACATTTGGGTATACTAGATGCACCGTGCAGCCGGGGAGTTAGCGGTGCCCTGTACCTGCAATCCGCTATAGCAGGGGTGATGATCGGCCCCGGATCGTGTATCTGTGGGGCTGCCCGGGATAAGCGGCGTTGATGTTTGGGTCTCACGCGACAGGAATCTGTGAACCGTGTCAGGTTGGGAACAAAGCAGCACTAAGCAGAACCTCCTTGTGTGCCGTGAGGCAGCCTGGACTGAGCTGGCTGTTCCGGTTCCGCTCATGGACGCTTTTCAAAGCCGATCGCGCGGCAAAAAAGAAATCCGGATGACAGACAGACTGTCATCTTTTTCTTTTTTACCGGAATCCGAAGAGATTTCGATGTAAAAAATAACGAAATATGAAAAATAAGGTGGTAATTACCTCTAAAAAGTGATATTATACGATAGATAGATTATTGCATCCGTATGACGGACGCTTAATCGTTGTGCGTCTTTTCGTGGAAATGGAGAATCCCGTAAGACGTGGATAAATAAGGGGTTGGCAGCATATATGAACTACGCAGAAGTAATTGAATTTGTGAAGAAGAAGACGGCGGAAAGCGACCGCCCGAATCCATATCCGTTCAGAAACCGTTTCGAGCATATCATGCGTGTATATCGGTGGGCAATCCGGCTGCAGGCGAAGCTCGGAGGGAATCTGGATGTTATTGTTTTGTCTGCACTGCTTCATGATGTCGGCTGGGACGATAATCGTCCGCACGAGGAAGTGAGTGCGGAGATCGCAGTTGAATACCTGGATTCACTTGAGATGGATCCGGAAACCATCAAAAAGGTCGGGGAGATCATCCTTCTCCATAATGACAAGGATACCGAGAAGGATCTTTCATTGGAGTGCAAGATCGTGATGGATGCGGACCTTTTGGATGAGGTGGGTGCTCTCGGGATCATGTGGGACTGTATGGCTACGGCGCTGGATGATGAAGCAAGCTACAAGCGGGCTTATTACAGGATCAAGGAGTATTACAGGATCAACAAGCCGAAGATCAGACGGTGCAAGACGGATGCCGGCCGTGCGGAGTATACCAAGCGCATGCAGGCAATCGAGGCATATATTTACCAGTTGGAGAAAGAACTTTTCTAAAACAGGCAGAAATAAAAATCCATCCGAAGGATGGTGTGAAAGGCAGGGAGTATGGGAAATCGAATTGTACGGATCATTTTGGGAATCGTTATAGGTATCGGAGCTTTGGTAGCTATCTACATTTTTGCTCTTCCGGGATCGGTAAAGCATCCGATCGAGGAGTTCATCCAGAAAACCTTCTCCAAGGATACCTATGCGGTAGCTGAATATTATCAGAAGCAGGAGGTTCCGAGAAGAGAGATCAACTTCGGAGACATGATCGCAAACTGCGGTGGCGGTTCCTCGGCCTGGGTGGTAGAGAATCTTCAGGAATCTGACGACAAGAAGAACGGACAGTATACGGTTCATGCCTATGCCTATAAGGTAGATGTATCCATGGAACACGAGAACGGGCAGGAGAATGCATACAGCTTTACACAGTGCGAAGTTGAGATCCGCTTTGAAGTGAAGAAGCAGGATGGAGAGTATATCACAACCAGCTATGCTGTTTATCTGAATGAAGAGTTTATGAATGACTTCTACAAGGATCAGTCCCTGGACAGTCTGGCCGGCAAGGCGAAAGCCAATATTGCAAATGCAGCCGAAAGAGAAAAGAAGGAAGCTGCTACAGCCGAGAAGTAAGAAACTCATGATACGATAGTTACAAAATGTACAAGGATCAGATAAAGAGGAAGGATACCGATCGATGGCATCCTTCCTCTTTTGTTATCCGTCTTCAGTTCTCTTCATTTTTGTCATTATAAAGATGCTATGTGTCAGGTCAGGGAGTCAATCATTTCCGTGATGATGGTGATCGCATCCCGTTCCTTGGTATGGCTCATGGCATCGATGTAGCGGTCCTTCTCGCGGATCGTTTCATGGACGGCTTCGATCAGTGTGTCCTTCGTCAGCTCCTCTTCCTCGATCACCTTGCTGTAACCGCTCTTCTCAAAGGATCTTGCATTCAGGATCTGGTCTCCGCGGCTCTGTGCTTTGGAGAGGGGGATCAGGATATTCGGTTTCCGGAGTGCCAGGAGTTCGCAGATGGCATTGGCCCCTGCCCGGGATATGATGAGATCCGACAGAGCGAAAAGGTCCGCCAGCTCCTTCTTCACATATTCAAATTCCTTATAGCCGGGAAGATCCCGCTTGGATTCGTCCATCTTATCCTGGCCGCAGATATGGATCACATTATACTCCTTCAGCAGCTCGTCCAGGGCATCCCAAACAGCGGCATTGACCGCGGCACTTCCGGTGCTTCCGCCAATGACCAGAAGGGTGGGCTTCTTCTCCGTAAAACCACATAAGGAAAAGGCTTTCTCCGGATCTCCGTTGAAAAGCTCCTGGCGGATCGGTGTACCGGTAACGGTAGCGACGCCCTCGGGGAAGCTTTCCGCGGTTTCGGGGAAGTTGCAGCAGATCTTTGTGGCCTTCGGAAGCGCGATCTTGTTCGCAAGACCCGGGGTCATGTCGGATTCGTGGATCACAACCGGGATCTTACGACGTTCCGCAGCAAGGACGACGGGAACACTGACGAAGCCTCCCTTGGAGAATACCACATCCGGCTGCAACTTCTTCATCAGCTTCTTGGCCTGACGGAAGCCCTTTATCACGCGGAAGGGGTCTGAGAAGTTCCGGAGGCTGAAATAGCGGCGAAGCTTACCGGATGAGATCCCGTAATAGGGGATCCCCGCATCTTCGATCAGCTTCTTTTCGATCCCGTCATAGGTTCCGATGTAGCTGATCTCATAACCCATTTCCCGAAGTCTCGGGAGCATGGCGATATTCGGTGTTACATGTCCGGCGGTTCCTCCACCGGTGAGTATAATCTTCTTCATGAAAACCTCCACATTTTCATACATTGCCTGAATAACTGTGTCCGGGACGTGACTTTGCAGGGGCGTCCGCCGGCACGAAGCCGCATGTTCCGGATTAAATGAATGCCCCTGGTTTCCGATGTTACGACATAAGTATCCCCGGCCGGCCGGATGGGCGGTACAGATAATTGTAGCATAACGGAGAGAAAAAGAAAATATGAAACAACGCGGGCCTCCGGCGAAGTTTGCATTGAAAGAAGAAGGCGGATTTGGTATGATAGGAAAGAATGAAAACAACCAAACTTATTGGAGGATAAATCGTATGGCACAGAAGATTTCTTTTGATTTCAGCAACACAAAAGCACTGGCAACCGATGCTGACGTAGCGGCGATGAAGGAACGCGTGATCGCAGCAAAGAAGACCCTTGTGGAGAGAACCGGCGAAGGAAATGATTTCCTGGGATGGATCGATCTCCCCGTGGATTACGACAAGGAAGAATTTGCCCGCATCAAGGCAGCGGCAGCAAAGATCCAGGGTGATTCCGATATCCTTCTCGTGATCGGTATCGGAGGTTCCTATCTGGGAGCCCGTGCGGCGATCGAGGCACTTCGCCATGGTTTCTACAATATGGTGGACAAGTCCGTACGCAAGACGCCGGAGATCTACTACTGCGGAAATAATATTTCCAGCACCTATATCAGCGAGCTCTGCGATGTGATCGGAGACAGGGATTTCTCCATCAACGTTATCTCCAAGTCCGGAACCACAACCGAGTGCTCCGTTGCATTCCGTCTGTTCAAGCAGATGCTGGAGAAGAAGTATGGTAAGGCGGAGGCTGCAAAGCGTATCTACGCAACCACAGACAAGGAGAAGGGAGCACTGAAGACCCTTTCCAACAGTGAGGGTTATGAGACCTTCGTGGTACCGGATGATGTAGGAGGTCGTTTCTCCGTTCTTACTGCAGTCGGCCTTCTTCCCATCGCCGTATCCGGAGCAGATCTGGACAAGCTGATGGAGGGTGCTGCGGCAGGACGGAAATACTGTCTGGAGAATGACTTTGATGATAACGATGCCATGAAGTATGCGGCAGTCAGAAATGTACTGCATGAGAAAGGCCTTGGCATGGAGATCCTCGGAAACTTCGAGCCGGCACTTCATTATGTGACCGAGTGGTGGAAGCAGCTCTATGGTGAGAGCGAAGGTAAGGACGGCAAGGGTATCTTCCCGGCAGGCGTGGATTTCACCACCGATCTTCATTCTCTGGGTCAGTTCATCCAGGAAGGAACCAAGAATCATTTTGAGACATTTATCAATGTACTGAATCCCCGGAAGACCGTGACCATGGAGCTGGAGGAGACGGATCTGGACGGCCTCAACTATCTGGCAGGAAAGACCGTAGACTTCATCAACAAATGTGCCATGAACGGAACAATCCTGGCGCATGTGGACGGCGGGGTTCCGAATATCCGGATCGATATGGATACGATCGATGAGCTGTCTCTGGGTGAGCTTTTCTACAAGTTTGAGTTTGCCTGCGGCATGAGCGGATATGTGCTGGGTGTCAATCCCTTTAACCAGCCGGGTGTTGAGAGCTACAAGAAGAATATGTTTGCACTTCTCGGACGTCCGGGTTACGAGGAGAAGACAGCAGAGCTTCGTGCAAGACTGGGACAGTAAGAGAATACACTGAGCCAAAGCACAGTCCGGTTATTTCCGGAAATCATATATGAATGACAGGATTCTTCGCCCATAGGGCTCGGAATGGCAGTTGGTTGTCATTCTGAGTGTCGCCATGCGACACGAAGAATCCCATCGTTTCTAATCAAGGAGTTTCATGAACGAACAGTTTACCTACGTAGCCCCCTGTCACTTCGGACTGGAGGCAGTGCTAAAAAAGGAAATACAGCAGCTGGGATATGAGATCGTCTCTGTCGAGGACGGACGCGTGATGTATCGGGGAGATGCCATGGCCATAGCCAGGAGTAATATCTTCATCCGTACGGCTGAACGGATCCTGCTTTGCTGCGGAGAGTTTCAGGCATCCACTTTTGATGAGCTTTTTGAGGGGACGAAGGCAATCCCCTGGGAGAGATATCTTCCCAGAAATGCTAAGTTCTGGGTGACAAAGGCGACAACGAACCGCAGTGCTCTTTTCAGTTCGTCTTCGATCCAGTCCATCGTGAAGAAAGCAATGGTGGATAGGCTTCGGGGGACGTATCACGTGGAGCATTTTGCGGAGGACGGAGATGAGTATCCGGTGCGGGTATTCATCCTGAAGGATCGTGTCACCATCGGACTGGACACTTCCGGAGTTGCACTTCATAAAAGAGGATACAGGAAGCTGGTGGGGAAAGCGCCGATCTCCGAGACACTGGCGGCAGCACTTCTGATGCTGACTCCGTGGAGGGAAGACCGGATCCTTGTCGATCCCTTCTGCGGAAGCGGTACATTTCCTATAGAGGCGGCCATGATCGGTGCCGGGATCGCACCGGGCGTGAACCGGGAGTTTGCTTCGGTCACCTGGCAGAAGCTGCTTACGAAGAAGGACTGGTACAATGCCTATGATGAAGCCCGGGATCTGGAGCGGAAAGATGTGAAGATGCATCTTCAGGGCTATGATATCGATGGTGAGATGGTAAAATGCGCGCTTCAGAATGCCAGGGAAGCGGGTGTAGCCGAACACATCCATTTTCAGGCAAGAGATGTGGCGGAACTGCGGCATCCCAAACCCTATGGCTTCCTTATCACAAATCCGCCCTATGGAGAGAGGATATCCGAGAAGGAAGAACTGCCGGCCCTCTATAAAACGCTGGGAGAAGTATATGCACGGTTGAAGGACTGGTCCATGTACATCATCACATCCTATGAGGAAGCGGAGAAATATGTGGGTCGAAAGGCGGATAAGAACCGGAAGATCTATAACGGGATGATCCGTTCCTATTTCTATCAGTTTATGGGGCCGAAACCGCCAAAGAAGAATAAGACCCCGGATCAAAAAGAAGGGTAGACGCTTGAAGAAATGGATAGTACTCCTTCTGCTCCTGGGTACCATCGGGATCGTGGTTTTTCTGCAGATGGACCCGCCGCAGAAGCGTATCGATAAAAATGAAAGATATAGTGAGAGCGTGGAACAGTTCCGAAAGGATACCGTGCTCAGCTCGAAGGAGCAGGAACCGGAGATCCTGCTGGATGGTATCAGCCTGAAGAATTTCGGATACCATATACGGATGTCCGATGACATGAAGCTTCTCTGTCAGGAGCGCCTCTTTGCGGACGTGCTCGGATGCTCCATCCTGCGTTATTCCACAGGAGAAGTCTCGATCGAACGGGGAAATACCTCGATCCTTCTGAAGAAGGACCGTACGGATGCGGTGATCGACGGACAGAATGTGGAGATCGAGACACCCTATCAGTTTGATAAGGAGGAACAGCAGCTGTATCTTCCGGTGAAGTCCCTGATGACGGCCATGGGGTACAGTGTTGATGTATCCTATCCGGACGGGACCCTGAACCTTAAAGAAGTGGTTGTAAGCGACCCCCTTCCGGCCCGTTATGATATGAGGGAGAAGAATCGTGTGACGCCGGTGAGAGATCAGGGGAAATACGGGACCTGCTGGGCATTTGCATCTCTCGGGGCACTTGAGACGACACTGATGCCCTATGAGGAGAATATCTATTCCACCGATCACATGTCACTGAATAACAGTTACCGTCTGGCTCTTTCCGCAGGCGGGGAGCATACCATGAGCATCGCATATCTCGCTGCCTGGCAGGGCCCGGTATATGAAGAACAGGATCCCTATGGGGACGGTGAGACGGTAGACGGGCTGTCCGCGGTGAAGCATCTGGAGGAGGCCATCGTCATCAATGAAAGAGATGATGAGATCATAAAGAGTGCCATTTACCGTTATGGCGGTGTGGAGACGTCCCTCTATCTGGAAATGGAATACTCCGGTGATGATTCAAGGTATTTTAATAACAGCAATGCGGCTTACTACTACAGCGGGACCGAATCCCCCAACCACGATGTAGTTGTGGTGGGATGGGATGATAATTACCCGCGTACGAACTTCTCCGTTCAGCCGGAGAAGGATGGCGCATATATCTGTAAGAACAGCTGGGGAGAAGAGTTCGGAGATAAAGGATACTTCTATGTGTCCTATGAAGATAAGAATCTGTGCGGACAATCCATTGTATATACAAGGCTGGAGGATGCAGACAATTATCAATACATTTATCAGAGTGACCTGCTTGGCTGGGTGGGTGAACTGGGCTTTGGTAAGGAAGAGGCTTATTTTGCAAACTGTTATGTTCCGGAAAGGGACGAGGAGCTGGCAGCAGTTTCCTTCTATGCTACCGGGCCGAGGACGGTTTTCTCCGTATACTATGTTCCTGAGGTAAATGGCACGGCGGATCTTTCCAAGAGAGAATTCCTGGTTTCCGGAGAGACGCGTTATGCCGGGTATTATACCGTAAGGATACCGGAACCGCCTGCCCTGAACAGGGGACAGAAATATGCGGTGGAGGTTCAGGTGATGACCCCCGGATCCAAACGACCCATTGCGGTTGAGTATGCAGCGGATGAAAGGTCCAAGTCGGCGGACATCTCGGATGGCGAGGGATACATCAGCCTGTATGGTGAGGTATGGAACAGCGCGGAGGAGTCCGGCTGCAATGTGTGCCTGAAGGCATTTACGAATGAACGGAAGGAAGAGAAGACCGATGCCGGGGAAGAAAGTGCCGGCGAAGAATAAGGAAAGTGAGGAGATCACATTGAAACTGATATTTGCAACGGGAAATGAGAATAAAATGCGGGAGATCCGTCAGATCTTCGGTGACTTCGGATTTGAGATACAGTCCATGAAGGAAGCCGGAGTCGATCTGGATATCGTGGAGGACGGGACCTCCTTTCAGGAAAATGCACTGATCAAGGCACGGGCAGTCCATGCAGCCACCGGTGCTCTGGTGCTTGCGGATGATTCCGGTCTGGAGATCGATGCACTGAACCGGGAACCCGGGATCTATTCGGCGCGGTATATGGGAGAGGACACTTCCTATGATGTGAAGAACAAAGACCTTATCCGCAGGGTCGAGGGACTTCCGGACGAGAAGCGGTCCGCGCGTTTTGTCTGCGCGGTGGCTGCAGTGCTTCCGGACGGACGGGATCTGGTGCAGACCGGCGTTATGGAAGGCCGTGTGGCATATGCCCCGGCGGGAGAGAACGGCTTTGGGTATGATCCCATTTTCTTCCTTCCGCAGTATGGAAAGACCTCGGCGGAGATCTCGCCCGAGCAGAAGAATGCCATCAGTCACCGGGGACAGGCGCTCCGTATGATGAAGACGGCTTTGGAGGCAATGCTGTAACAATGAATCCGAAAAAGATAGTTATTATGAGTGATTCTCATGGATCGGCAGCTTCGGCGCTTCGTGCAATCGAGAAGGAGAAGCCGTTTGATCTGCTGGTCCATCTCGGTGATGTACAGGGGCATGATCAGGAGCTGCAGGCTGCTGCCGGATGTCCCTGTTATTTCGTGCGGGGGAATTGTGATTATGATGAGAATCTGCCGACCTTTACGGTGTTTCATATCGGAGAACATAAGGTTTTTGCGGCCCATGGGCATAGACAGCATGTTTCCTATGGGACGGAATATCTGGAACAGTCCGCCCTGCAGTATGGCTGTGATATCGCCATGTACGGCCATACCCACGTACCGGATCTGAGGGAGAAGGAGAAGATCACCATCCTGAATCCGGGAAGCATCTCCCTGCCCCGACAGACCAATCCAAGGAAGACATATGTGGTCATGACACATGACGAAAAGACCGGCAAGGTCGATTACGAGCTGAAGGATCTGTGACAGGGAAAACGGAAAATCAGAAACAGGGAGACTCCCGGAAACAGGAAAAGAGGAAATATGAAAAAAGGGGACGTCATTGAAGGAACAATTGAATCCTACAGCTTTCCGAACAGAGGAAGCTTTCAGTATGAGGACCGTAAGGTTATTGTAAAGAGAGCACTTCCCGGCTCTACCGTCCGGATCCGGATCACCAAGAAGAAGAACGGTTATCTGGAGGGCATGGTTCTGAATACGCTGAAGTCCTCCCCGCTGGAGACAAAGAAGCCGGTCTGTCCGCATTTCTATGAGTGCGGAGGATGCTCCTATCAGCACGTGGCCTACACGAACCAGCTCCGGCTGAAGGAGCAGATGGTGAAGGATCTGCTTACACCGGTGGTTCCCGAACTTCCCTGGGAAGGGATCCTTGCTTCTCCGGATCAGTTCCAGTACCGGAACAAGATGGAGTTCAGCTTCGGAGATGCGGAGAAGGACGGCCCCCTGACCCTGGGTCTTCACAGACAGGGGACATCCTACGACATCCTTGAGGTGAAAGGCTGTGCCATCGTACGTCCGGCCTGGAATGAGATCGTGAAATATACCCAGAAATTCTTCAGGGATCATAAGGTGAACTTCTATCATAAAATGCAGCATTACGGGATCCTGAGGCATCTGGTGATCCGCCAGTCATTTGCGGACGGCGGTATCCTTGTAAATCTTGTGACCACCACGAAGCATGCGCTGGAGGATCCGAAGCGGAAGAATAAAACCGGAAATGTTCCGGAGGCAATGACAGGGTCTGCAGAGATGATGACAGCGCCTACACAGATGATGACAGCGCCTGAAGAGAAAAAGGAAGCTTCAGGAGAGGGACTTCGGAACCAGATCATCGAGGAACTGCATCTCCCGGAATATGTGGCGGGACTGGTGTCATTGGAAGCATCCGGGAGATTTGATACCCTCAGCAGTCACAGCCATCTGGCAGGGGTGCTTTATACGGAAAATGACAGCCTGGCCGATGCGGTGGTCTGCGATTCCCTGACTAAGCTTTACGGAGAGGATTATCTGATGGAGGAGGTGCTTGGCCTTAAGTTCAAGGTTTCTCCCTTCTCCTTCTTCCAGACGAATACCCACGGCTGTGAGGTACTTTACAGTAAGGTAAGAGAGTATGTGCTCTCAGTCTATGATGATGCACTTAACGAAACCGGCGGAGCCGCCGGGAAGACAGTACCGGCGGGAGAGGAAGAGGATGCTGCCGGCAAGAAGGCGGGCGTCATCTATGACCTCTATAGCGGAACCGGTACCATAGCACAGCTGATGTCTCCAATCGCGCGGAAGGTCTACGGCATCGAGATCGTGGAGGAAGCCGTGGAGGCGGCAAAGGGAAATGCACAGCTGAACAAGCTGAAGAACTGCGAATTCATCGCCGGAGATGTGCTGCAGAAGCTGGACGAGATCGAGGAGAAGCCGGATTTTATCATCCTGGATCCGCCAAGGGATGGCTGTACCCCGAAGGCTCTGGACAAGATCATCTCCTATGGCGTGCCCTATATGGTCTACATTTCCTGCAAACCGACCTCTCTTGCAAGAGACCTGGTTACATTACAGGCCCGTGGATACAAAGTGCTGAAGGCCTGCTGCGTGGATGAGTTTCCGAATACGGAGCACGTCGAGACGATATGTCTTTTGGGCAACAAAAGTAAAAGGCCGGATGACCGGATTCAGGTTCGGGTGGATGCGGATCAGATATTTGATATCCTGGAGCGGGAGAAAGAAGAAAAGCTTCGGCAGAGTGATTGACAAAAGAATAATAGTGAATGAAGCGAGGACGACAACTGTCGATTGGTGTCGTCCTCTTTTTTTGTGCGATTGTTTGAAATTTCTTTTCGGATGAGGTGTTTGGGTTTTCTGATGTGCTCGTTATGTGTATCGGTGTTCCATCGGGGCACCAATCGAGTTGTTCGCTGTCCCATCGGGACAGGAGTCTGTAGTGACCTTCATTTGAGGCTTAACAATTGTTTTTTGTCCCGTTTTGAGGGCCTCTGCAATTGGTAGACTTTTTACAAGCAACGCCTCCATGTACATCTCGGGGACCGAGAGTACAGGAGACTGCTTCTGGGGGTGCCCCAGACCCCGTCGTTTGGAAAAAAGAACGAGCTTTTTTATAATAATGTGGAGAACTTCAAAGAGAATCTTAGGGCGGAGAGCTCTGTGAGCGCTAGTCAGGGCATATTTCTTTGGCCTTGTCCTTCCAGTAACCATATCACATCCTACTTTGGATATTGTACGCCGTCGAAACAGGGAGTGGTACTTCTTCGATAAGGAAGGTCATATGCTTAAAGATGCTTATCAGAAGGATGCATCCGGCAAGATCTGGTATCTTGGAAAGAACGGAGCCTGGGATGAGAAGGCAGCCGTGATCGGATGGAAGCAGGATAGCAAGGGCTGGTGGTTCGGCCTGTACGGAAAAGAGTATCTGAAGAGTACCTGGAAGATGATCAACGGAAACTGGTACTACTTTAAGTCGGATGGCTACATTGCGATGAACGAATTCGTTCAGGGCTGGTGGCTTAACAAGGCCGGCGCATGGAAGGATCCGGTACGCTACAGCTGGCATAAGTCCGGCAGCAAGTGGTGGTACGGAACAAAGGACGGATGGTATGCAAAGAGCAAATCCTACACCATCGACGGCAAGAAGTACACCTTTGACAAGAAGGGCTACACAAAGTAAACATTGAGATTTATGGCAGGACCCGGCATTATATACGCCGGGTTCTGTTCATTTGGAGAAAACTATAAGGTTCAGTGGTAAAAAGAAAACTTCAGCATTCTTTTTTGTTTTTTTACGGTAAAGAAGGAAGATTAGACGGGGGACTGGGGGCTGTGCCACCAGCAAGCGGTGCAAATTTAACATTTGCACGTTGCTTGTCAGGACTTCACAGGATTTGGCTTGAGTTGAAATGGGTATAAAATGGCTTGAGTTTGTATGCCGAATCACCGGACAGTCCCCGGAAATGATGATGGTATATTTCTACCCAGTGGGTAGAAAATAGGCGGCAGATCACGGAATCGGAAATTTCTACCCAGTGGGTAGAAAATAGGCGGCAGATCACGGAATCGGAAATTTCTACCCAGTGGGTAGAAAATAGGCAGCAGATCACGGGACCGGAAATTTCTACCCAGTGGGTAGAAAATCGATGAGTGGTTTCGGGATTAAAATATTTGCGGCAGATGATAGGTGGAATAGTAGCACCGGTTGTCCGCCGCTTTTCATTTTTCAGGATCCGTTTTTTTTGACTATAAATGCCTATTTTACTGGGCTTGTAAACACACAATGGTGCTCATTATAGTTTATGGTTGTTTGTCGTTGTTTATAGTAGGTTAAGATATACCCCAGAAGAATGGGGTATAAAATGGGGTAACCGTCGTTGAATCGGAGGTGACCAGAACCGCATCCTTTGTTACAGCTGCCATATCGAATCCGTTTACCGTGAGAAGTTCCCGGATGTCCGGAATCAGCCATCACACAGAATTTGTGATTGAGCCGAAATAATGGTATTATACAAGAGGTAAATCTGAAAAACGTTATTAAAAACCATGAGGAAGGAGAATCTCTGAAATGAGAATCTTGTGTGTAGATGATGAACCACTCGCCCTGCAGCTACTCGAGAAATCCATCCGAAAGGCAGTTCCGACAGCAGATGTAAATGCCTTTGAGGACCAGGAAGAGCTTCTTGCCGACGCAAAGAAGAACGGCTGTGATATCGCATTTCTTGATATTCATATGCGCGGGATGAACGGCGTGGAGCTGGCCAAGCGCCTGAAGGACGTCAATCCGAAGATGAACCTGATCTTCGTCACGGGTTTTTCCGAGTACACCGGAGATGCCATGAGTCTTCACGCCAGTGGATATATCATGAAGCCGGTAAGCAAAGCAAAGATTGAAAAGGAACTGTCGGATCTCCGCTTCCCCATCGCTCCGAAGGAAAATGTACTGCTGCGTGTTCAGTGCTTCGGCAACTTTGACGTCTTTACTCCTGACGGAGCCCGCGTCCGATTCGAACGCAGCAAATCCAAGGAGCTCTTTGCCTATCTGGTTCATAAAAGAGGAACCGCCTGTACTTCCCGGGAGATCTTTTCTGCCCTTTATGAAGACGAACCTTATGAGAAAAAACTGCAGAATATGATCCAGACCTATAGCTATTCCATGATAAAAAGCCTTCGGGCTGTTGGGGCAGAAGCTGCCGTGGTCCATACCTACAACGCCTTTGCCGTAAACCCCGAGGTACTGGACTGCGACGTTTACCGTTTTCTGGAGCTGGACCCCGGAGCCGTCAACGCCTATCAGTGCGAATATATGAGCCAGTATTACTGGGCTGATTTCGGCCTATGATCACCGGAGTTTGAGGTAATGTGATGAAGCAGGATAAAAAAAAGAAAAAACGAAAGCTGCTCTTTCAGATAGGTGTGGTTCTTCTCCCCGTCTTTCTTCTTCTTATGGCAGGGATATTTGCAGTGATCTACTATTCCTCGGTGGACGGCTACCTGAAAGCCCAGGATGATCATATGAAGATTCTGTTAAATATGATATACCAGGGAAACTTTGCCGGGTTTAAGGAGGATGAGTCCAATGACAATAAACTGGAATGGCTCTATGATTCCGTAGAGAAGGATATTTCTTCGGCTACCTCGGAATACACTGATGAAGAAGTTTCGGCATATATGGAAGAAGCAGAGAAAGCCATATATGGTGCCTGGACATATGACTGGCTCATACGTGCGCCGGGGATTGTTCAGTCCTACTGTACAAAAATCTTTTACAAAGACACCCAGATGGTTCTGGATGCAGCGTACCGTGATCAGAATTATTCCGATATCTTCGTCGTTGATCTGACGGACCCTTACAGGGGTCAGGTTCTGTTTAAAACCAAGAGAAATGAGGGTGACATAAAAGCCGGAGACTATTTTGATCTTTCTGCCACCTCACATCCGGCCATAGAAAGTATACTGACGGGTGACTCCCGGGATATCGTATTTGAACGGTCCGCCGATATCCCCCTGAAGGGCAATTACTACATCGGTTATATGCCACTGTACATGAACGGAAAGCTCCGTGGCGCCATCGGTCTGGTATATGATTGGGAGGCCATCCAGAATTCCATCCTCGACTCCATGAAGCTGGCATGGATCCTCGGCATCGGCGGTCTGATCCTTGCCATGATCATAATCCTTACCGTTCTATACAGAAAATCCATACGTCCCCTCACCAAGATTCAGAGTATAGTCCGGGATTATACAAAGGATAAGGATACCGAAGAAACCCTTGCCCGGACCGCCGAGATCACAGAGAGAAATGAGTTTGGTCTGCTCTCGGACGACATCCGGGGGATGGTACAGGAGATTCACGATTATACCGAGGAGAATATCCGGCTGGCCGGTGAACAGGAACGGATCCAGAAGGAGCTTTACGAAGCACAGGTCAGCGTCATGGTGAGCCAGATTCAGCCTCATTTTATGTACAATGCGCTCACCTCCATTGCCATGATGTGTGAACTCGATCCGGAAAAGGCGCAGGAAGCCACCGTCATCTTCGCCGACTATCTGCGGGGTAATATGGATTCCCTGAAGCAAAAAGCCCCGGTTCCTTTTTCCGTGGAACTGGAGCATCTGAAAAAATATGTCTATATTGAACAGCTGCGGTTTGCCGACAAGCTGAAGGTGGAATACGACATCGGGCCCACTTCCTTCTCCCTTCCCCAGCTCAGTGTCCAGCCCCTTGTGGAAAATGCGGTAAAACACGGCGTGGGCATGAAAAAAGGCGGAGGCACCGTGACCATCGCCACCCGTGAGAACGAAACATCCTACGAGGTTATCGTCTCCGATAACGGAGTCGGGTTCGATGTTGCTGCGGCCGATCAGATCCGGATGACCAGGAGCGACGGACGTTCTCATGTCGGTATGGAGAATACCAGAAAACGCCTTCATGATCAATGTAATGCAGATGTGATCATCACAAGCGTTGTGGGAGAAGGCACCACTGCAAGGATCGTCATTCCGAAAAATGATTCCGGGCAAAAGGATGAAAGCAGCCCAAAAGGAGCGTAGCAATTCCGCTATGCTCCTTTTTTGTGCCTGCCTCAGGTGATGAGCCATGCCAGGCTGGTTCCTGCAGGAAGGAGTACCATCATAGCTACCAGCATCATCACGCCTCCTGCCAGCAGTATTGCAGCTAAGCGGATTCCGGTGTCGTTTGTCCTGGAAAAAAATTTTTTTGAAATGTGAATATCTGCAAGGTTTTTGCAATGATCGATATGTTATTTTATGATCACAGAAAGAAAAACAAACGAGTTTTGGCAAGGAGGAAAGAGCAATGGGAATGACTATAGCTACATTTATCCCTCTGGGGATCGGAATCTTGAGTTTTTTCATTTGAACGGAATAAAGTAAAAAGCTGAAGGAAGGAGGCAGAAACAATGATCGTAGCAGGTTGCGTATTCGGTGCAGGAGCAGTGCTTACACTGGTAATGCTTTGTAAGAAACTGTAGGAGAAGGAAAAACATAACAACACATACAACTCAAAGGAGGGAAAGGAAAATGGCAGTACTCGTAACAGCAATTATCGGTACAGCAATCGGTGCCGGGGCAGGATTCACATTCATTCATTTTTTCAAGTAATCAATAAATCACGATAAAAATATGAAAAGATCGGAGGGTATGATAATGATTTCAGCATTGATCTTTGGCGGCGGATGCGCACTGTTCAGCTTTCTAATTGTTATTGACATCTGGGGCTGATACTACGAAGAGTTACAAAAACCGCAGGCAATAGGGAAATAAGAAAAGTTAAATGACAAACAGAAAGAACACCGGCTTCGGGTGACTATGATCGTAAGATGATATGGTTACCCGAAGTGTCTATCTTAACTGCTTTAAGCTGATGTTGTTGACTGGACTGCGGGTGGGAGAATTGGGTGCATTGTACCTGCCATGCACTCCGGATTACATTCGCTACACGATTCATAGAGCAACGGCCGCAGGATTACAAGATCCTTTCCAATATCATGGGACATAAGGATATTTCAATCACGCTCAATCTGTACACCCGTGTCATGAAGGAGAATAAGATCGCGGCAATGAACGGGGTGAATATAAAAATGTCGGAGGGGTGAAAGATTGTATTTCGTGGTGTGTGGTTTTCTGTACCCGGTAATTGTTTGACAAAAGCGTTGTATTTGTTAAAATGCAGTTAATAGAGAGGCCTGCCGTGAGTGGACATTCAAAAGCAGTGATGCCGCTACAATGGCTTCATTTTTTAAGGGCTATGGAGACATAGCCCTTGATATTTTGCAAGATAAACAATATGAATCGATACTGACAGGACTGATTTGAGTAGAAAGGGGCTGATTCTTTGATACCTCTTAAGTTGGAGACGCTGCTTGTCAGGATTTCACTTTTTTTGGCATGAGTAGAAATGGCTCCAAAATGTCATATGGGCATGTCTTTTCGGGGGCAAAGGGCCCGAGCAATTTGATAGAATTTCTGGGGCAATGCCCCAGAATGACATAAAGGGAAATTTGGAGCCAATGGCTCCAAAATAATTATCAGCATCGGGTGTCAGATGCATGCAGTAGATTCAGCCGGAAAGTTGGACCCACTGGGTCTAACTTTTATACAGGATATGCAATGCTCCAGACTTCCGGAGATAAACAGGGGCGTCTATACATATTTTTTCGTGATTGAAATTCTGGGGCAATGCCCCAGAACGGCATGAAGGGAAATTTGGAGCCAATGGCTCCAAAAAGATAGTGCCGCCGACGCTAACTTCCTGCTCCGGATGAAGGATAATTTCTACCCACTGGGTAGAAATTTAATGTGGCTGGGTATGCTATCAGCTCGTTCGTTTTCCGGACGAGCTCTTCTTAAGTTCATTCTGGATATCAATCTCATAATTTCGAAGGCATTCCCTGTATTCAGCTTCAAAGACTTTCGCATCCCAGTCGCTGTGATTCTCTCCCATAATGAAGAATGTGGCCTTGTTAATATCGGTATGGATTGCTGCCAGACATGAGAGGCGCAGGGTATAGCTTATGTGAATCCCAGATTCGTCAAGTGTGAAGTTGTTACGAATCTCCATCCCATATTCTTTCAATGTTCCCATATCCACCAGAAAGGTGGCAAAAGCCTGCTGCCTTTCTTTTTTTGTAGTGTCTTTTAGTTCTGCCATGAGAAAAGAAAGCGAGAGTCCGCCGTCTGCAGGTCCCCACAATTCGTCACGGGCGGTTACATGTATCCCCTGCTCAATCATCGCTCGGATATGGCTGATCAATTCGGATAATTTTGTAATTCGCCTGTCTTTGCGGCGTAACAGGCTTTGAACCAAAGGGTTATAGCTTTCTATCAGAGCGTCGTATTCTTCGCTCCAATAAGTGAAGAGGTCATTCGGAAAACGCCCTTTCCACAGATCGTACCTTTTTTGGTCGGCTTCTGAAAGTGTTTCGGAGGAAGCGTAAGCACTTCTCCGCTGAGAGAACCAGGCATAGAGGAAGCTGCTCATATTCTCATTTCCTTCCCGTTGGTTGTCAAAGAGAAGCATAGTTTGCTCGGGTGTCCGTTCAATCTTCATGCCATATTGTTCTTCCATAAGAAATAACGCTCGGATCAGGTCAATATCGTAATGCAGATCGATATTGCTGATAGCAGATGGATGAACATCCAATGCCTTGGCAAGCTTTTCCATCACATCTTCTTTTGGGACAACCTTATCATTTTCATACTGATTAACACGAACATCCGCTGCGGTTTTGGAAAAGCCGATATCCAGACCGAGCTGTTTCTGTGTCTTGTTGCGTAGAAGGCGATACTTTCTTATTTTTTCTCCCAAAGTCATAATGAATCCTCCTGATAAGAACCGAAAACGGCTACTTGGTCGGTATAGAGATGCGTAATGATGCATTGACATATAATTTGTTATACCCGCGAGCTTGTCACTTAAACTAACCATAGCACAAAATAAAAACAAAAACAATAGAAAAGTTATATTCATATATATCAAATTAACTTATAAATAAAAATAAATAATTGACAACTTAATGCTACCGTGCTAATATCAGACTGAGGGGGTGGTGTTATGCTACAATTTCAGGAAACCGGAATTCCATACAAGTGGTATACGGAAATATGTAAAAATACGGGCTACGCCGATAATAATGCAATCACACTTCTGAGTTATTTCGTGTTTGTATGTCCGATATGGAATGTTGATGATAAGGGGATGGAGAAGATTGTGATATCTCATCGCCAGATCTTGGAAGCGTTAAATATGGCGAAAACAACACAGATCGCAGCAATGAAACGCTTGGAGGAAATTGGTGTGATCCAGATGCAGATCGTTCATGAGGTGGAAGGGTTTTCTGTCGGAAATGCCCTTACGGTCCTGCTCGATCCGCGCAGGCTTGTTGAGATATCTTATCCAGCCGAGGAGAATTCGCCGGTCGGGTGTGAACAGGTTCAGCAATCTGCATGGGAAGCGGATCGGCTGATCCGACGCATGATGACATCATCGGAACCGGAATTCGCTCAGGATCAGAGAGAAATGACAGATGGTTCATTTCCTGACATAGGGGGTGATCCTTATGGATAAGGACTACCGGGAGGATGAGGGGTTCATCCGCTATCAGAACAATCTGGATGAGAGATCCCGGAGGAACATGAGACGGTTCGCCAGCTTTATGGCGAAGATGATTGACAAGTACGGAGATGCTGTACTGGAGAAGATAAACTCATCAGATACGGAGGGATCGACAGATGGGAAGAAAGAAGGATGACCGGTTATCCGCTTAAAATGCGCCTGGACAGGGCGCATTTTTTGTCGGGCTTCCCTATTGCAAACGTGGTTGGAATGGTTTACGATGAGGGTGGAGGTGGCTGAAGAAGTGATATATACGGATGAAGAACTGAAAGAAAAGATATATGAGCTGGTTCGGAATTCTGAAAACGAGGTTGTCGAGTTTAAGGAAGCAACCAGTAGTTTTTCGTTTAAGGAGATTGGTGAGTATTTCTCCGCTCTGGGTAACGAGGCCAATATCAGAGAAAAGCCGGAAGCATGGCTTATATTTGGTTTGACAGATAAAAAAGAGTTTAAGGGTACATATTACCGCAAGGGTGGAAATCTTCAATCTTTGAAGAGGGAAATTATTAATGGTACAAATGACAGGCTGACATTTCTTGATATTTATGAGATTACGATGGAAAATGTCAGAGTTGTTGCTTTTCAGATTCCGCCAGCCATGCCTGGAATCCCGACGACATGGAATGGAGCAGCGTGGGCAAGGGAAAATGAATCACTGGTTCCGCTACCCATGAATAAAGTTGATCTTATTCGTAGCCAGGTTGGAATGGATTGGTCAAAGGAAATTGTTAAGGAAGCTACGATCGATGATCTTGATCCGGAGGCTGTCGCATACGCAAGAAAGATGTTTTCCCAGCGACAGGAGAATCGTAAGCAGTCAAACGAAATCTTATCAGGCTTGTCGGATATGGACATACTGAATAAAGCGGGTATATGTTTCAAAGGAATGATAACCAGAACGGCATTATTGTTATTGGGCAAACAGGAAGCCGCATTTTATTTTGATGGATTTACCCCCAGAATTACTTGGACGCTTTATAATGCGGATAATACTGTGAAAGCGTACGAACACTTTGATATGCCGTTGCTTCTGGCAGTAGACAAGGTGTATTCAAAAATCAGGAATGAGAAGTACAGATATATTACTGAGCAGCAGACGCTTTTCCCTGAAGAAGTCCAACAATATGATGGTGATCTTGTAAAAGAGTTGATTAATAACTGTATTGCACATTCGGATTACAGACGGCACGGTAAGATTAATGTCGAGGAGTTTGAGGATCGGCTGGTTTTCATCAACGAAGGGGCGTTTATTCCGGAATCGATAGAGAAGGCGTTGGAGCCGGGATACAAGCCACCATATTACAGGAATGCGTTCTTGTGTAAGGCGATGGCAAATCTGTACATGATTGATACAAATTCTATGGGAATTCCGATGATCTATAACATACAGAAAGCCAGATGTTTTCCATTGCCATCATATGATCTTGATGTGATAAATCGGGTAAAGGTAATTGTTTACGGTAAAGTCCTTGATAAAAATTATACACAGCTCCTGCGTTCTAACGAGGATATGGACCTGAAAACTGTTTTTCTTCTGGATCAAGTTCAGAAACGTAAGACTATTTCGAAAGAAGACTGCAAAACGTTGAAGAAGAATGGGTTGGTAGAAGGTAGATATCCTGCGCTTTATGTTTCGTTTAAGATCGCTGAGGTGGTTGGCGATAAAGCCGGATATGTGAGGAATAAAGGCCTTGATGAAAGAATATGCAAGGAACTGATTATTTCCGCGCTGAAGAATGGTCCTATGAAAAAAACTGATTTGTTTGAAACAGTTAAACACGCTTTTTCGAATGTACTTTCTGAGGAGAAACAAAATAAAAAACTGTCGAATCTTCTTCAAAAAATGAAGAAAGAAGGCACAATTGGAGTTCGGGGTGCTACCAGGAATTCGGAGTGGTTTCTGACCGATTCAATTTAGTCAAAAAAACGAGTATTTAGTCAATGTGATAGTCAATAATGCAAGGTGTTTAGTCAATTGAAACAGTGAAAAAGCTGAAAAATCAAGGCTTCGGATTGACTAAATATAAGACACGTGTTTTTCAATTAGTCAATACAGCAGGGATAAGGCATTAAGTTTCAGTAAGTTTCATTTGCTGGAGTCTTGGTAAAAGAATTCCTTGTACCAGGCAGTTGTATGGGCATCATTTTAAGTTTCATTAAGTTTCATATTGAGAAATCCGTTGCAGGTGTTATAGCGACGGATTTCTTTTTTCTTGCGAAAAAACAGAGAAAATGTTAGAATTATATATAACGATAAAATTAAAGGCAACAAATGGTGACGGCATGGAGAAAAAGCGATGTTATATCTACACAAGAGTATCCACCGCTGCGCAGGTTGAGGGGTACAGCCTTGATGCACAGAAGCAGAGGCTGTATGACTATGCGAAGTACAGGGATCTTGAGGTGGTCGGGGAATATTCGGATGAAGGAATCTCCGGCGCAAGTGTGAGCGGGCGCGTTTCATTTCAGCAGATGATCTCTGATGTGATGGAAGGAAAGGACGGAGTATCCTTTGTCCTTGTTTTTAAGCTGTCCAGATTTGGCCGTAACAGCGCGGATGTGCTGAAGTATATGCAGCTTCTGCTGGATTATGGGGTTGATCTCGTATCGGTGGAGGAATCCATCGACAGTTCCACGCAAAGTGGCAAGATGATGTTGACGATCATGTCAGCTGTGGCGGAAATTGAAAAGGAGAATATCCGGGCGCAGTTTGCTGCAGGTTTTCAGGAAAAACTCAATAAGGGCGGATGGCCGGGCGGACCGGTTCCTTACGGATATCATTCTGTGAACAGCGAGCTTGTGGTAAATGAAGAAGAAGCGGGTACAATACGCAGGATTTTCCGTTTGTTTGTAGATGAGGGAATGAGCTACCGGGCGATTGCGCATAAACTGGGTGAGGAAGGAATTCTGAGACGGTATGGTGAGAAACGGATGGCATTTGAAGACAGACATGTGAAAGCAATCTTGTCTCAACCGATCTATTGTGGAACTTATATTCATAATCTCCGGTCCAAAACAGATCAGAAGGTTTTTCAGGTGAAGGGATACCATGAGGCTATCGTCTCCAGGGAACTATGGGATAAAGCGCAGGAAATCCGAGAGAATATTCAATTATATCCGCGCCATGAGGACGGACATGTTTCATTGCTTTCAGGGATCGTAAAATGTCCGTTCTGCGGAAGAGGAATGTATCGTGTGGTGAGCAGAAAGAAAAGAAGTACAGGAGAGCGTTATAAGACGATCAACGGGTATATGTGTCCGAACAGAGCCCATATCGGTGAAGAAGTCTGTTCATTTCGGAGACAGTACAATCAGGAGAAGATCCACGAAGCGGTTCGGGAAATTATCGGCAGAACGGAACTTCTTCCGGAATTCAATGAAATGCTGGATGCTGAGTTTGGAAATGCAGATTTGGAGCTTCTTACAGAGCAACAGAAGAATGTTCGTAAGAAAATCTATTCAAAAGAATCTGAAAAGAACCGATTGGGGCGTGAACTGGACAATCTCGACATTTCAGATGCAGAATATCTGAACCGGTATGAAGAGCTGGAGAACAGGATTGAAGAAATCTATGTACAGCTGTCGGAGTTCGGGGAACAGTTGAATGTACTGGATCGTAAGATTGAAGTGGTGAAACAGGGATTGATCACGGGAGAGAAGATTCGAAACATCCTGCATCATTTCAATGAGCTTTATGATCAGATGACAGAGGCGGAGAAGAAGGAATTCTATCAGAATCTACTGGAAAGAGTGGATGTATTTGCAGAGAAACGCTCTGATCGGAGGCTGATCCGAAGTATCACATTCAGATTCCCCATGTTCTGTGCTGCGGAAGAGTCTGAGGCGGAAGGGAGTTTCTGGGTATATACCCTGGATTGTACGCGGCTGTCGCGTACAAGGGCAGAAAGTCATACGACCTATGCGGGAATTCAGGATTATATCAAAAAGCAGTATGGAGTGCATGTCAGCAGTCTTTATATTGCGCAGATCAAGCGAAAATATGGATTGGTTGAAAGAGAGTGCTATCGCACTCATGCAACTGGTCATGTCCCGGTTTGCCCGAAAGAAAAGGAGAAGCTGATCGTAGCGGCTTTGAGGCATTATAAGGAAATAGCCTGATCGGAGAATGGTTAGGAGGAATGAAATGGGAAACGTAAAGTGTTATTCATATATCCGCGTATCTACCAATATGCAGACTGAAGGATACAGTCTGGACGCACAAAGAGACCGGATCAATAAGTTCGCGGAGTTCCAGAAAATGGAAATTATCCGCGAGTATTGTGATGCAGGTAAGTCCGGCAAGAGCGTAACAGGGCGGCCGGAGTTTCAGAACATGCTGGATGATATCGTTTATGGGAAGGATCAGGTGGATTATGTTCTGGTATTTAAGCTATCCAGATTCGGGAGAAATGCTGCGGATGTTCTGAATTCTCTGCAGCTCCTTCAGGATTATAATGTGAACCTGATCTGTGTCGAGGATGGAATAGATTCATCCAAGGAGTCCGGAAAACTGACGATCACGGTTCTTTCTGCGGTTGCTGAGATCGAAAGAGAAAATATTCTGGTCCAGACGATGGAGGGGAGACGCCAGAAGGCACGTGAAGGAAAGTGGAATGGAGGCGTACCACCCTACGGTTACTATCTGGATAAGGAAAATGATACGATCATCCCCGATGCGGAAGAGGCCGGGGTGGTGAGGCTGATATACAAACTCTATGTGGAAGATGACATGGGACTGGTTGAGATCGCGGATTATCTGAATGCTCACGGATATAAGAAGAGAAAATACCGGGAGAGAGACCTTGATATTTATACGGCCAACTTCATCCGTCTGGTTCTGGATAATCCGGTCTATATCGGGAAGATATCCTATGGCAGGAACAAGATGGAAAAAGTCAGAGGAACCCGGGATGAATACAGGAGGGTTAAGTCAAAGGAGTACATGTTGACAGACGGTCTCCATGAGGGGATCGTAGATGAGGCGTTGTGGCAGGGAGCACAGGAGAAGAACTGTCGGGTCGCAAAGCGACTGAAGAAAAAACATGATCTGGATCATGAATATTTATTGTCCGGTCTGATCAAATGTCCGATTTGCGGGGATAGGATGACGGGAACTACGGTCAAGAGAAAAGACAAGAATACAGGACAGATCAAATACGAGTATTATTATCGCTGTCATAACCGGAAACATCTCGAGGATGGCCGGAAATGTGACTACAAGGCGGCATTTAACGAAGAGAAGTTTGATCAGGAAGTGTTTGATGTGATTCAAAGTTTTGTGTCTAGTCCGGGCTGCAGAGATGCAATCATGAAGCATTTCGATGATCGGATCGATGTTTCGGGATT
Organism: uncultured Lachnospiraceae bacterium; assembly: GCA_902775555.1. Taxonomy (GTDB): domain Bacteria; phylum Bacillota; class Clostridia; order Lachnospirales; family Lachnospiraceae; genus Eubacterium_Q. The sequence continues at coordinate 1,668 of CACYMQ010000014.1, read as the reverse complement.
GGAGACGGAACGGGAACAGCTGACTGCCCAGCTGCGGCAGGTGAAGGGAGCAAAGAATAAACTTCAGGAGAAACTGGACAGTCTCAGTGTGGATGATCGGTTCTACGAACAGAAATATGAGGATATGACGGATCGTCTGACAAACCTGTACGAAAAGATCAACACCACGGAAGAGAATATACGGATGATCAATCGAAGGATCAACCAGATCCGTGAAAAGCATCTTACCTCGCAGGATATCTACAAGGCGTTGCTTCATTTTGAAGAACTGTTCAGTTGTATGACGGATATGGAGAAGAAAGAGTTTTATCAAAACTTCATCGAAGAGATCGAGGTGCATCAGGACAGAAGTCGTCAGGATCGGATGGTAAAGAGTATTCTCTTTAACTTTACGATGTATTATAATGGGCAGGAAGGGGATAAAGTTTCGTTGCCCAAAAATAATACCGATGAAACCTGTGTGCTCCTAGAGCGTGTGAGCAACCGAAAAGCAGATTCTTATGTGAAACTGAATGTGAAGATGGAAGATTATTATCGGATCAAGGACGCGGAGAAGAAAACGGATGAATAAAGAGTGGTCAGAGCTCAACAAGCTCATGCAAAGTCAGATAAAGAGAAGGGATATCATAGCAAGACTATTACATATTCCCTTTGGCATATCTTTCGTATTGAGGATAAATAAGTGATATACCTTGAAAAAAAGAGAGACGAAAATGGAAAAAATATCACTCATAGAACTTAATGAATCTTATCTGCCGCAGATGGCAGAGTTATACAGTGAGGCTTTTGGCGGTGAACCGTGGAATGACGACTGGAGTGATACGAAACAGCTGAGTGAGTATATGAAGGATATATCAAATGCATATAATGCACTGAACTACGGTTTGCTGATCGATGGGAAGCTGTGCGGAATATCTGTCGGAAAGATTAATCACTGGTGGGAAGGAACAAATTATAATATCGAAGAACTATGTATTTCTCCTTCGTATCAGGGCAGGGGTATCGGTTCGAAGTTTCTTGAGCTTATCGAACAAAGCATTCGTGATAAAGGACTGGCAGGTATTTTTCTGCAAACAGATAATGATAAACCATCCTATCACTTCTATCATAAAAACGGATTTCAGGATCTGGATATGCATATAAGCTTGTACAAAAGTATGAAAAACAAAGAGAAATCCCGGGAGACGGATGCTGCCGGCAGCCGGGAGGAAGTTATCTATGATGTTGCAAATCTGACTGATATACAGGAACTTGTGCGTCTCAGAATTCTGTATCTGATCGATGATTTAGGCTCTATAACCGATGAAGAAAGAGAAGGAATTGAAAAACAGCTTCCGGGATATTTTGAGAGAGAGCTCGGAAAAAAGCTGATCGCATTCGTTGCACGAGCAGAGGGCAGACTTGTTGCAACGGCGTATCTTCTCATTATCGAAAAACCTGCTAATCCGTCTTTCCTGAACGGGTTTGATTCAGAGGCTATGAGTGTATATACGGAAGAAGGATATCGTGGAAGAGGAATATGTACAAACCTTATGAGAAATATGATTGAATACGCCAGAGAACATCAAATATGCCGCATTGATCTGGTAGCAACGGATGAAGGGTATCCTATATATAAAAAACTGGGGTTTGAAGATAAGGCTCAGAAGTATACGGATATGCGATTAA
>CACYMQ010000013.1 GCA_902775555.1 uncultured Lachnospiraceae bacterium | reverse complement strand
GGCTGCCGGTTCTCATCCACCGGTTCCACGATGATCCAGTCCTCATTGATATGAAGATGGGGACAGTCATGGGTCATGGCGATCTCACCGCCCTCCGTCATACAGTAATTGTTCAGGATCGGTACTCCGAACACATCATGGATCCTGTGATAGCTTTCCTCCGTAAGAAGCTCGGCAGAGGAAAGGATCAGCTTGACCGGGATATCCAGAGTTCCCTTCAGTTTCTCCTCCGCCAGCATGACAAGATACGGAGGATAGGCCACAATGATCTCGGGCTGAAATGCATTCAGCTTGCTCACCAGAACCTCGATGCTGTCCGTAATGGGATATGCAACGATATTATCATCAAAGCCCGGATGCTGCCGGCGCATTTTCAGATAGGAGCCGTAGCTTGAGGCGGAGTTGGATACATGCACCAGGAATGCGGTCTTATGCTTCGAATGATCAAAGAGCCCCGGTGTCACACCATAGAACAGGCGTTTCCGAAGGAGCGCTCCGTGGATCTTGTTATGGTAGTCATCACGGACCATGGGCAGGGGATTTCCGGTGGAACCGGAGGTCTGCAATGCCGTGTACTTTCCCAGCAGCAGGGAATTATCCTCCGCGTCACGCTTCAGATACTCTCTTACCATTTCCTCCTTAAGCTCCGGATCCGTCACCCATTCGTTGTAATGGGCCTGAAACTCCTTCTTTTCCATTACCGGAATATCGCTGAGAGTATAATCCTCCGGAAGGTCCTTATAGAACTCCCTAAGATAAGGAGAATGCTCCCTTACATAGTCTACCAGCTGATGCAGACGTTCCTGCTGCACTCTTTTCAGGTCCTCTGCCGTATAATTCTCGCCGTCCCTGACCAGGCCCTCGGCCTCTTCCATCGTGATCGTCTTCATAAATCCCTGTTCCTCCTTTACTCATCCAATCCCGTTCTGTACATGGACGCATATAGTCCGCCCTTCGCCAACAGTTCGTCGTGGTTTCCGACTTCCTTGATATCTCCGTTCACCATGAATATGATCTGATCCGCATTCCGGATCGTATAGAGTCTGTGGGCTATGATAAATGTGGTCCTGCCCTCCATCATCTTCTCCATGGCTCTGGTGATGGCCGCCTCGGTCTTGGTATCCACCTGGGATGTAGCCTCGTCCAGGATCAGGATCTTCGGATCCGAGATCACGGCACGGGCTATGGCAAGAAGCTGGTTCTCCCCTGCGGAAAGCGCCGAATTCTCCGGACCCACATGAGTCTGATAACCGTTCGGCAGCTTCCGTATGATCTCGTCGCAGCCGGCCATTTTCGCAGCTGCAACCACTTCCTCATGGGATGCACCCGGACGTCCGAATGCGATATTTTCTTCGATGGTCCCGTCCAGTACCCAGCTCTCCTGAAGCACCATTCCGAATACACTTCTCAGATTCTCCTTGGTAAGCTTCGAGATATCCGTACCATCCACCCGAATCGTACCGGAATTGATCTCATAAAAGCGCATAAGAAGATTGATCAGAGTGGTCTTGCCTGCACCGGAAGGACCCACGATGGCCATGGTCTGTCCGGGCTTCGCCGTAAAGGACACATCCTCCATGAGTGGCTTATCAGGTACATACCGGAAGGATACATGATCAAAGACCACCTCTCCCTTTGCCTTATGGGCATCCAGTTTCTCCTCCGGTTTCTCTTCCGGCTCTTCTGTCTGGTCCAGGAACTCATATACACGGGAGCCGGATGAAAGGGCATCCTGGAAGTTGTTGATGGCAACGGAAAGTTCGCTCATGGGTGTGGCGATCATATTTCCGTAGAAAAGGAATGCCGTAAATTCACCCAGTGTCATCTCGCCCTTTAACATGAAATACCCGCTGACCAGGCACATAAGGATGTAGGAGATCCGCGCCAGCACATTGCTGACAGGCCTGGTAAAACCGGAGATATATCTGGAACGCATGAACTTCTTCCCGAAATCCTCCGTCAGCTGTTCCATCTCGCGGCGTTTGATCTCCTCCATACCGCAGGCCTTCAGGATCATGTGGTTTGCATAGGTATCCGTCACCTTTGCGGAGATCATGCCCTGAGCCTTATTCGTCTCGATAAATAGCTTCCGGGTGCGGCTCACGATAAACTTCAGTGAAAATGTCATGATGGGCATGAATATGATATAGATCACCGCAAGTCTCAGATCCGTGATGCACATCATGAACACGATGGCGACCATCAGCACCAGCTGGGCGATGAGAGGAGCCACATTTGTCTCCATTCCGTTGGAGAGATTCATCAGATCCACGGTCACCCGGGCCTGGGTATCTCCGATGGGATGGGAATCCAGATATCCGATGGACAACCGGTTCAGCTTATCCCCGCAACGGTTCCGAAGTCTTCGTACGATGGACTGGGATACATTTACCATAGTCTTGGTGACAAAGCCGTCCGCGCCGTATCCGATCATATAGAACAGCGCCAGCAGGCCGCACAGGATCAGCAGCTTGTTCCAGTCATAATTTCCGCTGGAAACAAATTCCGTCAGGGAGTCAGTGATCCGGTTTGCCATGGAGGGGGCAAAGGCAAGGCAGAGCTTTGCAAAGATCACCAGGAACATGACCGCAAAGAAACGCCCCTTCAGATTTCCCATATCCTTATATAATCTTTTCAGTACCGGAGAGCCGGCCTTTTTATTCTTAGCCATATCTACTCTCCTTCCTTGTCCAGATAACACTGTGTCTCATAGATCTCACGGTAGGCCTGACAGGTTTGGAGCAGTTCCTCATGGGTCCCCTGTCCTGCGATCCGTCCCTTTTCCATAACGATGATATGGTCCGCGTCCCGGACCGTGCTGATCTTCTGCGCTACAAGAAGCACGGTTCTGCCCGCCAGCTTCGTGCGGATGGCATCAAGCACCTTCTTCTCCGTCTTGGCATCCAGAGCCGAAAGGGTATCGTCAAAGACATAGATCCTTGCATCCTTCGCAAAGACTCTTGCCAGAGACAGCCTCTGCCGCTGGCCTCCGGACACGTTCATGCCGCCCTGTGACATCATAAAGTCAATCCCCTCGGGCTTATCGGCGAGAACCTCACGAAAGCAGGAGGAATCCAGTGCGGACTGTATCCTCTCTTCATCCTGCAGGGCCGGATCAGGGCAGATATTATTCCTTACCGTATCCTGAAAGATCATGGGCCGCTGAGTCCCATAGGAAAAATAATCCCGCAGCCAGGGGTCCTTACATCCCCTGATGGATACCCCGTCGATCAGGATATCCCCGAAGGTCGGTTGATAGAGGCCCTGCATCAGATTCAGGATCGTGGTCTTGCCGCTGCCGGTGGAGCCGATCATGGCGGTGACCTTACCTTCTTCTGCGGTGAAGCTGATATTTGCGATCACATCCACAGCGCCGGCATATCCGAAGATCACATCTTTAAATTCAACCCGTCCCTTCTTCTCCACAGGAGCTTCCACGCTTCTCCATTCCACATCAACAGAGGGCTGATACTCCAGAAGTTCATTGATCCTTCGTGAAGATACAGCTGTCTTCGGCATCATATTTACCAGGAACGGAACCGCCATAAGACTTGTGATAAAGAAGGTCACATACTGGAAGATCAGCAGCAGATTACTGATGGAGGTCATGCCCTTCTGGATCTGAGAGGTTCCCACCAGATAGATGACCACCACTACCCAGCTCATAAGCACCAGCGCGACAGGAGAAAGGAAATTGATCTTTCTGTTTGCCGCTATGGCTGTCTCATATGCATCCTGATTTGCTTCCTCGGACTTCTTTTCCTCCATTTCCTCATTTCCGAAGGCACGTATAGGTCTTACACCTGTGATCCTTTCCTTCATCAAAAGGTTGATCCGGTCCAGCTTCTGCTGCAGCTTCTCAAAACCAAAACGCGAAGATGCTCCGAAATATACCAGAAATCCCACCGTAACTGCAAAGAAACCGAACAGAATGAAGAATATCGTCAGATCCATCGTTGCGATCATGATAAGCTCCAGAACGATCATGACCGGGACCAACAGCCAGAGCCGGAGCATATTGATCACCGTCTGCTGCATCTGTGTCACATCTGTCATGGTCCTGGTAAGAAGGGTGGACTCACCCAGCGCGGCAAAATCCTGGGGTGTCAGTTCTTCCACCTTCTGAAAGCAGGCATTTCTCAGGCGATAGGTATAATCTGCCGTTACACGTGCACTGAAATAGGAGGTGAGGAGCGCACAGATCCCGACCCCCGCCGTTAGCGCAAGCATGATCCAGATACTCTTCCAGATGGCATCCATATTCTTCTCTGCAACACCGTTATCGATCAGCCGCTTGGATTCCGGGAGCAGCAAAAAGATCTGTAACCCGTACTGCAGCATGGTAAAAAGCACGGTGGCAAAGACCTGTCCCCAGCTGCCCTTTAAATACTTACCTATCAAACGTCCCATACCGTCTCCTATCTTTCCAATGCATCCTCATCAAAGAATCCAAGTGTCTCAAGGGAATCCACAAACCGCTCGATGTAGGGAGCGTCGGTTATGTTCCAGAAGAAGCCCTCTCTCGCAAGCACCTGCGTCGTATATTCACAGGAAGCTTCCGTTGTAAAGGCCGCCTTTTGAACTCTCTTATTCTGATAAGCCAGAAGGCTCTGCAGTACCTGTACCTTCTCAGGATCCTGTTCCGCCTTTTCCAGAATGGCCTTGAATTCATCATTCTCCACAAGCCGGATCTCCATTCCCTTCCGAATCATCTCCAGAATGATATTGATCATTGGGGTGGAGTTACAGTTGATGGCATTGAATACGGTGCAGTCCTTCGGTGTCGTGGCAAGTCGAAGGAACGCATCCGCACTGGTATCGATGGGGCCCATCCGTACCTCTCCTCCCATTCCCGAGTATGGGAAAGCTCCCAGCATCCAGTAAGAACGAAGCCGTCCCATGAAGCTGTTGGAGAGATAATTGATCTGGAATTCTCCGTCTTCATCACGGGGAGCCAGGGTACCGACACGGATAACCTTCGCATCCACCCGTCCCTTTGCGATCGCCTCAAGAACCAGTCTTTCCGCCAGCATCTTGGAGGAAATGTACTGATTATTCAGGGTCTGTCCGAAATACAGGGTCTGCTCATCCAGTACCCTCAGCCGGGATATATCCTGTACGATCTGGCCGCCGCCCACACTGGTAGTGGAGAAATGGATCAGCCGCGCACCGCGTTTTTCACAGAAGGTGATGCATTTTTCCACACCGCCCACATTGATATCTTCGATATCCGTTCCGCTTGAGAAATGTTTTACATTTGCAGCACAGTTAAATACCGTATGGATAGGCTGTGATTCCAGTGCGCGGAAGGCATCATAGCTTGTAACATCCCCGTCGATCACAACAACTCTGTCATCAAGAAGCTGCTTCATACTGCTGCTGAAGTAGTAGAACATGACGCTCTGCAGTCTGCTGGCTGCATCCGTAAAGCTGCCCTTTCGTACGATACAGTATGCTGTACCCTGTTCCTTTGTAAGATAGGTTGCAAGTACATGAGCGCCCATGAAGCCTGTGGCGCCGGTCAGCAGGATATTCCCGATATCTCTCTTCTTACCGCTTCGATAAGCGGTAAGGTTGTTCCTCGACAGAACCTTTTCTATCTCAGAATAATCATAGCTGTCAAAATCCGTACTGCGGTCTCCCGGTTTGGGAGCTGCGGTCTCGCCCCTGGAAATAAATTCTGCCAGCTGACGAGGGGTTGTATATTTGAAGACATCGCCGTAGTTCAGGGTGTATCCCTGCTCGGACGCCTTTACGGCTATGGATGTTACCACCAGTGAGGTTCCGCCGATCTCGAAGAAATCATCAGTGGCACCTACCTTCTGCAGCTTCAGAACCTCAGCAAAAAGCTTACAGAAGAATTCTTCTTTCTCTCCCACCGGAGCAACATACTCTCCGGCTGCCACCTCTGTGGGTTCGGGAAGTGCCTTGGTGTCCGTCTTCCCGTTGGGCGTCATGGGAAGCTCCTCCATCTGAAGATACGCAGTCGGAACCATATAAGGCGTCAGCTGCTTTCTCAGTTCTCCCCGAAGCTCATTGATATCCACTTCCTTCTCAGCAGTGAAATAGGCACAGAGATTATCCTGACCATGGATCTTCCGGATCACCACAACCGCCTTTTTGATATCCGGCTGCTGTTCCATCAGTCCTTCGATCTCACCCAGCTCGATCCGGAGTCCGCGAAGCTTCACCTGATTGTCCAGACGCCCAAGGATCTCCACATCGCCGTCTCTGGTCCAGCGGGACAGATCACCTGTGCGGTACATCCGCTCGCCTTCCTTCATGACAAACTTCTCTCTTGTCATCTCCTCCAGATTCCGGTAACCGCGGGCCACACCGATACCGCCCACATAGAGTTCGCCGGCTACGCCGTAGGGAGAAAGATCTCCGAATCTGTCTACGATCACCTCACTGTAATTCAGCAGCGGTTTTCCCACCGTAATGGTCTTTGCCTCGGTTATATCCGCACCGTTACAGGATACTGTGATCTCCGTGGGTCCGTAGGTATTGATGATGCGTGCATCCGGCGCAAGCACCCGGAGCTTCTCTGCAAGAGACATGGGATATCCCTCGCCTCCCGACATGATCAGCTTACAGTTCTTAAGAGCCTCTCCGAAGGGCTCATATTCGATATACTGAAGCAGGCGGGATGGTGTGGCGTTGATACAGTCACATCCGTACTTCTTGATGAGCTCCGCCAAAGCCCGGGGATCGTTCATCTCCTCTTCTCCCGCAAAGACCAGGGTCTTCCCGTTGCAGAGGGTTACCATATGCTCCTTAAAGGACATATCAAAAGAAACCGTGGTCACAGACAGATAGGTGTCGATATGATCATGGACATATTTCACATGAAGATTCGCCGGATGGGGCTGCAGGTAATTGCAGATACCCTTATGATGCAGCATTACTCCCTTCGGCTTTCCTGTAGAACCGGAGGTATAGATCATGTAGGACAGCTCGTCGCCGGACATTTCGAGGCCGGGATCCTTCTTTGCAGCCTCCGCCTGTGCCGGATCCTCCGGAAGCCGGAAGAGTTCATCCACACGGATTGCCTGCTCTGCAGGATAGTTATCGATCAGATCCTCCGTGGTCACTACATAGCGGGCGCCGGAATCTCCGATGATATGTCGGATCCGGTCAGCCGGATATTGGGGATCACAGGGGATAAATGCGGCACCGGCCTTATTTACACCCAGCATGCAGGCAAAGAAGCAGGATTCTCTTGGAAGCAGCAAAGCCACGCTGTCTCCGATACCGACTCCCCTGTCCGAGAGATGATGTGCCACCAGATTCGCACGTTCATTCAGTTCCCGGTAGGTATAGCTTCCGTCTACCGCGATCAGGGCGGTCCTGTCAGGATTTTCTTTTACAGTCACCTCAAACAGCTGATGAAGAAGCTGTACAGGCACCTCGGCACTTCCGGTCCTGCGGAATCTGTCGAGGGCTTCCTTCTGATCCTCCGGAAGGGCAAGAACCTCTCTCACGGTCAGCTCATTTCCGGATGCCAGAAGCTTCAGAGTCGAACGGATCTGACTGATCATATTCCGGATCACCTGCTCCTCGAACAGCTCCGATGAATACTGGAAGATGCAGCCAAGTCCCTTCGAGGATTTATGGATCACTATGCCCACATCCCGGCTCATTTTCTGAAGGGGTGAGTACATCTCGCAGCGGATTCCGTCCTGATCATAGGGTTCGGGGGTCTGCATGTAATTTACGCTTACATCAAAGATCGGGTTTCTGGAAGCATCCCTTTCCTTTGCGAATTCCGCCACCACTTCCTCAAAAGGAAGGGAAGAACCATAAGTGGCTTCTCTTACAGACTCCCCTGTTGCCTTCAGGACAGCTGCTGCAGAAGCATCTCTATCTACCTTAACACGTACCGGAGCCGTATTGACGAACATACCGATCACATCAGGTGCATCGGCCGGGCGGAGATTTGTGGGGATGCCCAGAACCACGTCATCCGAACCGCAGTACTTTGCAACGGTCATGGCAACTGCGGAAAAGATCAGTTCGAATTCCGATATGCCATAGCTCTTAGCCGCCTGGTCAAGAAGACTCACCTCTTCGGGAAGGAAGGTGACAGGGATCTCCTGATCCGAAACCGGATGTACCATCGGGCGCTTTCCGCCCCGGACCGGCATATCATTTACGGGCACTCCGCCCTCAAAAAGCCTGTGGTAGAATGCCATACCGGTCTCCACATCCGGATGGGAAAGCTCCTCATAGAGGTTGGACAGATCCACCTCACTCTCCGGAACAGCCTCGCCCTTCAGCGCTGCCAGGAATTCCCGGGTAAACGTTCCCGCGGAACCGCCGTCAAAGGCAATATGATGGATGGCCAGGTGCACCACCTGTCCGCCGTTAGGAAGGGCATAGATCGTCGCACGGACCGGGATTCCCTTTGTGAGGAGGAAGGGCTCTGCGTAAGCATCCACTATCTTCCTTACCGCCTCTTCCGACTCTGCTTCCGTTCTTACGATCTCCGGAAGCTGTTCCGAAAGGATACGGATCGGGATACCGCCCTCTGTTCCGTAGAAGGAGTGCAGCGCCTCATGTGCGGCAAATACCCTGCATAACGCCTCTTCGATCTGATCTGCATCTACACCTGTAAGGGAAAATGCAAGATTCAGATTATACATAACGGACTCCGGATCCTTCTCCTGCTCCAGATACATGCTGCGTTCAGCCGGTGTAAGCGGAAAGCTGCGTACGTTCTTCTTCTCTCTGGTCCGGGTTCTGCTATCCGCCTGAAGGAGTCTCTGTTCAATGGCACGGGGTGTCTTCCCCATGAGAATATCTGCGGGACGGACATGGTATGCCGTAAGCTTTCCGGCTACCATGGCGGCTGTGATGGAATCTCCGCCCATGGACTGGAAATCATCCTCCAGACCCACACGTTCCACGCCCAGGATCTCTTCGAAGGCGTGGCAGACAGCCTTCTGTATATCCGTCTCCGGTTCCACATACTCATTCTGAAATTCACTGTTGGCAGGCGGAAGCAGGGCTCCCCGGTCCAGCTTGCCGTTGGCATTTACCGGAAGCTTATCCAGCCGTACATAGAAAGCAGGTACCATGTAGGACGGCAGCGTCCTTGCCAACGCATTCCGGATGTCCTCCGGATCCATGGGATACTTCTCCACATAATAGGCCACCAGATAGGTCTGATCATAACGGTTCTTAAAATCCTTCAGTGCAGCATCATAGACCCCCTCCAGATTCTTGATGGCAGACTCGATCTCACCGGGCTCCACACGCTGTCCGTTGATCTTCACCATCCAGTCCTTCCGGTTGATATAGATTACATTTCCGTTCTCATCCATACGTCCCAGATCGCCGGTCCGGAGCAGCATTTCATTTCCGTCCTGATCATGGAAGGGATTCGGCAGGAAGGTCTTTGCCGTCTGCTCCTCCAGTCCGAAATACCCTGAGGCAAAACGTCCCGTAAGACAGATCTCCCCCTCCTTTGCCGGCTGACCTGCCTCATCCAGGAGATAAACCGAGATCCCATGCATGGGTTTCCCTATGGGTGTATTGTCATAGGCCCTGTCCACTTCAAATTCCATAACGGCAGATGCGGACTCGGTCTGTCCGTAACGCACCATAAGCCGGAAGTCATCACAGAAGATGCCGGAGACACGTTCACTACCGGTGCTGACCTCCTTCAGCGTTTTCTTCTTCTGTTTAAACACCTTCAGGATCTTGGGTGATATAAAACTTCTCTCAATATCATTTTCGGCGAAGAATTCCGCCAGCAGCTCAGGATCCCGCATGGCCTCATACGGGGTCAGATATGCAGTATAAAGCGAGTACAGGGGCTGGAATACGCCCTGCACGGATGCCACAAAGGTAAAGGGTGCACCAAGCGCTGCCCTGAATCCCACCGATGCATCCTGTGTCATGGCAAAGCGGATCACAGAGTCATTAATACTTCCAAAGCTGTGCAGTACCCCCTTGGGCTTCCCGGTGGATCCCGATGTATAGATCAGGATAGAGGGGTCCTTCTCATCCACCTCCACTTCCTCCGTCAGCGGCTCTTCCTCCTCCAGCCGGCGCAGGAACCGGTCATCCACCATCACCCGGGCTCCGCAATTCTCACGGATATAATCCACCCGTTCCTTCGGATAGTTCGGTGCCTGTGGGACAAATGCAGCACCGGCCAGCCATATTCCGTACATGGCCGCCACATATTCCTTATTTCTCGGAAGAACGATCAGAACAAAATCGCCCTTTTTCACCCCGCGACTGACCAGACGGTGAGCAATCCTCCTGGCGGTCAGATCAAAGGAACCATATGTATAGAAATTATCCTTCCCGGTATCCACGATCGCCATCAGATCCGGATATGCTTTTATGTTCTCACTGATCTTTTCAAGTAACTGAATCCCCATCATATTCTCCTTTTTTTGTATATTGATGTGTTGTGATTCCGAAACCGGCAGCACCGGTGTAAAGCCCCGAAAATGGTCCTTTTATGCAAAGAAGCCGGGCAACACACCCGGCTTCTATTTTACCATATTCCTGCCAATCCTGTCACGTAATTATAGCTCTCCTGCTCATCATCACGGCATTTAATAAAATTACGCGCATAAACTGTTTTGATGATACATCAGGAAGGGAAAAGGATTATATCAGATAGGAATATCCGATACAACCGGATGTGAATACGTATCCCTGTTTATCATTGAATATTTCCCGCATTAAATGTATCATAGGATTAATAAGAAACCCAAGGAGATTACTGCATCATGTCAGACACAAAGAAAAAGCCAAATGCAAAAGCCCTTCTTCCCATCGCCCTGTTCCTGATCCTATATCTTGGGAATGGTATCTACTTCCAGTATATCCAGCCGGAAGAAGGCGTCATGGGATTCTACGTGGTTTCTGTGGTTCTGGCTTTTTCCATCGCACTGATCGCCGCATTTCTGCAGAACCGGTCCCTGACCTTTGACGAGAAAATACATGTGTGCGCCAAGGGGATCGGTGACGACAATATCGTTGTCATGCTGTTCATTTTTATCCTGGCAGGCGCCTTCAGCGGGATCGCCGGAGCGGCCGGCGGCGCTGACAATACGGCCAATCTGCTTCTCAGTATCATCCCCGGGCGTTTTGCCGTTCCGGGTATATTCCTCATTTCCTGCCTGATCTCCATGTCCATGGGAACCAGCGTAGGAACCATTACGGTGCTTGTGCCGATCGCGGTCGCTCTGGCCGAAAACGGCGGACTTCCCAAAGCCCTTCTGATCGGTGTCGTTGTTGGCGGCGCAATGTTCGGTGACAACCTTTCCTTCATATCCGATACAACCATCGCAGCAACAAAGACCCAGGGCGTGGCAATGAAGGACAAATTCCGTACAAATATCCGGGTGGCGCTGCCTGCTGCAGCCATAACCCTCGGGATCCTGATCGTCTATGCCATAGTCAGTGAGGGAAAGATCACAGGTGAATTCCACTATAATATATGGCTGACACTCCCTTACTTTGTGGTGCTGATCATGTCCATATTGGGACTCAATGTCTTTCTGGTACTGATCTCCGGCAATCTTCTTTTTATCCTGGCGGGCTTTATCTCCGGCAAACTTTCCTATTCCTCAGCATTGTCATCCATGGGAAGCGGGATCTCCGGAATGTTTGAGACCATGATCGTGACGATCCTCGTGGCATCCATAGCTTCTCTGATGAAGGAAAACGGTGGTTTTGCCTATATCCTTTCCCTGATCCGCCGGAAAGCGGGATCAAAGCGGGGCGGAATGTTCGGGATAGCCTTCCTTACGGCATTTATGGATATCGCAACTGCAAATAATACAGTAGCGATCGTCATTGCTGCCCCCATCGCCAAGGATATCAGCCGGGAATACGGTGTGGAGCCGAGAAAGGTTGCTTCACTCCTGGATACCTGCTCCTGCATCACTCAGGGGATCATCCCTTACGGCGCACAGCTTCTGGTAGCGGCGAACCTGTCCGGTCTGACGAGCTTCGGCCTGATCCCGTTCCTCATCTATCCGTTTATCCTGATCGTTTTTGTGGTGATCTCCATCGCAAGGGTAAAAAACGAAAGGATAAGACTATTTGACCGGATCCCGACACTGAAGGGAAAGAATGTGATACTGAAAAAAATCTCCGAAGAGGATGCGGAAGGGCTTCATGAACTTACGGAAAATGAAAATGTATACCGCTATCTTCCTACATTTCTCTTTGAGAAAAAGTATGACGATGCATCCCGCGTGATCAGTCACCTTTACGATGAATGTCTGAAGGATTCCCTGATCCTGGGCATCTATGTGGATGAGCAATTTGCCGGACTTGCGGAATTCTACGGATATCGGGATGATATGCATAAGGTCAGCGTCGGTTACCGGCTTCTGGAGCGTTACTGGGGCCGTGGAATCGCTTCCGAGACGCTGGAACTGATGGTCAACTACCTTCATGGGGACATGAATATCGAGATCATCACTGCCAGCACCATGGCAGACAACCAGGCCTCAGCTGCGGTTCTCAAGAAGAACGGATTTATGCTTGTTACTCATGCCGCAGATGAGGACTGGGGATTCGCCGAACCGACTCCGACTGACAAGTGGATCCTGTAAAAAAAGGACTCCGGTATTATTTCATGTATCCATTCCTGTCAAAGCTATATTTCTTCCCGTCGATGATGTAGGAACTGCTCTTTGCATACCAGCCGGCTCTGACTCCGTACCACCACCTGCTTCCGGACCTGTACCATTTATAGCGCACCGGATCCTTCCAGGCACCGGCTTTATTGAGCCACCATCCCTGAACGAATTCGTTTATGGCGATATAACCATTTGACTTGAAGTAATACCAGTTGCCGTTTATCTTCTTCCAGCAGTTCTTAAGGTAGTTCTTACCCCCTGTGGAGAACCACCAGCCTCTGCTGTCCTTCTTCCATCCCGTGATTTTCGCCTTTCCGTCCCATGCACCGGACGGATCAAGATAATATCCCTGGCGATAAGCATTCGCTTCCATGTATCCTTCCTTATCGAAGAAATACCACTTACCGTCGATCTTCAACCACTTGTTCTTCGGATAGTTCTTCCCTCCCAGGGAGTACCACCAGCCCTTGCTGTCACGCTTCCAGCCTTTTTTATCCTTCTCACCGGTACCGCCTTCTTTGATCGTAAAGCTTATTTCCGTACTTCCGACAAAATCTCCCTTTCCGAAGAGCAGGAAGGTGTAGGTTCCCGGAAGAACAGGGCTCACTTCACCAAAGATCCGGTAATCCACGCCTTCTGTCAGGGTCTTCTTCTCATCCGTACCGAAGCACGAGCCGTCGACCGTGATCTTCGGCATTTGTTTTTTTCCGTTATATACCGCATCTTCAGCCTTTGCAAAGCGGATACTGTACATGATCCCGGCAGGAGCATTTACCTTGTTCTGGATATTGATCGTCGAACTGTAGATATCCCGTACCACCACCTTATAGGTCGCCTTGTCTCCTTTATCATTCACTCCCTGAACATCCGGAATTTCATCAATATCCACATAGTCAAGCCGAATCAGGGACGCATTTTTCGCATTCAGAAGAAACGGCTTGCTGATGGGGATCATAACATCGACGCCGTTCACCTCTGTCGGTCTGCAAAGTGTGAGCTCGATGCTCCCTTTCATTTTGGCCGGGGCAATGGTGTAGTATCCTCCTTCCGGAGAACGCACATTCACGGAAAGAAGCACGCCCTTTTCAAAAAAGAGCTTCATGTCCTGCGGGCTTCCCTTTGCCTTGCCGCCGTCCATGATCACGCCGGTGGCAGGGACTACCGTTGTCACGTCATCCTCTTCCTTCTCTGCATCGGCAACGTGGTTTATTCCGTCGGCATCCTTGATGACATACCATTTCTTCTCCGTAACCGGCACATCCCAGACATCGGAATCCTTCTTAAGCCAGCTATGATAATCTTCCAAGTCCTCATACTCGTAATCCTGCACCCCTTCAACGGTTCCGA
Source organism: uncultured Lachnospiraceae bacterium (assembly GCA_902775555.1). Classification (GTDB taxonomy): domain Bacteria; phylum Bacillota; class Clostridia; order Lachnospirales; family Lachnospiraceae; genus Eubacterium_Q. The sequence goes on along the minus strand of CACYMQ010000013.1, from coordinate 69,664 downwards.
TCTGAAATCCAAAGGGATGCGACGGATTGAAGAGGCTGTCCCAGCCTTTCTTTTTGATATACGCTTCAGCCACCGGCAGCGTTACATATACATCGATATCCACGCTGTCAAAGATCTGCTTCTTTACCCCTTTAAAATAGATCCTGGGCCGTGTCCCCTCCGGCTCCTTCACGGTATATGCAGTGATCCCGTTCTTATCGATGGCATCTTCCGCCTGCTTCAGGACCAGCGGTTCCAGCCATTTCTTCAGCTCGGTTTCACCGCCCATTCGATCCGCTATTTTCGAGATGATCGTATTCCACGGACAGTCTTCCCCGTCCATATTCCCTTCTATATCATACCGCCAGTACTCCCGTATCCTGTCATAATCGATCCCGGATTTTGGGGTACCCTTCTCGATCAGATCACCAACCGCCGCTCCCGAATGGTAGATCAGCGAATACTTCAGAACCGTATCTGCATGCTGTTCAAAGAATTTTCTGCGTATATCTCCTTCCGGAAGTGTACTGTAGTATTTCTTCATGGAATCTACATAGATCGACGGATCCGCTGACGCACTGACATTCGGCATGTAAATGTACATACCGCTTGTTCCGCTTTTCCCAAAGTTAACTTGCCCGTTTTTATCACGGTAGAAATGCTCCCGGGATACGATTCCCGGCGTCCCCTTTGCATATATGATATCCTTGTTATTGAGAATATCCCGGAAGGCATCTGAAAGCTCTGTGTAAGCATTTTCATCCGAGGCACCGGTTGCTTCCAGAACCGACACTCCCAGAGAAGAAGTAAGATTTCCCAGATCAACGAACTCCATGCTTACATAGTTTATGGACCGCTTGATCGCATATATTTCATCATAGATCTGAAAGCTCCGGGCCTGTTTTTCCAGCTCCGTGTCCAGCTGAAGAAGCTTCTCTGTAAAACCACTGTCCATGAGCCTTTTCAGATCGATCACGGCAAGCGTACTCTCATGATCCAGCCCGTCCTCTTCCATCTTCATATAATAATCATAAAAATCATCAACGATAACCTTCCCGAGTTCATACCCGCCGAGCTTCGGCTCTTTTCCGAGCCTGTTCAGCCAGTTTGTGTAGAACTCACCATAGCCCGGGATGGTATAGGGGGATGCGATATAATAATCAACATAGTCAGAGAGAGCCAGACTATACTCGGCACTTCCCATGATACAGGCATCGAAATTCAGGATGTCAAACTTCCCGTTGTTTTCTGTTACATGATTATCCGCGATGGCATCTATGATCTCCGAATAGCTCATCCATGAGCCGTCCGGATCGTGATCTTCCGATCCGAAGCCCCCCGTGGGACCTCCTCCGTGATCACACAGGATCAAGTCATACTTCTCAGCCGGATACAGGTCCGCAGCATAGTTGATGAATGCCTTCAGCGTCTTCGGATCCGTCATCAGTTCATCTTCGGATCTTTTTGCTGCTGCTCCGTCTCCGCTTACTCCGTCTCCGTCAAGAAGCACCATCTTCCCTCTGTATGCAGCATTCTCCTCATCCGCACCATAGGCTTCCCAGATCTGGTTATATTCCGTACTGATGCCTTTTTCGATACTTTTTCCCGTGGCCGGATCATAGAGCAGATTCCCGTCCGTATGCCATGTATTCGCCCCTCCGGTCATGATCACATATCGTACGGATTCACCCCTGCTGAAATTTGCCTGCAGGATCTCCTTAAAATGTGCGGTGGCATTTGCATCATCCGATTCGATATTGGAGCCGCAGACATACATCAGGATCGTCCGGTCGGCCCTGCCTGTCACCGGTTCCCCCATGATACCCTGTCCCGCCGCAAACACCGGTGCCTGTAACAGGGAAAGAGCCGCTGCACCTGCCAGAACTGCATTTCTTAATCTGAGTCTATTCTTTCGCATCATCTGATTCTCCCTTAACCACTGTCTCGCTGCATCTCAGTATCACAAAATCGTTTCATCCACACCGTTTCATCGGATGAAAGATCATCGGATCAGAAATCATTGAAAAGAAAATCCGCCCAGGAATACTGGTTCATGTATTCACATTCATAAGCATTGACCGCACCGGCATCCAGTTCCTTGAACCGGTAAAAATCGCAATCGAGGAGGTCAGGATTTACCGCCAGCGCATTATAGCTTCTGACGATCACATCTTCGGCACCAATCCCCTTCAGACTCTTGATCATGGCATAAATGTAGGTCTGCAGCAGATTCTGGAGCTTCTTTTCATATGGTTCATCCTCAAAGATCACGGCAAATATCTCCCTGAGTGTGCAGGAGCTTCCGTGGCGGTGTACAAGATAAGCGAAAACCTCCTTCGCTTTGGAACGTTCGAAGCGGACATGCTCCCCATCTGGCGTAAATACATCAAAATTACCGAAGCACTGGATACGGAGCTTCGCATTCTTCTTCGGTATGATGGGGAACCGCAGATTGTCCAGCTCCTCGGCCACTTCTTCCTTGGTGACCGGCTTCATGATATATCCGGAGGCCTTCATATCCATGGCATCTCCCTTATACTCGGAGAATCCCGTAACGAAGATGATATTCATCTTGGGATTGATCTCCTTCAGGCGCTTTGCCACCTCTACACCGGTCATGCCGCGCATATGGATATCAAGAAATGCCACATCGCAGCCGGATTTTTCCGCCGCCTCAAGCAGCTCGTCCTGGTCGTCAAAGCCTTCCACCTCTGCATCCGGCTTTACTTCCCGTACACAGGTTTCCAGCATCCGGAGAGCCAGTTCTTCATCATCAAGGCATAGTATCCGCATAGTGAATTCCTCCTATGTATAAAGATTCTTCGCTTCGCTCAGAATGACAAGTCAGTCCTCTAACGACAAGTCAGTCCTCTAATGACAAGTCAGTCCTCTATCGGAGTCTGGTGATCCTTCGGCAGAATCAGCCGGGCGGTTGTTCCGACATCAATGGTGCTTTCGATCACGACCTCACCCCCGCACATTTCCATGATCCTGCGCTTTGTATTCTCCATTCCCACATGGGAACGCCCGTCCTTGTGTTTTCCCTGATCCTCACGAGTGGCCTCCACATCAAATCCCACGCCGTCATCGGTGATCACGACCTCGTAGGCCTCATCCGTCTCCCGTGTGGCTATGGTCACCGTTCCGCCCTTCTTCTTCATTCCCACGCCATGCTTTACCGCATTTTCAACCAACGGCTGTACGGACAGCTGCGGGAGTTTAAAATCCGTTACCTGAATATCGTATTCCACATTCAGCTTCTTCCCGAACCGAAGCTGTTCGATATAGAGATATTTCTTCAGATGCTCCAGCTCCGTCTCGAAGGGAACCGGTTCCTTCTGTTTGAGGGAGTCCATATTTCCCCGAAGATACTTGGCGAAGGTAACCGTCGCCTCCTGGGCCTTATCCGGATCGATCTTACACATCATGGCGATGGAGGTCAGTGCATTGTACATGAAATGCGGCTGGATCTGACTCACCATCACTGCCACATTTGCCTCATAGAGCTCCTTCTGCATCTTCTCATAACGCAGCCTTTCCAGATATTGCTGTCTGAGGTCGTAGCACAGAGCGATGATCTGGACCAGCATGGTGACAGCCATACCATACCGGAAGAAGTATGCCCCCGGGATGGAGACAAATCGGTCCACGAAGTCCATGCCCAGTGTAAGAAGCATCGGGATCCAGGACAGAAGGAAATACAATGTGTCCCTGCTTCCCTTAACTTCCGTTGCCAGAAGAACGATCATCAGCAGAATGAAGGCCGCCGTAATACAGTTCATCAGAGCAGAGGTTGCCGTAAGATCCGCGGTTCCGGTCAGTTGAAGGATAAGAAGGGTGATCGCCACTCCCAGATATATGGTGCCGGTAAGATTTGCGATGAGCCGGGAACCGTCACGTCGCATATTTGCCTTGAAATAAAACAGAATGGAGGCAACGAAGCCGAATTCCGTCAGATGATCCAGCATCATACACAGCGTAGGATCCATGATCCAGAGGTTGAGGAAACCGGACAGGCTCTGCACGATCATGTAAGTGCCCCAGAAGAAGCATACTGCTCCGAAGGCCAGATACCGGTAATCCATCTTACCCAGGATCCGTCCGGCTATGGGGAAGAAGAAAAGCCCGAAGAAGCATACCAGTACAAAGAGGAGAACAACAGGCAGTGCTTCAAAGAAGAAGCGAAGATACAGACCGGAAGAAAAATTGTAGGTCACCTGAAAGCAGTTATCGAAGCTCTTCCGACTGGCGCTGTACGGATACTCCACGGTAAGCACCAGCTCCGTATCCGGAGTGATCCCCTTTGTGTACAGATACTGCGTCAGGATCGTCGTGATCCTGTAACCCGGGGTATCCTGAAGCTCCAGTGCATAAGGTCGGCCGACAGCCAGATGTTCATATGGCAGCTTCATGGCTTCAAAGGTGTAAACTGACAGCTTTTCCCCGTCGGTCGTACTCAGTTCAAACCAGACATCCTTTGTGGTAATACTGATCTCTTCAAAGCGGATTTGGGAGATCACATTCTTCGACATCGTTCCCCGGATCTCGATCTTATGGAAATGATCCGTGATGGTCTGATCTGCCTTAAGAGGCTTCCACTCTCCGCCATCAACGGAGTACTTACCTTCCAGCAGGGATGCCGGAGTTTCATACAGATTCATCCTGACATAGAAACGCATGGCAACCAGGATCCCGCTGATCAGCATGACCAGCGCGACCAGGACCGCAGCCAACGTCCAACCTTTACTCTTCAGAACCTTGATCATACAACTCTCCAATTAGTTTTTTTATCAATGGCTGATGCAGTTTTGCATCGTACGGAAGAATCAGTTTCGTATCCGGACCGTATTTCTTATTAGCCGAAAAAAGAACGATGCGGCTCAGTTCCGCCAGTCCTCTCAGGCTATCCGTATCTGAAGTGAAGATGAGTTCCAGGGAAAGGCTGTCCGTCTTTTCATTGTAATGTAAAAGACACATACCGTTCACCTGATCATCTGCCATGGTATAGGCGGAAATCTCCATATTGAAATACGCTATCGGCGTATCATACAGACTTTTCAGGAAACCCGTATGTCCGTTCTTTTCACAAAGCTCGATCCCGTCTCTGAACCTGGAAAATGGGAGTTCTCCGATATTCCCCGACACCAGCGCCTCCTTCCCGGCGAGCGCAGTTTTAATATAGTTCTGAACTGCAGGATTTTTTGAAAAATCACGAAGTCCCACACTCCGTACTTCCCACGGCTTATGAAGTTCCGAAAAGAGGAGATCCGTGTCTTCTTCCTCCGGCTCCTCGTCTTCCACTCTCATTGCCAGCAGACGATCCAGTATATCCGAATCATCCGGATCGAAGGTTTCACTGTATTCCGTAGCATTATAATAATCCTCTAACGTGGATATCATTCCGCCGTCCTTCGTCTCCCTGAAACCATGATTGAGGAAAAAACTCCGGTCATTCCGACAGAAGAATTTATATCCGTAGACATCCGGAAAATGCACCCTGATCTGTTCCAACCCCCGTTCCTTCGCCACACGGAAGGCCGCCGAAAGCAGGTGTTCCGCATAGTTCTTCCGGCGGGATTCCGAATCAACAAAAAGCCAGCGAAGTGACAGTTCCTTCTTCTCCGTTTTTCCGAGAAGGAGCCCTGCTGGGACATTCTTTTCTTTATCCTCCCGGACAGCTCCCAGCATGAGATCGGTACTGAATCCTTTCTGCTTACGGACTTCCAGCGGATCAAGTCCCTCAAAAGCGTTGATCATTTTTTGATTTAAACTCAGTATCTTCATACGTATCCATCCTCATAATCCAACTTCACCGGATTATTCTTTTGCAAGTCCGAGGTCTCTCAACTCCTTGCCCTGCTTCTTCAGTTTGTAATTCATTCCGATGGAACGGAAGAAGCCCATCCTCCAGACAAGCGTCTTCAGTTTATCATCCAGAACATCAGACATCACATCAAGGAAATCAACCTTTTTTTTATTCTTTGCATCCATAAGAGTTTTCTGCCGTTTCACGATCCGGCTCAGGACAACATCATGATATCGCTGCTTCAACAGATTTCTTGCCTGATCCAAAGCCTGCTGTTCCTCTGCGGAAGGCTGTTTTTTCTTCTCCAGCAGTTTTGCCTGTTCCTCTTCACTGAACAGGTAAAATTTCTCCGGTTTTCTGTAGATCTCACCATAGGCATTCCTGTAAGCCTCAAGATAAGCATCGTAAGCGGCAAAGAATTCATCCTTTCCCTCTGGATAGTTCATAAAGAATCTGTTCATATTCGGCCGCATCTGATCCATGTTTTCCGGCTCCGACCAGATGTTGAAGCGCTTCATGAAATTTTCGTTTCCCTCAGCCATTTGGGCATGGAGCGGTGCATAGGATTCGATAAAATGACGGCATGCATTTTCAAACTGTGTCGTCTCTTCCTCCGTGGGCTTCCACTCTCCCTTATTCCTTTCGGTAACAGTGTTCCGGATTTGAGATACCGACTCGAATGAATCTGCCACCTCCAGCATGTGGTCGCATTTATCCCGGATCTCTTTTATGATCGCCGCTTTCCATGCCGGATCCACCGTATTCGGAATGACCTTCCCCAGGATACGTTCCCGAAGATCCGGATCGATGATCTTATTCACCGATCCGAATGTGGTATTGAATCCCGATTTCATCGTATCCGCTATATTTATCTCCTGGCCGTCAAGAGCAGTTCTCGCCTCCAGCAGTATCTCAAAGTCATGTACTATATTCTCTTTCCTGGAAGCCTGCTGACGAAGAGTATCCACGAATCCCTCTTTGAACCCGTCATATTGATCGACCAGCAGACCCGTAAGAGTGTCTTTATCCGTGGTATATGTTACAGTCTCCCGGGCATAAGTACCTTCAACCTGGTCCATATATAAGGCGTAATTATCATGTCCCTGAAATGCCTGATAATCTCTGAACCGGAGATCCTCTGCAAGATCAAAAGGATTGGACTCCAGGCTGAACCCGGCAAAGAATTTGGCTGTATTTTCCGTCTCCTCGATCTGGTGATTCACATTTGCCAGAGCATTCTGAAGACGCATCTGTCCCTGGGAGAAATTATAAACTGCGGACGGTACTTCCAGCCCGAGCTCCTGCGCCTTGAGAAGTGCCACCATGATCCTTGCACCGGCTGATCTCTGATCGCCCAGTTTAAAGACAGCCTTGATCTCCTTTCCGAGGGCATCGCGTTTCTGCTGGTACAGCTCCTCGAATTCGGGTCTGAGCAGCGCATGAAGACCTGACCGGAACAGTTCCATATCTCCAACCGAAGCTGCAGCCATCATGCGGGTGACATGCCCCTGCTGCTCCTCCGTGAGCTTTGTACAGTTACCGAAATCGATCACCGTCAGCTTCTCATCGCTGACCATGATATTTCCGTCATGAGGATCTCCATGATAGAAGCCTTCCTCGAACATGCCCTCTTCCGTCCATTTTCTCGCATAAATGTCCAGGTATCTCTTTTTCTTCTTTAATTCGGCCAGGAGTGTATACAGCTTTTCTTCGATCACTTCAGGCATAAGCCCGGCGTACTGCGCTGAATCATGTGAAATATTCTGGTCCTCGGCAATCGCGATAAAAGAGGAGTAATACTCCTTTCCCTGATTGATCTCCTGCTCGATCCGTTCCTTCGTCTCCTCCGGCATCCCCGGCAGGACCTTCTTTCTGTACAGATCTTTCAGCCTGTCCGTCTCTGTCTTAACACGCTCCAGCAGTGAATCGATGGTCTCTCCCGGAGCCTTTTCGAGAACCATGGAGTTGGTGGTCGGTGCGATCAGCGTGTTCAGCTTCATGGCTGTTACCTTCTGATCACCTTTTTTCTTCTCCTTGTCGTAGATCTGTCCGAGCTCCACATTTCTGGCTTCGATGGTAAGATCCAGTTCTTCCTGGATCCGTTCCAGCTGACCCTCATAGGTCACCTGCATACCACCCTTTTCCTTCTCTTTGATCTCCGGAAGCAGTTTTCTTCCCTCTGCCGCTCTCTTCTCATTCTCCTTCCTTCTGGATTCTATATCCGTCTTTCTCGCACATTGGATCATCAGCTGTTTCTCACGCATCATGCGGTTCGTCACATCCGGCTTCAGAAGCTTGATCGCCACCTCTTCCTCCGTCCCGTCCGCACGGGTGAGCTTACACAGGAAGGTCTGACCGACGGAGGCTGCTCCTAGAGACTTCATCACTTCGATCTTCTTCACCTGACCATGAGACCGCTGAACCATATTAAAGAGCTGTGCCTCCACGATCTCCTCGGGGATCGGAGCCAGTTTGCTCTTCATATCTTTTACGGCAACCCGGAGTTCCTCCGGAAGTCCTTCCATCGGAAGACCCTGCATCATCTTCTGGAACAGCGGACCGGCACCTTTAAGAAGGCCTCCGATATAATTACCTATGCTCTTTGTTTTGACCTTGTTATTATATATCTCTCTTGCCTTCTTTTCGTCCTCTGAGATATTTTTCTCATCCTCATCCTTCAGCTTTCCGACGGGCTTAGCATTCCGGATCATGGAAGCCAGCATGGACCTTTGATCCATGGTATCTACTCCCTGGAAGTATTCTTCAAATACCAGTTTTGTAAAGAGTCCCTGTCCGGATTCCCCGGAGGTAAGAGAATCCTTCATCATATTGGTAAGGCGCTTATTGCCTGCCTCGTAAAGCTCTCTTTTCTTCTGTTTTTGCTCTTCTCTCGAAAGTCCCGGGGCATCGGGATTCGGAAGAGGTTCTTCCTCTCTGTTCTCCTGTTTAAAGAGCTCACCGGAATAGTGGCTGACGGACTGCTGGATCATCGTTGATGCAGACTTAACTCCCTGATCGACAGCATTCTCCGCATCGGCAAGGGCAGTAAGATCTTCCCCTTCCATGGACATGATGATGTCACTAAGGCCATCCAGTTTTACGGCCACATTGCCATCAGCACCCTTTATTTCCACCCCTTTCAGAAGATTATCCGCTTTCATGAGATGGGCGGTTGCCGCTGTAGTCATAAGGAGCTTCATCGAATTATATTTGATCGAGGCAAAAACATTATCCGGCTTCGGCCCGATGACATCGATCACCTTTTGATCCACGATGCCTTTGATCTTCAGAGCGGCAGACGTCATGGCACTCATCACGGTATCCCGGAATTTCTTTTCCTCCTCCGGTTTCATCATAAAGAGCGGCATCTTGTCCAGCATATCACTCACCCGCTTCAGCTTCATATCGCCCAGGGAAAACATGTCCGATATGAGGTAAGCGAGTGCTTCTGCGTTCTTTGCAAGAACCAGCTGCATTCTTTTTCCGGGATCCTGCTTCTTTTCATCCACAGTCCAGCTGTCATAGGAGAAAAGCACATCCCCCAGAAGATTCACGATCTTCTGTTCCTTTTCATCCCATTCGGGAGCTTCCTGCTTTTCTATCTGCCGGTCCGCTCCTTCCTCTACTTTCTGATCTGCCTTTTCCTCCGCCTGCTGTTGTGCCTGCTTTTCTGCTTCTTTCTTCTTTATCTTAACCTTTTCTTTTACCTGTTCCCGGTTATTCTCATCCTGGGTTTTTTTGATAAGCTCACGGGCCTCCATAGCATTGATGAGACCGCCGTGATTCTTGGCGAATACCATGTCATTCTCCGTGAGTTCCCAGTCATCACCGAGGGCTTCGTCCACCACATAAAGCTTTTTGCCCGCAAAAAGACCACGGATCATGACAGTTAGATCTCGGGTGGGAAAATTCGTAAAATCCGTTACGGAATACCGGGTATTTTTCGTCAGATAGTCTGTCAGGATCTGTCGCTTTTCCGTTCCGGTCTGCCCGTCTTCAATATCCCGGATAACCTCCCGGATCACAGCGTCCGCTTCCTTTTTGCCGTACAGTTTCTCATTTCTGACGATATCTCCGGACATCATATCCGCAATGATACCTGTATGACGATCCAAAGGCAGTTCCATTGCTCCCGAACGGATCGTCAGCTGGCCGAATGCATTCTGTTGTACACTGAGAAGCGTATCACCGATCAGGAAAACCTTTGCTGCCACCTTCCCTTCACGAAAATCGGAAAGAGCCCCCCGGATATTTGCAAAGAACATGATAAGCTCATGTCCGAACTTCTTTTCCTTCTCTACTTTGCTCTTGGAAAGACGCGTGATCAGATCAGACGGCATCTCCTTTCCGGAAAATACCCGGTATAGCATGGACGCCTCGAAGCCTGCTGCGTCAAGTGCTGCCTTATCCGGGATTTCTCTCCGTTGTTCCTGTCCTTCGGGGAGATTCCCTCCGCCGGCCAGCTGATAGATCTTCACCTGTACCATAAGTGCACGGGGCTGGTTTACTTCTCCGGAGAGATAACCGGTTTTCATCAGTTCCTTTGCGGTAAGGAATGCTTCCTCCTCCTTATGAAGCCGGATCATATTCTGTCTCACCAGGGCATAGCGGGTTTTTCCGGTAGCATAAGAAGGATTCTTGTCCAGCATATACTCCTTACATGCCAGGATCGCCGAATCATACAGTCCGATGATCCTTTCCACATCCTGCACCGTGACAGCGATCCCCAGTTTTTCCTCATTGATCACACGCTCAATCTCTACCAGGGATTTCTTAACCTTCTTCATCTGTTTGGAATCCCCTGACGTTTTTTCTTCAAGGACGAGCAAAGAGGACATATTCCGCCCTTTGATCACTTCCAGATTCCCTCTGTCTTCCGACGTTAGATTCCCTTTCAGCACCTCATCGATCTCCTGCATATCATTCCTGATGGCAGACTTGTCATAGAGATTCCGGTTTCTCTGTTTCAGCGTACCTGCGCGATGATCCGAGGCGATACGGACCTGCTTATCCAATTGTCTGTTCTTTTTCTGCTCAAATAATTCATCATTACCAGGCATTGTGTCCTCCTATAAAACAAAACTCATCTACATCATCTGTTTTTACGCATCCTTTCAAAGTCCTAATAATTAATTATAACAAATAATCATTGTCAGTTAAAGTTTCTATACTGAACAATGCGGCACGGCACAGGTAGTTACTTTACTTTTTCCAGTACTGCCAGAGCCGCATAATGCAGGACTTCAAACTCTTCCGGTGCGATCCGGTTTAAGAGTTCCGTATGTTCTGCATCCCACTTTTCGAGTTCTTCCGGAGATAAGGATGGTCCGACGCCACGGCAGGCTCTCATCCTCCCGTGCCAGGTTGCTCTGGAAAAAGGTACCATCAGATCGTACTCTTCATGCTCCGTAAGCGTGAAATATTCCAAAGCTACATCAGGGATCCATATCGGATGACGGATTTCCCGGGCTCCTGACCAGTTGGGACTGTATTTCAGCACAAGCTCCTCACTCGCACCGGCGATCTGATCCTCAAAAGGAAGCCATGCCATATATAAAATGAGCAGCTTGCCGTCAGGTTTCAGCATCCCGGAAAGCTTCGGCATGACCTTCTCATGATCAAAATACCAAAAGCACTGACAGGCTGTGATCACATCGAAACTCTCCTTCGGGAAATCAAGTTGTTCCGTAGGCACAGCCTTAAAATCAATCTTCATATTCCCGGCATCCGCCAGGATCTCTGCCTGGCGGATCTGCTCTTCCGAGATATCCGTACCGATCCATTCGGCTCCGTACTGATACATATTGCGGGGGAGTACTCCTGTCCCGGTTCCGAGATCAAGTACTCTCTGCCCCTTCACGCATAATCCCCTGTCCACGATCTTCCGGTAAAAGATATCCGGATATATATCCCTGAATCTGGCATACTCCTCTGACGTCCTGCCCCAGTCAAACGCTTTGCCCGCATCAATCCTGTTATCTCTTATTTCCATTTTTTTATCTCCGTTGTTCTTACTGACCCCGGTCAGCCTGTGATCCGACTTTTTCAGTATAATACAGATTCAACTGCAAAGTCCACTTTCCATGCTGATATCCGTCCTGTTTTTTCCTCAATGACACGGGATTCATTTACAAGATCGATTTTTTCCTTTACAATGTTACAGATAGTTATTGTCCGTTTTATGGAGGACACCTTTAATGATCGACCATTATGATGCTTTTATCTCATATCGTCATTCCGAAAACGATATCCGTATAGCAAGCAGGATACAATCTGATCTGGAGCATTTTTATATTCCCTCTAAGATCAGAAAAGCCACCGGAAGAAAAAGGATAGACCGTATATTTCTTGATAAGGATGAGCTTGGTGCTGCAAGTGATCTTACTTCCGAGCTTTCCGAAGCTTTGGATAATGCAGAACACCTTATCGTGATCTGTTCCACTACCACCAAAGAATCAATCTGGGTACAAAGGGAGATCGAATATTTCCTTCGTAACCATACCCGCCGCCAGATCACCACCGTTCTGGTGGACGGTGAGCCGGAGGACGTGATCCCCGATATTCTAAAGTATGAGGAAGAGACCGTAACCGATCCGGACGGAAACACCCGTACTGTCCGCGTTCCGCAGGAACCGCTTTCCTGCGACTACAGATTACCCAGGAGAAAAGCAAAAAAAGAAGAACTCCCCCGGCTTGCTTCCAAGCTGCTGGAATGTTCTTATGATGAGCTGTTGAACCGCCGTCGTGCTTTCATGATCCGGCGAATGATCATCGCTGTATCCCTGATCATAGCCGCCATAATCGCCTTCGACGCATATCTGATCTACAACAGTATCCAGATCCGTAAGAATCTCGAAAACTCCCTTCGGAATCAGTCTATCTATCTTGCATATGAATCCATGGATGCCATGAAAAACGACCAGCGTATCCTGGCCCTGCAGCTGGCCCTTGAGTCCGTACCCAGGAAAGCCGGCGATACCCGTCCCATTACCCCGCAGGCCGTCAGAGCACTGGCTGATTCCACTTATTCCTATACGACACTTGAAGGTATCGGTATTAAGGATACCTGGAGCTACCGTATGCCTGACAGCATGAATAATGATAACTGTCTTCTGTCCTCTTCAGGGAAAAGACTTGCCGCCTGGGACAATACCGGAAATGTTCGGGTCTGGGACACAGAGAGTCATGAACTTCTTTTCAGTCTGGACAGACAGGGGAATCTGGATGGCATTGCACTTCTTCCTGATGACCGGCTTCTTGTTCTTTATCCCGAAAAGACAAGCACCTACCGGTTATCTGACGGTGCCTGTCTTTGGGAGAAGGCTATTTCGGTGAACAACATTCCCAATTCCGATATTGTGATGTTCCCGGATAACAGCATTTTGCTTTCGACAAAAGATTTTAAACTGATCCGTCTGGATCCGGAGGATGGTTCTATGATCGCTTCCTACGAGCTTCCTCCTATGGAATACGAAAATATAATGTCCATATCCACACTCAGGTTATCTCCGGACAACAATAAGATCGCCGTTATCATCTTCAAGGACGTAGCCTCCAGCCTGATATACATTTATGATATTCAAAGCGGTACAACACGTGAGATCGACCCGAAAGAATATATCACCGACTTCATCTGGGGAGATACGGACCATCTTATCATGGCATGTCCTGTAGATGTGACATCCTCCAGTTCATCGTTCAGGAGCAGTACCTTTGCCAAGACCGATCATGTAAAGATCCTTTGCTTTGATCCAAATACCTCCAGGGAACTCTGGCATCGTGATTTCAACAGTACAAATGTATTGATACACAGTAAATTCCTTCTGCTTCCCAAATCCGGCGCAGTTGCCTATTATTATGCAAACAAAGCGGAAATATACAGAATTTCGGATGGCACACTCATTGCAAGCCATAACACCAATGAATCCATTATATTGGGACATGCTTCCGGGGACGACGACTGGCCTCTCTATGTCACGAAGGAAGGCACCCTGGCTTTTCCGACCACTGCAGACGGCATAAGGATGGATGCACACTTTACAGATAACCTGGATCAGATGATCTACAGTCCCGATTCCGGTTTCTTTGCTCATGTTTTCAACTCATCGGAGATCATTCAATATGGGCTTTATGTATATGACGTGGGGTTGAATGAGTTGAAATCCGGCAGCCATATAAGTTCTCCGGAAAAAAGCTATATCGATGACCGGGTGTTTGCGATCCTCTCATACGAGTCACCTGATACCTTCCCCGGAGTGATCACGGCCCCGGAAAGCGAACAGCTCCTCGTTCTTACCCTTGCAGATCCGTCTACGGGGGAACAGCTCAGCAGAATACCCCTTTCGGAAAACGGCGCCAGTCTCAGTCCCTACGTCATCAGTTTTCTCGGATCGAAGGATTCACATTTCTATATCGGATATATATATGAACAGAAGGAATACAAGATATTGGACATCGACCCCAGAACCGGTACATTCACAGGTTTTGTTCTTGCTGAGGATGAAACATCCATCGACTGGGATATCTGTTCCTTCAGCGACGGTAAGTTCTACTATTGCACTAAGGATCATTCGGATTCCAGGAAGCTCTGCATCTATGATCCGGACACAAAGGAAATATCCGAATATAAGCTCTCAGATGATCCGAACGATCTGATCATCAACGATTCACCCAAATGGATCCCTCAGCGAAACTCCGTTCTTCTGAGCGCTGTCAATGAAACCATGCTTTTGGACCTGAGTGACGGTAGTATAAAACACCTGGAGGTTCCAATGGACTGGACCACGGCATTTTATGCCTATGATCCGAACCGGGATATTTTCGCCTTCTCCGACAGAAAAGATATCCGGCTGATCTCTGTGGACAAAGACGTGGATACAGTGATCAACTGCCCTACTACCCCGCTGGGAATCTGCTTCTACTCCAAAGAGGATCAATCTTTCCTCCTTGTTCCCTCTATCGATGGATGTCTGTATCGCTACAACGCCGAAACAGGGACGCTGCTCGGCCAAAGTGATCTGACCGTTCCCGGTACATGGGATGAACGTGTGGATTTTAAATTCAATGACGAAAACGGACTTCTGTATCTTCAGCTTGGCGACACCCTGAACATTATTGAAACGGAGACATGGTATGAAGAAACCTCCATTATGAGGTGTTTCGGATATCATGCCCCCAGCGACAGATTCTATGTATATTCCCACCCGATCGAAACGGTCTACAATGTGGGATACTTTTCCCATTATTCCGTAAATGACCTGATCAAAAAGGCCGGGGACATACTGAACGGTAATACTATGCCCGATGAAGTAAAGGCGAAGTACGGCATAGAGATCACCGGGGAGTGACTTTTCATCCGTCTCTCCCCGGCTCCATACCGCAGCGCCGGATATTCCCTCACTGCTCTATAATCTTTTCCCGAATACAGCTGATATTCACTTTACTGCAGAAGGCCGTTAAATCCGGCTTTGCACATATATTTGATCCTCTCACCGGTGGTCAGGGTATGAAAGCCGTCCGTAAGTGACCATTTCTCCAGCTTATACGCACAAAGCTCCGCAAGCTTAGATACGGCTTTTTGTACATTTTCCGGAAGATTCCCGGTGTAGAAACTGAGCCGGTCTCCGCTGCCTTCAATGATCCCCATAAACCGAAGGAACCATTCGGCCTTATAAAACCCAAATGCCTCGATCATCCCTATGAAATCCGCCATGATCTCATCATGCAGGATATTATTCGTGATCCCGTAGGTCTGCTTCGTAAAATAATGGGTGCACTCATGTCCCCGTCGCAGGATCAGCGACTTTTCTTCCCAATCCGCTTCATCCGGAAGTCCCAGTTCCATGGCCGGAACATTGCTGTAGGGCTTTGCGGAGAGGATGATAAACCGGGTGGTCTTCCCGGAGATAAAGGATGCTCCGGTGGCAGAGATATTCTCCGGCCGGTTCCCCTGATAGGCGATATTGGTCACCAGTTGTTCGAAATCATCCGTGTCACGGACATAGATAATGGGGATCTTTCCTGCCACAGAGTCATAGATCTCCATCTTCAGCGTCTGAGGCGACCGAAAATCCACCGGCCGTTTTGCACAGATCTTATCATTGATCGCTCTGTCCACACCGGCCAGACCTGAATAGATCAGGATCCTGTCCCATAGAGCAAGGAAATGTGTATCCGGTTTTTCGATCTCTTCTGCATCCGCAAACCGATTCTTCGTGTATTCCCCGAAAACCGCCCTCTCCTCATCATTCAGGTGAAATTCATCAGACAATTCCTTCATCTCATTTGTCATCTCTTGTTCCTGCCTGTTTATTCCAATACTTTACGAATCTTTTGCCAAAGGATCATATCTTAACCTGCAGCGGTATCCAGTCTCTGCCGTTCCACCAGTTCCGCAAAGAAACCGCCCTTTTGGATCAGTTCTTCATAATTGCCGTCTTCAATGATCTTACCCTGATCAAGGACCAGGATGCGGTCGCAGTTTTTAATGGTGGAAAGCCTGTGAGCGATGACGATCCTTGTACATCCCATCCTGTCAAGGGCCTCGGAGACCTGCTTCTGTGTCCGGTTATCCAAAGCGGAAGTCGCCTCATCAAACATGAGGAGTTTCGGCTTTGGCGCCACTGCCCGGGCGATCATAAGCCTCTGCTTCTGCCCTCCCGATATACCGCCCTGGCCCTCGGAAACCATGGTCTGCATGCCCATGGGCATGTTACGGATGTCCTCCGCCAGCCCGGCGATCTCAGCCGCTTCCCAGGCGTCATTTAATGTAAGCTCCGGAGCGGATATTACAATATTGGAATAGAGATCCCCCTGGAAGAGTCCGCCGTTCTGTGTTACAGCTCCGATCTTTCGCCTCAGAGAACAGAGGTCAAGACCGTTCATATCCTTGTTGTCATAGTAGATCGCACCTCGTTCGGGTTTCTCAAAGCCCAGCAGCAGACGCATCAGCGTCGACTTACCGCAGCCTGTCGTTCCGACGATGGCGATATATTCACCGGCTCTGATCTTCAGTGACATATCTTTAACGATATAGGGCGTATTCTCCGAATATCGGAAAAATACGTTATTCAGTTCCACAGCCCCGGAGATGGAGGTTACCATTTCCTTATTATCCGCAACCTCCGGCTCAGCCTTAAGGAAGGGTTCTGCCATTTCAATCATGGGCTTGATATCCGAAATCTGAAGCGCTATGGTTGAAAGCAGGGTGAACGCCCCCATCAGGCTTCCGTAAGCCGCATTGAAGGCGATATAAGCGGACGGATCAACACCGTTTTTCGCAGCCATGCCATAAAGCACTGCAGTGGAGATCAGTGTAACTCCCAGGTTGATCACGACATGGATCTTCAGGAACATCGGCGGATTATACGTCATCTCCTCTTCATCGGCATACGCCTGCAGCCATTTGGAGAATACCCGCTTCTCCGCGCCGGCAAGCTTGATCTTCTGAACGCCTGTGATGAGTGAGTAAGTAAGTCCGGATGATTTAGCCTGCAGCTGCATCCTCCGCCGGCTCACCTTGATCTGCAAAAGTGTGGCTACCAGCGTTACACCGGCACTGGCCAGTATTGCCAGCAGAGAAGGCACTGCCAATGCCGGCGTAAAACTGAAGATCTGTGTAATATAAAGCAACGAAAATAAGGAAGACAGTCCCGTGGTAAAAAGCACTGTCATGATCAACTGACTCATTAATTTTATCGACTGAGCCCGCTGTGACATTTCTCCAGCACTGTACTGCCGGAAGAAGGGCGCCGGAAGTGTCAGTATCCGCATCATTAAGGCAGCCTCAACGCTTAAGGAGGCTTTTGTATTAAGTCTCTGTACCAGCAGGCCGTTAATGGCCGTGATCAATCCCGAAACCACAGCAACACATATCATGCAGATCGCTGCGCCCCAGAGAACCGACATTTTTCCGCTTTGCAGCACAGGGCCGGCGAGGGCTTTCGTGATCCTCGGGATCAGCATGCCGACCCCGGTTCCCAAAAGGGATACCAGCACGACAAATACTACATCGGATACTGACATGCATCGTTTCATATACATGATCAGGTCCGGGATCCCAAGTTTCTTCTGGGGAAGAGGCTTATAAAAACAGTAAGCCTCGGTACGGAACTTCTCCATGGTCCCGGCATTGATCCTGACCACCTTCCCCGTAGCACGGTCTGTATAATAATACCCGCCCATTTTCCTCGGGAGCAGAGCAACGGGAGAACCGTCCTCCTTAAAATAAGCCATCACAGGGCCATAGGTATCCTTATACCAGCCTTCGGTAAGGTCGATATTCCGGCGCATGATCCCATGAGGACGCAGGCTGTAATCCAACTGATCCTCATGCTCTTTCACCGCCTTCGGTATCTCCACCGGCTTGTAGTGATAGTACTTCAGAATATCCTCAATGGCCTGTTTCGTAATGATCCGGTCATCACTCATTTCCGAGGCTACTCTTTTCCCAAGTACGACCTCTGCCGCACGAAAGAAGGCATCCTCGAAAAGCTGTTGATCCAGTTCTTCTCTCTGTTTTACCTGTTTTTCAAACCAGCCCAATGATCAGACCTCCGTCATTATTCGTTCGATACAAGTTCAGTATATGCCCCGCCATTCGCCATAAGCTCATCATGTGTTCCACGCTCAACCACCTGCCCCCGTTCCAGGACGATGATCTCATCACAGTCACGGATCGTGGAAAGCCGGTGAGCGATTACGATGCAGGTGATCCCTCTGTCCTTGATGGCGTTTACTACCTCATATTCGGTCTTGGCGTCCAATGCCGAGGTGGCTTCGTCCAGGATGATGATGGATGGATCCTGAGCCAGGACCCGGGCGATCTCCATTCTCTGACGCTGGCCGCCGGAAAGGTCACGACCGCCGGAGGTCAGTTTGTACTCATATCCGCCTTCACGCTTCATGATATCCTCATGAAGCTGTGCGTCACGGGCAGCAAGGACCATCTCAAAATCCTTGATGGAATCGTCCCACATCTTAATATTATTCGCAATGGTATCCTCAAAAAGGATGATATCCTGATCCACAACCGCAACGGATCCGGTCATGATACTTCGCGGTATCTCATTTCGCTTCTTTCCGTCGAAAAGGATCTCTCCCTCCCACGGATTGTAAAGTCCTGAGATCAGTTTGGAAAGCGTGGACTTTCCACAGCCCGAGGTACCCACAAAGGCAACTCGGCTTCCGGGAGTCAGTGTCATGGAGAAGTCCTTGATCAGAGGCTCTGCCAGTCTTGAATAACCGAAGGTGATATTCTTCAGTTCCACATTTCCGCGAAGCTTTCTCAGACGCTCTTCACTCTCAACTTCGATAGTTACATTTTTGTCTGAGGGATACTGCATCACGTCATCGATCCGCTCCATCTGGGTGCGCATCTCCTGAATGGTCTGGCCGGCAGTGATGAGTGTCATCGCCGGTACCATAAAGGATGTCATGAAGCCCTGAAATGCCATGACCGCACCCAGAGAGAATTTCCCGTCCAGGCAAAGCCAGATACCGATGATCAGAACAGCATATCCCGACAGTGTAGCCAGAAGCTGCGGTACGGCACCGAGCAATTGCTGCAAACGGGAAAAACGGACCGTCTGTGTGTTTACCGATGCCTGGTAACCGGCCCATTTACGGAAGAAACCGTTCTCAGCGCCGCTTGCCTTGATGGTTTCGATCATCTCTATGCCGGCAACTGTAGTTCCTGCAAGCTTACCGGCGTCCCGCATCTGTACTCTGGTGATATTCGTTCTTTTCTCGGAGATCACCCGGGACAGGACGATATTTAAAATGACTGTTCCCACACCGATGACGGTCAGAAGCAGATTGTACCTCAGCATGATGACGAGATAAAAGACCAGCATGATGGTATTCATTGCCAGCGGCGCCACCGTATTGATCAGCGTTCCGGCCAGAAGATTATTCTCCTGCTGTCTTAGCTGGATATCCCCTGCCATCCGCTGAGAGAAGAATTCCATCGGCATCCGCAGGACTTTCCACATAAATGTGGTACTGCCCACCATTGCCATCTTCCCGTGGATCTTGAGTGAATAGACCGTTCGTATCCACTCCGCGAGGATCTGCAGGGCAGCCAGTCCTACCAGGATCAAAATGAATCCCTTCAACCAGCCTGTATTTACTCCCGTAAGGATACGGTCCATGAACACCCTGGACATGACCGGATTGATCAGACCAAAGGAATAGCTGACCACACTGGCAACCATAACAAAAGCCACCGCCGCGCTTGCTCCGATAAGCCGCCGCCGGACAAATGCAAGAGTGCTCTTCCTTTTTCCTGATGGCTTAAAGTCATCACCGGGTACCAGATTGATGGTGACTCCGGTAAAGGCCTTGTCAAAATCCTCCATGGGAATCTTGACATATCCCTTTGCAGGATCGTTAATACATGCGTATTTTCCCTTGAATCCGTTAAGGACAACAAAGTGATTGAAATTCCAATGGATGATACAGGGGAACTGCCCCTTCTCACGGATCGTTTTCGGACTCCGCTTAAATGCCGACACCTTAAATCCGTATCGTCTTGCTGCAAGAGCGATGTTTTTCGCATTCGAACCGTCACGGGAAACTCCGCAATCCGCACGAACCTGTTCCAATGGGATCCATTTGTCGTAATATGCCATAACCATCGTCAGTGAAGCAGCTCCGCATTCCAGCGCTTCCAGCTGCATCACAACAGGGACCTTCGCGGTCCCTTTGGTAATGGTAGGTTTAAACTTGATCTTTCTTTCAGACATTACTTCTCCTCAAGATATATACAGAGATTCTATCCTTATGAAGAAAACAGAAAACTGATGGGAGCTATACTCTCGATCACGATCTCCACGTCATAGCTTCCACCGGGGATCGTAACCGGCGCATTTGCCACCGGATAACCGTACTCATCCTTGTCCACAGATGATATTGTAAACTCAGACTCCCCCACACGAACCGTCATTCCCGCTTTCACATCCGCTTCACTGAGTATCACGATACGCGCATTGCCATCTTCGACCGTAGCCTTGGCGGAAACCGTCGTCTCCAGCCGGCCGATGGATGCCCATGCAAAAAAAGCAACGACAAGTAAAATGATCAGGATAAGAATAATCAGTGCTCCGGGTTTTGTTGTACGAAGATAATCATTCAACTGCTCCGGAGAAGCAATTCGATCCAGGGAGCTCTGTCTGAATATCTGCTTCTTCTCATCCGCCATAGATCAACTCCTCCTTTATTCAATATTTAATGCACTGTCAAAGCCTACCAGCTCTATCACCTGTCTTACCGGTTCGGTCAGATTGCGAACTACCATCTCTCCCTGATCCTCCATCACCTGAGAAGCCCCGAGCAGCACACGGAGGCCCGCACTGGAGATATACTCAAGCTGTCCGAGATCAAGGATCAGCTTCGTAAGCCCATCATAGGATTCCTCCAGTGCATCCTCCAGATCCGGAGATGTCAGCGAATCAAGTCTCCCGATCACCTCAACAACAAGTTCTGTTCCGTTCTTCTTCTTATTAATCTTCATGATAACCTCCTGTCACCTCATAGAAAAAAACTGTATCTATTTGCATATTACAATATTATCATCCTGCAAATTATACTGTCAATCCTGAGCCGTTCACCTTCTGTTGTATCTATATCCGGTTTCCCGCTAATTCTGACATTTCAGTCCAAACTGAGATACAATGTCCTTAAACCGGTCGTAGTAACCTTCCTTGAAGAAAATGCACATCCGCTCGTCAATTCCGTAGAGTCCGTGCCCCTGGGTCAGTGCTTCCGGTCTGCATCCGTAGCCGCAGTGATCGCGCCATCCACAGACTCTGCACTCCTCCTGCTCATCCTTCATTTTCCCCTTGGTCTGCATAAGTGAATCCATAAATCTGCTGTCCTGAAGGAGCTTATGAAGATCGTCGGTGTAGACATTTCCCCATTCCATATTGTATGCCTTCGAAATCCCGGAGAGTCCCTGACAGATCATGATCCGGCCATCGCAGTCGATAAACGGACGCCTGTATCCGTCGATACAGCTGGGAATCTTATATTCATACTCACGAACCTGATAGTGATCCGGAACGATTTTCACATAATTCGATCCATGTGTACCCTGCCAAAATCCCCAAATATCCAGATCCATATCGATCTTCTCCGTATACCAGCGGCGAAGGAATTCCAAAGCAAAATCCATCCATTCCCGGCAGGAAATCGTCTGATCCCTTTTTGTACCATCTTTTGTACTCTCTTTCCACCTGAGGGATGGCTCGACACAGGTGATCCGCAGAGTGTCCACGCCCAGTTCCTGCAGTTTATATACCGTGGGCCATACGTTCGGAAGACTGTCCCTCCATACACACTGATGTGCAAGCACATAGAAGCCTTTCTCCTTCAGCATGGCCATCCTCTCCAGCGTCCGCTGCTCGGAGCCCGGTACCTGCCGGAGCCATTCATGACTTCCGACTCCGTCAAAGCTGATATAAACCATTGGCCTGTGCCCTTGCAGAAGAAGTTCATCCACAATCTCGGGCGTAAGATGATAGGCATTTGTGATCAGCTGACTGAAGATCATCCCATGATCCTTTATCGCCTGTGTGATCTTAAGAAAGTCCTTATTCAGAAGGGGTTCTCCGCCGTTCAGCCATATCCTCGCTATGCCGCATTCACTCAGCCGACGGATAAGCATAAGCAGATCCTCCGTCTTCGGTGTAACCCCCCTTGGATTACCGTCTGCAGCGTTAAAGCAGTGCCGGCACCGAAAATCACAGTTTCCGGTAATGGCTATGTTCATTGACCGGATCTTTTTATTCCCGTAAAAATGATACTCCTGCTCCGGAAGCCTCCCGGCTCCCTCAGTCGGGGAGATCACTCCGGCTTTAAGGTATTTCTCCAGCTCCGGCTGAAAGTCCTTCATATCCAGTTCATTTTCCAAATCCCGGCAGCCGTCACATTTCATTAGGAAGACACACTCATGGGATGAAAGCTTCGTCAGGGTTCTGGACGGAAAATGTTCCAGATTTGCTATGGAATCTGACCAGCCCCGGAGCCGGTAATCCTTGTTCAAAATATACTTCATCCATCTTCTCCTGCCTTTTCTATTATTTCAGATAAGTACCGTCAGTCTACTCCGTGATAAGGCTACGCACCTCAACTCTCCTGGTCTTTCCCGCTTCGATATACGCAAACAGGAAATAACAAAGAGCTACAGACGCTATCGGAAGAAATACAGTGATAAATCTGTAATCGATAACGAAGTTGACGATTCCCATGCTCCTCAGCATATAGGACAGAAGCTTTTCGGATAAGGTCAGGCTAAGCGTAGTTCCGATCAGGATTCCGAAGATGGCCACGATAAGAAATCTTACGGCAAACTGCAGTCTGAGATTTCCTGAAGTAAATCCCAAAGCCTTATAGATCCCGATATCGATCTTCTCCCTGACAAATGTCTTCGAGCATATCATGGAGACAACCACCAGTGCAAAGATCACAGAGATCACATATATCACGGTCCTGATGGAATAGGCGATGGTTGTTATCATTTTCTCTCTCGAGCTTTCACCTGAATATACGGAAACATGTATATCTCCTGTCAGTTCGGCCTCAATCTTCTGTTTTATCACTTCCGCCTTAGCCGGATCCGAAAGCTTATAACCCACATATTGTACGATAAAATCATCGATAAAGAATGCTGCGGCATCGCTGTTCATTCCGAAGAACCGTCCGGCATCAGCGGCTTCTGTAGCATCTGTAATGAATCCGGAGATCACACAGTCTTTTTTTCTTCCCCTGTAGGATACTTCCAGCTTATCGCCGATCGTATATCCCATATCCTCTGCATAGATCTGACTCACAACAATTTCATTTTCATACAGAGGTGCACGTCCTTTTGTAACGGTAAAAACCTCTTCATCCTCAGCCATACGGCAGGACAGCTTCTCACCGTTCAATACCATATATGTACTTTCAAAGCCATAACGCTCTTCTATATCCGTATACTGTCTGATGGTGTTTTCAATACGCTCAAACTGCTCTCTCACATACGCTGTATTTGCTGTACCGTAGTCTTCCGTTTCCAGATATACGGTCATATCCTCACTTGTAGCACCCATGGCCTTCAGTGCATTTTCCGAGGATACCGCATCCGTCATCCCTGTCATGGTCATAAGGAAAAATACCAGCAGCGATGCGATGAGGATCGACGCCACATAGCGTTTCCCTCCTGCCGTAAACTGCCGGAAGGCAAGGCTTGCGGAAAGCGCGCTTCCTTTAACCGGTAGGGTCAGCCTGCTGTCAAAAAACACCTCCGATCTTCCGCCGGAAACGGCTCTTACCGGAGATATACTTCCCACCTTCCGGGATATGAGCATGATATAGAATGCCGAAAGGACCAGCAATCCCACAAGGATAAGCAGACTCGGAAGGAATGCCAAACCTCCGACGATCCTGATCCCTACGATCGATTCGAATACTCTCGGAAGATATATAACAACCGGAATCGATAACAGGAATCCTGCGATCGTTCCGATGATCTCCGCCAGCATATACTGTCCGAGAAATACCAGCTTCAGTCTATGGCTGTCAAAGCCCTGGGCCTTCAGGATCCCAAGATCCGTATAATTCATTTCTATACTTGAGGAAATGCTGTTTGACATTACTACAAAAACTATGACCACTAGGATGATCACAAACGCCATGAAAATGTTCAGAATGATATCCGGCATAAGTCCATGATAATGCAGGCTGTCGGATCTGGTCAGGATCCCCTGGGCATAGCTTTCTATATCCGATGTTTTATTCAGTTCCTGTGCAAACTTATTGTCGGTAAGATCACATGTTTCTGCTTTGGTGATATAAACGATCTCATATAAGTCGGTACTGAGCTTCGGATCCTCGGCTATAGCCTTCTTTCTGTTTGCCGCGATCTCATCAAAATCCTCCTGACTGATAAACGGCACTTTCAGCGGCATAAAAGAACTTCCGCATGCCGGTTCTTCCACAAATCCCTTTATGGTAAATGTATAGGAAGCACCTTCAAAAGCAGCGGTCATGGTATCGCCGATGTTAAGATCTTCGCAATCCCGGAGCGCTCTCGGAAGATAAATCTCACCCTTTGATAATTCAGGCACTTCGGTGATGATATCCGTCATGTCTTCATTCCATATGGAATCAACTGTTTCGTTCTGTGCCACAAGCCTGATACCGAATGTTGTAGCTTTTCCGTTTGAATATGTGCATTTGTCGGGATGCAGCGCATCACATACGACTACTTTTCCTACCAGAGGATCATCCTCCAATCCCCTGATCATCCCTTCCGTCAGAAACTCCCTTCGGATATTCAGGGTAATATCCGCATCATACTTACGGTCGTATGCACTCCGGATGGAATCAGGGAAATTCCGTTTAAGACTTACGATAACCGAAACCGACAGGGATATGATCATCATAAGGATCAGAATGCCCTTGAAGGATCCCTTCTTATAACGGATATTTGCTCTGATCAGTTTAATTATATCCATAGCGCGCCTCCTACCATGACATGGAAGATAGCCATGCATTCACCTGAGTTTCACGGCTCTTCTCATCCTCTGACCGGTAAGGAGGCAGCGTCAGATCACCGATGATCCTTCCGTCCTCAATATAAAGAATTCTCGTTGCCCGGAGAGCCGCACGAATATCATGGGTTACCATGAGGATGCTCTGTCCTTCCCGGTTACACTCCGTCAGAAGATCCAGAACCTCCACCGTGTTCCTTCGATTGAGCGCTCCTGTGGGTTCATCCGCAAAAACAAGAGCCGGATGGTTGATGAGGGCCCTGGCTATGGCACATCTCTGCTGCTCTCCTCCCGAGCACTGGGCCGGAAGATGCGTTTTGATCCCGGCAATATTCATTTTTTCAAGCAGACTGTCCGCAAAAGAATTCACTTCTTCTACGGAACGGCTCTTATCCAGATATCCGGGAACCGCAACATTTTCAAATATGGTAAGATTACTTACCAGATGGATCTGCTGGAATACAAATCCAAACTCTGTACAGCGGAGCCTTGCCAGCCTTCGCTCGCTCATCTCCACAAGATTTTCGCCGTTAAAAAGTACTTCTCCCGCGGTTGCTCTGTCCATTCCACTGAGTGCATAGAGCATGGTTGATTTACCGGAACCCGAAGATCCCATGATCACGGTAAAATCACCGTCATAGATATCAAGATCCGCATCTGTGATCACGTGGATCTGCCCGCCGTTATGCGCAAAGCTTTTACCGAGTCCTCTTGCCGAAAGAATTGATTTTTTCATTCTGGATCTCTCCTCTTCTGTCATGATCTGTGGTTTATGATCACAGTTTAAGTCAAATCTTATTAAGAAGTATTTAAGAGAAATCTATTTTTTAAACGGAAGGTGCACCACTGCTTCAAGTCCCTTTTCTCCGGAGGTATGATTGATAAGCTCTATACTTCCGCCGGATCGTTCGGCAATATACTTTACGATATAGAGTCCCAGGCCTGAGCCGTTTTCGGTACCTGTATTTTTCCCGCGATAAAACTTATCCGTAATAAACGGCATATCTTCATCCGGAATTCCCGGTCCCTTATCCCTGAAGTGTATGGAAACCATATCATCTGTTTGGGTAAGGGACACGGTAACATTTGTTTTTGCATATTTCCTCGAATTGTTGATCAGATTTTCCACGATCTGATTGATCCTCTTCCGGTCTGCATAAATCACCGGAGAAATGTCCGTCTCCTTAAGTACCACGTCCTCATATCCGGCTAAGATCTCACTTATGGACTGCTTTAGAAAAGGAACAAGCAGAAACTCTTCCGGCTGCATCTGAAGCATATTGAGATTGGAAAGGGAATGAAGGAAAAGATCGTTGGTAAGTGCCGTAACCTCGTCACATTTTCTGATAAGCACCTCCAGATATCTGGAACGCCGTTCCGGTGTTGTATCAAGATTTGCTTCCAGTCCCTCCGCATAGGCACGTATGGAAGCGATCGGTGTTTTGATATCATGAGAAAGTGTCGCGATCACCGTCTTATTATTTTCGATGGCCTCACGCTCTGCCGTCCTCGAACGCGTGATCTCTTTCCTCATACTGTCAAAAGCCCAGGTAAATGCGCCGAAATAATCGGACTTTTCATAATTAAGAGGCAGATCCAAATTCCCCTTTGCTATTTCGGATGCATAGTTCTTCATCTTATCAAAGGGGCGGAGAATATTCAGATATACATAGAAAAATACCATCGCCATAAAAAGAATGGTGAGGGTACACATAACAATACCGTTTATTCCAACGGAATCCTCTACAGGCTTTGAACGGAGCCTGTCCGCATATGCATCCGTCTTCTGTTTAGCCAGATCATATTTTCCCTGATCGATCAGCTGTGATATCTCATTTAATTGAAGCAGCTGCTCCGACCGTTCATTCTGCGGAGTTGATTTCCGGGAGCTTAAAGCCAAGATGCCGGTCACTGCCACAAGCAGCAGTGAAAAAACCACAGTAATCCTTATTACCCGTCCTTTCATGTGTCTGCCTCCAGAATATATCCAACCTTATACACCGTCTTAATGAATTTGGGCTCTGCCGGATCGTCCTCCAGTTTCTCCCTGAGCCATCTGATATGTACGGCAAGGGTTTTCGGTTCAACCGGAGAGAAGGCACCCCACACTTCGCTGAGCAGTTTATCCTTCGTCAGGGCGGTGTTTGGATGTGTACATAGATATGCCAGCAGATCAAATTCACGCATCGACAGGTTTACGGGATTCCCTTTTTTTGTTACCGTACGTGAACCTGTATCCACCGTAATATCGCCGAAGGATATCGTCTTTTCATCATCTCCGAATCCGTAGGTCCTGCGGAGCAAAGCATTGATATGTGCCAGAAGCTCCTTCATCGAAAAGGGTTTCGGAAGATAATCATCCCCGCCGATATCAAGGCCTGTGATCCGGTCTGTCTCACTGGTCCTGGCACTGGCGAAGATCACAGGGACCTCCGATACTTTTCTCAGTTCACGGCATACTTCAAAGCCGATCGCATCCGGAAGATTGATATCCAGAATGATCAGATGAAAGCTTTTATTTGTCAGAAGCTCAAATGCTTCCTCACTGCTTGCGGCATGTGTCACTCCGAACCCCTGATCCGTAAGCATATCCGTAATGATCATGGCAATATCTATGTCATCATCAATTATGAGAATTTCCCTCTTCACGACATTTCCTCCGGTCACGATTACTGGTTTTTCAAAGACATCACATAGATCTGGCAGGGATTGGCCTCGTCCCAAAGGAGCGGAAAAACTTCCAGTTCCTTGAACCCGCAGCTTATGTAGAAGAGATTCGTCCTGTCATAGTCCTCATACATACCCATCTTCACGGTCTTAACCTGCATGAATTCATAGCCTTTCTCTCTGGCCGCTTCCTTCGCCCTTTCTACCAGCTGCCGGCCGACACCGCCCCTGTGATGGTCCTTTAAAACCCCCATAACCGCCAGTTCCACTGTGGCCTTGCCTGTTTCCTTCAGGCAGAGGAAGCCGATGGCCTTCTGTCCTTCCTTTGCTGCCAGGAAGGTCCAGTCGGTGCATCCGGATATGTATCCCTCTCTGCTCTCTTCTACCTCAAACCAGTCCGTGAGCGCCTCCAGCACTTCTCTTGCTATGGTCTGTTTTTCATTTGAATCCGTTATTTCAACAATCATGATTTCCTGTCCTTTTCCTATATTCTTATGTTTCATCCGGATAATCCCAGAAACCGCCTGTATGGAAGTTCTCGTTTCCCAAAGGCTTTGCCGTCAGCTTGAAGATCACACATCCATCCGGGCACACAACTGTCTTGGAGTATTTCCCGTCTCCGCCGACCTTAGTAAGATCACCGCCGCTTCTTACAGATTCCATCAGCGGATATAACATCATCATCGTCTTAGAGCAGATCCCGTAGCCTTCCGCATTCACCGGACACCCATAGGTGCATTTATAAACATCACCGATCTCTTCCTCTTCCCCGTTGCGGCAGTACCTTTCCGTATGATCTCCATGCAAAAAGCCCGTTACTTCTACCGTAAATTCATATTCTTCATCGTACCATTTCTTCATGCTCTCCTCCTTCTGTCTGCAGTGTGTCGGACCCTTCTCCCAGCTTCACCGTTCAATGGCTTTATTCTATCATAATCGCGGGTCTACCACCATAGCAAAGTCCGGCCATTCTGTGGAACGATTGGGGACGGTTCTGGGACGCCCAGAACCGTCCCCAATCGTTCCAAAAGAGAGATAATAATCCCACTCCCGGTTATCCGCCAGCAGCTGCTTCACGATCTTAGCTATGATCAGGTAGGGACCAAAGGATGCAGCCACGCCAAGAATGGCGAGCACAACACTTCCAACGAAATACCCTCGCTTTCTCCCTGCAAATTCAAGCACCCAGGATAACAATCCTCTTTTTTTCATTTCATGCCTCCTTCTAACGTCCAAACAATCCTTTTTTCTTATACTCCACACTTTCCGAGGAAATGTAGGTATATCCCATGGATGTGATCGCATCCTCAAGCAGGCTCTTATCCGGTTCCTTCTCCGTCAGAAATACAGCTTCTCCTTTTCCCCGGGACGCGGATACCTTCTTCGCATCTGAAAAGGTTTTTCTGATCACATCACAGATATGTGCCTCGCACATACCACACCACTCCTCATGGAACGTATTATTCAACAAAAAAACAGACTGCAAATTGCAGCCTGTCAAGAAGAAAATCACTCCCTTATTTCTGGTATTTCCCCGTCAATATCTTCATTCCGTTCACCTGGTAAGGCAATGCTTTCTCAGTCATATTCGCATTGAAATGCAGCTTCTTACCATTGATCAGAGTGATCGTGATCGCTTTTACGCTTTTTCTTATCCCGTAATAGTTCTTTACGGAAATGCCGGAGAGTTCCTGATAATAGTAATATACAAACGCATCATAACCGGGACTTAGTTTTTCCGGATTGATCTTTAATCCGCCGCCCTTTAAGGGCATGATTCCGACTCCGGTTTCGTTGAAGTTAAGTAAAGCAAAGAGGAATTCATTGATCCTGCTGATCCTTTCATCTCTTTCTCTTGCCAGCACATCTCCAACCACATATCCTACGGGTCCGGCTACTCCCAATCCGATCATCGAAGCTGTAACCTCGTTGCTCTTTGAGTAATCCACGATCGTTCCGATCAGACAGTTCTCCCGTTCGCTTACACAGTTTACTTTTCTGAATATATCCAGCGCTCCCTGATAGGTAGAAAGATCATCGTTTGTTTCTCCGACTGGCCTGCTATTTTCGTACATCATCAACCTCCTGCGTATCGGTCCAGTTATCCGTTCACCAGCTTTAAAAACTTCTTATCATTCATCTGCTCATTTGTAACATCCTCCCCATATCTTCTACCAGCAACCCAAATCCATCCAATCTCATACTCATGCCTCACCCTTTGCACATATCTTACAACACTGAACAGGACATCTGTATGTCACTTCTAAAATATTACCTGTACCCCGGTTTCCCGGGATACAGGGATTATCCTTCAGTACAGCTCCAGCTTACGCTTTCTTCTTTACGGGAATCCAGATCTCACTATAATAGTTCTCATCCTGAGTCCCTTTCTCATACTTTGTGGGATCATCGTAAAACTCCACGCAGTAACCGGCAGCAAACTCATATTCCTTAAGGGCCGGCAGCCATTCTGTGAAGATCTTGGTATTCACATCCTGAAGCGCATCCGGCATCGCTCCTTTGCAGGGGAATACCGCCCAGTCAAATGACGGTATGGTTCTGGTAATAAGTCCCTCAGGTACCTCGTTCTTCGGATCATACGGATCTGCGATCAGGTATTCAAACTCTTCCTTACCCATAGTGGTATCGATATTGATCCCGTAAACTCCCATAACGTACTTTCCCTTTCCGGCTTGATAATGCTCCTGCCAGAACTGTGGGACACTTTCCTTTGCCCCTTCGTAGGAAAATGTTTTTGCGTTTGCGATCACCGTAAATGCATCCTTTTTCATGATCTTGTAATCCATGAGATAGCCTCCTTCTAATGATATCTTCAGTTTCAGCGGAGCGAAGGTCTTCAGCATCACCTCGTCCCTGCGCACGGACGAAGGCGACACGCCATGGAATCTTGTAAATGCCTTGGTAAAACTATCCGGAGAGTCATACCCGTACTTCATGGCAATATCGATGATCTTATCCTCTGTGATCAGAAGATCATTCCCGGCCAGTGCCAGCCTTCTGTTGCGGATATACTCAGCAACACTGAATCCGCAAAGCATGGCAAATCCCTTCTGAAAATAAAACGGAGATACGCCTACAGCCTTTGCCACTTCATCAGCCGTCACATCCTCTGTGATATGCTCTTCAATATACTGGATCGAATCACCGATCAATGCCATCCATTCCACGGCAGCCTGCCTCCCTTCACTTGCTATGTGGCTATCTTACCTCATAGATTTCTTTCATTCCCGACTTTTCTTGCTATTATTTGTCCTAATGTCAATGATTCCCCTTACCATTGCAGAACGCAGCCATCTCTTTTTCCAGCAGACGGTACACATTTGCAACCAGATATCCGTCCGCAATCGCATGGTTCATGCGAACCGTTACCGGCATCATGAGACTTCCATTCTCCTCACGGTATTTCCCCCAGTTAATGATCGGCAGGAAATAGAGGTAACCGTCCGGCAGTTCAATATTCAGGGAATCGTAAGAAAGCCAGGAAATGTAGGAGGCATCAAACCAGTTCGGATGGTTTTCCGCATCCAGACCATACTCTCTTGTCTGCTTTGCCTTCTCAATATCAGCGACAGCAGCTCTGTAAAATGTCTCGTAATCCGGATCATAGACTGTATATACCGGCGTGCAGGTCTCCGTATCCTCATGGAAAATGTACTGCATCGGATGGATCACATCATAGCAGATCAGTTCATCCGTCTTCCAAAGATACCCCATCCTGTAATCATCCCTTGAATTCAACACCCTGGAAAGGATATACAGAAAATTGACATAGAACTTCGTGCCCTTCTCCTTCGAATACCGCACCAGCTCCGTCACATCAACCCTGGCCGTCATGGAGGTAGAGCACTTGCAGTCCTCCGTAAAATGCCGGTAAACACCCTTCCGGTAATAGGTTTCCTTATTTACTGTCCGATAATTCTTATCTGTTTTATTGTCCATTTTCATCACGTCCTCGCATTATTCTGTCTCTTTTTGCAGCAGCACCCATGGCTCACCCTCTTCTTTGGAACGATTGGGGACGGTTCTGGGACGCCCAGAACCGTCCCCAATCGTCTCATTGAAATTATTCTCTGTTAAAAATGAATAAGTGATCGGATTCAAATTTTCACTCCTGTTTCATGTACACATTACAAAAATGCCGTAAATGCTTTTCGATGTATTTCATACATTCTTCTTCACACTGCGGCTGTCGGTCTGCTCTTGCGATCTGCAGAACCGCCGGTGCGGTAAGTTCTACCGCCAGCAGCTGCGGATCATCCTTTACGACTATCCCCTCATCCATCATTCCCTTGATGATCTTTGCAAACATCCTCTGTATCCCGTCCAGCTGATGCCTGGTTGTAGCCTCGGAAATCCTCTCATTCCTGAACTGTTCCTGAACAAGGAGCATCCGTGTCTTGCGAATCATGGGATCCCGCATTGTAAATGAGACCCTTTCCATAGTCACCTTTTCAAACTCTTCCCGGCTTTGCGGTACCTTTCCGATATTTTTCTCGGATCCAAACATCTCCTCATACCGCGCTTCCGCAGAATCGATCAACGAATTGAGTATATCCTCTTTGCCCTTATAATGCTTGTACAGCGAAGGAGCTTTAATTCCTATAGCATTCGCAATCTGCTCCACGCTTGTTCCATCGTATCCATTCTCTGCAAAAAGTGTTAACGCCGCATCCAAAATTTTCTCTTTCGTAGACATGGCTCCCTCCATACCGCTAATAATTATTAGCCCTATTATAGCTAATACATGTTAGCCTGTCAAGATGTGACGTAAAGTGCGTCAAGATGTGAACCGTAAAACGCAAATAGCAGACTGCAATCGCAGCCTGCTATCAGTAATCACAACTATAATTCTTTTAGGATCCCCTGGTCAAAGAAATAGATATTTTCTCTTTTGTATCCGTATCGGGAGCCACATACGCTGATGTGCGGTTCAAAGGTGAAATAATCGACATCACTGAGCTTCGCATGGTTTCCCTTCTCGATATACACTCTGTCTTCTCTCCTACGAACTATGGAGTGTCCGAGATTTCCCAAAAAATCCAGATTGATAAACCCTTCTTCAAGAATGAACTCATTCATCTGAACGTATAGTTCTTCAAATGTCATCTTCGGGTTTACGATCGACCTCATCCTTTTATGAAGCTTCTTTTCCATTTCAACACCCGCACGCCACTCAGGATTCATGATCTCGTCATCTGACTGAACAGCTTTTCCGTTCTGGATAATGATGGTTCTTGCGTAATCCCCCCAGGTATCACCTGACTGCGGACTCAGATCTATGGTAAGAATATCATCTGCCGCGATGATCCTGTCCGAAGTAATATATTCTCTTCCGGAAACGGAAACCGTAGTCTCATCTCCCGAGAAAACAAAAGCTCCGATATCATAGTACCAGAAGGAATCCGCTCCAAGCTCATACATTTTCTCTTCACAAAGGCGTCGCACTTCTGTCAATGCCATTCCGGAGTGTATTTCACCTTTTATATATTCGATCGTATTCCTTGCTATCCTTTGAACTTCACTGTATTCCATCGATTCTCCACCTCAGTCTATTTCAAAATATACAATATCCATTTTGTCATTTATCCGATCTACCGTGCCGTCCGAAGGTTCATTTCAAATATAACTCAGCACAGATCCGGTCATATCTTTCCTGTTCCTTTTCCTTGATGGCCTTACCCGTATCATTCATGGTATGATGGACCACATCAGCGTCCTTCAAAAGCTCATCAAACGGTGCATCCTTCGTCAGCTTGTCATCATGATGGTAAATCGCTGAGCAGATCATTTCCGTTTCTTCCTCACTCGTCAGCTTCAGTTCGGAAAGGATTTCCCGGGCCAGCTCTGCTCCTTTATGCGCATGATCCTCATAAGAGCCGGACTTATATGCATGAAGGTCATGCAGCATGGCAGCCATCGCCGCAAGTTCCGGATCAAGTCCTCTCCGCTTTGCCAATATCGTTGCTGCCAGAGAAACTCCATACAAATGATTGATCGCGCTGATCCGGTCATCCGCATCCGGCATTTCCATCAGCTCTCTGTTCACATATTTTCTCAGTTCCTTTAATCTGCTCATAGTTGTTTCTCCTTTCCTTCCGTGATCATGAGTTCATCCGGTTCAACATGGCAGAACCATGGCCCGATGGATATTATCGTATCTCATAGCCGCATCCCTCTCTTACCGGTCCGTCAATTCCCGACTCATATCTTGCACGAAATTCCATATTGATCTCCCGGATCTCCTTCTTGCCGTCAATATATTCCTGATACATTTCCGCAAGCCCGGCCATGCAGCCATCGCAGGCTCCGTTGATATTTCCGATTGATTCTTCAACGATCCGCTCACGTTCTTCCCGTGTTGTTTCACTGATAAGATAACCCATAACCTTTACCCCAATTCCTTAAAAATGTTCCGACTTGAGATATGCTAAAACCGCCGTGATGTTTTCTTCCTTCGGAATAACAGTAAAATGATCTGCCTCCGGATGCTCTCTGACATAAGCCATCAGAATATCCATGAGATTTTCTTTCGTTTTCATATAGTCTTCAATGATCGTCTGATCATCAAAGCCCAAACGGTAAAGGATGATCGCTGATACAACACCCGTCCTGTCTTTTCCGGCGTTACAGAAGTAAAGCACGTTACTGTCGGCATTCATGATCGTATGAATGATCCGTTCCATCTGATCATCGATCATACTGACATAGCTTGCCGGAACCTCTTCCGGGGAATCCGGCACCGCTCCGTCTCCTGTTACCGGCATATGATGATAAGTAAATCCTTCTTCAAGTTCCAGCCTGCACGGTTTCCGCAGAAATTCTCCCTCAGACCGTAAATCCACGATTGTCGTTATTCCGTTTTGATACAGCCATCTCACTTCATCATCAGTGAGACTTCCCGGGACATCACTCCGAATATAGCGGTAACTCCCGGTAAGCAGTGTTCTTGTATTCTGGGTTGATTTAAGAAGCGAATGATTTAAACTGTTACGCCAGGCAGCTGCTTTCTTCAGTATTTCGTTGATCAGTGCACTTTTCTTTTCGGTATACGTATTCCGGTCCTCCGGATACTCCGCAGCCAGGCGTTTCTTAAGCTCAGAATACTCCCGGGCATCCTCCTCATGAGAGTTCAGATAATCCCTCATATTCACATAGTTATTCCAATAGATCGAGTAACAGAGCACAACATGTATATGATGCGTTCTGGAATCAGCATCTCCGCATACATATAAATACTGATTCGGGACATCCTGCCCCCGGAAAATGAAACCATTCTCCTCCAGGACCGGATTCAACTTGAGGACCCCGTCGAAATCCCATACACCGACAACGATATCAATGATCGGTTTTGCAACGATGTTTTTTATAGCTGTACTGCCGATATGCTGAATATCCAAAGCAACACTTCCAAGCAGGCGCTTCAGCTTCTCTATTGTGGCTTTCGCAACTCTTTCCCATTCAGGATCATGTAGTTCAACCGCAACTGTCCCGCGATTCAGGCCAAGCACCATAGTATCCTCCCGACTGCCTCCCCGGTCTTTGCTATGAGCAGGAGCATTTTCCTACGAAAAAATCCTTTCTCATCAGCATTCTGTCTCCGTCATCCGCAATTTCCGAATATCCAAGCCGTGCATACAAGTTATACGCTGACTCATTTCTCTGATCTACATGAAGGAGGATTGCCGGTATTCCTTCTTTTACGGAATACATTTCCGCCATGCCCATCAGACCCTTTCCAACCCCTCGATTCCTGAACTTTTCAGTCACCGAAAGATCATCCAGATAGATATATCTTTCATTTTCATTATGCTCTTCAACGGAGAGAAATGCTATCACTTCGCCTTCCGCCTCCGCAACATAGATGAAATCTAGGGAGCCGGAGAAAAATCTGTCCAGATATCCCTCTTCGTACCCTGTCACCTCGTCCCTTTTATATATCGTCCTCAGCATTTCGATAAAAAGGGCCTCAATCCCTGGCACATCCCTCGGAACAGCTCTTCTGACATGAATATTCTGAGCCTCAAGCTTCAGGACATTGTAGAAATTTGAATATCGTTCAACATTCGTATTAATGGCAACATCCGACGTCGAATAGTCGACCAGGCCGGCAGCGTCGACCCATTTGTAATCGACAGTCTCTCCCTCCTGGAGTATTACAGAATCCGGTTCCGCATCAACGTCGGCAACATAGCAGTAGATCAGGCTGTGACTCGGCTCACGGAACACCACATTGATCAGCTCCAGCTGATCCGCCTCGAGTCCGGTTTCCTCCTTCAGTTCTCTCCCGGCACACTCCTCAGGCAGTTCTCCCACCTTTGCAGAACCTCCGGCACTCGCTTCCCAGAATCCCGGATAAACGTCTTTCCCCATATGTCTCTTACAGAGGAGATACCTGCCGTCCTTATTTCGAACCAGAATATCGCTTACCAGATGGAATCTTCCCTGCGGTATATTCCCGTAAGTCCCGAATCCTCTCTCAAATATTTCCCCTGTTCGCCTTCCCTCCCGGTCATACAGGTCCCATAATTCTCTTTTCTTCTCCATTCTGATCAAATGCTCCTCATCCGGCTCCGTTACTCCGTTTTTGTATTCATAACCCATACGTCTCCTTTGCCTTCTCTGCCACCAGGCGTCTTTTCGCCAATGTCTTCTCAAACAGTTCATCCGCCACATCCGGCAGTTTCTCATAGACCACTGCCGTTCCCTCCTGAGTGATGCCGCCTTTCGTGGCCACTCTCTTCACCACTTTTTCAAAGGTCATTTCCTTCTGCAGCATCAGATCCCCGGTGGCGCTCAGTGTTGAAAGAACCATTCGCACGATCTGCTCCTCCGGTATCTCCGTATGCTTCTTTGCCTCCTTGCAGATTACGTCAAAGATCGATGCGATAAAGCCGGGCATGCAGCTTACCAGTTCGGAGCCCATACCCATTTCTTTCTCCGGGAGTTCGATCACATTTCCAATACAGCCAAGGAGGGTTTTCAGACATGCTTTGTCTTCATCTGAAACGCTGTCATTAAAGCATACCAGGGATTGGGACCTGTTGATCTCCGCGGTCAGACTGGGGATCACTTTTGCGGCCTTCTGTTCCGTGACACGTCCGATCATCTCAAAGGATATATTTCCGTTCAGCGATACCAGCAGGGTATCCGGTCTCAGCGACGGAGCGATCTCTGCGATGATATCCGGAAGATCCACCGGCCGTACACAGACAAATACAATATCCGATTTTTCCGCAAGGTCCTGATTCTCTCCGCAAACCGTCACTCCGACCGGCGCACTTCCGAGTTTCTCCTTACTCCGGTTGGTAACGAACACCTGCTTTATATCCGAAATGCCTGATGCGGCGAACTTATCCGCCAGCATCTTCCCCATACTTCCGTATCCGATGATCCCTACATTCATGATACAGGTCCTCCTGTGAATATTTCATAGCCGTTGATAATGATCCGGACGAATATGCTTACGACAATAAATTAATTCCGGGGTCAAAGGTATTTTCCCCCGGTGATGATACGCAGCACGTGCAATACGCTATGGTTCCCGTCAGGTCCACAAGGATGTGATGAACATCGGCTTGGAAACCGTACTAACCTCAAATCCACAATCCTCATAGAAATGGATTTCCTGATCTACTGCGATCACCACGATCCTAAGATAGTCCCTGTAATGCTCCTTTATCATTTGAACGAGGGTTCTGCCGATCTTCATCTTATGATAATCCGGATGAACCAGGAGATAATGTACATATGCATTCATGTTCCCGTCATCCATGGCCGAGATCAGACCAATCAGTTTATCTTTATCCCATGCGGTATATACCGTCTCATAGTTCTTCATCGCCATGACCAGCCTGTCCGGGAAATGTCCCGAAGACCAGTCCACCGAAAGAAACAGCTCCTGCAGATCCTCTGCCGAAAAATCATGGATATCCTTATATGTGATCTCGATATTCCCGGATATTTTATTCTCAGTTAATTCACTATCAGTTAATTTGTTCGCAGTTGTTTCGTTCGCAGTTGTCGGTCTTGCCTGTTTCAGGATCTCTAAATAGGAGGTTGCCCTGATCACACGGAAATTCTTCTCGATCTCCTTCGTCCAGAGATCGATCTCACCTTCAATCTCGGATACCTCCGGAAGGATAAAGCCCCATATGGTACAACCCGTCTTTTTTAACTCAGGAAGGAAGTAATTGAAGCCCCACTCCACATCCTCCTTCACATCCTCGAATCCGTGTCTTGCATCCACAACAAAGAGGCTTCCCTCATGCTCCCGCAGCATTTCAAGGGATGCCTTCACCGGATCACGGTAATCATCAAAATGTGCTTCCTTTTTCCACACATGGAAAACCACAT
Organism: uncultured Lachnospiraceae bacterium; assembly: GCA_902775555.1. Taxonomy (GTDB): domain Bacteria; phylum Bacillota; class Clostridia; order Lachnospirales; family Lachnospiraceae; genus Eubacterium_Q. Next base: position 31,309 of record CACYMQ010000013.1, on the reverse strand, counting down.
GATCCCGCTCTATATATTCAGTCTTCGCAAATTTGCTCTCAAACATGGAATCCCCTCACTCAATCCAATAGATTTATTTTGGAAATCATCCATCCAGCTCGCCTTTGAGGGCAGTTCTGATTCACAAATGCGAACCGATGATTTTCTCCATCCATATCATATCATACCAACGTCCGAACTTATATCCGCATTTGTGAAATTCTCCGACCTTTGTGAATCCAAGATGTTCGTGGAATTCAGCACTGTTTTTTGTCAGATATTCGTCCTCCGTCGCGGGATATCCGATGCAGGCATACAGGTTGAGAATCCCCATTTTCTTCAGCTCCTTCTCCAGGGCCTCATACAGCATACGCCCCAGCCCGCTCTTCCTCTGATCCCGGTCGATATAAATGGTGGTCTCACAGGACCAGTCATAGGCCGCCCTGTCCTTGAAGACACCGGCGTAGGCATATCCCTCGATCCTTCCCCACTCATAAGATCCTCTGCCGGAATGTCGTTGTCACAGATCAGCGAAGAACCACTGATCCATGCCGGCACCGGTTTTATCGTTCGGGCGTTCCAGGAAACCGAATTTCTCATAGAACGGCTCCTTTCCTTTTGCAGCCATCAGATTGATCTTCACCTTGTATCCGGGTTTCATATCTGCCTTCACCCTGTCGATGCAGAGTTCTACCAGTTTCCTTCCGATTCCCTGTCCCTGATGATCCGGAGCCACGATCACATCTGAAATGAATGCGATATATCCTCCGTCCCAGAGAAGCCGCATCACACCGATGGCCCTTCCCTCATCTCTTACCGATACAACATAATAGGCATTATCCAGTCCGGCCTGAGCTTCCTCAAGAGGGAATTCCATCCATCCCACCAGCCTGCGCAGCTCCAGGTATTCCTCTGCAGTTATTTCATTTCCATATTCGATCATGGTTCTACACCCTACTTTCTCACTATTCTATGTCTTTCGCTTCGCAAGATCCTTCGATTCATGTAAGATCCTTCGATTCATGTAAGATCCTTCGCTTCGCTCAGGATGACATGGAGGGTGTCATTCTGAGGCGCCATTGTGTCATTCTGAGGCGCCAGCCGAAGAATCTTTTCGCGCAAGATCCTTCGCTTCGCTCAGGATGACATGGGATTACGATTTCAGAAACGCATATGCGCAATCCTTCGCCCGCTCCGGATATGTATATCCCTCCGCTTCCGCGATCCGTCTGGTGACTTTCTCAAAAAGCAGATGTGTCGCATCCAGTGCTGTTTTAACATCCTCCGACTCATAATGGGCAAAGCATTTTTTCATATCGTTTAAAAACCAGTCATCCGCCCATCGGTCGATGAACCGGCCGTCATGCCATACATCCCTGCCCTCCACCTTGTAGCAGTAGAACTCGATCATCCGGAGCAGCCTCTGCTTCAGATAAGCATCCACACACATCTTGGCCGACCAGAGTTCTCCTCTCTTCAGCTTCTTGTATGCCCAGATATTATGAAAATAAAAATCATTTACGATATTCTTAAACTCATTCTCCGGCATCTTCGGCCGGGACTGCCCGTGCGTCACATATTTTGAAAGCAGCTCCGCGTAGTTCTGCGCGTCATACAGTACCGAATATCCCCGGTTCATGACCCATTCCAGAACCCCTTCCTTTGCTGCATCCTCCATCTGCCCCGGCGAAAGGACGATCATGTCCACATCCAGATCTGCCTCATAGATACATCTGTATTCCTTCCCGCCGCCCAAGGTCGGTTCGATGAAGGCGATGCTCACATTTCCGATGATCCCCGGATATTCTCCCGAATACCACCGCTCCTGAGCCGTCGTCACGATAAAGAGATCCAGATCAGAGTATTCATCTGTATTCCACAGTTTTCCTTTCCACCATCGACAGATTTGCCAACAGCAGAATAACGCTTGAGATCAGTATGGTTTTGAATCCCCAATACCCTGACAGTATACTTCCCAGACCGGCGCCGATGGCAAAGACAAGAATGATCCCAAAGTAATACAAGGAATCAATGATATTGCTTTTGTTTCTGGTTCTCAGATACTTTGACAGACTCTCTGTCCCGCTTCTTAGATTTCCGATACACATGGTACTGGCGTAGTTGTGACCTTTTAACGACCTGAAGGTCTGAACCTGCATCGCACATGTAAATGAAACCAGGATATTGGCAAGCTCATTGAATTCCACCGGAAGGAATCCGACAATAGAAAGAACGATGATCTCAAGGATCAAAATAACATGTCTCCAATATACCTTATTGATCTTCTTAAAAAAATGTGCGCTCTGTTCGGCAACCAGTATTCCCGAAGCAAAGGCAACCAGAGGAAGAAAATAACGTAAGGCCCCTCTGAAATCCCCGGTCATCAAACGCTGGCTCATAAAGACAACATTTCCGGTCTGGGCATTTGCAAATACATTTCCTCTGAGGACATAAGTATATGCATCCTGAAAACCTCCGGATAACGAAAGCAGCACGGCAAGAAGCAATGTATCTGATTTGTGTTTGCTATCCATTTTTCTGCTCCCCGTCACGAAAACTATATGTACTCTACTCCCAGGGATAACAACTCATCCCTCATCGCCTTTACCTTCTTTTCTGGAAATCTTCTTCCGATACAGTCCGTGAGCATTTTCACTGTGAGGCCTGCTTTAACTGCACCTTTGGCAGTTGCCCCGACGCATCCGCATTCATCAAGGCCGCAGAGAGCCAGCTCTGTAAAGCCCTGATCCTTCATATATTCGCGAAATGCCTTCGCCGTAAATGTATCGGAATGATTCTTCTCGAAGCAATGGTCAGAAACGATATTAAGACCGCTGTAAAGCTCAGCTCCTTCCGTTCCTTTGATTGAAAAACCAACACCCCACATAAGCTTCGACAGAATATGCTTGATGTAGATAATGTCGTATCCTTCTTCCTGATACTGTTCAATGGCCTGATTCACATTTCCGACCAGCTCCTTTGTATCGTAGGAAAACATCTCTTTTCTTTTACTCCACAGATAATCATTCTGCATATCGATCACAAGAAGTGCCTTTTTCTCCGGGGATTTTGTCTCCGCCCGTAGACCATCTTCACCGATCGATCCCTTTGTATGTTGTCTCTCATTCATAATCTCTCCACCACCTTTTTCCGGCCTTCTCCAGCGACTCCTTTTCAAAGAATTCTTTCCCGTTCTTTCCTCCGTAAAGGGTCTGTCCGGGTTCCGGTGTGATCATATATTGGGTGTTTGTATGCGTACTTTCGTAGGCTCTTGCAAACCTTTCCGCACTGTCGTCCCAGGCATGGCTGGAAAGAACAAATGCTCCCCAATGGACCGGGGTGACATAGGTCGCATGAAGGATATCTCCTGCAGTCACTGCCTCTTCCGGGAACATATGCACTCCCGCCCATTTCGGACTGTACTGCCCGCATTCCAGTATGGCGAAGTCGAAATCTCCGTATCGCTCATGGATCTTCTCAAAACGGTCATTATTCCCGCCATCACCACTGTAGTATATCTGCCGGTATTCATCCTTCAGTACAAGAGATGCCCACAGCGTATCATTTGAATCTATGATCTTTCTTCCGGAGAAATGCTGTGTCGGCGTGCAGGCTATGGTAAGTCCCTTGTAATCATACTCCTCCCACCAGGCCATATTCCGGATCTTTCCCGCATCCACTCCCCATCGTTCCAGATGCTTTTCTATACCAAGGGGTACAAAATAACGATCCGCCTTGCTGTCGATCTTCTTCAGTGTATCCATGTCCAGATGATCGTAGTGATCGTGGGAATAGAATACCACGTCGATATGAGGCAGCTCCTCTGCCGTGATCGGACAACGGGCAAATCTCTTTACACCGATCCAGGAAAGCGGCGACGAACAGTCAGACAGCATGGGATCGATCAGTATGTTCATCCCATGCATCTGTATCAAAAATGCCGAATGTCCAAACCATGTATAGGAGAAATCCTCCACCTCCGGATCAGAAAGGAATACAGGGGTAATAGCCGGAAACTCATCCTTGGGTTTTTTCCCTTTGGAGGAATAGAGATTATTCTCCCCCTTGCCACCTGTCATCAATTCAAATCCGTCACCGTTCGTAAATTCATATTTCCTGAAATAGGATTCGTCCGTTCTGGAAGCATAGGCTTCTTTATCCTTGCGTGTTACATTTCCTCCAAAGCCGGGATGAAGCATGACGAAGATAAACGCAAAAAGAAGGACTCCGGCTATGGATGACAGTACTATGATCAACACACGGAGCCACCTCCTCTTTTTAGGTTTCGTCATGGTATCAGCTTTATTCTGATCTGCTTCTTTACTACTCATATGCACTCCCGGCAATCTGCAAAAAGACCTTCACCCTTCGTTTCTGACAACATTTGATAATCATCGTCTACTTCTATATCTCAACGATACCTGGTCAAAGGATGCCCGTCCTTCGATATAATCTCTGTACGCCAGTTCCGGGTCCATGCCATGGAACACCTTACAAAGCCCGCACATATCGCAGTCGGAAATGCACGGATATCTGTTCTTGATATATTCTCTCCTCTCTTCTTCCGAGGAGCCTGTTACTACCGGTGCTTCCTTCATTTCCTACCCCTTGATCGAACGGCCATGCAGATACCGCTCATTATACTCCATATTGATCTCCCGGATCTCACGCTTTCCGTCAATGTAGTCCTGGTAGATCTCCCATGGATTGCCTCCGCCCAGCCAGCAGGAGGAACAATTCTCGCAGCTCCCGGTGCCACAGTCAAGCGAAGACCGGATGATCTCCTCACGTTCTTCCTTTGTTGTGTCTTTAATCAGAATTGATTTCACTTTTTTCTCCATTCCTCTTTGCATATTGCGGGTATCTGCCTTGCCACACCATCTTCCTTTTTTATTCTACCACAGACCACCCACTCAATCCATAGGTCATATGGAACGATTGGGGACGGTGGTGGGACGATTGGGGACGGTTCTGGGCGTCCCAGAACCGTCCCCAATCGTTACACTTTAGATCTACAGTCCACACAATTCTGTATTATCTTTGTATTTAACTTCATAGGATATTCCGGCCAGTGATAATTCTTCCAAAAAAGCATTGAAGTATTGTTCCGAAGTGAAATTTTGCGCTATCGATAAGAAGAAATTATGATTGATACAGGTGACCTCCACCGCCATATCGATCACTCCGGGTGCGGCCATGAAATACAGCTCCTCAATATAGGGATCTAAGGGGCCGAAGCTTCTGCTGTTTGCGTAAGATACTGCCAAACTCCATCTTGGGATTCCCGCCGATTTTGCGATCGTACCGGTCTTCATCTCCAGCGGAAGAGGCGCCAGCTTTGTATAGGTTATTTTTCTTTGTTTTATGACCCAAAGCGAGTTCTCCGGCTGTGTTTGCAGTATAAGCTGCCCCCGCGCCATGGTACAGGATTTCATAATGTCATTCAGATCTCTGGACACGGGGAAATCCAATACAGCCACATTTGCAAACATATGATAATTATCATGGTTTCCGAGTATAGCCTTATGGTCAATGGCGATGCAGGCACTGACTGTCTTGGAATTTTCGGGGTCTACACGCCTGATCGCTCTTGTCAGAAGTACCGCAATAAGTACATTCGGGCTTCCGTCGTTGCCCTTACAGTACTTCATCACCTGATCCTCCGGGAGCTTCAGTCCGAAACAAAGGTACCCCTTCTCTTTCCCTTCACTCATCCGATAGAAGTCCTCAACCGGTTTTTTCTGATAGATCGGCGGCTCAGCGCCGTCTATATTCAGTTCTGAAAATGGGTCACCGGTTTCCGTTTTCGGAATCGGACTTCCCGGCAGACGGAAGCCTGTCGGATCAAAGGTTTGACCGGTTTTACGACTGAGATAAAGATAGAGCACACTTTTAATATAGGGAAGGAAACCTGCTCCATCCGACAAAGAGTGTGACATTTCCAACGCAAGCCGGTTTCCCTCGTACTTAAACGCCATCAGGTGATAGTTCGCTTCTTCGGATTGAAGTCGGATCGGGTTCCAGGTATTTCGTACCGTGACAGGAAGCGGATTCGGTACCGGCACCAGATCATTTTCTATTGCTTCTGCTTTTACGTAAAAATATGGGAAGCGTTCCCGGAGCTCCTCAACAACTGACCGGAGGATGTCTCCGTCCACAGCTTCCTTCAATGTCACTGATGTTCCCATGGTATTCGGGTTATCGGGTGTACTCATATATAACATCGGCTCATAATACTCTGCCATCTTTTATCCAATCTCCCTTCTTTCAAAACTCTTTTGTTAATAAAAAAATTGTACACCCATGTTCCTGTACTATCAATACGTAACGTAACGATTGGGGACGGTTCTGGGCGTCCCAGAACCGTCCCCAATCGTCCCACCTCCGTCCCCAATCGTCCCACCATCGTCTCAAACAGAAAGTAACGACAAAACGGAATTACGAACCATATCACCTACTGCCTGCTCCGTGTAAAATGCCATATGCGACGAAAGCAGTACATTGGGAAGGCTGAGCAGCTTAGCGCGCTGTGACCGATCCAGCGGAACCCCGCAAAGATTCCTGTAGTAAAGATTCTCCTCATGCTCTATTGTGTCCAGTGCGGCATATCCAATCTGTCCACTGATCAGGGCATCGATCATGACGTCCGTATCGACAAGAGACCCCCTGGCACAGTTCACAAGGATCACACCCGGTTTCATCCTGCCGATTTCCTCGGCACCGATCATATGGAAGGTTTCCGGGATCCCCGGTGCATGCAGAGAAATGATATCCGATTTCCGGAGCAACGTGTCCAGGGATACATATGTACCCGGAGCCACCGCATTCGGTTCCGGATTTACATCGTAGCAGAGGATCCTGCACCCGAAGCCGGACAGATCACGGATCACGGTCTTTCCGATCCGTCCCGTACCTATGATCCCGACGGTACAGGTCCGTATCTCACGTCCGATCTTCCCCTCAAGTGAAAAATCCTGCAGCTCCGCTTTCTTCATAAGCAGGGGCATCTTTCGAATCGCCATCAGGATCAACATGACCGTAAAATCTGCCACTGTATCCGGTGTATAACTGATATTGGACACCTTCATACCGATCTTCCTGCAATAGTCCATATCGATATGATCCATCCCGATGGTACGCGAGGAAATATGCCGAACCCCGAGATCATAGAATTTCTGCGCCAGTTCCGGTCCTATGGGGTTTGTGATAATGGAGATCCCGTCGTAGCCCTCCGCCAGCGCCGCATTTTCCAACGATGGATATTCAGAGGTATAACCATACTCTACGCCCGCCTCCTCACAGGCAGAAATGTAGATATCCTTTTCATCATACTCACGTAATGCAAATGCAAAGATCTTCATTGCTTTCCTCCTTGATTTCGGGGTTATTGCATTATTCTACCACAGACCACCCGCTCAATCCATATGTAACGATTGGGGACGGTCCTGGGACGATTGGGGACGGTTCTGGGCGTCCCAGAACCGTCCCCAATCGTCCCAGGACCGTCCCCATTCGTTTCACTTTTTCATCAGATAGATCATACCAGCTTCTGCTTCATTTTTTTTCTCAGTAGTAAAGCTGCTGGAAACAAGGAGATACTTATTTGCCTTCTCCGCAAACCGGCTGTCATCCAGTTTCACTCCGTAATAATAGTAACGGCGTACAAAACCGAACTGTGTGCTTAACGGATCCATATAACCCGCGTCCGTGAGCAGATACGCTTCATCCGGCGAGAAGTTTTCACCAAACGTCCAGAACACTTTCTTCATTACCTGCAGATCCGCACCCGAAACCTTCTTCTTCAAATCAGCCATCTGGTTTTCCATATAGATTATATGTGCGTCATTATTCAGGAATCCAATCTTCCGAAGGAACCATTCCATATTCCTGCCCGGATAGTTGGTCTTAACATAATTGATGAGGTATTCCATCTGCTTCTTGGTGAGGAGCTTTCCACTGAGCCCGCTGAGTTCCTTCTTCTCACTGAATCTTGCGATTCCAACCTTATCACTGAGTCCAACCTTTACAAGGCCATTCCCTGATCTGTCATAGAAGGTAAAGGGCTTCAGGTTACTCTCGTACTCCTTTACAGCAGCATGTACATCAATGATCTGCTGAAGGATATCGGCGATTTTATCCTCACAGTACTCAGCATCGGATTTTGCCTTTTCCGTTCCCTGCCGCAGAAGAACGCTTCTCTCCGCCAGCAGGCAGTAAAACATTTTCGTTGAGCTTTCGATATAAAGAGATACTGCATCAGCGATAAACGGCTCTGTTTTCTCCATGGCTTCCTTTTCGAATGCCGTATACTTACCGAAATGATTCAGCATGGTTTCATAGATCGTTCTGTTACCGGAGGAAAGCTTTCTGTGTCCGGCCAGATATTCACCGAGTGTGAAATAATTATATACAACACTTTCATTGTTCACCCAGCTTTTACGATATCCGATCAGATCCGTGATCTGCTCATCCTTATCCTCACGACTGGTGGTCTTAAACCCGGCGATCTGGCTGACCTGCTTGCTCATTTCACGGTAGGACGCGTCAAAATCATTGTAAACCTTCAGAAAATCGGAAATATCATTTGCCGAATTCATCGCTTCGATCATATCCTTCTTGGACTTATCAATCTGTGCGTTTAGCTCAGTCATTTTTGCGGAAATGGAATCCAGAGTTGCCTCGGGATGCTCGCTCTTATAAAGCGCATTTGCCATCTGCATAAACGGAGATGCGATGACCTTGATCACCGGGAAGGACTCCGACAGTCCGGTGACCGCTATCTCGGCAGCCTTGATCAGATTTCCGACCGAATCCTTTCCTTTGATGATGTCTTTCACAAGACCGCTTGAGCCGTCTACTACAGTAGCGGTTGTCTTGGTATTCCATCCACCCATTGTATTTTTATCAGTCCCTTCTGCAAAGCATGTCATGGATGAAGCAAATGGTGCTGCCAGCGACATGAGCATGATACCACTCATGACTGCTACGCGATTCCTGATCTTTCCAAATCCTGTATTCTTCTTCATATGCTCATCCTCCTTTACCGACGAAACTGTTATTTTTGTTTTTCCATGCCGAGTATATCACCCCATTTATCACACTACTGTCACCGATCATTTTCATACACATCATTCACATCTCATTTCCGAATGACTTCGGAAACGAAAAAAGATTCAAAACAAAAAAACCCGGGCAGCTGAAAAACAGCCACCCGGTTATTGAATTAAAAATGAAAATGTAAATGAATTCTTTTAATCTTTCACCCCTGTCAGCATCCGTTTTTTCCGTTTTTATGATCTTCAACAGAACATGCCGCCGCAGAACCATATTCGATCAAACCTGCATCTGCCGGATTCAAAGACACCCTCCCATCCTCAAAAACAAAAGCCGGGATACCAACATCCCCGATTTCCTTGCTATGGTCAAAGGCCGCATTTGTATCCCGAAGACGCATAAAAGCTTTCATCTTTCGAATATTCTCTCCGATATTAATGTACTCAAACTCATCCTCACGACCGACAATCTGTTCGTGCACAAAATCGCAATAGGGGCAGGTTGGCATTCCATAGATTTTTATCATATATGACTCTCCTTTGCTTTGATTCTATCCTCTTATTGATACGATAACATAAATATTATAACATGACAGCCCACTATTCGCATTCCCTATCATTCGCCTTCGAATCCTTTTCCGGCCGATCCTCATGCCCCGAACCTGACCGAAAAGCTTTCCGTCTTCAGATCACAATAGTATCTTCCGCTTTCGGCAGATCATTTCTTTCGCCATAAGCCACGCCAACACATGGACGGACTGCTCAAATTTTCCGTGGCGGATCAAGTCCTCGATTTCTTCTGCTGTATGTTTTACCACTTGCAGACATTCCGTTTCGTCCAGGTGCTGTTCTCCGGTCTTCCGACATTTTCCTGCCATGAAAATATAAGCATAGTTGTCAGCGATCGTAGCATTTGCCGGGATCGTGATCAAATGCTTCCAATCCGAAGATACATATCCGGTCTCTTCCAGCAATTCCCTCTTGGCGCATTCAAGTGCAGCTTCCGCAGCATCCCTGCTGCCATATTCTTTCCCATCCGTTCTTTCAATCCCTCCGGCCGGGAACTCTGTTGTAACTTCTTTTATTCCCTGTCTGAACTGGCGAACGCAGATATAGTCCCCCTCTTCATCGGATGCTACGATGACCGTATAATCCCGGCGGCTGTACGTATAAAAGGGAGAGAACACCCTCCCGTCCGGATATCTGTAAGAGGACTTTCGAAAGTCGATCCATTCGTCCCGGATTATGTGTTCCGTCTCGATCTCTTCCCACTCCAACTCTTTATCATCTTCGTAATTCGCCAACAGCTTCTCCTCACTTTCTATCCAATCGCCTTATTCTTCCTTACCTTCGCAATTCGCCAACAGCTTCATCACCCACGCAAACCCCTTTGCCGTTCGAAGCTCCGGTTCACGAAAATGATTTCCTTCGTTCCATTCCAAGGTTGTTTCCATCCCATCCGTCTCTTCGTATATTTGATGAATCCTGCGGATGGAATCTCCCACTGTGGCCATAACCGGATTCTTCGTCTTTTCTTCTTTGTCCCCCAGGCTAAGATACACCTTCTTCGTCAGGATTTCCTCCTTTTCTGCCATCTCCACGAATCCCGGAAACCATACCGAGGGCGATGCCGATGCCACACCATTGAAACAATTTACCCTGTAAGCCGCCCAGAGAGTGAAAAGACCGGCCAGAGAATATCCCCCGAGGATCATCTTTTTCCGTGTATCCGAAGCCATGATCGGCATCAGAACATTTTCCTGCAGTTCTTTAAGAGTGTCCTCTGCATTTCCGCCGAAGCCTTCTTTTCCAAATACCGGCGGTGCCTCCCGGGGAGACAGATCCCGGTTCCAGTCTTCCACCCGGCAGGCGATCAGCCGGAAATCATCCTGCCCGGAAAGCTGCCGGATCAGATCCAATTCTGCATCGATCGTCTTCATGCTATGTCCGTCCACCATCTGGATCAGGACCAGATCGGACTGTTCATTTCCATATTCGAAAATCTTCATTTGAAAATGTATTTCCTTTCTCATAATTAAGCATAGAACCTCTCGGTTTTTGAATCCCTCTTTATATACGCAAAGAATTTCCCGCCATGAATCACAGCCAGATCCGTTTCAGGTCTTATAGCGAAGCAGTTCACATAGCCGCTGAACCCGAACCCTTCCTCTCTGCCGTCCCGTATCCAACCACCTTCTGCCTTTTCATTCACAACATACTGAATATGTACTAATTCCAGAGTCACATCCTCCGGCAGAAGCTTCTTCAAACACTCTGCATAAAATGTCTCCTCAGCTTTCCTGAAGAAACGGTCATCCAGTATCTTATATAATACAGGCTGAGAACCGCACGATACGATCAATGCGATGCACGAACAGACCGCAAAAAGAGTTGTATGATCATTTATGAACGCCGGAAATAATAGCCAACACAGGATTATGAGCATACTCACAACGAAAGGCAGGATAAGCGCTCTGCCGATCGAAATATGATGCGTCTTTATCGCGCTATAAGGATTGAACATTACAAGTTCCGGATGATCCAGGATTACTTTCCGCTCTTCCGAAGTTAGTCTGCGACTCATTTGTCCCCCTCATTACTTCCTGCGTTCATGAGTATCACGAAAAAGTATAAATACTTTCTTTCTCTGCTTTGATCAATCTGATGAATTCCTGCTCCGCCTTCGAAGGGAAAAATCACCACTCCATCGAATTATACCACGACTACGTACCTGCATAAAATGATTTTCCATGATCCGTTATTGAATACGGAAATGCATTTGTGTAAAATAAAATATGGGAATGCCATTTGCTGTACGAAAAAATAGGATTGGAAAAGAGACTTATATGAAAGAGACAGAATTAGTTGAGAGAAAGATCGTGGAGTATTTCACAAAGGATACTGTATTTAAGGAGATCACGCCAAAAGAATACGCAGATTTTTCTTATCCTCGGCGTATCAGGCTCATGAATTTCACGACCCGGCTCTACCGGGTATATGGTTTTGGCCATCTGATGACCATGCGTACGGATACACGGTTCGGAATGCAGCTGCTCACCTGCTCGTTCATGCCCTCCGAGGGAAAGAATGTGCCATATCTGCTGATCGATATCATGCTCATGGGAAAAAAGCGCATGATCTTCGTCGAATACTACGATTGCACCAAAAAGCAGGCGCCGCAGCCACTGCTGGACCGGATCTATCGGAAATATGCCGAACTGCCGGATCATATGGAGAAGCCTGCCTGGTATATACCGGAACGTGCGGATTATTCTCTTATAAAAGATGTTCCGAGGGATTTGAAAAAAACAACTCTGGCACACGTTGCCGTAGACAGTGTGAGAGCCTACAAGGCAGCCGCTTTCTCCGCATCATCCGAAGATAACGATCTCAGCGGACTGATCGAATTCAGACAGCGGATGATCGACGAAGGAAATCCGTCTTCTGCCATACTCCAAAAAATCTTTGGCAAAGAAGGCTATGAGCTGTTTTTCAACTCATGTATCATGCCAACGGACTGTACAGAGTAATGCTCACGCTGTAATTCAGCCACCTTAGTTGCAATTTGCAATCGTGCAAAAAAACGCTGCATAACAGGATATCCTGTCATGCAGCATTTTTCATCTTCCGCGGAGTTATTTATCATCTCCTTTCTCAACCTTCTTGATGTCTTCACTCTGGTCTATGGTAAGATCAAATTCATTGAACATCTCATTATCCGGCAATGTCATGGAGAAATAATCCGTCCGGTCCATCGTTACATTTGTTTCCGTTGCACTAAGATCCAGTACATGTCCTCCGGCCTTTCTGTCTTCCGAGATAAAATGGAAATGCCATCCGACAGCATTCAGATCATTCATATACTCCGGACAGTACAGCCCGACAACTGTCCCCTTTATATTCTCGTAATTGAAAAAGGTCTGATCGGTCTCCAGTACTTTCGCCAGCGGCTTATACGGTTTTTTCTGAGGGAGTTCACTCCTTACATCCATTTTAGTGAAGGTACCCTCCGCTTTGATCATATAGAAGCGGTTTTTGCCTGCCTCATTGACCTTCTTGTCAAGCTCCGCCTTCAGTGTATTCACATTGTCTATATTATTCAGCTTGATGACTTCGTCCGAATCAAAAAAAGTCACATTTGCGAAGGGGATCTTCTCATCATCCGGAACCACCTCTATGGTTCCATCCGATGCTGCCCTGTAAACGGTTCCCTCCAGCATGATCAATTCACCATTGAGTGCATCAAATGTTCCGATCCCGATATCTCCGAGTTTTTTCAGCTGACTTACGGGAACACTTCCGTTGTAATCACCGAAGGTAAGTCCCTGCAGAAGCGATACCTGATTGATCACATCCCTTCCGCCTGTACTGCTGTCTGAAGAAGCTGCACTCTCCGTACTTCCGGAATTCGCACTCTCGGTACCTGTACTCTTATCATTTGAATTTCCACATGCAGTCAGCAGTACGGACATCGCCAATACAATACCGATCCTTTGGAATTTTTTCCTTTTTATGAACTTTTTCATCTTAGCATCTCCTTATTGAAAATATTATGATCTTCATATGATTATGTGCATCCCTCGAAGGGCAAATACACTTCTCAATAATACCACATTCTTAGGGATTTTGCCATCCGGGACGATTGGTGGAACGATTGGGGACGGTTCTGGGACGATTGGGGACGGTTCTGGGACGCCCAGAACCGTCCCCAATCGTTCCACACAAAAATAGGAAAAGCCTGCGGCAACCATGCCGCAGGCTGATGAAAATCCCTCAGTCTTTTTTGATATGTTCTGTAACAGTGATTGTAAATCCGGACGGAGCGACCAGCATGGTGGATTTTGATGTCCCGGTCTCCGTAATCCGGTCACCCTGTGCATTCTTGAAGCCGTTATCCAAAAACAATTTATAAGCCTCATCGAAATCACGTACATTCATACGGATGGATGCCATGTCCTGAGGAACCGGTGCCTGAGAAACCGTCATATAGAATTCCTTACCGTCTTCGTTCGTATATTTCAGGGTTGTGCTGGAAATATCCTCATCATTGATTCCGGTCTTCTTGTGACGCTTCTCAAAGCCAAGTGCTTCAAACAGCTCGATCAAAGCAGCAGCATCCTTTGTCACGATAAACGGGGAAAAGTTGGTGATTTTCATAAATAAATCCTCCTTAAACACTTCTTAATTCGAATCGATTCACTCCTTAATATGCTGAACAAGGTCAAATGAAAAACCGGACGGTGAGATCATCATGGCAGACTTGTTCGTTGCCGTTTCAACCGTACCCTTGCTTTCGGTTTCCGGTCTCTTGAATCCCATCTTCGTCAGCATTTCAAATGCCTCATCAAAATCATCCACATTCATACGGATAATTGTTATGTCCTGTGTAAGGCTCGCCACCCCTGCAACATCGATGCAAAATCCATTTGCATCTTTCATCCGTAAACTCGTGACCATATTCTTTCCGGTATCAACCGTCGGTGCATGACGTTTCTCAAAACCAAGCGCTTCAAAAAGCTTCACTGTTTCCTCCGCATTTGCAGTAAGGATCATCGGATTAAATGTTGTAATCTTCATAATATTTCCTCCTTCAAAGATTATGCTGAGATGGTACCAAACGAACTGTCATAAAACTGTCACATCAAAGGAGTCTGTATTCGGTCATTCATCCTTTTGTCTCGATCAGTGGGGAAAATGATGTTATCGTCATGAGATGTCTCCTTAGCAAGTATTAATTGTGTAAAGATTAGTGAATAAAACCGGTATCAGTCATGATTCTTGATATGCTCGATCAGACTGATGCGGAAGCCTGACGGAGAAACCATGGTCGCAGCCTTGGCACTCTTTGTTTCGACTTTCCCGTCACCTCTGGTATTTACGAAGCCATGTGCAATGAGGATTTCAGCTGCCTCCTCAAAATTATCGACATTCAGACGGATCATAGTCATATCCTGAGGCAGTTCTGCCACATCTGCAACATCAACATGGTATCCTTCCGGATGTTTCATCCGCACATCCTTGACATCCCGTGTTTCTAAGGAAGTTACCGGCGCATGTGTCTTCTCAAAACCAAGCTGTTCAAAGAGCGCTATCACATCATCTGCCTTCGGTGAAACGATCATTGGATCAAAAGTCGTAATCTTCATACAAAATTCCTCCTAATTGTTCTGTAATACTTTAATCTTCATCTATTTGAACGCATCCCCACTGCGGGCAAATCCATTCATTCCATCACTTATAGTGACTGCCGTGCCTGTTTATGATCATTATACTCTATTCCGGCTGAAATACAATTACATTGCCGTCCGGTCATATTGTCCCTGCCTTCTCTATCTCTCGGATCTGATCCCAGTTCAGAACACGTGAATAATTGGAGTTTGGCAATGAACAATCCTTATTCCACGGGCGATCGTATACCAAAACCTTAAGCTCGGGCAAATGCTCAAAGAACCGGAATGCCATAGGAGAATCTTCCACAGCAATATCAAACCTCATCCGGTAATAGTCCTCCAGTTCCATGTTGAAATCACTGTTCTTGATAAATGCATCTCTGCCATATTTATTAAGACAAAACATCTTAACGCGGTCAAATCCATGTTCATCAAGCCATCTGCGGGACGGCTCATAAGAGCTGAAAGGACGTCCGGTTATTATCGTCACCTCATGCCCCCGGTCAATCCATTCATTTAACACCCGGGCAGCTCCCGGAGTTTCTTCATAGGAAAGCAGCGCTTCCGGGCGATGGCCTTCGATCATCAGAGCCTCATATTCCTCATCCGAAAGTTCAAAGGAATCCTGAAGATTAAAGAACCGGACTTCCTCATAAGGAACCATCTTTCCAAAGAGCCTCTCCGCTATCACGGTAAATGCTCTGGCCGTTTCACATAGACAATCGTCATAATCCACATATATGTTCATCTTCTACATTCCTCCGTGTAACGATTGGGGACGGTGTAACGATTGGGGACGGTTCTGGGCGTCCCAGAACCGTCCCCAATCGTTACACACATTCTATTTTACCATAGACCACGTGCATAAGGAAATAGTGAACTACATCGGGTATTCCACCCGGCTAGCATGTTATGAGAAGATGCTCTCCTGCGATGTCATTAAATACTTCGCATTTTCGATCCGATACATCATAGACATGAACGATACCCTTCAACACCTCCGAGTAACCGAACTCGTCTATCAGATCTTTCGAGTCCGCCAGCTTTTCAGGAGAATAATGCTTCGTTTTTTCGCCCTGGAAAACGGCTGTATATAGAATCTCTGCTTCTACAAGATCCTGGAAAATATGGCTGCCATATGACAGTTCAGGATTATATCCTGCCCGTGATTCCTCGGTCTCACATATAATGTCATAAGCACTGATATCAGCAAATGCCGTCGGCACGCCAAGCTCCGGCGAGGTTGTCCCGACTCTTCCGGGGACGATCAGCATCATGTGCTTTTCCAAATCCCGGTAATGCCAGTTGATCTTTCCGATAAGCTTTGCCACAAGGTCCTTATCCTTATATGGCAGTTCATAATACTTTACCGGATCTACATACACGATCAGATCCAGCGTGGATGTCCCGGAAATACCCATAGATGCACCTTTGCTTTCCAGCAGTATATTCTCTTCCGGAATACCGGCCGGAACCACGCTTCCGTTTTTTCCTTTTTGAACCTGAAGAGGTCTGCACTGAAGCAGGTCTATGGAGTATTCTCCGTTTTCCGAAATATTAATTGTAAATTCCGTATCTACAGGATATTCATACTCTTCCTGAATACATTGAAGCATTCTTCGCATCTGATCCATCAGCGGGGCATTTGCCACAAGACCTCTGCAGGAAATGAATTTCACCTCCCGTCGTCTTCCCATCTCTCTCAGTCTTGACTCGGCTTCCGTGTCATGCTCGATCAGGAGCTTCTCCAGATATTTAGGTATATCCTGCTCTATTTTTTCATATGACAGCTTCTCCAGCTGACATTCTGTCATATTAATAGCCTCAGCCTTTCCCTGTGAAAATTTATGCTTATCCGCCGATGAGGAGTAGGATGATTTTTCAGGCATATCCAGATTCACGATCCGCGGATAGGAGCCCTCCGTTCTGTCAACCGCAGATGTACCAAGCCCCATTACCAGTCTCAGCATGCCGGCTGTAGGATCCGAATCCTTCATGATCCTGTAAGGACTGTAGGAATATCCCACTCCTGCCGCACATGGCATATAAAAAGTTCCATAATAGGATCCCGATACGCGCTGGATCAAAAGTGCCATCTGCTCATCTCTGTCAGCCAGTCCGCGTCTTTTTCTGTAATCCAGTGCTGAAAGGCTCATGCTGCTGGCGTATACCACTTTAATCGCATGTTCAAATTCACTGATCCTTTCTTCAAGACTGCCCCGGTTAGCACAAAACACCGATTCATATTTGCCTGCAAATGCATTTCCAAAACCATCCTCCAGAATACTGCTGGAGCGAATGATATAGGGATCCTGACCATAATACTCTATGATACGGATAAACCGGTCTCTCATTGCCGGTGTAAATGTACCGTCCATAATTTTATTTGCAAATTCATCAGCAAGTGCGAAGTATCCCTCCTCCGTTCTCTGCCTGATTCTTATATCCCACAGATTATTATCCACTATGTATGTATAATACACATCCGAACCCACATAGAAGGAATCATGGGGTTCAAGCACGTCACTTATGTCCGGTTCTTTATTCCTGATAATGGCTCTTGCCAGCAGCATGCCACAGGACTTTCCCCCGACCATGCCGGTTCCGACCATATGATCCCGCACCGCAAAATAGTCCTCGGGCGTAAAATTCCTTTTTACCATCTCCCGCATCCTGGTATCACGTGTCATCATGATGTTGCACATTCTGCTGCACTCTTTGGTTATGTCGATCCCATTTTCCCTGAGCAGTTTTACACGGATAAAAAACTGATCCCATGAATCAGAATATTGTTCCTCTGCAGAACGCTGTGCGAGTCCCAGCGTATGATAAAATCTGCTGGACTTTACTCCGTCAAAGATCGGTCTGAATTCTCCGTTCTCCGGATCGTAGGTGTGCGGCAGAAACATCGTATCCGAGGCTCTGTTCCATACCTTCTCCGGGCGGACATATACATTTTTCTTATCTGAATAGACGTCCAGAAACAGCTGTGTTGTATCAAGTATTTTATTGATTGCCTGAACAGAATGCTTTCCCCTTATGATCGGAAAGAACGCAACTGTATCCAGAATGAACAGAAACGGGCAGGTCACGCGAAAGAAATTCCCCATCATCAGATCCGTTGCCCAGGCAGCCTGAAGCTCAGACAGGCAGTCAAATACATAAAATGCGTCTCTTCCCGCTTTCTCAATCTCATTATGAATATCCACTGTGAAGGTTTCAAACCGGTGTGATAACGGCACCTCGATCCGCTCAATCCGGGGATCCTCCTCCAGCAAAGGTTCGTGACTCGCAAATCTGAAATAAACAATTTTTCTATTATCTTCGATTGCCTGTTTTATATACGGTTCCATAAAGAGCCTGAATTCTGAAAGTTCGGATACTCTCCATACAACATTGTCCCCCAGTCTGATGCTGTCAAGTGCTGTATCCATTTCCGGAATCCCACTTTTAATCCTGTCAAAAGCCGCCATAGACACCTCCATTCTAACAAAAAAGGCGCCTCATCCTCCCGGGATAAAGCGCCTTTGCCTCTTAGATTTAATCTATCATATTTTGATGATTTGTCAACTCATTTCAGTTACGTCCCGCCTCAATAATGGCATTAAAAAATGTAAGGGATGTATCGTAATCCGTATAATTCCCGGCATCTTCACTCTTACTGAGCACCTTTGCCACAGCCACTTCCGGATGAAACTGTACTCCGAGACAGAATGTAAGCTTCTGATTCTCGACTGCCTCAATCATCTCCACGCCGTCCGTATCATATGTCCCCACCACGCTGAGCGGAGTTCCTTTTACGCTGAGCACAGCCTGATGATGCCAGGAAGGCGCATTTTCAATCTGCTTTTTTCCGACCACTTTGTAAAACAGAGAGTCTTCCGATACCGTAACGGAATGAGCAGTAAAAATCTTTCTTTCCGGATCTCTGTGTTCATAATGATATTCCGCACCGATCTGAGAAAAGTATTTTGGAATATCCTGAACCATCTCTCCTCCTGACACTACGGAAAGCATCTGCATTCCCCTGCAGATACACAGCATGGGAATATCATTATCCAGGCAGTAGGAAATGAGGATGTAGTCCGAAACATCCCTTTCCGGACTAAAATCACTGTCCTCTTTGATCCCATGCCATCCCTGTGGCTCCTTATAAAGAGTCGGGCTGATATCCCATCCTCCCGGAACCACGACACAGTCAACATCTCCCAGAACCTCTTCCACATTGGAATGATGCCAGGTATTCTCCTTCACCAGCCTGGCGGCTTCCCCGGAAAGAAATCCGTGTTCGTCCGCAGCATTTACCAATTTGCCGTCTTCTGTATAATCCAAATCCGTAGATTTTATCATGTCCAGTATTTTCACCGTCCCGCCGGCCGCTTCCAATGCTGTAATGGTGCTGTTGTAACTGACGGAATCCTGCACATTGCTCCACGCAAGAGAAACAACCTGCTTTCCTGAAGCATCGCTCGTTTCCTCTTCCTGCTTTTTCTCGGAGCACCCGGTAAAAGTCGATATGATCATCACTAATGCAAGCAGTAATCGGAAATATACCGCTGCTCTCTTACTCATGTATTTCTTTTCACTTTTACCGCGCACTGTATACCTCCCTTTCTTTTCTGCTTTGCGAACCATTTTCATATCTGCCTTGCTTCACTATTATTGGTAATCATCTCCATAAATCCCAATGAATCATTCCATTGGTTTCGCAAAATCGATACGTAACAGGTGTTTCCCGTTCGGCAATGGTGTACTGAACGCGTCCACCTCATCAACGCCAAGTTCCTTCAGGCATCGCCAGAGTGCATCCTCTTCCATCTGATGATGCACCTCGTCCAATCCATCAAAGACATGCAGATACGGCGAATCTGATACCCATTTCGATTTCTCATTCTCAGCCGATTTCGGATTTATCTGGATCACGCAGCTGATCATCTCCGGCTCCACCTGTCGTATCACACGTTGAAAAGCTTCGTATCCGATATATTCCACCAGCAGATCTGCTATCACATAGTCGGATTTCGGAAGCTTTTCATATTCGGTGATCAGATCCACCTCCAGGCATTCCAATATCCCTGACAGATTGGTATATCTCTCTTTTACCGCTGCCAGGTACTCGGCATTGATATCTACTCCGTAGATTTTCTCATAATACTTTGGCGTTATATGCTCCAGACCGTTTCCTCCGGCCACACCCAGGATCATAACATTTCCATGCAGTTCCTCGTGAATATCCGTTTTTTTACGCAGCAGCTCGTAATTGGAAAACTGTTCTTTCATGATCCGATTCAGCGCCTGTAGTTGTTGTACACTTTCCAGGCTCATATGATTTTCATAATCAGACAAACCTATTTTCTTCCACGGATTCATAAGTCTACACCCCAAAAGCTGTTGACAGCTTCTTTCCTAATAAAATACCGAAAATGCAGCAGCAAACACTCAATGCCACATACAAACCTCCAAGTGCGTAAGCCTTATTTTCAAACAATTTACAGGCTTCAAGTGAGAAGGTTGAAAATGTTGTGAATCCTCCGCAAATACCGGTTTTCCAAAAAAGCACGGTATTTTGTGATACATCCGCTTTTTTGTCGGTTATTCCCACTATAAATCCGATAAGTACTGCACCAAGAATATTCGTTATCAATGTCAATATCGGAAACTGTGATTTTACCGGTATCAGGCTGATCGCATATCTCGCTGATGCTCCGATCGCTCCGCCAAGCGCCACAAAAACAAAACTCATTTCTCTATCCTCTTACATTCACTTATGTAATCCTTTTTACATCCGGATTGATCATACTGTGGGACGATTGGGGACGGTTCTGGGCGTCCCAGAACCGTCCCCAATCGTCCCAGAACCGTCCCCAGTCGTTCCAATATTACTTTATGTATCCCTTCTTGTCGAAGGTATACTTCTTGCCGTCGATGGTGTAGGATTTACTCTTTGCATACCAGCCGGACTTGACTCCGTACCACCACCTGTTCCCGGACCTGTACCATTTATAGCGAACCGGATCCTTCCAGGCACCGGTTTTATTGAGCCACCATCCTTGAACAAATTCGTTCACAGCGATATAACCGGTTGCCTTGAAATAATACCAATTGCCATTGATCTTCTTCCAGCAGTTCTTCAGATAGTTTCCTTTTCCCGTGGAGTAATACCAGCCTTTGGCATCCTGCTTCCAGCCTGCCACCTTGGCCTTACCGTCCCAGGCGCCATCCTTTGCGAGGTAATAACCCTGACGATACGCATTTGTTTCCATGTAACCTTCCTTGTCGAAGAAGTACCACTTTCCGTCAATCTTCTGCCACTGATTCTTTGCATACCAGCCGAGGTTGTCACCGAACCACCAGCCCTTGCTGCTCTTATGCCACTTGCCGATACCTTCATAGGTTCGTTTGCCGGTCTTGTCGTACCATTTACCGTCCACCCATTCACTGGAGTAATCGCCGTAAAATGTATGGATCAGTTCGTTCACGTGGTCCAGATCATACAGCTGACTGTAATCCTTCGTATCCAGCCAGTCTCCAAGCCCTGCATCCTTCATCGTCCGGGCCACTTCCGGAGCAACCGGAAGGGTACCGGGCTGAGCCAGATATACATCTACCGCGGCACCGGAATCCACATCTTTTTTCTTTATTGAGATATACTTTCTCGGTCCTGACATCGCATAATAATGGTTTTCCGCCGTATAGTATTTACTTAACATACAGGCACCACCGCCGCTGGTCTCCCCAAGGATCATGATCCCACTGTCTTTCGCATACACCGGGAGCAGATTTCCACAGGAAAAAGAGAACTGCGAGGTCATGATCGCATAGTGAAAATCATAGGAAACCTCCCTGTCCAGCTGATTATAATCCCCATCCTGATTCAGATCCAGGATTTCATTTGTCTGACTCATATCTCCGGTAAGTGTATTCGACATATACAGATGATAGACGTTATCCTTCCGTTCTGCGTTCGTGATCATCGCAAGTATGTATTCCAATACCAGGGTATGTCCTCCCCCGTTTCCGGAGATATCGATCACGAAATTGTGAAGCCCCTGCTTCTTTGCATAATCCAGAGACCATTTAAAAGGCTCCATCACTTCCTCTGCAAAGGAATCAAAAACGAAAACCGCCATATCCCCATAGCGAATCAGAGAAATGTCCTTTGGCCAGGTCTTTACGGTTTCATAGCCTGCATAGGCCTCTTTTCGAGATTTTTTCAAAGAAGATCTCTTTCCCATGTCAAGCATCGACTTCCCCTGAATAAGGCTGATCTTCTTCATATCCTCGTCCTGCGCATCCTGACTTCTCTCCTGCCAGGCTTTCATAAACTCGGTTTCTCCATAGTTGCTGTTGAAACGCTCGGACATTATCTCGAACGTCAAATTCGTATGTCCTCCGTCTTCAAAGAACGGCTGCAGGAGGATAATACCCATCACATGATCCACGGCGCTGGTGGACTGAAGCAGTTTCTTGATCTTTCTTGTTTCATCACTGTATTCATCCAGTGTAAGATCAAACCCCTTTTCCCCTATACTCGTCGCGATCATGGCCTTGGATGGTCTCCCATAGAAGTGATCCATGGAGAAACAGAGTTCCCGATAGGTAAAATCCGCAACCTCAGGATCTCTCTCCAACACATTATAAATGCTGCTCTTGTCAAAGTAACCATCCTTTGTCTGGTCATCCAGAACATGCAGGAAATAGATGGTTCCGTCCACATATTCCGCAGAATTGTAGGTAACGCAGAACAAATCTGACAGTGTGGGAAGCGGCAGATAGATCCTGTCATTCGAAACCTTCGCATCAATTCCGTAATCGTCAAGGTTAAGCGTCACCTCGGCATTTTCACCGATAAATGAGACACCGGTTTCCTTAATAAAGGGCATCCCTCCAAGGGCTTCAGAGGTTTCCTGATTGATATTATCCTCCGAAACAAGTTGGGTATAGGATTCGAAGGTTACGGTATCTTTATCCGGATCAATGATGATATCCCCGCTTTTATTCTTCACACGGAAGGTTCCGTCAGCATTCGGGATTTCTTCAAAGGGGATCTTAAAGATATGCGAGACATAATCCGTTACATTCACGTAAGGGATTCCCGGCAGGTTATCATCAAAGAGGACCGTCAGATTCTCTGTCTTTTCCTTCTCGTAAATACAGGCGGTCACCTCCTTCTCTTCTATGGATGGCTCATCGGCAAGCGCTGTCCCCGAAAAGGAAAGGGCCCCCGTAAGCCCGAGGATCAGGGCCACGATCATTTTGTTTTGCTTCAACATTTTCATTGTATTTCTCCTCTGATCTGATTCTATCTACTTATGAAACAACAACATAGTTATTATAACATGACTGATCACGATCCGCATTCATTGTTCTCAATTTTCTGTTGTTGTACTTTTGTTGTCCCCTGTATATACTGCGTTCAGAACAACAAAAATAACCCAATCGTTCCAAAGGTATATTCGATCATTCGGATAATTCCGTGTACTTATCTTTTAGCTCTGCGTCACTGATCATGGTGATCCGGCCGGCGTCATATTCGGCGGTTACCCAGTCGTAGATCTTCCGGATCAGTTCATCGGTCTTGGGGAGCTCCTCCAGTCCCTTTCTTTTCCGGTATTCGTTCACCCAGTAGGCTACGCCTGCCAGTCCGGAGGCGTTGTTCACGGATACCTTGGGAGGACGGTTCAGGATGGTCTCTGTATCGAAGATGTTGTAGATCTCCGGATTCTTCATCATGCCGTCCGCATGGATCCCGGCCCGGGTAAGGTTGAAATTCTCGCCTACAAAGGGAGTCATGGGCGGGATGTCGTAGCCGGTTTCCTGCTGCAGATATTCGGCGATCTCCGTGATGGCCTGTGTATCCATACCATTCAGATGACCGCGGAGAGAAGCATATTCGAAGACCATGGCTTCCAGCGGTACATTTCCCGTGCGCTCTCCGATCCCCAGAAGGGAACAGTTCACGGCGCCGGCACCGTACATCCAGGCGGTGGTGGCGTTGACAACGCCTTTATAGAAATCATTATGTCCGTGCCATTCGATCATATCCGAAGGAACATCGGAATAATGCTGCAGCCCGTAGATTATGCCGGATACGCTTCGCGGCAGGGCGGCGCCGGGGTAAGGGACGCCATAGCCCATGGTATCGCAGGCCCGGATCTTGATGGGGATCCCACTTTCCCGGGAGAGCTCCATCAGGGCGTTGGCAAATGGGACCACGAAGCCGTAGAAATCTGCCCGGGTGATATCTTCAAAATGGCATCTGGGTCGAAGGCCTGCTTCGATGCATTCCCTGACGATGCCCAGGTACTTGTCCAAAGCTTCCTTTCTGGTAAGACCCATTTTGTGAAAGATATGATAATCGGAGCAGCTGACCAGGATGCCGGTTTCCTTGATCCCGATGGAACGGACCAGCTCGAAATCCTTCTTGTTGGCCCGGATCCAGGTGGTGATCTCCGGAAATGCATAGCCGAGCTCCATACATTTCTCCAGAGCTTTACGGTCCTTTTCGGAATAGACGAAGAATTCCGTCTGGCGGATCATGCCCTTCGGGCCACCAAGCTTATGGAGCAGTTCGTAGATATGCACCATCTGCTCCGTGGTATAGGGCGTTCTGGACTGCTGTCCGTCCCGGAAGGTGGTATCGGTAATGAAGATATCTTCGGGCATATTTTCCGGTACACGCCGGTAATTAAATGCGATCTTCGGCGTTTCCGTATAGGGGAACATTTCCCGGAACAGCTCGGGCTCCTTTACGTCCTGCAGCTGATAGATATAGGGATCCTGTTCAAGCTTAAAGGTCTTTCTGCTTAAAATGATATCGTTCATCCTGTGCCTCCTTTGGTTCCTCGTGGAAGGGTTGATACTTTACAGGTTTTAGCATATATTGTATTATTTGTAAAATGAATATAATAAATCGTATCTATTCGAAATTCGAATGATAAGGAGGGATGGCATGGATACCGAATCGATCAGGACATTCCTGGTGCTGGTGAAGACCAGAAATTATACCCGGGCAGCTGACCAGCTTTTTGTGGCCCAGTCCACGGTGACCAACCGGATCAATGAACTGGAAAAGGAGCTGAAATTTGCGCTGTTCACCCGGACGAACCGAAGTGTGGAGCTCACCGTAAAGGGCGAGCAGTTCCGGGTTTATGCGGAGAAAATGATGGAACTTACGGAGAATTCCCTGGCGGAGATCTCTGAGGTGCAAAGGTATGATCACTACCTTCGGATCGGCAGTGCGGACTCCATATACGAGGGGCATCTGGCGGAGTTGATCCAAAAGCACAGACGGACACATCCCAAGGATTATCTCAGGATATCCATCGGTCTTACGGATCATCTGCTGGAGCAGGTCCGAAATGACCTTCTGGATGTAGTCTTCACCTATCTTCCGCTGAAAAAGAATTCTCTGCACTGTGAGCTCTATAAGCAGGATCAGCTGGTCCTGGTCACCAGGAGCAGGAACCGCAAATATCCCCATGGGATCACCGAGGCTGAGCTTCTGTCGGAAAGATACCTGATGTGCAACTTCGCTCTTCAGGATGTGGGACAGTACATCCGGAAGCTTTTCCCGAAGTATCATCAGTTTGAGCTGGAGATCGATGACTGTATGAAGATTGTTCCCTTTCTGATGGATCAGGACAACTACACCTTCCTTCCGAAGGATATGGCGGAACATTATCAGGAGAAGGGACGGCTTCGCCAGGTCCCGCTCATCGATTTCAGTACGCCGGTGATCAACAGCTATATCATTTACAAAAAAACACATGAAAAGCTTTGCAGGGAGATCTTCTTTTAGGTCTTCTTTCAGGCGCTCTGTATGCTTCGCAGGAAAACTGGCATGAAGGAAAGGATGATCCGGTTCCGTTCATCAAATATCTGCTGGGAACGATACTTGCGGCCTACAGGGACTTTGATGACCGTTTTGCACTTGTGGAAACAAAACATTCCTCACTGGAAATGGTTCGGAGCGCTTCGATGAATAAAATCGGGTGTTTTACCAAACAGGATATACGCGAGTTATGCCCGTCGCTAAGCATCAGCTCCATAGAAGGAGCCCTTCGCAAGCTCACGGCTTCCGGTGAATTGAAACGCGAAGGAAATGGAAGAAGTACAAGATACTATAGAAACAGTTAGAAATCTTCAGTCGCCTTCCTCACATAAAATAAAAGCCCCCCTGATGTGATATGTACCCTCCTTACTGGTTGTCCAGTAAAGAGGGTACATATCAAATCAAGACTGCTTTTTTCTTCATATACACCTCAAGGCACTAATCAAAAACCATCTCCCGAATCTGATTCGATATTATCCTTTGATTTTACTATTCCTTCTTAAGGCACTTAGGATAGATACCTCGGTTTTTCCGTTTCTATGATTCATTAACCAGTTTTCCTGTCATGTGATCAATCGTCAGCTCCAGACAGCATACTCTCGGAAATGCATTCGTCATCTCTCTTCGGAGATATTCCTCATCATCATGCATCTTTCGAATAAGACTCGTACAGATTTCCCTCTTCTTTTCATCCTCTTCCAAAATTCGGATCCTTCCAAAGATGACAACACTGCGTATATTCAGTGCCCATTCTCCTTCCCTTCGGAAGCCCTCGTCCATGACGCAGTAACTCACCTTGTCGCACACCTTTACGGCATCAATTTTATGACCGACCTTAGCACAATGAAAATAGACCTTATCATCCTCTTCCGAATACCAATGATCCAGGGGAATCCCATAGGGATACCCATCCTCACCGAACATGGACAGAACTCCCCTCGGCTGTTCCTTCAGTATCCGAATACACTCTTCCCGTGTTATCTTCTGTTTTATGCGCCGCATATCTCGAAACATGATAATCTCCTTCTTCCATAATTCTCCATAATTCTCCATAATTCCTTGCCTTCTCACATCCTACTCGAGTAGTTTCACTGAGTGACATCAAATTTAATAATACTCGCCTTTCGGCGCTCCTTATGCTGTCAGAATCTTCTTAACATATACCCTGGACCGTTCTCCTTCCATGTCTTTCATCTCTGCTTTAAACTCGCACCCGTATTTCTCATAGAGTCCGATATGATTTGTCGAAATGTAGACTTCAGACACACCATCCTTTGTTGCCAACCGTTCTATCTCATCCATAATCACCGTCCACAAGAAGCAGAACCTTTGATCTTTCACCCACAGTGTCATGGAAGGTTCCCTTGCTCAGCAGCTCGTACAAGAACCCGGCTGCTCCCCAATCACCCTTCCTGATTTCTCTCAGCCAATAGTCCTGTCTGTCACTATCGAAATAATTGATCACTCTCATGTTTATAAATCTCCCATCACATAACATTTGAGGCAGTAATGGATCCATTCCGGTCCCTTACAATCCCTCAAGGGCATCTGCCTGAACCGGGTTGTCATTCACGATACTCTCAATGATCCTGCCATCCTTCATAACAAAGTTAAGAGAAACAACCTGGTATCCTCGATAGAATCTCCATTTTCCATCACTATATTATCAGCAAATTTTTTCATATCTTTCATTGGTAACCTTTTCTACGAAGAGAAATCGCTTTGATCCCCCCGGTAATCCCAATCGCCGCAGCCACAAAAATGAATCCAAGAAGAACAATCACTGACGGATGAAGATCAAGCTTAGTCTCCGTTGCCTCTACCGTTGATTTAGCAGCGGAAACTAAGAGCCACTGAACGATAAATATTGTATTCAGGTTGGTACCTGAAAAGCTCACCAGTCTTCCGAACTTCGTATTCTCCAGAGGACCAAACAGGAAGAAACATGCGGAAATCGCAAGCAGGATCAGCGGAAAAGACCAAATAGAGCTGATAAAGGTCTGAAAATAGAACAAGTTATCGCATACGACATAGGAGTGCCGGAGATCATATCCGACATAAACCAATCCGACTGTACATGCAGTAAATAGCACAGCCGAAATGATCATCAGCTTCTTATACATTTCCCTCTTATCAGCTGTCTTCTTCAGGAACTCTCCAAACGCCATTCCAAATGTAGGATAGACCAGCCATAAGGTAAGCGGAAATGCCGCCCAAAACCCGACCGGCAGCAGGACACCGGCCACCCCCCGCAGGACATCGGATTCTATGTTCCAGTTCACGGCCCAAATACCGACAGCCTGCAGCAGGCAAGCGATCATGCACATGGCAAATATGGATAAGTGCAACTTTCTCATCAAACCGATCGTGATAAACGCTGCCCCGGCAAAGGTGAGAATATCAACAAGCAGGAACCCTCCGATGATGTCGAAATCATCCTCGACTCCTATCATTTTTCCGATTAACTGCGGTAATGTCAACTTGAAGAAATTCAGCGCATATCCCATGATCATGAGTTTGATCCCACGCCGAATGAAATCACCGGGAGCATTATGTTTTGTATAAACCATACCGATCCCCATACAAAACATCAGCACCGGAGCTACCAGTGGTCCTCCCAAAAATTCTATGATATTCCGGAATGCAGAATCCGGCATCACATGATCCGTATCGTAGGGACCCAAATACTCATATACATGGATCATCACCATAAAAAAGATGGCAAAAAACTTTACTGCATCCAGTTCAAATCGTCTTTCCTTTATTTGTACGATCGATTCCGCGTGTCCTCCCTCATCACCCATATCTTCACCCTCGCATTCATATCACTTTATAATTTACAGAAACAGCGGTAAGGCGTTTGGCATAGGTATTTTGAAAGTCCCTTGGTATATTCTGTCTCTTGATCTCCCTACAAATTGTTACCACTATGATTTATTTATATCATATCTGCAGCTGTGCTTCCATCCTTTTCTCCAACTCAAATACTGATTTACTCTCTGGCCGCTTCGCTTACCCTGTTCAGAAGCGCATATTGCGGCTTGCTTTATGCTGCGAACGATGTGGTTTTGATCATACTCTGGATACTTGCAACCATAGAAGAATCCTCTTACCTTTCAATGGTCATCTGTTTCATCTGTTTTCTTGTTAATGATCTTTATGGATTCATAAATTGGAAAAGAATCCGAAGCCGACAGCAAGAAAGCGAGTCTGTCGATGCTTTACCGTGAGTAATGATGACAGCATGAAAAGAGGTGCCTATCCGTTTACAAGCTTCAGGAACTTTTTATCGTTCATCTGCTCATTCGTAATATATTCTCCGTCATGGAACAGTGCATAGTTTGTAATCGGAGTCGGCGCGTTCTGTGCTTCTTCTCTTCTTGCGATATGGACCGCATGGAACGGTATATCATTTTCTCTGGCAGTCTGCTCTAGCACCGGAACATACTTCGCATTGAACGGACATTGGCTGGTGTAATACAGCACATATCCTCGTTCCTCTATGTGAGGATGCTTTGCACATTTCCAAAGGGCAAATACCACAACTGGATTCCATTATCCGCTTCATCGCATACAGTAAATCCTTTATATTTCAGGAACTTTGGATCAGCAAGGAAAGGCTTCTTCTTAGCCGCCGCCAGTATACACAGCCCTTTCTTTCCCTTTTCTTTACTATCTTCGATACAGGAATCCAATAATTCCGTTGAGTACCCATGCCCCTTGAAGGAGCCAGACACCCACAGACAGTCAATATACATATATCCATCAGCAATGATCGGAACCCATGCATTCTCAGCCGGAATATACTCAACAAAGCACTTTCCGCGCTCTACGCTCTTGAGAAAAACAAGCCCCTCATCAAATCTATCTGCCAGCCAGACCTTCTTAGAAGAAACCTGCACATCCTTATTATTGGAAATGGCACAGCAGATGTGCTCCTTTTCCAGATTATCCTTTGTTACTCTGATGTACTCCATACAATCACCCCTTCACTTTTATTGTATTCCTTCTTATAATCGAACGCCATACACTTTATCCCTCCGTCAGATCTTTCTCTTCATAAGGCTTGTTCCAGGAACCGATCTCGATCAGGTTTCCTTCCGGATCAGCGATATAGCAGGTTCTCTGTCCCCAGGGCTCAAGCTCCGGCTCAAGCACAGATGTCGCACCATTTTCAACGGCTTTCTTGTATGCCTCATCCACCTCTTCGAATGTATCCACATACAATGCCATTTCAAAATGACCGTTCAGTCCCTTGATATACTCATATCGCCGGTTTGTCATCTTCTCAAAATCTTTCCTGCCATAAAGCAGAAACAACGTTCCGTCCTTCACAAGATAAACATTAGACGTGTTCTCTTCTTCCTTAATTTCGAATCCAAGCACATCTCTATAAAAACGGATCATCTTTTCCATGTCCTCAACAAGCAGCCCAAAGCCATCTAATCTCATTATGCTAATCCTCCATAGATTTTTAATGTTTCTTCAGCATTCCTGCGGATAATTTCCCGCGCTTCTGCAGGCTCTAATACCTCCGCCTTTGCTCCAAAGGTCATGAGCCATGTCACAAGGTTTTCCATATCCGTATAATCTGCCGTGAAAAGCAGCCTTCCATCATCGTTTTCAGTAAAACAATGCGGTCCGAATTCTTCAACCAGCCGCCACTTCATATCTGGTGTAAATAGAGCTTTTACTTTAATACCGCCCGGAAAGATCTTCTCATTCGACAGATCAGGCATAGGTGCATTCCGACAAGCAAATTCCTTATCAGTTTCAGCAACCCGATCCATACGATTCAGCTTGAACAGCCTATAATCTTTGCGCTCTAAGCACCAGCCCCATACATACCAGCTTGACCACTGAAAAACAAGATAATATGGTTCTATCCTTCGATTGCTCTCTCCGGACGGTGCATAATAATCAAACCGTATAAGATGTCTGTTCTCTATTGCTCTCTGGATCACCTCAATCTTTGGAGCAAGAGATCCTTTATACCATGAGGATAGATCGATCAGCATAGAGTCCCTGCCACTGATAAACTCTGATGATCCGGTCTGGATCTTCTCCATCAGTTGGCCATAGTAACTGCTTCCACTTACGCTGTCCAGGCTCCGAAGCCCTGCAAGTATCATCTGCATATCCTTTGATGTCAGAATCGTCCTGTCCATACGGTCTCCATCCATAATACTGATACCACCGCCGGTACCTTGCGCAGTCCTTATGGGAATTCCTGCCTTGCAAAGATCCTCAATATCCCGATTTATCGTCCTGCG